>NZ_JBIAQP010000023.1:0-246387 GCF_042889145.1 Streptomyces sp. NPDC002680
GGACGGGCTGGGGGGTGGCCCTTCGTCCTCAAGCGCTGGACGGGCTGGGGGGTGGCCCTTCGTCCTCAAGCGCTGGACGGGCTGGGGGGTGGCCCTTCGTCCTCAAGCGCTGGACGGGCTGGGGGGTGGCCCTTCGTCCTCAAGCGCTGGACGGGCTGGAGGGTGGCCCCCCGTCCTCAAGCGCCGGACGGGCTGGAGGGTGGCCCCCCGTCCTCAAGCGCCGGACGGGCTGGAGGGTGGCCCCCCGTCCTCAAGCGCCGGGCGGGCTGGCATGCCCCGACCTGCGCTGATGGATCGGCAGTAAACGGGTGGGTGGGCGGGAAACTCGACCTGGGCTGGACAGGCGTTGCCATTCGCGCCCCGGTCGGGTGACCCCGCCGCGCGGCTAACCCAGGGACACCGGGCCCCGCGTTCTCCTGATCGCATGATGAGCAGAAACATCACTCACCGGTGCCTGGCCGTGGCCCTCGTCGCGCTGACCGCGCTCCCCGCCCTGCCGACCCACACCGCCTTCGCCCAGTCGCCGCCCTCACCCGGCCCCGTGGGCGACCTCGTTCCCGGCGTGCGGCCCGCGCCTTCCCAGCCCTGGACCTTCGACACCCCGGACCAGGTGCTCGCCCCGCAGGTCTACACGCCGTCCAGGAAAGAGGACGCCGTCGAGCCGGCCGACGCCGCGCAGGGGACGTACGACCTCATTGAGTATGTGCCGCTCCACGAAGCCGCTCGTAAAGTTGCCTGTTCCAAGCTCACCGGGCCCTATCAGCGGCAGGTCGAGTACTGGCTGAAGCTGAAGGTGGACGGGAAGCAGTCCGCCGCCGACTGCCGGGTCATCCGTGCGTTCCAGCTCAAGTACAAGATCAAGCCCGCCATTGGGTTCGCGGGGCCCGTCACCTGGTCCCGTATGCAACTGCTGTCCGCGCGGAAGAATCCGAACGCCGCCGGCAAGTGCCCCGTACGGACCTACCGCGTCGCCTGTATCGATCTCGGGCGGCAGCTCACCTGGGTGCAGAAGGGGAAGAAGGTCGTTTACCAGCCCGTGCCCATTCGTAGTGGGCGGGCCGGGTATGCGACCCGGGGTGGGTGGCACAAGGTTTATTGGAAGCACAAGAATCATCACTCGACCCTTTACGACACCCCTATGCCCTACTCCCAGTTCTTCAGCGGCGGCCAGGCCTTCCACGCCGTCTACGGCAGCATCTACACCACCGTCGGCTCCATGGGCTGCGTCAATATGCGCCTCGCCGACGCCCGGAAGCTGTGGGACGTGCTGAAGACGGGCGACCGGGTGTACGTGTGGGGTCGGCGGGCCGCGGGGTAGGCGCCACCGTGCTCCTAAGCCCCTCTGAGACACTGGGGGCGCCATGAGTGAGACAGCAGCCCCGCCCACCGCGACCCTGCGTGCCCGCGCCGAGATCGACCTCGCCGCCCTGCGGGCCAACGTACGGACCCTGCGCGCCCGCGCGCGCGGCGCGGCCCTGATGGCCGTCGTCAAGTCCGACGCGTACGGCCACGGTGCGCTCCGGTGTGCCCGGGCCGCCGTCGAGGCGGGTGCGGAGTGGCTCGGCACCGCCACCCCCGAGGAGGCGCTCGCCCTGCGGCGGCCGGACTCCGGGATTCCCGGCCACGTCCGGGTCATGTGCTGGCTCTGGACGCCCGGCGGGCCCTGGCAGGCCGCCATCGAGGCCGACATCGACGTGTCGGTGGGTGGGATGTGGGCCCTGCGGGAGGTCACGGAAGCCGCCTCCGCCGCCCGTCGGCCCGCTCGTGTGCAGCTCAAGGCCGATACCGGGCTCGGGCGTGGCGGCTGTCAGCCGGGGGACGACTGGTGCGCGCTCGTCGCCGCGGCGCTGCGCGCCGAGCGCGACGGGCTGATCCGGGTCACCGGGCTCTGGTCCCATCTCGCCTGCGCCGACGAACCCGACCACCCCTCCATCGACGCCCAGCTCACCCGCTTCCACGACATGGTCGCGTACGCCGAACGGCACGGACTGCGGCCCGAGGTACGGCATCTCGCCAACTCGCCCGCCGTGCTCAGCCGTCCGGACACCCACTTCGACCTCGTACGGACGGGGGTGGCTGTCTATGGCATCTCGCCGAGTCCTGAGATCGGGACCTCCGCCGACCTGGGGCTGCGTCCCGTGATGACGCTGGCCGCCTCGCTCGCGCTGGTCAAGCACGTACCGGGCGGCCACGGCGTCAGCTACGGGCATCACTACCTCACTCCTGGCGCCACCACCCTCGGCCTCGTCCCCGTGGGCTACGCGGACGGCATCCCGCGCCACGCCTCCGGCACCGGTCCCGTACTGATCGGCGGCAAGTGGCGGACCGTGGCCGGGCGGGTCGCCATGGACCAGTTCGTCGTCGACCTGGGCGGAGACGAACCCCCGGCGGGCTCGGAGGTACTGCTCTTCGGGCCCGGTGATCGTGGTGAGCCCACCGCCGAGGACTGGGCACAGGCGGCCGGGACGATCGCGTACGAAATCGTCACCCGCATCGGAACCCGGGTGCCCCGCGTCTACGTGAATGAGCAACAAGAGGGGTAGACGCCCGACGGGCTCTTTGTCCGGCGGCACGAGTCACCCCGCCAGCCTCATCAGTCATACAGTCAGTCAGTTGTTCCAGCAGTCAGTCAGTTGTTCCAGAGTCACTTCAGCGAGGAGCGGTACGTGAGCGAGAGCAGTGCGGAGGTCGTCGCGAGCGCCGCCACGGCGGCCGTGGCCTCCGCCACGAGTGCGTCGGCCGGGAACTGGCGCCGGGCGACCGGCATCGTGGGCGTCGCCATAGGAGTGGTGGCCGCCGGTGCCGCCGCGGGTGTCGCCGTCGAGCGGATGACCGTGGGACGCGGGATGCGCCAGAAGGCGCGGCTCGCGCTCGACTCGACGGGCCCGTACGGGTCACTGCGCGGCACCCCGGGCAAGGCGTACGCCGACGACGGCACCGAGCTGTACTACGAGGTCGACGACGTCGACCCGGCGGCCGCGCCTTCACTCACCCCGCGCCGGCGCCGTCTGTTCGGGCGCAAGGCCCCGGCCCCCGTCACCGTCGTCTTCAGCCATGGCTACTGCCTCAACCAGGACTCCTGGCACTTCCAGCGGGCCGCCCTGCGCGGGGTCGTGCGGAGCGTGTACTGGGACCAGCGCAGCCATGGCCGGTCCGGGCGCGGAGTCGCCCAGCACGAGGACGGGGTGCCCCTCTCCATCGACCAGCTCGGGCAGGACCTGAAGGCCGTGCTCGACGCCGCCGTGCCCGAGGGGCCGATCGTGCTCGTCGGGCACTCCATGGGCGGCATGACCGTCATGGCCTTCGCCGACCAGTTCCCGGACGTCGTGCGGGAGCGGGTCGTCGCCGTCGCCTTCGTCGGTACGTCGTCCGGGCGGCTCGGCGAGGTCAACTTCGGGCTGCCTGTCGCGGGCGTCAACGCCGTACGGAGGGTGCTGCCCGGCGTACTGAAGGCGCTGGGGCAGCAGGCCGAGTGGGTCGAGCGGGGGCGGCGGGTCACCACCGATCTCTTCGCCGGCATCATCAAGCGGTACTCGTTCTCGTCGCGGGACGTCGATCCCGCCGTCGCCCGGTTCGCCGAGCGGATGATCGAGGGCACGCCCATCGACGTCGTCGCCGAGTTCTACCCGGCCTTCACCGAGCACGACAAGACCGAGGCGCTCGGCCACTTCAAGGATCTGCCCGTGCTGGTGCTGGCCGGGGTCGGCGACCTCGTCACGCCCAGCGAGCACAGTGAGGCCATGGCCGACCTGCTGCCGGACGCCGAACTGGTGCTCGTGCCGGACGCCGGGCACCTGGTGATGCTGGAGCACCCGGAGGTCGTCACCGACCGGCTCGCCGACCTGCTCACCCGCGCGGGTGCCGTGCCGGCAGGGGCTACCGTTTCCGGTTATGGAAGCACCAGCGGCAGCGCACAACCCGGCTGAATCGGGTACAGCGACTGAGTCAGTACAGATCGTCGTCGACTCGCCCGAGCGGATGCGGGAGTTGGGTCTCCGGCTCGCCAAGCTCCTGCGGGCCGGAGACCTCGTGATGCTCACCGGTGAGCTGGGCGCGGGCAAGACGACGCTGACGCGCGGGCTCGGCGAGGGGCTCGGGGTCCGGGGTGCCGTCACCTCGCCCACCTTCGTGATCGCCCGCGTCCACCCCTCCCTCGGCGACGGCCCGCCGCTCGTCCACGTGGACGCGTACCGGCTGGGCGGCGGTCTCGACGACATGGAGGATCTCGACCTCGACGTCTCGCTGCCCGAGTCCGTGATCGTCGTGGAGTGGGGCGAGGGCAAGGTCGAGGAGCTGACCGACGACCAGCTGCATCTGCTGATCCACCGGGCCGTCGGTGACACCACCGACGAGGTGCGGCACGTCACCCTCACGGGGGTGGGGGAGCGGTGGGCGGCGGTTGACCTCGGCTCGGTCTGAGCGCCGTAGGAACGTTTGCGTGAATGTTCCGACAATCGGTCGGCAAGATGTTGCGTTGGGCGTCTTGCGCGTGGTCACATGGTATCCAGTTCGTGGTTAGGTTTACCTAACTACGTCCGCCCCCGGACCTCAGGAGGCGTCCATGTCGGCTACCGAGAGCACGCCTGCGCCCAAGCGCCGCGCGGTTTCCGGGGTGTCCATGCGTGAGCTGTTGGCTGCGGGTGCGGCCGCCCGTGCGGTGTCCACGCCCCCGCGTGTGCCGGATGCGCCCCTTCAGCAGCGGCCCAAAGCTGCTTGAGTGTTCGGCCGCGGCGCCGTCGTGGCTGGTCGCGCAGTTCCCCGCGCCCCTGAAGGGGGGCTGCGCCCCCTTCAGTGGATGACGATGATCCT
Source organism: Streptomyces sp. NPDC002680 (assembly GCF_042889145.1). Lineage (NCBI taxonomy): Bacteria > Bacillati > Actinomycetota > Actinomycetes > Kitasatosporales > Streptomycetaceae > Streptomyces > Streptomyces sp. NPDC002680. Next base: position 4,810 of record NZ_JBIAQP010000023.1, read on the forward strand.
CTCGCCGATCGTTGCGAACTCCCACATCGCCGTTCCGTCCGGGCGGGTTTCTCGGATGCCGCCCGTGCGTAGTTCCGGGTCCGGTTCCGGCTGTGGAGCCGGATCGTCCACCGCCGCGCTGAAGCCGATGGCCACGCCGTCCACGCCTGTGAAGCGGACGACGTGTTCGATGGGGATGCCGTCGGTGCCCGTGATCGAGTTCGAGCGGGACGTGACCAGGTAGCTGCCCGGTGCCGGGTCGACCGTGCCCGGTGTGACGGTGAAGGTGCGGAGCACCTTGTTGTTCGTGGCGACGATCCACACCCGGTCGTCGTCCAGGGAGTACACGACCCGCTTGCCCTTGCCGGTGCCGCGCGGCAGGGCGTCGGGGTGCCGGGTGTCCCGGGGGACCTTCGAGGTCGTCACCGGAGTCGAGGAGGACAGGCGCTCGGCCTCCGGGCGCGGGACGGTCGCGGAGGCCTGGTAGGCGAGGACGCCGACCGTGGCCAGGGCCGCCACGGTGAGCCCGGCCACGAATCCCGAGCTGCTCCTGGTCACCGGCGTCCACCTCTTCGTCTCGTACGTCCCGTTTTGTGGCGACGGTAGCAGCAGCCGTACCGCCGACCGGGGCGGCCGTACGTGAGGCGTGGGCGCCGTAGGCTGTTCGCGTGCTCTTGCTCGCTCTGGATACCGCCACCCCGGCCGTCACGGTCGCCCTGCACGACGGGACGGCCGTCGTCGCCGCGTCGAGCCAGGTCGACGCGCGGCGGCACGGGGAACTGCTGCTGCCCGCCGTCGACCGGGTCCTCGCCGAGGCGGGCACGGGCCTCGACGCCGTCACCGGCGTCGTCGTCGGCATCGGCCCCGGCCCCTACACCGGCCTGCGCGTCGGCCTGATGACCGCCGACACCTTCGGCCTGGCGCTCGGCGTCCCCGTACACGGCGTCTGCACGCTCGACGGTCTCGCCTATGCCGCCGAGATCGAGGACGGCCCCTTCGTCGTGGCGACCGACGCCCGCCGCAAGGAGGTCTACTGGGCCCGCTACAGCGACTCCCGTACGAGGGTGACGGAGCCGTCCGTCGACCGGCCGGCGGACATCGCCGACCAGGTCGCGGGCCTGCCGGCCGTCGGCGCGGGCGCCCTGCTCTACCCGGACACCTTCCCGGACGCGCACGGACCCGAGCACGTCTCCGCCGCGGCCCTCGCCGCCCTGGCCGCCGAACGACTGGCGGCGGGCGTCGAACTCCCCGCACCCCGGCCCCTCTACCTGCGCCGCCCCGACGCCCAGGTCCCCAAGAACTACAAGGTGGTCACCCCCAAGTGACGACTGCTGTGCTGCGCGAGATGCGCTGGTGGGACATCGAGCCCGTGCTGGAGCTGGAGAAGGACCTCTTCCCCGAGGACGCCTGGTCCCGGGGCATGTTCTGGTCGGACCTCGCCCATGCGCGGGGCCCGGAGGCGACCCGGCGGTACTTCGTCGCCGAGGACGAGAGTGCGGACGGGAGCCGACGGATCATCGGGTACGGGGGGCTCGCCGCCGCCGGTGACGTCGCCGACGTACAGACGATCGCCGTCGCCCGCGAGCACTGGGGCACCGGGCTCGGTGCCGTGCTGCTGACGGAGCTGCTGCGGGCGGCGACCGCGTTCGAGTGCGCCGAGGTCATGCTGGAGTGCCGGGTCGACAACGTGCGTGCGCAGAAGCTGTACGAGCGGTTCGGCTTCGAGCCCATCGGGTTCCGGCGCGGCTACTACCAGCCGGGGAACGTCGACGCCCTGGTGATGCGGCTGCGCGACCCGGCGACATCGGTCCCGTCAGCCCCCTCTGCCCCTTCAGCCCCATCTGCACAAGGAACCGAGAGCAATGGCTGACTCCAAGGACGTCCCGCTCGTCCTCGGCATCGAGACCTCCTGCGACGAGACCGGCGTCGGGATCGTCCGGGGGACCACGCTTCTCGCGGACGCCATCGCGTCCAGCGTCGACGAGCACGCCCGGTTCGGGGGTGTCGTGCCGGAGGTCGCGTCCCGCGCGCACCTGGAAGCCATGGTGCCGACCATCGAGCGGGCGCTGAAGGAGGCGGGCGTGAGTGCGAGGGACCTCGACGGCATCGCCGTCACCGCCGGTCCCGGGCTCGCGGGCGCGCTGCTGGTCGGGGTCTCGGCGGCGAAGGCGTATGCGTATGCCTTGGGGAAGCCGCTGTACGGGGTGAATCACCTCGCCTCGCACATCTGCGTCGACCAGCTGGAGCACGGGCCGTTGCCCGAGCCGACGATGGCTCTGCTGGTGTCCGGCGGCCACTCCTCCCTCCTCCTCTCCTCGGACATCACCTCCGACGTACGGCCCATGGGTGCGACCATCGACGACGCGGCCGGTGAGGCCTTCGACAAGATCGCGCGGGTGCTGAACCTGGGCTTCCCCGGCGGTCCGGTCATCGACCGGTACGCCCAGGAGGGCGACCCTCGCGCGATTGCCTTCCCGCGCGGGCTGACCGGGCCGCGCGATCCGGCGTACGACTTCTCCTTCTCCGGGCTCAAGACGTCCGTGGCCCGCTGGATCGAGGCGAAGCGGGCGGCGGGGGAGGACGTGCCGGTGCGCGATGTGGCGGCCTCCTTCCAGGAGGCGGTCGTGGACGTGCTGACCCGGAAGGCGGTACGGGCCTGCAAGGACGAGGGCGTCGACCACCTGATGATCGGCGGCGGCGTGGCCGCCAACACGCGGCTGCGGGCACTCGCCCAGGAGCGGTGCGAGGCGGTCGGTATCCGGCTGAGGGTGCCGCGGCCCAAGCTGTGCACGGACAACGGCGCGATGGTGGCGGCGCTGGGCGCCGAGATGGTCGCCCGGAACAGGGCCGCCTCCGACTGGGATCTGTCGGCGGACTCCTCGCTGCCGGTGACCGATCCCCATGTGCCGGGGCACAGTCACAGTCATGACCATGTGCATGAGGTCAGCAAGGGGAACCTGTACACGTGACTGTCGCGCTGATGTGGGAGGCCCGGGCCGTCGAGGGGCGCGGCGACGAACTCCTCGTCTGGGCGCGGGCGCAGGTGCTCGCGGTGGCTCCGGTGCGCCGGGAGGTGCTGCGGGCTCCGCAGGACCGTGTCCTCGTCATCACGTGGTGGGACGCGGAGTTCGACGCCGAGCTGCCGGAACTTCCGGAGCCGGGCGCGGAGTTGGTGACGCGGGCGGTTCACCGGTGGCGTTTTGAGGTGGTGGGCGAGTGATGTCCCCATTTCCCGTCAAGGATTGGGCAACCCTCGCTTTGCCAGTGTGAGGGTGAACGGGCCGGATGAAGCGGACGAATCGGGGCGGCCCGGATGGGCGGTTTTCCCTGCCCATCCGCCCCCTTTGAATCCGCTTTGTGTTCCCTGGGGCCGCCGTTGGGACGATCTCCGCCCGCGTCCGCGCCACCCCTGATGATCAAGCCGCTTTTGCCTGTGTGACCGCACACGGGCATGAAGGGGGCTGATCATGCATCAGGCACAGAGACACAGACGCAGACAGAGAAACGTGCGCCGTACGGCCGTGGCCGTGCTGGTGGCACTCGCGGCTCAGGTCGCACTCGTGGAGCAGGGCAGCGGGCTGGCGTTCGCCGCCGACACGGGTTCGCCGGCGAAGACGTCCACGGCGGCCGGGAAGTCCGCCACCAAGGTCTCCGGGCCCGCCGAGGCGCAGGACGAAGCCTCCGCCGTACTGATGGCCCGTCTCCAGCACCGGAAGATCGAGGTGCTGTCTGCCCGTACGGCCGATTCGACGACATACGCGCTGCCTGACGGGCAGTTGCAGACGCAGGCCTATGCCGGGCCCGTCCGGACGAAGGTCGACGGGGTCTGGAAGAACATCGACACCTCGCTCTCCGACACCGGCGCCGATCTCACGCCCGCCGCCGCGCCCGCCGATGTGGCCGTCTCCGACGGCGGTGACACCCGTCTGGCGTCGGTCAGCAAGGGCAAGGAGTCCTTCGGGCTCGGCTGGGCCGCGAAGTTGCCCACGCCGTCCGTGAAGGCGAACACCGCCTCCTACGCTCTCGGCGGCGGCCAGACCCTGTCGGTGAGCGCGCTCGCGCAGGGCTTCTCCGAGAACATCCGCCTCGCCAGCAGGCCTTCCGGCGGGGCGGTCTCCTACCGCATCCCGCTCAACCTCGCCGGGCTGAAGCTGTCCCGGGCCGCCTCCGGGCACCTTCTGCTGAAGGACACCAGCGGCAAGCTGGTCGCCGAGGCGCCCGCGCCCATGATGTGGGACGCCAGCATCGACAAGGCCTCGGGCGAGTCCGCGCACCAGGAGCAGGTGGCGACGAAGGTCGAGACCGCCGCCGACGGCGCGCAGACCCTCGTACTGACCCCGGACGCGTCCTTCCTGGCCACCGCGGCCTATCCGGTGACCGTCGACCCGACGACCACTCTCGCCGTCACCACCGACACGTGGGTGCAGAACCCGGACTACCCGGACTCGCAGATCAGCTCGGAGGAGCTGAAGTCGGGGACGTACGACGGCGGGACGGACACCGCGCGCTCGTATCTGAAGTTCGACGTGTCGAAGTTCGCGGGCAAGCACATCACCGCCGCGACGATGTCGCTGTACAACTACTACTCGGCGACCTGCTCCACCTCCGGTGCGGCCACGCTCGCCAAGCGGATCACCTCCACCTGGACGTCCTCGTCGATCACGTGGGGCGCGCAGCCGACCACGACGACGACCGGTGACGCCTCCAACACCGGGCACTGGGGCTACGACTCCTCCTGCGCGGCGAACTGGTCCAACTGGAACCTCCAGGCCATCACGCAGGCGTGGGCGGACGGTTCGACGAACCAAGGCGTCCAGATCTCGGCCGCGTCGGAGAGCGACTCCACCACCTGGCGGCGCTTCCGCTCGGCGAACTACTCGACGTCCGGGTACGCGCCTAAGCTGGTGGTGACCTACAACTCGTATGCCACGACCGCGAGTTCGGCCGTCTCGCCGAACTACGCCAACCCCTACAACGGCAAGACGTACGTGACCTCCCTGACGCCGACCTTGTCGGCGAAGGTGACGGACGCGGACGGCTCCACGGTCAAGGGGCAGTTCGAGATCACCGCCGACCCGGCCTACGCCGACACCACGTACACCTACACGGGTACGTCGGCGTCCGTGGCCTCCGGGGCGACCGCCAAGCTGACGATCCCGTCCGCGTCGGCGTTCCCGGCGGGCAAGCATCTGCGGCTGCGCGTGCGCGGGTACGACGGGACGGACTACGGTTCCTGGTCCTCGTACAAGACGTTCGTGATGAACACCGCGCTGCCGGCCGCGCCCACCATCTCCTGCGACCCGTACACCGCCGACACCTGGACGGCGACGGCGACCGGCGGGGCCACCTGCACGCTGGACACCACCTCGACCGACGGCATGGGCTACGCCTGGGGTCTCGACGACTCCACCGTCCCGGGGCGGGTGTACGACACCGCGAGCGGCAGCGGCGGCATCGCGCTGACCATCACGATCAACCCCGGCGAGGACTGGCACAAGCTGTACGCCAAGACCGTCGACTCGGGCGGGAACCTGTCGTCGGCGACCACCACCTATGCCTTCGGCGTCGGTGACGGGGCCGGGCTTCTCACGCCGGGCGACGGTGACACGGCCGCGCGCCGGGTGAGTCTGACGGCCACCGGGAAGACGACGTACACGGGTGTGACGTACCAGTACCGGCGTGGTGAGACGGACTCCTGGCAGAGTGTGCCGGTCGCCGATGTCACCAAGTCGTCGGACGGGTCGGCTGTCTCGGCCTGGCCGGTCGCGGTCACCGGCGGCAGCCCCGCCGCGCTGACCTGGAACGTGACGACCTCGCTGACCGAGGACGGGCCGGTCGACATCCGGGCCGCGTTCACCGACGGCACGACCACCGCCTACTCCCAGCCGCACACCATCACCGTGGACCGCAACGCCGGTACCGCGCCGAGCGCCGACGTCGGCCCCGGCTCGGTGAACACCCTCACCGGTGACTTCACGCTCTCCGACACCGACGCCTCCGCGTTCGGGCTGACGGTGTCGCGCACCGCGTCCTCGCGCCGGCCGACCGCCGGTTCGGACGCCGAGGGCCAGGTCGCGATCTTCGGGCCGCAGTGGACCTCGGGTACGACGGCCGAACTGACCGACTCCGACTGGGCGTACGTGCGCGAGACGTCGGCCACCTCGGTGGCGCTGGTGGACGTCGACGGCGACGAGACCGGGTTCACCGCCACGAGCTCCGGAGGGTGGAAGCCGGAACCCGGCTCGGAGGATCTGACGCTGACCGGGTCGCTGACGGGCTCCTTCACCCTGAAGGACGACGACGGTACGACCACGACCTTCGCGAAGGTCGACTCGGCGGCCACCACCTGGCAGGTGGCCAGCACCTATCTGCCGACCGACAACTCGACCACCAAGGTCGTCTCGGAGAAGGTGACTTCGGGCAGCAGCACGCTGGCCCGCCCGAAGTACGTCATCGCGCCGACCTCGGCCGTCTCCTCCTCGACCTGCGAGACGACCCCGGCGACGGCGGGCTGCCGCCTCCTCCAGTTCGTCTACGCCACCTCGACGACGGCGACTTCGAGCGCGCTCGGCGACTACAGCGGGCAGGTCCAGCAGATCAAGCTGTGGACCACCTCACCGGGCGCCACGGCGGCGACCGCGACCGTGGTCGCGCAGTACTCCTACGACGACTCCGGGCGGCTGCGCGAGCAGTGGGACCCGCGGATCAGCCCCGCGCTCAAGACCACCTACACGTACGACAGTTCGGGCCGCGTCGCCACCCTGACCCCGCCCGGCGAACTGCCGTGGACCTTCACCTACGGCCAGGCGGGCAACGCCGCCACGGCCGGTGCGGGCATGCTCCTCGCGACCTCCCGCCCCAACCTCGCGGCGGGCAGCAAGAGCACCACGGACGGTACGACGGCCACCACCAGCGTGGTGTACGACGTCCCGCTCTCCGGCACCAACGCGCCCGACGCGCTGGGCACTTCGGACGTGGCGGCGTGGGGCCAGACCGACGTCCCGACCGACGCGACGGCGGTCTTCCCGGCCGACTCCGTCCCGTCCTCCCACACCGGCGGCGACCTGGCCGCCGGCGACTACACCCGGGCGACGGTCACCTACACCGACGCCTCCGGCCGCGAAGTGAACACGGCCACGCCGGGCGGGCACATCAGCACCACCGAGTACGACCGCTTCGGCAACACCGTGCGTCAACTGACCGCCGAGAACCGTGAGTTGGCGCTCGCCACCAGCGGCGCCGGACAGGCGGAACAGGTCGCGCTGAGCATCGACCAGCTGACCTCGGCCGACCGCGCCGACCAGCTCTCCACCCGCTCGGTCTACTCCTCGGACGGGCTGCGCGAGACCGACGAGTACGGTCCGCTCCACCAGGTCACGCTCACCTCGGCGCTGGCCGCGGGCTCGGGCGGCACCGACCTCCCGGCGGGCAGCCAGGTCCCGGCGCGCGAGCACACCGTCAACACCTATGACGAGGGGCGCCCGACCGACGGCACCGCGACCGTGGTCAACCAGGTCACGACCGCCAAGTCCGGTGCGTACGTGGCCGGTTACCCGTCGGACGCCGACGTACGGACGACGACCACGGGCTACGACTGGGTCAAGGGTCTGCCGACCAGCACGGTCACCGACCCGTCCGGCCTGGCGCTGAAGAAGACCACGTCGTACGACTCCCAGGGCCGGGTGACCAAGACGACCCTGCCGAAGTCGTCCGGCTCGGACGCGGGCGCCACGGTGACCACGTACTGGTCGGCCACCGGCACGGGCGCGTGCAACGGCCGTCCCGAGTGGGCGGACCTGGTCTGCTCCACGGGACCGGGCGGCGCGATCACCGGCGGCGGCTCCAACCCCTCCCAACTGCCCACCAAGACGGTCGAGTACGACCGCTGGGGCAGTACGGCGAAGACGACGGAGACCGCGAACTCCGTCACCCGCACCACCACCGACACCTATGACGCGGCGGGCCGGCTGACGACCACGTCGGTCAGCGGTGGCGTGGGCACGGCGGTGCCCGACGTGACGACGACCTACGACGCCTCCAACGGCGCCGTGGCGACGGTCGCGTCGAGCGCGGGCACGATCACCCACGTCCAGGACCAGCTCGGAAGGGAGATCTCCTACACGGACGGCGCCGGCAACACGGCGGCGACCAGCTACGACGCCCTGGGCCGGGTGACGAAGGTGACGGACTCGGCGCCTTCGACGACCACCTACACCTACGACACGTCGAAGGACCCGCGGGGGCTGGAGACCTCCCGCACCGACTCGGTCGCCGGGACCTTCGCGGCGACCTACGACGCGGACGGCGACCTGGCCACCGAGGCCCTGCCCGGCGGTTACACCCTCACCGCCGCGCAGGACGAGACGGGCACGGAGACGTCCCGGGTCTACACCAAGGACAGCGACGGCACGGTGGTCGCCTCCGACACCGCCGACCGCTCGGTGCAGGACCAGACGGTCGCCGACACCGACACCAACGGCCAGACCAGGTCACGGGCGTACGCCTACGACGCGGCCGGCCGCCTCACCCGGGCCGACGACACCGACCCGAACGGTGCCTGCACCCGCAGGGACTACACGTTCGACGGCAACACCAACCGCACGGCGCTGGCCACGGAGGCCGGTGCCGTGGGAGTGGCGTGCACCTCGACGGGCGCGACGACGACCTCGTACGCCTACGACAGCGCCGACCGCCTGGAGACCTCGGGCACGGTGTACGACGCCTTCGGCCGCACCACCACCCAGGCCTCCGGCGCGACCATCGGCTACTACACCGACGACCTGGTCCGTCAGCAGACGTCGGGCACCAACCGCCAGACGTGGACCCTGGACGCGGCCGACCGCCTGGCGTCCTGGACGACGGAGACCCAGGCCACGGACGGCACCTGGTCGCAGAGCGCCGCGAAGACCAACCACTACGGAGGTGACAGCGACAGCCCCGACTGGGTCCAGGAGACCTCGTCGACGCTCACCCGCAACGTCCAGGGCACGGACGGCGACCTCGACGCGGTCACCAGCGCCACCGGCGACACGGTCCTCCAGCTGACCGACATCCACGGCGACGTCACGGTCCAACTCCCGCTGAACACGGCCCAGTCCCCGACGGCACTGGCGTACGACGAGTACGGCAATGTCGAGCCCGACTCCGCCACCGCCCGCTACGGCTGGCTCGGCGGCAAGGAGCGCTCCAGCGGGACGGTGACGGGGGCGACGCTGATGGGGGTGCGGCTGTACGACCCGACGACGGGGCGCTTCCTGCAGGTGGACCCGGTACCCGGAGGTTCGGCGAACGCGTACGACTACGGCGCCGCCGACCCGGTCGACCACCTCGACCTGGACGGTCGCTGGTGGGGTCACCGCACCTTCTGGAACACGGTGTCCTTCTTCAGCTACCGCTCCTGGATCGACGCGGGTGGGGCGGCGGCTCACCGGCACTACCGGAAGGCCTGGCACTACGCGTCCGGTGGAACGGGTTCGGTCACGGCCGGGCACGCCCACGGCGTCTTCTGCCAGCGGTGGTGCCGTTACGGCGCACGGCACGCCCGGAGCAGCGGCTGGCACCTCTTCGGCCGGCTGGGCGCCCGCACGTTCGGCTGGGAGATCAGCGTCGTGGCCACCGGCCTCGACTACTGGCACACAAGAGGACCGGTGACGAGCTACCGCCGGACCTCCTGGGCACCCGGCTACCGGTACGGGTATCACCGGCCCTACATCTGATCAACCCTGATCAGCTCCCTGACCAGCTCTATGGTCAGTTTTCCGATCAACCACAGGCGCCCCGCGGTCACCAGCCGCGGGGCGCCCTCCGCCGCACAAGAAGACGAGAAGACACGCATGACCATCGACCCGGACTCGACGCGCGGGCGCATCATCTACGCCCGCCAGGCCAACCCCTGGCCTCTCCTGTGGGGCCGGCTCGCCCTCTGGGCCGCCCTGTCGCTCCTGGCGGGACTCACTCCGTTCGCCGTTCCCGACGCCCCCGTGTGGATCTGGCCGCTCGCCCTGGTGGCCTGTCTCCTCATGGCCGGCCAGACGATCGGCGTCATGCGGAGCAAGGGCAGCGGCGAGAAGGAGCGGAGCTGAGGGAAAACGTGGAAGTCGCCCTGTACACGGTGGCGTTCGCCGTCGCCGCGGTTCTCGTCGGGGGAGGAGCACTCCACCTCGCGGGACGCGGAACGCCGGTGGGCCCTCCGGGGCGCCGGGCTACGACGGGCGCGTGGGCGAACATCCTGTTCGGCGCGGGACTCGCCCTCGGCACCGCGGCACGCATCCCGGACAGCCACCGGCTCCTGTGGGACAACGTGCTCCTCGGCCCGGCGTTCGGCTGCGTCGTCGTCGCGTTCTTGCTGTACGTGGGGGCCCGACCCGCTGTCCGACCCGACCAAGTCGCCCTGATCGCCACCCTGATGGTCTTCGGAGCCCTGTCGGCCTGGCTGCTGCCCGATGGCTGGAGACTGGCCTCCCTGCCCGTCGCCCTGATCTGCGCGACGGTTGTTCAGCGGTGTGCGGCCGGGCGTACGGCACGGAGGCGCGTCGGGGGCGACGACGAGGGAGACGGCTCCGAGTACGGCTCCCAGTGACGTGAACGAACCGTCCCGCGTTCTCCGGGATCCAGGAATCCGGAACGCTGGAACCGCCTCCACAGCAGGCCCACCAGGTTGACATGGCTCGTTCACTCAATGTCCATATCTGGCGCGTGTGAGCGACAGGATCCGGCCATTGACTCTCCCCGGCGCGGTGCCCTCCGGTACGGCGTGGGGAGAGTCGTTTCCGTTTTCTGAGGGGCGGGCGTCAGTGGTGTCCACGCAGGAGGGTTCCGGTTTCGGCAGACCGGAGTCCGACAGACCCGTGCCTCGGCGGCTGCACACCGCCAGGGGGTTGGGTGACCGGGTCTTCCGGATCCAGTTGACGGCCACCGGGGTCGTGGTCCTCGCGATCATGGCGGCCGTGGGGCTGTTCCTGCTGCTGAGGGCGGGGCAGGCGTTGCACGCCCGGGGCCCGGCGTTCCTCACAACGGCCGCCTGGCAGCCGGACGTTCACAACTTCGGCATCGCGGCCGTGCTCACCGGCACCCTGCTGATCGCCCTGGTCGCGGTGACCATCTCCGTACCGCTGGCGGTCGGAACGGCCCTGTTCATCTCCGACGTGGCCCCGCGCCGACTGCGCCGCACCCTCGTCAGCATGGTCGACCTGATGGCCGCCGTACCGTCGGTGGTCTACGGCCTCTGGGGGCTGTTCTTCCTCCAGCAGCACGTGATCGGGCTGTCGCGCTGGCTGTCCGACTGGTTCGGCTGGATACCGCTGTTCAGGGTGGACGGGATCCAGCCAGGCGATCCGCTCGCCTCCGACAGCGTGTACACGGCGTCCACCTTCGTCGCCGGGATAGTCGTCGCGCTCATGGTCGCGCCGATCCAGTGCTCGGTCATGCGCGAGGTCTTCTCCCAGGCCCCGGCGGGCGAGCGGGAGGGCGCCTACGCGCTCGGCGCGACCCGGTGGGGGATGATCCGCTCGGTCGTCCTGCCGTACGGCAAGGGCGGGATCATCGGCGGCACGATGCTGGGGCTCGGCCGGGCGCTCGGCGAGACCATCGCGGTCTACCTGATCATCTCGCCGGTGTTCACCATCCAGCCGCACATCCTGCAGACCGGCTCGAACTCGGTCTCCTCACTGATCGCCCTGCACTACGGAGACTCCTCCGAGTTCGGCATGTCGGCGCTGATGGCGGCGGGCCTGGCGCTGTTCCTGCTCACCCTGGCGGTCAACTTCACCGCGTCCTCCGTCGCGGCCCGTTCCCGCTCCGGCGCACAGAGCGAGGCCTGAGATGACAGTCGTAGAGGAAACCTTCGTCGAGGCGGGTGGGCCTGCCGGGCCTGCGGGGCCTGCCGCGTCCGTCGCGCCGGAATCCGTACCGCCCGCCCCCGAACAGCCGCGCCGCATAGGTGGCGTGAGCCGTTCCGCCGTACTGTCCCTGACGGGTGCGGCGGCCTCCGCCCTCTGCGTGACGATCCTGCTGTTCGGTGAACTGGCCCCGTTCTCGGGGACGTTGGGCTTCGCCGTCACCGCGTACGTCGTCTTCCTCACCGTCTACGCGGTGCTGACCGGGTTCGAGGAGGACGGGCAGGCCGTACGGGACCGGGTGATGACGGTCGTGCTGTGGACGGCGGCCTCGCTGCTGTTCTCCGCGCTCGCCCTGGTCGTGGGCTTCACCGCCTGGCGCGGCAAGGAGGCCCTGCCGCACGGCAACTTCTTCACGCAGGACATGCAGGCGACGGGCCCGCTAGACCCGTTGACGATGGGCGGTATCGCCCACGCGATGGCCGGCACGCTGATCATGATGGCGATCGCGCTGACGATCACGGTCCCGCTGGGACTGGCCTGCGCGGTGTATCTGAACCAGATCCCGGGGCGCTTCTCCCGCTTCGTGCGCACGATCGTCGAGGCGATGACCGCGCTGCCGTCGATCGTGGCGGGCCTGATGGTGTACGCCGTGTGGATCCTCGGCCTCGGCATGCAGAAGTCGGGTCTCGCGGCCGGGTTCGCGATCAGCGTGATGATGCTGCCGATCGTGATCAGGGCCTCGGACGTGGTGCTGCGCCTGGTGCCGGGCACCCTGACCGAGGCGGCGGAGGCGCTGGGCGCGCCGCGCTGGCGCACGGTGTGGCACGTGGTCCTGCCCACCGCACGCTCGGGCCTCGCGACCGCCGTCATCCTGGGCACGGCACGCGGCATCGGCGAGACGTCGCCGGTCCTGCTGACCGCAGGCTTCACGGCGGCCCTCAACGCCGACCCGACGTCCGGCCCGATGGTGTCCCTCCCCCTGGCCGTCTTCAACTTCGTCAAGTCCCCGCAGCCGGAGATGATCGCGAGGGGCTTCGGAGCGGCGGCGGTCCTGATGGCCATGGTCCTGGTGCTGTTCGTGATCGCTCGGGTGATAGGCGGCCGAGGCCCCGGCCACCAGACCCGCCGCCAGGCACGCCGCACGGCGCGCGCGTCACGCCGAGACGTGGCCCGCTTCACCGAACTGCACGAGCAGGGGCCCGGGTTGTCGCTGTTCGACGCGGCTTCCTCTGACGGCGGGATCACCTCACAGAGGCTGCCCGCCCGGGAGACGGAGGCAGCCGCCGATGGCGGATACGTTCCGCAGGGGCCACCCGCCCCCGGCCCGGCAGCAGCGACCGATGCTTGGGCCGCTCCCGAGGAGCCAACCGTCCCCGCCCCAGCGGCAGTCGCCGGTAGTGAGGCCGCCACGCAGTGGCCATCCGCTCCTGACCCGGCCGCAGCAGCCGACGGCGAGGCCGCTCCGCAGGAGCCACCCACCCCCGCCCCGGCAGCAGCAGCCGCCGACGGCGAGCAAGCCGCGCAGGGCCGCCCCGCCCCCGCCCCGGCAGCCGCAGCCGCCGACGGCGAGCAAGCCGCGCAGGGCCGCCCCGCCCCCGCCCCGGCAGCCGCAGCCGCCAACGGCGAGTCCGCCCCACAGGGGCCACCCGCACCCGACGACGAAAGCAGCACGGGTGGTGCGGGTGGGATCAACAACCCGGCCGAAGGCCGGGAAACCACCCACCGCCCCGCACCCGCAGACGCACCGGCCCCCACCCCCACCCCCACCCCCGCCCCCGGAGAGACCGACTGATGCCCAGCCACCTCACCACCGCTCTCCGGCGCCTGCGCACGCCGAGGAGGGCGGCGACCCTCGCCGCCCTCCTCGGCACGGTCGCCGCCCTGCTCGCCGGACCGGCGGCACCACCCGCCGCCGCCGAGAGCTACACCCCCGTCGCCGGAGCCGGCTCCACCTGGGCGGAGAACGCCATCGAGCAGTGGCGCAAGGCCGTCAACCAGTACGGCATGCGCATCAGTTACGCGGGGAGCGGCTCCTCCGACGGTCGTCGTCAGTTCCTCAGCGGTACCGTCGACTTCGCCGTCTCGGACATCCCCTTCCAGACCAACCCCACCGACGGTTCCGCCGCCGAACGCCCCTCCGCCGGCAGCTACGCCTACATGCCGATCGTCGCCGGCGGCACCTCGTTCATGTACCACCTCACCGTCAACGGCAGAAAGGTCACCAACCTCCGCCTCTCCGGAGACGTGGTCACCAAGATCTTCACCGGCGTTGTGAAGTACTGGGACGACCCGGTCGTCAAGGCCGACAACCCCGGGCTCCAGCTCCCGCACCGCGCCGTCGTCCCCGTCGTCCGCTCCGACGGCTCCGGCTCCACCGCCCAGTTCACGATGTGGATGGCCAACCAGCACCCCTCGCTGTGGAAGGCGTACTGCGCCAAGGTCGGTCGCTCGGGCGCCTGCGGCCAGACCTCGTACTACCCGACCGTCTCCGGCATGATCGCCCAGTCCGGCGACCCGGGCGTCGCCGGCTACGTCGCCCAGAACTACGGCGAGGGCGCGATCGGGTACGTCAACTACTCGTACGCCATCAACGAGGGCTATCCCGTCGCCAAGGTCCTCAACCACGCGGGCTACTACACCGAGCCGACCCCGAAGAACGTCGCCGTCTCCCTCCTCAAGGCGAAGATCAACACCAACAAGGCCTCCGCCGACTACCTCACGCAGAAGCTCGAAGGCGTCTACAACGACACCGACCGGCGCAACTACCCGCTGTCCAGCTACTCGTACATGATCCTGCCGCTGAAGGTGCAGGGCACCTTCACCAAGGACAAGGGCAAGACGCTCGGCGCGTTCTCCTACTACTTCATGTGCCAGGGCCAGCAACAGGCGCCCAAACTCGGCTACTCACCGCTGCCCATCAACCTGGTCCAGGCCGGCTTCGACCAGATCCGCCGTATCCCGGGCGTGAAGGCGCAGAACATCAACATCAAGGGCTGCAACAACCCCACCTTCAGCACCGACGGCCACAACAAGCTCGCCGAGACCGCCCCTTACCCGGCCGCCTGCGACAAGAAGGGCGCAGCTCCCTGCACCACGGGCAGCGGCGGCGCCAAACCGGCCTCCGGCAGCGGCGGTTCGGGCGGCTCCGGGGGTACGTCGTCCGGGGGCACGACCGGCGGTACGGCATCCGGCGGCACCGCGTCCGGCGGGACCACCGGCGGTACGGCGGCGAACGGCGGAAGCGGGACGGGCGGCGGCACGGCGGCCGGCGGAGGCGGCGCCGGACAGGCGTCCGTCGACCCCGACACCGGGCAGGCCCTGACCACCGGCGGCACCGCGGCCACCGGCACGGGAGGCGGCGGCACCGCGGTCGACGGCACGGTCGCCCTGGCCCAGCCGGTCGCCGTGGCCGGACGCGGCGGCTGGACGGGCACCCAGACCCTGATGGTCCTCGCCGCCCTGCTCATCCTCGGGTTGGTCCTGCTGCCGTCCGCAGTGGCCCGGGCCCTTGGCGCGAACCGCGGTACGACGGACGGGAGTTGATGATGAGAGCGAACAACCCCAAGACCGTCCGGATACGCAGGCTCTTCCTGCGCCTCCTCACCGGAGCCACCGCGGGCGCCCTCGCCGGCCTCGCCCTCGCCCAGACCGCCCCACCCGCCACCGCAGCTGCCGCAGGCTCAGGCACCGGCACCGCCGTGACCGTCTCCGGACGCGGCGAGTTCAAGAACATGAGGTTCACGGTCAGCCAGACCGAGCACCTCACCAGCCAGGCGGTCACCGTCTCCTGGACCGGCGGTACCCCCACCACCCTCGCGGGCACCCTCTTCAACACCGACTTCGTACAGATCATGCAGTGCTGGGGCGACGACGACGGCACCGTCCCCGCCAACCCCGGCCCGCCGCGCACCCAGTGCCAGTACGGCGCCTCCCCGACCACCGACCGGGGCAGCTGGCCGGGCAACGAGTACGACGACACCCGCAAGGTCTTCTACAGCGCCGACCCCACCAACTACGGCCAGGACGACCGCTACGGCGCCGGAAACGTGTCCGGCCTCGGAGAGGTCCCCTTCAAGGCCGTCGACGGCACCCTGATCACCTCCGGCACCCAGAACAACGCGCTGTTCAACCGCAACACCACCAACGAGGTCGACTTCGCCCGCACCGGCGCCGACGGCACCGGCACGGAGTACGTCGAGGTCCAGACCGCCAACGAGGCCCCGCACCTCGGCTGCGGTGTCCCCGTACGCCAGAACGGTGTCGCCAAGCCCCGCTCCTGCTGGCTGGTCATCGTCCCGCAGGGCCATCTCGACCTGGACGGCAAGCCGTACGCCGACACCAGCCAGGTCAACGCCGGTTCCCCGGTCTCCGCGACCAACTGGAAGAACCGCGTCGCCGTCAAGCTCGGCTTCAACACCGTCGGCGCCAACTGCGCCCTCGGTTCCGACGAACGCGCCACCACCGGCAGCGAACTCGCCGCCGACGCCATGAGCAGTTGGCAGACGGCCCTCTGCCCGAGCGGCAAGGTGTACGGCTACACGGAACTCGGCGAGCCCGACACCCGTTCCCGTCTCATCGCCGACGGCTCGTCCGGTCTGGCGTTCACCACCCGCGCACTCGGCGCCGACGAGGGCACGACCGCCCCCGCCGACCCCACCGTCTACGCCCCAACTGCCCTCTCCGGCACTGTCATCGGCTTCACCGTCGAGCGCAGACCCAAGGCCGGCGCCTCCGAAGCCGTCCGCAAGCTGGCCGGGACCAAGGTCGAGTCCCTCGACCTCACCCCCCGGCTGGTCGCCAAGCTGCTCACCGAGTCCTACCGCAACTCCCCCTGGGGAGCGGTCGTCGGCACCACCGTCGCGAAGCACTACGGCTGGGCGAAGAACAACCCGGCCGGGCTCGCCAGCGACCCCGAATTCATCGCGCTCAACCCGGAGTTCGCCGAACTGTCCGTCCCCGAGACCCCGGCCACCGACACCGACCTGCTCACCGCCCTCGGGCACAGCGACTCGGCGCGCGCGGTCTGGCAGTGGATCGTCTCCGACAAGGAGGCCCGCAACTTCCTCGCGGGCGTCTCCGACGACTGGGGCATGCGGGTCAACCCCTACTTCAGCACCAACATCGACCTGAACCCCAGCGGCTTCGCCTTCGACCCGGCCGACACCGACACCTACCCCAAGAGCGACCCCTGGTGCACGATCCCGCCGGGCACCGGCGCCACGCAGAAGCAGTGCATGATCGACTTCCACCCGTACGTGACCGACATGCACGACGGTGCCCTGCACACCCGGCGCGCCGACAGCCTCTGGAAGGCGACCTGGGACCCGCTGGCCAGCCCGCCCGCGTACAAGAGCCCCGGCCCGCAGACGGTCGGCTCCCGGTTCGTGATCACGGTCACCGACGCGGCCTCCGCCGCCCGCTACGGCCTCCAGACCGCGCGCCTGCGCAACGCCTCCGGTGCCTTCGTCGCCCCCACCACGGCCTCCCTCACCGCCGCCGCCGCGAGCGCGTCAGGCGCCAAGGCCCCCGAGATCAGCCCGGCCAAGGCCACCGCGAAGGGCGCGTACCCGCTCGCCCAGCTCGTCTACGCGGCCGTCCGCCCGGCGAAGATCGACTCCGCCGCCCGCAAGGACTACGCGACCCTGCTGACGTACGCGGCGGAGAAGGGCCAGATCAGCGGCGCCGACCCGGGCCGCCTCCCGGCCGGCTACGCCCCCCTCTCCAAGACCCTGCGCGCGAAGACCGCCAAGGCCGCCGCCGCCCTCGCCCACTACACCGGCGCGGCGGCCACCAACGGGGGTACCGGAGAAGGAAGTTCGACCTCCGGCGGGGCGAACGGCGGTACGTCCGGCGGCGGTTCCGCCGACTCGGGCGGTCTCGGCGGTACGGCGGCCGGGGGCGCGACCGACGGCGGTACGACCGGCGGTGCAGCCGCGTCCGGTGGGGGCGGCGCGAGCGCCTCGCCCAGCGACAAGCCCTCGTACGACGGCGGCCAGGCCGTCCAGACCACCGCCGCCGGCACCACCCCCGCCGACCCGGCGAACGCGCTGCGGTACGCCGTCCCGGTGGGCGCCGCGCTCGGTGCCGCCGCCGGTCTCGGCGCGCCCTTCGCGGGCGGCAGCAGGCTGCGGCTCCCGCTCAGGGTCCCGCTTCCCGGTGGTCGCACGGTGACTGTCATCCCCGAACTCGCCCTCCCGGAACGGCTGCGCAGGCTGCTGCCACCCGGCCGGGGCTGACCCCGGAGCCCGCGGCCACCCGGCCCGGCTCCCCACAGACGGCCGCCCGCCCCGAATCGCAGTCGGGGCGGACAGCCCGTACCACCCTGCCAGATCCGCCAGATCCTCTCTCGCCCGAATACGCACTACGACGCACAACAGGAGAACCCCGATGCGCAGAACGCGCCTCACGGCGGCCATGGTCGCCGCCGCCGTGGTGTCCGGCACGCTGGCTCTCGCGAGCCCGGCGTCCGCCGACCCCACCCCCGCCGGAACGTTCCGCCAGCTCGTGGGCGTGGGTTCCGACACCACCCAGGACGTCCTGAACGCCCTGGCCGGCGACACCGTCAACGACAACAGCTACGCCGGCTCCGCCGTGAAGTCGACGGCCGGCGCGGGCCTCGCCTCCTACGACGCGATCGGCTCCGCCACCATCCAGACCCGCTCCGGCGGTACGACGTTCAACCGGCCCAACGGTTCCGGCCCCGGCCGGACCGCGCTCAGCATGTCGCTGACGGGCGACCTCTTCCCCAACGCGACGGGCGTTTCCGTCAAGGGCCAGGTCGACTTCGCGCGCTCCTCGGGCGGCCCGAGCGTCTCCGGCACCGCGCTCACTTACATCCCGTTCGCCCGGGACGCGGTCGGCGTCGCGGTGCGCGGCACCGGCCTCGACAGCCTGACGGTCGACCAGCTGCACGACGTCTACGCGGCCGGCAGCGACCACAAGATCAACGGCCAGACCGTGCACCCGGTCCTCCCGCAGAGCGGCTCCGGCACCCGCAAGTTCTTCCTCGGGGCGATCGGCCTCAACGAGAACACGGTCGACACCAGCATCACGACCGTCCAGGAGAACCAGGCCGACGCCGCGCTCACCGCGGACGGCACCCTCGTCCCGTTCTCCGTGGGCAGCTGGATTGCGCAGAACAACGACATCGCCCCCGACCACAGCAAGGACGCGATCGCCGCCGGCGCGCACCTGGCGAGCGTCACGCTGCCCGGCGACAGCGGCGCCACCAGCCCGGTCACCACGGTCAACGGCAAGCTCTCCCCGGTCGGCGGCTACTACGAGAACGCCACCTTCGGCCGCGACGTCTACAACGTGGTCCCGACCCGGGCGATCGACCCGAGCAGCATCTTCTTCGACAAGGACCTGTACGACGTCTTCGTCACCAGCGGCACCCACGAGGCAGCCCTCGCCTCCGACGCCGCCGAAGGTGTCATCGCCAAGTTCGGCTTCCTGAACGAGTCGTACAACGGCTCGATCAGCCTGGCCAAGCACGCCAAGGTCGGCGGCCTGGAGATCACCGGCCTGGAAGCCAAGACGCCCGCCAAGCCGGCCCTGAAGACCACCCTCGGCGACGCGAGCGTCAAGCTGAGCTGGACCGCGCCGAACCCGGCCCCGGCCCAGCCCGTCACCGACTACCGCGTGACGCTGCTCGGCGCCGACGGCGGCGTCGTGGCCACCAAGGACGTCCCGGCCACCACCACCTCGTACACCTTCGCGAACCTCGCCACCGGCACCTACACCGCCTCGGTCGCCGCCGCCAACCTCATCGGCACCGGCGACGCCGCCACCTGGACCGGCGCGGTCAAGTACGCCAGCACCACGAAGGCGTCCGTCGCCACGACCGCGTACGGCAAGGCCCCCAAGGTCGCCGTCACCGTGACCGGCACCCACGGCGTCGTCCCGACCGGCAAGGTCACCGTCAAGGAGGGCACCACCACCCTCGGCACCGGCACCCTGAACAGCGCCGGCAAGGTCACCGTCAGCCTGTCGAACCACCTGAAGGTGGCCACGCACGCGCTGACCGTCTCCTACGCGGGCGCCGCCAAGCTCAACGCGTCCTCGACGACCGCCACCCTGAAGGTCACCAAGGCGACCCCGGCCGTCGGCACCAGCGCCCCGGCGTCGGTCGCCCACACCGCCCGCGCCAAGGTCACCGTGAAGGTCACCGCGACCGGCACGACCCCCGGCGGCACGGTCCGTGTCTACGAGGGCTCCCGGGTCCTCGCCACCGGCACGCTGAGCGCCGGCAAGGTCACCATCACCCTGCCGAAGCTGAGCAAGGGCAGGCACACGCTCCGCGCCTTCTACGCCGGTTCGACGACCGTGCTCTCGAAGTACGGCGCGAACTTCGTGATCAAGTCCACCTGATCACCTGATTTAACTGATTCACCTGTTCCAGGGCATCGGGGGGCCGCCGCCACGGCCCCCCGGAGCCGTCCCCAACCCCCTGAACCGCGAAGGAGGCGGGCCGCCGTGACGGTCGCCGTACAGACCACGCTCGCACCGGCAGCGTCCACGTCACGGACGCGCGTCGCGAGTGTCACCGCCGTCCGTCATCTCGCCCGGGGCGGCCTGCTCAGCCTCGCCGCCCTGCTGCTCGGCGTCACCGCACAGCTGCTGTTGCTCAGCGGCATCCAGCAACACAGCGCCCAGCAGGCCGAGTTCGACGCCCTGCGCGACCAACTCGCCCAGGGCACCGCCCCGGTGGCCCAGGTCGACATGCACGGCAAGCTCCTCGCGCCGGGCACCCCGGTCGCGCTGATCGACGTACCCGCCCTGGGGATGTCCCAGGTCGTCCTGGAGGGCACCGACTCCGCCGTGCTCACCGACGGCCCCGGCCACCGCAGGGACACGCCGATGCCCGGTCAGGCCGGGACCAGTGTCCTGATGGGGCGCGCGGCGGCGTACGGCGGCCCCTTCGGGCGCCTCGCCGACCTCGACGCGGGCGACAGGTTCACCGTCGTCACCGGCCAGGGCAAGGCGACGTACCAGGTCATCGGCGTACGACGGGCCGGTGATCCGGCACCCGCGCCACTCGCCGCCGGGAAGGGGCGCCTGGTGCTGGTCACCGCGACCGGGCCGCGCTTCATGCCGGACGGTGTGCTGCGCGTCGACGCCGACCTGGTGTCCGCGGCCGCCGAGACCCCGGCGGCCGTCATCCGCTC
The DNA here is from genome assembly GCF_042889145.1 of Streptomyces sp. NPDC002680. Classification (NCBI taxonomy): domain Bacteria; kingdom Bacillati; phylum Actinomycetota; class Actinomycetes; order Kitasatosporales; family Streptomycetaceae; genus Streptomyces; species Streptomyces sp. NPDC002680. The sequence goes on from NZ_JBIAQP010000023.1 coordinate 25,793, forward strand.
CGGCACCCTGCCCGAGGCCGAGGAACCCCTCGCCCGTCCCTCCGGGGTGCCGTGGCCGCTGGTGATGTGGCTCCAGGCGCTGCTGCTCGCGGCGGTCGGCGCGGTGTGGACCTGGCACCGGTGGGGCCGGCACCAGACCTGGATCGTCTTCGCGCCGGTCGTCGCCGTGCTGGGCCTCCAGGTCGCGACCCGGGCCACCGAACTGCTGCCGAACCTGCTGTGACCCGACCCCCTTCGTTCCCATGTGAGGTACCCGACGTGACCGACTCCCTGACCGACACGATCGTCCTGCCCCCGGCACCGGCCAGTACGAGCAGTGCGGCCACCGTTCCCGCCACGCTCGAAGCCCGTGACGTGGCGGCCTGGTTCGGCGGTCACCAGGTGCTCAGCCATGTCTCGCTCACCATGCCCGCCGGGCAGGTCACCGCGCTCATCGGGCCCTCCGGCTGCGGCAAGTCGACGTTCCTGCGCACGCTCAACCGGATGCACGAGATGATCCCGGCGGCGGCGCTCGCGGGCGAGGTGCTGCTCGACGGCGAGGACATCTACGACCCGTCCTGGCGGCTGACCGACGCCCGGCGCCGCATCGGCATGGTCTTCCAGAAGCCGAACCCGTTCCCCGCCATGTCGATCTACGACAACGTGGTGGCGGGCCTGCGCCTGACCGGGGCGCGTACGAGCCGTCGCGCGAAGGACGAGCTGGTGGAGGAGTCGCTGACCAGGGCGGGCCTCTGGAAGGAGGTGCGCGACCGGCTCCGGCAGCCCGGCGGCGCGCTCTCCGGCGGTCAGCAGCAACGTCTGTGCATCGCACGGGCGTTGGCGGTCCGCCCACGGGTGCTGCTGATGGACGAACCCTGCTCGGCCCTCGACCCCACCTCCACCCGCCGCGTCGAGGAGACGATCCACGAACTCGCCGGCCAGGTGACCGTCGTCATCGTCACCCACAACATGCAGCAGGCCGCCCGCGTCTCCCAGCAGTGCGCGTTCTTCCTCGCCGAACAGGGCACACCGGGCGGGATCGTCGAACACGGCCCCACCGACGACGTGTTCGGCTCCCCGAAGGACCAGCGCACGGCGGACTACGTGGCGGGCCGCTTCGGCTGAGCCGGAAAGTCCTGAGCCCGGAAACTTTTTCCCGAACCCCTTCAACCTTTCCGCCCCGAGCACGCTCAAGAACAGGTGAGGACGAGACCTGTGAGGCGTGTGAGGGGCGTGATGCGTATGAGGCATGTGAGCCAAAGCAACAGCCTCAGCCATACGCATGACGGGAAACGGGAGGGTGGATGTCGGCGACGGTCCGGCAGCGGGACTTCGAGGAGTACGCGCGGGCGGGCCGGCAGCGCCTGTACCGGACGGCGTATCTGCTCTGCGGCGACCGCGAGCACGCCCGTGACCTGGTGCAGTCCACGCTGGCCCGCCTCTTCCAGCACTGGCACCGGGCGAGCCGGGCCGACCACCTCGATGCCTACGCCCGTACCGTGCTGACCCGGCTGTTCCTGCACGAGCGCCGGCGCCGGCTGCGCGACCTGATCGCCCACGCCCGCCCCGACCCCGCGCCCGCCACGCCCAGACCCGAACTGCGCGTCACGCTCATGGCCGCGCTCGGTGAACTCCCGCCCCGGGCAAGGGCGATGGTCGTCCTGCGCTACTGGGAGGACCTGAGCGTGTCGGAGGTGGCCGCGCAGCTGCGGTGCAGCGAGTCCACCGTCAAGAGCCAGTGCTCCCGCTCCCTGACCCGGCTGCGCGCCGAGCTGGGCGACGCCCATGTGTACACCGCCGAGTACTGAGTCCCCGGCCCCCTGGCCCCCGTACACCGCCAGTGCCGACGCGTCAGAGAGGAACATCCGTGCACGACACGCCACCCGGCCGCCCGCACGGGCCCGAGCCGGACGCCGGGCCCGACGACGCGCTCGTCGGGGAGCTGAGGGAACTGATGGAGCGGGCCGCCGCCGGCCTCGCGCCGCTGCCCGATCTGACGCAGGAGGCGGTACGGCTGGGCAGGCGCCGCCGGATCCGGGCGCGGCTCGCCGTGGTCGGCACGGTCGCCGGGGTCCTCGCGGCCGGGGGTATCGGCTCGGCCGCACTCGGCGGCCCGGGCAGCGCCGCGCCGCAGCCGGTCAGCCCGGCGGCCGCACCGCCGACCGCGTCCCGGACGTCGGCCGTGCCGTCCCCCGCCCCCTCCGTGACAGCGCCGGTGCCCGTGGCCTCGGCCCCTGCGGAGACCGCCCGCGAGGCGCGGACGGCGGAGGCACTGACCCGGGCGCTGGGCGGCCGGATCGGGACCGTCACCCCGAACGGCGCGGACCACTTCGTCGGCCGGCTGGAGGGCCACGCCTTCCCCGTGACGTTCCAGGTCATGCCGGGAGGGGCCGGCCTCGCCGAGTGCCAGGACCTGCCCAAGACCGTCATGTCCTGCCGTACGGCGTGGCTGCCCGACGGGAGCGAGGCACGGGTCATCGTGTCGGGCGACACGCTGTGGGGCGGACAGTCCCTCAGCGTCAGCTACCGCTACGCGGAGAACACCGTGAACCTGACCGTCACCCCGGACGCCGACGCCAAGGTCTCCCCGCCCGTCACCGTCGACCAACTGGTGGCCGCGGCGGGCACCAAGGCACTGCTGACCGAGGTGACGTACCAGGCGCAGTACGCGGCGCAGGCCGAACCGAACTCCGCGGACGGGGCATCCGATTCCCCGTCCTCCCTGGCCGCGACCGCCACGACCGAACCCTCCACCGCCGAGCCCTCCTTGGCAGACGACCCGAGCGGTACCGACAGCACGAGCGAGATAGGCGGTTCCCCCCGATGAGTGAGCAACGACGTGCAGTGGACGGTTCGCGCGGCCGGGTCGCCTTACGGCGGCGACGCAAGCAGCGGGTCCGGCTCGGCGCGATCGGCGCCACGGTCTGTCTCGCCGCGCTCGGTACGGCGGCGGTGCCGCTGCTCCTGCCCCGGCTGCTGCCGGACAACGCGTCGCGGGCCAGTTCCCCGGAGGCGGTCCGGACGACGACCGGGCCCACCCCGGACCCGGGAACGTCCGCGACGCGGGGCGCCACGAGCGCGCCCCCCGACGACTCCACCGTCGCCGGGTCCCCAGACCCCTCCGAGTCGCCCAAGGCCCCCAAGTCTCCGAGCGCCACCGGCACTTCGGGGTCCGGGAAGGGCTCCTCCTCGACGCCCACCATCCCCGCCACCGGCCCCGGCACCTTCGACACGGCCCCGGTCGTCGTCACCGGGCCCGCCTCCGGTACGCCCTTCCGCGTCCAGGTCGAGGACGGCGCGGGCGTCGACCCGGCGGACGCGGCCCGCCAGATCGGCGCCATCCTCAACGACCAGCGAGGCTGGCGGCAGGCAGGCGCCCGCTTCCGCCAAGTCACCAGCGCGGAGGCCGAGTTGACATTCAAGGTCGCCACCGCGTCCACCACCGACAAGCTGTGCAACGTGCGGCAGCCGGAACACATCGGCGAGGTCAACTGCCGGGCCGGCGTCAACGTGGTGATCAACCTCAAGCGCTGGCAGCTGGGTTCTCCCGAGTTCGACGGTCCGGCGACCGAGTACCGCGCCCTGATCGTCAACCATGAGGTCGGCCACTGGCTGGGCCGAGGGCATCTGACCTGCCCGGGTCCGGGCCAGCCGGCGCCCGCGATGATGCAGCAGATCGACGGCCTCAAGGGCTGCGTCTCGAACGCCTGGCCGTACGACACGCAGGGCCGCTACCTGGACGGCCCCGCTGTGCCGTAACCCGACGGGACCGGCCCGCTACGGTCCGACCTCCGTCTCGCACCGCAGCCGCCGCTCCACCCCCAACTCCCTTACCGCGCCCACCAGTCGGACCCGGGCCGTGTGCCGCACATCCGCACTCGACGCCCCCAACCGCAGCTCCAGCGCCCCCGGTTCGACGACCCGCCGCCCCGCGCGGTCCGTGAACGCCGACAGATCCGCGTGGAACCGGAACGTCACCCGGCGTGCGGCCCCCGGCGCCAACTCCAGCCGCTGGTAACCGATCAGCCGGACATCGGGCCGGGTCACCGAGGCCACCGGATCGTGCAGATACAGCTGCACGACCTCGGCCCCGGCCCGCGCCCCCGTGTTCCGGACGGTCACCGACACGTCGTACGACCCGGCCGTCCCGATCTCGGCAGGACCGCCCTCATCGAGGTCCTCCCAGACGAACGAGGTGTACGAGAGCCCGTGCCCGAAGGGATACAGCGGCGTCGGGTCCAGGCTGCTGACCTCACCCGCGAGCCCCAACGGCGGCTGGAGGTACGTCCACGGCTGCCCCCCGCGCTCCCTCGGCACACTCACCGGCAGTCGCCCCGACGGGGTGACGCGGCCCGACAGCACTCCCGCGACTGCCGGGCCGCCCTCCTCCCCGGGGAAGAACGCCTGCACCACGGAAGCCAGTTGACCGTGCCACCGCCCCAGCGCGTACGGCCGCCCGGTGAGCAGTACGAGCACCACCGGCACCCCCGTCGACACGAGCGCGTCCAGCAACTCAGCCTGTACGCCAGGCAGTTGCAGGTCCGCCACATCGCACCCCTCGCCGGACGTACCCCGTCCGAACAGACCGGCCCGGTCGCCCAGTACCGCCACGCACACATCCGCCTCGGCGGTCCGCGCCACCGCCTCCTCGAAGCCGGCGGTGTCCGGCCCCGAGGTGTCGCAGCCCTCCGCGAACGTCACCTTGGCGTCCGGGAGTTCGGCGCGCAGGGACTCCAGGAGGGAGGGGATGTCGAGCCCCACCGGGGTCTCCGGATGGCTGGGCAGAACGTGCGAGGGGAAGGAGTAACACCCCAGCATGGCCAGCGCGTCCGCCGCCCTGGGCCCGACGACCGCGATACGCGTGTCCGGGGCGAGCGGGAGCAGCCCGTCCGGGTTGTCGAGCAGCACCACCGACTCCTCGGCCAACCGCCTGGCCAGCGCCCGGTTTCCGGCCGAGTCCAGGTCGATCGGCCCGCCGTCCGGCTCGGGCCGCCAGTCCTCGTCCAGCAGCCCCAGCTCGCACTTCTGCGCCAGCACCCGCCGCGCCGCCCGGTCCACCAGCGACTCCGGTACGTCTCCCGCCCGTACGGCCGCCACGAGCGCGTCGCCGTAGCTCCGGATCGTCGGCAGCTCGACATCGATGCCGGCGGCGAGAGCCACATGGGCGGCCTCGGCGGGCGTACCGGCGATCCGGTGCAGGGTCTCCAGGAAGCCGATGCCGAAGTAGTCCGAGACGACCGTGCCCGTGAACCCCCAGTCCTGGCGCAGGAGTTGGGTGAGGAGATGCGGGTCGGCGGAGGCCGGGACACCGTCCGTCTCGTTGTAGGCGGCCATCACCGAACGCGCCCCGCCCTCGCGCAGCGCCATCTCGAACGGGGGGAGTGTCACGTCGGCGAACTCCCGCACCCCCGCCCGGACGGGAGCGAGATTGCGGGCGCCCGCCGAGGACGCGTACCCCGCGAAGTGCTTCAGCGTGGCGATGATCCCCGCCGACTCCAGACCCCGCACGTACGCCGACCCGATCGTCCCCACCAGGTACGGGTCCTCGCCGATCGTCTCCTCGACCCGGCCCCAGCGCGGATCCCGTACGACGTCCAGGACCGGAGCGAGGCCCTGGTGGACGCCGACCGAGGCGAGGTCGCGGCCGATGCGGGCCGCCATCTCCTCCACCAGCTCGGGGTGGAAGGTGGCGCCCCAGGCCAGCGGGACCGGGTACGCCGTCGCCTGCCAGGCCGTGAAGCCCGCCAGGCACTCCTCGTGGGCCAGCGCCGGGATGCCGAAGCGGCCCGCCTCCGCTATCCGGCGCTGGGCGCGGGCCAGTGCCTGCGCGCCCAGCGCCGGGTCCACGGGGGCCGTACCGAAGGGGCGCGTGAGCTGGCCCAGGCCCCGGGTGATCAGCTCGTCCCACGTGTAGTCGGCGGTCATGTCGTGCTGGTGCGGGGCGACCCCGTGGCCGTCCGTCGAGGCGCCCACCCACACGCCGTACAGCTGGGCGGTCTTCTCCTCCAGGGTCATCCGGGAGAGCAGGTCGGCGACGCGGGCGTCGGTGGACAGGGCCCGGTCACGCCAAGGGGCGGTCGTCGTCATGAAACTCCTGTCAGGGTCTGCGAGTTGACGGGATGCGCCGTCATCGGTGCCGCTCATTTGCCGCCCACGCCCATCAGGCCGCCGATCAGCGCGCGCCGGGCCACCAGATAGACGGCGAAGATCGGGATGCCGGAGAGGACGACCGACGCGAGCAGGGCGGGGATGTTCACGCCGAACTGGCTCACGTAGTTGAACAGGCCGAGGGTGAGGACGCGGGGTTCGTCGGACTGGGTGAAGATCAGCGGGAAGAGGAAGCCGTTCCAGGCCTGGAGGGCCGCGTAGATCACGACGGTGCTGATACCGCCTTTGGCCAGCGGGATCGTCAGCTGGAACAGCATGCGCAGGGGAGAGGCGCCGTCGAGGGCCATCGCCTCGTACAGGTCCTCCGAGATGTCCCGCAGGGTGCCCGTGAGGACCAGGACCGAGACCGGCATCGCGAAGGCCGCCGTCGGCAGGATCACCGCCAACAGGCTGTCGTACAGGTCGAGTTTGGCGATCAGGAGATAGAGGGGAACCACGACCGCCTGCGCCGGGATGGCCACCCCGAGCAGGAACAGCCGGAAGGCCGCGCCCGACCAGCGGGTACGGGTGCGCACGGCGACGTACGCGAGCGGGACACAGAGCCCGAGGACGATGCCCACGACCGTGACGGCCACGATCACCGTGTTGCTCAGCAGATGCCCGAAGCCCGAGTTGAGGACCGTGTTGTAGTTGTCGAGGGTCGGATCGGTGGGCGGTTTCAGGGGGTTGCCGGTGAGCGCCTTGTCCGGCCCGGTGAGCGAGGCCGACAGCATGGCGTAGATCGGGACGAGGACGATCACCAGCCAGACGAACGAGCCCAGTCCGGCAAGGGGGTTGGCGCGTCTGGTCCAGTGCCGACGCCGACGGCCGCTGTCCGGCTGAGGTCGCTCTGGGCGCTTGTCGGCCGTCGCGGGGCGGGGGAGCGTGTCGTGTGACACTCCGTCACATCCCTTCACGCGTACTGCGCATGCCGCCGAAACCGGTCAGCCGGACGAGCAGCAGGGAGAGTCCGGTGGCGGCCAGCACGAGGGCGGACGCGATGGCGCTCGCGTAGCCGAAGTCGTACGTCTTGAAGCCCGCCTCGTACATCAGATACGGCAGGATCGCCGTGTCCGTGCCAGGACCGCCCTTCGTCAGGATGAGCACCGTCTCGAAGTAGGTCAGCGAGCCGACGACGATCAGCACGGTGGAGGTGGTGATCGTGTGCCGCAGCTGCGGAAGCGTGATCGAGAAGAACTGCCGATAGCGCCCCGCCCCGTCGATTGCCGCAGCCTGGTACAGCACTTGGGGAATCTGCCGGGCCCCGCCCTGATAGATCAGCGTGTGGAACGGGATGAACTGCCAGCCCCCGACGAACACGATCGCGAGGAACGCCCCGCTGGACGAGCCGAGCGTGTCCTTCTGGATGATGCCGAAGTTCGGGTCGAGCAGCGCGTAGAACAGCACCGAGATGGCGGTCGAGGAGAGCAGGAACGGCACGAAGAAGATCGCCGACAGCACCGCCCGGTTCCGCTGCCGGCCCGCCGCCCACACCCCGAGCAGCAGCGCCACAACCGTCTGGAACGCCCAACTGGCCGCCGTCAGAAGGACGGTGAGGGTGAGGGACTGGGTCAGGCGTGGATCGTCCAGCAGCTTCTGCCAGTTGGCGAGCCCGACCGGCTTCGGGTCGCCGAGACCGTCCCACTTGGTGAAGGAGAGATAGAAGGCCAGGGCCATCGGGACGATCGCGAAGAAGGTGAAGAAGAGCACCGCGGGCAGCGCCCAGACGGCACTGGGACGACCTTTGCCCTTGCCGGTGACCGCGACCGTCACTTCAACCCCTTGCACGCCGACACGAACTCACTCGGCGACGACTTGCCCGTGAACAGCTTCCCGATCTCCGTGTGCATCTTGGTGCCCAGCTCGTCGCCGAGCGCCTGGTCCCAGGAGAGCGTGAACGCGGGTGCCTGCTGGACCATGTCGTACTGGAACTTGGCGTACTCGGGGTTGGGCGCGGAGGACAGCAGGGCCGCCGCGTTGGAGGTGGTCGGTACGTCGCCGAGGGCGACGAGATCCTTCGCGTACGCCTCGGACGCGCAGTCCTTGAGGAACGCGATCGCCGCGTCCTTGTTCTGCGTACGGGGGTTGATGGACCAGTAGTTGGTGGGGTTGCCGACGACGTTGCGGACGTCGCCGACGCCGTCCTCGATCTTCGGGAAGGCCGCCCAGCCCAGGTTGGACTTGGCGAAGTCGGGGAACTTGCCGAGCTGCGTCGAGTACTCCCACGAGCCCATCAGATGCATCGCGGCCTTGCCCTTGGCGAAGACGGCCGGGGCACCGCCGTTGACGTACGAGACGGAGGTGAACTTCGACCCGAAGGCGCCGTCGTCGATGAGTTCCTTCACCATCTCGGCGGCCTTCAGCACCGCCGGATCGCCCCAGCCCTCCGCGTCGCCGTCCTGGATGCGCCTGAAGACCTCGGGCCCGCCGATCCGGTCGACCAGATACTCCAGCCACATCAGCTCGGGCCAGACATCGGAGCCGCCGAGGGCGAACGGCGTGATCTTCGCCTTCTTCAGCTTGGTGTTGACGTCGAGCAACTCGTCCCAGGTGGTGGGCGGTTGGAGCTTCTGCTCGGCGAAGACGGACTTGTTGTAGAAGAGGATCACCGGCTGCATCCCGCGCATCGGTATGCCGTAGTGGCGGCCCTTGAGATCCCCGGCGGCGAGTACGGAGGGCAGGAAGCCGTTCTTCAGCACCGGGTCGTTCTCGATGGTGTCGGTCAGGTCGACGATCTTCCCGGCCGCCTGGTACGCCTTGATGGAGCCGCCGCCCCAGTTGAAGAAGACGTCCGGGGCACTGGGCGACCCCATCGCCGTACGCAGCTTGGGCAGATAGTCCGAGCCCGGGATCTTCTCCAGCTTGACCTTGCCCTTGGCCGTCTTGCTCGCCGCCGACTTGTTGAACCGGTCGACGGCCGCCTGCTGCACCTTCACGGCGTCGTCCCCGTACACGAACGCGGTGATGGTCCCCCCGCCCCCGCCCGAACCCTCACCCGAGCCGCACGCGCTCAGCCCGGTGGTGAGCAGGGCGGACGCACCGGCGCCGAGCACCCAGCGCCGACTGAACGTCGTACCACCGTTACCGATGGCACCGCCGGTACCGGTGGACCGCCCTCTGTTGGACTCCATGACAGCACCTCTCGCGAATGTTCTGACCGAAACCTGACTGAGTCTCTGTACGAATCTTTCGGGTGGTACTTCGAATGTTCCGGGAACTTATGGTGGGACAGGGTCTTCGTCAAGAGGTCGCGCAGGGATACGATCGCGGCCATGAGACCCTCGAAACCCGCTGAAACGCAGACGACACCGCAGTCCACCCAGACCGCGACGCTCGCCGAGATCGCCCGCGAGGCAGGCGTCTCCGCTCCGACTGTTTCGAAGGTGCTCAACGGCCGCGCCGATGTCGCCCCCGCGACCCGGACCCGCGTCGAGGACCTGCTGCGGGCCTACGGCTACCGGCGCCGCCGCGCCGAGGCGACCCGCTCACCCCTCATCGACCTGGTCTTCCACGAGCTGGAGAGCGCGTGGGCGATGGAGGTCATCCGGGGCGTGGAGAACGCGGCGCGGGAGGAGGGGCTGAGCGTGGTCCTCTCCGAGAGCGCGGGCCGCCTCACTCCCGGCCGCACCTGGGCCGACCAGGTCGCGGCCCGCCGCCCGCACGGCGTGATCCTGGTCCTGTCCGGCCTGGACGAGTCCCAGCGGGCGCTGCTGACCAGCCGCTCGATCCCGTTCGTGGTGATGGACCCGGCGGGCGACCCGGGCGACGACGTGCCCTCGGTAGGTGCAACCAACTGGCAGGGCGGCCTGGCAGCCACCCGCCACCTGATCGAACTCGGCCACACCCGCATCGCGTCGATCAGCGGCCCGTCCCGCATGATGTGCAGCCGCGCCCGCGTCGACGGCTACCGTGCCGCCCTGGAAACGGCGGGCCTCCCGGTCGACCCCGACCTCCTCAAGGTGGGCGACTTCCACCACGAGACGGGCTACCGAGCCGGCCTCGAACTCCTCCGCTCCCCGAACCGCCCCACTGCGGTCTTCGCCGGCAACGACCTCCAGGCCCTGGGCCTGTACGAGGCCGCCCGCGAACTCGGCCTACGCATCCCGGAGGACCTCAGCGTCGTAGGCTTCGACGACCTCCCGATCGCCCGCTGGGTAGGCCCCCCACTGACAACAGTCCGCCAGCCCTTGATGGAAATGGCAGAAACGGCAGCGAAGCTGGTCCTGGACCTAGGGCGCGTGGAAGGCACACCGGGCGCGACACGCGTGGAACTGGCAACAAGCCTGGTGATCCGCAACAGCACGGCAACGCCACCGGCTGTCTGACTGGGGGCGCGGTGTCCCACCTAGGGGCGCGGGGAACTGCGCGACAAGCCACGAAGCACCCGCACCCGAAACACAACCCATTGACGCCCAACACAACTCCCCCCACACTGCCCCGAAGTCAATCGGTACACCAACCGAAACTTTCGGAGGCCCCCGCATGAGACCCTCCAGAACAGCCTTAACCCTCCTCACCGCCGCACTGCTCCTCGCCGGCACGGCAACCGCGGCACACGCCGAAGACCCCCCACTGCGAGACCTCGCCACAGCCAAGAGCAAAGTCATCGGCACAGCAGTAACCGGCAGCAAACTCACCGGCTCCTACGGCGACACAGCCGGCACCCAGTTCAACTCCCTCACCCCCGGCAACGCCATGAAGTGGGAATCCGTAGAGCCCACCCGAGGCACCTACAACTGGACCGAGGCCGACCAGATAGTCACCTTCGCCCAGGCCCACAGCCAACAGATCCGCGGCCACACCCTGGTCTGGCACAGCCAGAACCCCAGCTGGCTGACGAACGGCACCTGGACCCCCGCACAGCTCACCAGCATCCTCCAGGACCACATCACCACCGAAGTCACGCGCTACAAGGGCCAGTTGGCAGCCTGGGACGTGGTGAACGAGCCCTTCAACGAGGACGGCACGTACCGCTCCACGCTCTGGTCGACCAACCTCGGCACCGACTACATCGCCCAGGCCCTGATCTGGGCGAGAGCGGCCGACCCGACGGCGAAGCTCTACATCAACGACTACAACGTCGAGGGCGTCAACGCGAAGAGCACGGCCCTGTACAACCTGGTCAAGTCCCTGAAGGAGCGCGGGGTTCCGATCGACGGAGTAGGTCTGCAAGCCCACCTGATCCTCGGCCAGTACCCCTCGACCCTCCAGCAGAACATCCAGCGCTTCGCCGATCTGGGCGTCGACGTGGCGATCACGGAACTGGACATCCGTATGCAACTCCCCGCCACAGAGGCCAAGTTGACCCAGCAGGCGGCCGACTACAAGGCCGTCATGGACGCCTGCGTGGCCGTGACGAGGTGTGTCGGCGTGACCGTCTGGGGCTTCACGGACTCCGACTCCTGGATCCCGGACGTGTTCGACGGATACGGCGCGGCGACCCCGTACACGGAGACCTTCACCCCGAAACCGGCGTACTACGCGATAGCCCAGTCGCTCGGCGGCACCCCGTCCACCGAGGGCTGCACGGCGACGTACACGGTCCCGAACCAGTGGAACACCGGCTTCACGGGCCAGGTGACGATCGCCTGCTCGGGCCGGTCGCTGTCGTCGTGGCGGGTGACCTGGACGTACGGCGCGGGACAGCAGCTCACACAGGCCTGGAACGCCACCTGCACCCAGTCGGGGACGGCGGTGACCTGCGCGAACGCCTCGTACAACGGGACTGTGCCGAGCGGCGGTTCGGTGAGCTTCGGGTTCAACGGGACATGGAGCGGGAGCAACCCCGTACCAACGGTGACGCTGGGCTGATCCCGGCCTGATCTCGGGCTGAGAAGTGTGAGATTTTCCGAAGAATGCCGGGCACGGGCCTCCGCTCGTAATAATTCGGACGTACGTTCCTCCCTGTGATGGGAGAAGAGGAACAGACGTCGGACGACGACGGGGGCGCGGAGAGACAGACAGCCCGGCAGCCGGGCCGGCGGCCGTCACGCTGGTTGAAGGCCGTCGGTTTCACACTCGTCGGCACCCTCGTGCTCGCAGCGGCAGCAGGGGGCTACGCCTACTGGCATCTGAACCGCAACATCAAGAGCGTCGACATCAATAGCGCGCTCGGTGACAACCGCCCGGCCAAGACCCAGGCACTGCCGTCGACGGGCGCGTCCGCCTCGGCGACACCGCTCCCGAGCGAGGCGCTGAACATCCTGGTCCTGGGCTCGGACTCACGCAGCGGCAAGCGGAACCAGGCACTCGGCGGCGGCAGCAGCGAGGGTGCGCGGTCCGACACGGCGATGGTCGTCCACCTGGACGCGGGCCGTACGAAGGCGACGATCGTGAGCATCCCGCGCGACACGCTGGTCACGCGCCCGTCCTGCCCCCTGTCGGACGGGAGTTCGACGGCGGAGGCGTACGGGGTCATGTTCAACACGGCGTACTCGGTCGGCGGCCCGGTCTGCGCGGTCAAGACGGTGGAGTCGATGACGAACGTACGCATGGACCACTACCTGGAGATCGACTTCGCCGGCTTCGCGGACCTGGTGGACGCGCTCGGCGGCGTCACGGTGACGACGGACGAGGACATCCACGACGAGGACAGCCACCTCGACCTCCTGGCAGGCGAACACCACCTCGACGGCACCCAGGCCCTCGCCCTGGCCCGCACCCGGCACGGCATAGGCGACGGCAGCGACCTGGGCCGAATAGGCCTCCAGCAGAAGCTGGTCAAGGCCCTCCTCCAGCAGATCTCCTCGACGAACCTGCTGACCAGCCCGGCCAAGCTGTACAAGGTCGCCGACGTGGCGACGGGCAGCCTGACCACGGACACCGGCCTGGACTCCCTCAGCGAACTGATGAGCCTGGGCCAGAGCCTCCAGGGCCTGTCGGCGGACGACCTGAAGACGGTGACGATGCCGGTGGTGACGGCGGCGTCGGACGCCAACCGGGTGGTCGCGGAGGAGCCGGAGGCGGCGGAGTTGTGGGCGACTCTGAAGTAGGGGGAAAGGTTTTCCGGAGACCGTGTCGATCCGGGCCCGTCCCGTTCGACGCAGTGGTGAGAGCCCGGAAAGGACCCGGGCTCCGCCACAACCCCAGGAGGAACCCCATGCCCCGCTACCTCTCTCTCGTGAAGATCGACGAGGCCACCGCCCCCGCCGAGGGCCCCAGCCCCGAGCTGATGCAGCGCATGGGCGAACTGATCGAGGAGATCACCAAGGCCGGCGTGATGCTCGACACCGCAGGCCTGACCCCCACAGCACAGGGCACGCGCGTCCACTGGCAGGACGGCAAGATCTCCGTCACCGACGGCCCCTTCACGGAGTCCAAGGAGATCGTCGGCGGCTACGCCGTCATGCAGTGCAAGGACATGGCCGAGGCCATCGAGTGGACCAAGCGGTTCCTGAAGGTGCACGAGGAGTACTGGACGGTGACCTGCGAGGTACGGGAGATCGCCGAAGGCTGATCCCTCCTTGGCCCCAGCCCCGCACGGGTGTCTGATGGTGGGCTGTGACACCACAGCCCACCGAGGACCCGCGCAGAACCATCGAGACGGTCTTCCGCCTGGAATCCCCCCGCATCATCGCGGCCGTCACCCGCACGGTCCGGGACATAGGAATCGCCGAGGAACTGGCCCAGGACGCCCTGGTCGCCGCCCTCGAACAGTGGCCCCGGGACGGCGTCCCCGACAACCCGGGCGCCTGGCTCATGACCACGGCCAGAAACCGAGCGGTAGACCTGATCCGCCGCCGCGAGACGTACGCGCGCAAGCTGACGGAGATCGGCCGCGACCTGGAGACGACGGTCTCACCCCCCGAACCCCCCGCCCCCGAAGACATCGACGACGATCTCCTCCGCCTGGTCTTCACGGCCTGCCACCCGGTGCTGTCCGCCGAGGCCCGTATCGCCCTCACCCTCCGCCTGCTCGGCGGCCTCACCACCCCCGAGATCGCCCGCGCGTTCCTCGTCCCCGAGGCCACGGTCGCCCAACGCATCGTCCGCGCCAAACGAACCCTCGCGACGAAGAACGTCGCCTTCGAGGTCCCGTACGGCCCCCAGCGCGAGGCCCGTCTCGGCTCGGTCCTGGAGGTCATCTACCTGATCTTCAACGAGGGTTACGCCGCCACAGCGGGCGACGACCTGCTGCGCCCCGCCCTCTGCGAGGACGCCCTGCGGCTGGCCCGCGTACTGGAGGGCCTGATGCCCAAGGAACCCGAAGTGCACGCGCTGGCAGCCCTGTTGGAGCTACAGGCGTCCCGCTCGGCGGCCCGCACGGGCCCGACAGGCGAACCGGTGCTCCTCAAGGACCAGAACCGCTCCCGCTGGAACCGCATGCTGATCGCCCGAGGCTTCACGGCCCTGGCCCGAGCGGAAGCGGCGGGCGCCACGACATCGACATCAGGCCCAGGCCCGTACACCCTCCAGGCCACCATCGCCGCCTGCCACGCCCACGCCCCCTCCTGCGACGCCACGGACTGGCCCCGCATCGCCGCCCTGTACACGGCCCTGGCCGCCCGATCCCCGTCCCCGGTAGTCGAGTTGAACCGAGCGGTGGCCGTATCGATGTCCGAGGGCCCGGCCCAGGCCCTCCAGATCATCGAACCCCTGACAACCGACCCAACCCTCCGCGACTACCACTTGCTCCCGAGCGTCAGAGGAGACCTACTCCAACGCCTGGGCCGAAAGGAAGAGGCAAGAGCAGAATTCCTGAGAGCAGCAGCCCTGACCCAGAACGAAAGAGAACGGAACTTGCTACGTACAAGGGCAAGGGAATGCGCCCCTTAGGGGCGCGGGGAACTGCGCGACAAGCCCCCACCGGGCCCGCAGACGAAACTCAACGTACCGGCTGCCCAATCAACATAGTCGGCGCCCCCGCCACCCGAGTAAGAAAAACCGTCGCAGAATGAGGCCCAGAAAGCCTCATCTTCTTCCGCAACTCCTCCGGCTCAACAGCCGACCCCCGCTTCTTCACCGTCAACACCCCAACCCCCCGCTCCCGAAGCACCGCCTTCAACTTCTTCACCCCGAACGGCAGTTGATCGGTGATCTCATAAGCAGAGGCAAAAGAAGTACCCCGCAACTCATCCCCCGTCACATAGGCGATGGTCGCATCGACCAGCCCCCCACCCACCTCCTCGGCAACCTCCGCCACCAGATGCGCCCGAATAACAGCCCCGTCAGGCTCGTACAAGTACCGCCCCACAGAACGCACTTCAGGATCAGGCAACCCCCGCCCCACCAGAACACGCGGCCCCGGCAGCAGAGTTGCCCGCACAGACCCACCCCCCGGCCCCGCCCCGAACCACAGCACCGCCTCCTTCACATCCCCGCCGTCCGAGATCCACTCGGCCCCCGCCTCACCGGGAATCGCCTCGTGCGGCACCCCGGGAGCGATCTTCAGCGCGGCCAGCGGAGCCTTCCGGGCCGCCCCGACGGCCCACGACAGCGGCGGCGAGTAGGCCTCGGGATCAAAGATCCGCCCACGCCCACCACGCCGCCCCGGATCGACGAACAAGGCGTCGTAGGCGGAGACGTCGACCTCGGCGACATCCGCCTCCCGCACCTCCACCAGCTCCCCGATCCCCAACGCCTCGGCGTTCGCGCGCGCGACGGCGACGGTGAGCGGATCCCGGTCCACGGCGAGCACACGAACACCCGCCCGGGCGAGCGCGATCGCGTCGCCCCCGATCCCGCAGCACAGGTCGGCGACCGAGGTCACGCCCAACTCCCTGAACCGCCCCGCCCGGTACGCGGCCACGCTCGCCCGAGTCGACTGCTCGACCCCGTTGGGCGTGAAGAACATCCGCCCGGCGTCCTCGGCCCCGAACTTCGCCACCGCCCGCTGCCGCAGCCGTTCCTGCCCGAGCGCCGCCGAGACCAGCTCGGCGGGATGCGCGCGGCGCAGCCGGGTGGCGACGGCCAGTTCACGGGCCGGCTCGGTACCGCGCACCTCGTCGAGGAGGGCACGGCCCGCCGGGGTGAGCAGGGCGGTGAAGGCGGAGAGGGGAGTGGCGAGGTCGTTCACCGCCTCATTGTGGGCCAGCCGGTGGACGGCGTGCTTCCGGCGGCGGTGTCGGCCGTACTCCATGGCCACGCCCTGGGAAGATCCGGCACCATGCGAACAGTAGGACAAACATACAAAAACAGGTCAATGGCCCGTGCCGGAATGCTCGCCCTCGCCGCAGCCACCCTCGCCTCCGCCTGCGCGGAAGGCGCCGCCCCGCCGAAGAACGCCCGCCCCGCCCCCGGCCAGGAACTCCGCCTCCACGCACCCCCGGCCCGCGCCCTGGACGCATACGCCCGAAAACTCGGCCGGGCACAAGCGGCCCGCACGGCCACGGCCAAGCGCTGGGGCCTGACCGCACCCCCGCCTCCCGCCCTACGGCAACTACGGCGAGGACAGCTTGCGCGCCACGGCGTGCGGCGTGAAGCACGTACCGTTCCTGTGGACCGAGCAGGGGTGAGCCTGTTCAGCCGCGCGCCCCGAACGGTCTTGGGCGGACTGGTCCCCGGCGTACTCGACCCCGGGGCGGCGACACGCATCTTGTGCGTGGTCCGGGCCCGGGAGGCCGGTTCCCTCACGACCTGGCCAAGTGGGTACGGCCAAAGGCGACGGGGAGGCCCTGAACCATCCTCTGGTGGAGCAGGGGCCCCGCACGCTGGCACCGCACCTCGTGTCCCAGATCGCACAGCCACGCTAACCCGGACGGCCCAAGACACCGCAAGCCTGGAAGTCGACGATCACACGATCGAGCTAAAAGGACCTTGTTCGCGCTCCTCCGCAAGGAAGATGCCACCCCTCTGGAACGAGGAGGTCTTCGCCGACCACTGGGACTACCGCGAGTGGGACCGGGACATCCACCCCGGCGACATCGTCCTCAGCCACTTCCGGGGCGAGGGCGACTGGAAGGGCACGATGCCCGACATGGTCCGCCGCTTCATGAAGCTCGTCACCGCCAAGGGGTACGCGGTGGCCCGCCTGGAGGACTACCTGTGACCGCGCGCGCCCTGGCCGCGGCCGCACTCGCCGCCGCACTCCTGGCGACGACGGCCACCGCCTGCGCCCGGCCCGCGGCCCCCATCGAACGCCCGGTCGAGAAGGCGGCACCCGCCGACTCCGCGCCCGACGCCCCCCACGCCTACCGTCGCTGGGGCCTGCCCGCCCCGTTGCCCCCACCCCCGCCCGCGCACCCGAGGGCCCGTCCCCGCACGGCGGGCTCGGGCCTCCCCCCGGTCGTCGACCACATCCCGACCCACGACAAGGTCGTCTTCCTCACCTACGACGACGGCGCCGAACGCGACCCCCGGTTCGTCGACCTGGTCCGCGAACTGCGCCTCCCGGTCAGCATGTTCCTCACGGACAGCGTCGTGGGCCCGGGCTACGCCCACTTCGCCCGCCTGCGCGAGGTCGGCGCCGACGTCCAGAACCACACCCTGGACCACCAGTCCCTGCGGGGCCTGCCGTACGCCGGCCAGCGCGCCGAGATCTGCGGCCAGCAGGACAAACTCCGCGAACGCTTCGGCATCCGCCCCCGACTCTTCCGCCCGCCCTACGGCACGTACGACACGACGACCCTGAGAGCGGCGGCGGACTGCGGCGTATCGGCGCTGGTCCTCTGGACCAAGGGGGCGAGCCTCCGCCCGGGCGCCATCGTCCTGGTGGGCCCACCCCAGGTCGAACGGACACTGAGGCTGCTCAGGGAGGTGCAGGAGAAGGGGCTGAGCGTGGCCCGCCTGGAGGACTATCTGTAGGGCTGCCCGCGTCGCCGTTCCGGCGCACCGCGACGCAGGGAATTAGCAGTCCGCTTGACCGAGTGCTAATCGCGGTCATAGTCTCAGGTCTGGCACTCCCCCCTGGAGAGTGCCAACAGCGACGGGCAGGTCCGGCACCCGCGACGACGGATCCACCTGGTCGCCACCTCAGACAGTTAACCCCGTGAGATCTCCGAAGGGGGAGGTCGGATCGTGACGACCACCAGCTCCAAGGTTGCCATCAAGCCGCTCGAGGACCGCATTGTGGTCCAGCCGCTCGACGCCGAGCAGACCACGGCCTCTGGCCTGGTCATCCCGGACACCGCCAAGGAGAAGCCCCAGGAGGGCGTCGTCCTGGCCGTGGGCCCGGGCCGCTTCGAGAACGGCGAGCGCCTGCCGCTCGACGTCAAGACCGGCGACATCGTGCTGTACAGCAAGTACGGCGGCACCGAAGTGAAGTACAACGGCGAGGAGTACCTCGTCCTCTCCGCTCGCGACGTGCTCGCGATCGTAGAGAAGTAATTCACCCGGTTTTACCGGCACCACCGGTATTGCCTGCATCACCAGCATTGCAGTGTGAACTACGCCCCTGGCCCCCGCGACCTCAACAGCCGGGTGCCGGGGGCGCAGTTCGTTCTCCCAATTTTCCGAGAGGGCTGAACCGCTCCCATGGCGAAGATCCTGAAGTTCGACGAGGACGCCCGTCGCGCCCTTGAGCGCGGCGTCAACAAGCTTGCCGACACGGTCAAGGTGACGATCGGCCCCAAGGGCCGCAACGTCGTCATCGACAAGAAGTTCGGTGCTCCCACCATCACCAACGACGGTGTCACCATCGCGCGTGAGGTCGAGCTGGACGACCCGTACGAGAACCTCGGTGCCCAGCTGGTGAAGGAGGTGGCGACCAAGACCAACGACATCGCGGGTGACGGTACGACCACCGCCACCGTGCTGGCCCAGGCGCTCGTCCGCGAGGGCCTGAAGAACGTCGCCGCCGGCGCCTCCCCGGCCGCCCTGAAGAAGGGCATCGACGCGGCGGTCAAGGCCGTGTCCGAGGAGCTCCTCGAGACCGCCCGCCCGATCGAGGAGAAGTCCGACATCGCCGCCGTGGCCGCGCTCTCCGCGCAGGACACGCAGGTCGGCGAGCTCATCGCCGAGGCGATGGACAAGGTCGGCAAGGACGGTGTCATCACCGTCGAGGAGTCCAACACCTTCGGTCTGGAGCTGGACTTCACCGAGGGCATGGCCTTCGACAAGGGCTACCTGTCCCCGTACATGGTGTCCGACCAGGAGCGTATGGAGGCCGTCCTCGACGACCCGTACATCCTGATCCACCAGGGCAAGATCTCCTCCATCCAGGACCTGCTGCCGCTGCTTGAGAAGGTCATCCAGACCAACTCCTCCAAGCCGCTGCTGATCATCGCCGAGGACGTCGAGGGCGAAGCCCTGTCGACCCTGGTCGTGAACAAGATCCGCGGCACCTTCAACGCGGTCGCCGTCAAGGCCCCCGGCTTCGGTGACCGCCGCAAGGCGATGCTCGGCGACATGGCCGCGCTCACCGGCGCCGAGGTCATCGCCGAGGAGGTCGGCCTCAAGCTCGACCAGGTCGGCATCGACGTACTGGGCACCGCCCGCCGCGTCACCATCTCGAAGGACGACACGGTCATCGTCGACGGCGGTGGCGACACCGGCGCCGTGGCCGGCCGGGTCAACCAGATCAAGGCCGAGATCGAGAACACGGACTCCGACTGGGACCGCGAGAAGCTCCAGGAGCGCCTCGCGAAGCTGGCCGGCGGCGTGTGCGTGATCAAGGTCGGCGCCGCCACCGAGGTGGAGCTGAAGGAGAAGAAGCACCGTCTCGAGGACGCCATCTCGGCGACCCGCGCCGCGGTCGAGGAGGGCATCGTCTCCGGCGGTGGCTCCGCGCTCGTCCACGCCGTGAAGATCCTCGAGGGCAACCTCGGCAAGACCGGCGACGAGGCGACGGGTGTCGCGGTCGTCCGCAAGGCCGCCGTCGAGCCGCTGCGCTGGATCGCCGAGAACGCCGGCCTGGAGGGTTACGTCATCACCTCCAAGGTCGCCGAGCTCGACAAGGGCCAGGGCTTCAACGCCGCCACCGGCGAGTACGGCGACCTGGTCAAGCAGGGCGTCATCGACCCGGTCAAGGTCACCCGCTCCGCCCTGGAGAACGCGGCCTCGATCGCCTCCCTCCTCCTCACGACCGAGACCCTGGTCGTCGAGAAGAAGGAAGAGGAAGAGCCGGCTGCGGGCCACGGCCACGGCCACTCGCACTAGTCGAGGCACCGGCCAGAACACTGGCAGACGAAGAAACCCCCCGTTCCTGGCCGGAACGGGGGGTTTCTCCCTTCGCGGGCGGTCCGATGCCCCCGTACGTCCTACTGCTCCAAGCCCTCCAGCGCCCCCAACTGCCCCATCAGCCCCAGCCGGTCGTACTGCCACCAGCCCTCGACGATCTTCCCGTCGGGGTCGAAGCGGAAGACGGTCGTGCCGGTCATCGAGGCATTCTTCCCGCTGTTGGGGATCCCCAGGAACTCGCCCCGCTGGGTCCCGTTCCATGTCCAGCGCGTGCAGACCCGGTCGCCCTGGGCGATCTGATCCTCGACGGTGAACGCGAAGTCGAACGACGCGCGCCACATCTGCATCTCGCGCCGGGCCGCGTCCAGCCCGAGGTTGTCCTGCTCGTTGGACGGATCGTGATCGTGGTAGTTCTCCACGAACAGGTCGTTGAGCGGGGGCAGTTCACCCCGGGTGGCGATCACCTCGAAGAACCGCCGCGCGGTGTCCGCGCACAACTGCTCGTCCCGTACGACGTCCAGATCGGTGAACGTCGGCATCTCGTCGCACAGGGCGACCATCTCGCGGAAGATCCGGTCGGTCTCGGGAAGGTTCGAGTTCCGCATCGCCTCCTCGTACGACGGGAACTCCACGATCTCGACGAAGTGCGTCGAGTCCGAGAGATCCTTGCCGATCAGCGTGTGCGTCGCGGTCCGCTTCCCCTTGGTCTGCTCGACCCAGTTGTCCATCAGCTGGTTCATCTCGTCGAACCGACTGGTCTTGCAATCGATCAGCTGTACGAATGTCATGGCGCCGCCTCCGGCCCCCCTGGGTCCGGTACCTCTCTCCATACTCCCACCGGAGCGACGGCGACACCTCTGTCACGCAGAACCGCAGGTGCGTCACTGAGGCCCGTACTTGCGCCCCGTCTTCGACGAGATCCCGCCCAGCAGCGCGCGGGGCGTCACCTTCACCACGCCCATCAGCGCCTTGTAACGCGGATCCGGGATCGACAGCGACTTGCCCCGGGCCAGATCGGCGAGCGCCGCCGCGACCAGCTTGTCCGCGTCCAGCCACATCCAGTTCGGGATGTTGTCCGTCCCCATCCCGGCCCGTTCATGGAACTCCGTACGCACGAAACCGGGCGCCAGCGCCATCAGCCGCACCCCGCTCCCCGCCAGGTCCTTCGCCGCCCCCTGCGTGAACTGCACGACCCACGCCTTCGACGCCCCGTACGTACCGCGCGGCACGAAGGCGGCGACGGACGCCACATTGACGACACCCCCGCGCCCGCGCTCCCGCATCGCCTCGGCCGCCGCGCTCGTCAGCCGCAGCACCGCCTCGCAGTGCACCTTCAGCATCCTCAGCTCGTCCGCCATCGACACGTCGAGATAGCGGCCCTTGTTGCCGAAGCCGGCGTTGTTGACCAGCAGGTCGACGGGGTTCCTGCGGTCGCCGAGACGCGCGGCCACCGCCTCGATGCCGGCGTCCGTCGCGAGATCGGCGCTCAGCACCTCCGCCTCGATGCCGTGCCGGTCGTGCAGTTCGGTCGCCTGCTCGCCGAGCCGTTTGGCGTCGCGCGCCACCAGGACGAGGTTGTGGCCGTCGGCCGCCAGCCGCCGCGCGAACGCGGCGCCGATTCCCGCGGTCGATCCCGTAATCAGAGCCGTTGTCATGGCGCAAGATTAGTGACCCGGGCTCTTCGCGTCCCTTTCCGTCCGCCCCCTGCACGCTCCCTCCAGATCGTGAAGTCCCCGCCCGGACCTCCGGCGTAATCCCTAGTCAGCAGCCGTGCCGCGCCCGCGCGTCAGCCGTACTTCTTCACATATTCGTGAGCCCGTGCCGCCGCCTCCGAATGCAGCGCCGCACCGGCCGTGAGCAGCCGGGGCATCAGGGCCCGCTCGGTCGTCAGCGCCCGGAAGTACAGGGCGACCGTCACCTCGTGCTCCGGCCGGTGCACGATCTCGACCTGGTCGCCCGCCCGTATCGCACCCGGCTCGATCACCCGCAGATAGGCGCCCGGCGCACCCCGCTCCGTGAACCGTTTCACCCACCGTTTCTCACCCAGATGGCCCTGGAAGGTCACACAGGGGATACGCCCACTGGTGACCTCAAGGACCACCTCGGACCCGATCCGCCAGCGCTCGCCGATCAGCGCGCCGGACACGTCGAGGCCCCGCGTGGTGAGGTTCTCGCCGAACATCCCGTCGCGCAGCGGGCGGCCCAGCTCGCGCTCCCAGTCGTCCAGGTCCTCGCGCGCGACCGCGTACACCGCCTGTTCGTCGCCGCCGTGGTGCTCCTTCGAGCAGATGGTGTCCCCGGCCAGACCGCTGCCGCCGATCCCCTTGAGCCCGGGCGCCGCCACCCGCACCGGCCCGTCCACCGGCCGCTTGTCGATACCGGTGCCCTGCGGATGGTCCGTGTACGGCACGGACTGCGCACGACCCACGTTCACCGACAACACCTTCATCACGGCACTCGCCCCCGTATCCGCCCCGACATCCATGACCCCACGCTAAATCAGACTTGCCCAAAGCGTCGACGCATTATTCACCCTCATACCCAAGAATCACTTATGATCGAAAAATGATCGAAGCCCGTCACCTCCGTGTCCTGCGCGCCGTGGCCACCACCGGCTCCTTCTCGGCGGCGGGCCGTGAACTGGGCTGCACCCAGCCCGCCGTGAGCCAGCAGATGAAGGCCCTGGAAGCCTCGGTCGGCACCCCGCTGCTCGTCCGCAACGGCCGCGAGATGCGCCTGACCCAGGCGGGCGAGGCCCTGGTGCGACACGCGGCCGGCATCCTCTCGGGCCTCACGGCGGCGGAGGAGGAGGTCGCCGCGATCGCCGGACTGCGCGCCGGGCGGGTCCGGCTGGTCTCCTTCCCCAGCGGCAGCTCCACCCTCGTACCGACGGCCCTCGCCGCCCTGCGCGCCGCCCACCCCGGCACCCGGGTCTCCCTGGAGGAGGCCGAACCCCCGCACTCCGTCGAACTGCTGCGCGAGGGCGACTGCGACGTGGCCCTCGCCTTCCGGTACGAGGGCGCGGCGGGCGCCGGTGAGTGGGACGACCTGGTGGTCCGCCCGCTGCTCACCGACCGGCTCGTCGGCCTCGTACCCGAAGGGCACCGGCTGTCCCGTGCCGAGTCGGTCGCCCTCGGCGAACTCGCCGCCGAACCGTGGATCGCCGGCTGCCCGCGCTGCCGGGGTCAGCTGGTCGAGGCGTGCGAGAGCGCCGGCTTCACCCCGCGCATCGACTTCGCGACCGACGACTACCCGGCGGTGGTCGGCCTGGTCGGCGCGGGCCTGGGCGTGGCCGTTCTGCCCCAGCTCGCCATCGACTCCGTACGGCCGCGGGGTGCGCGTGCGGTGGCGCTGGAACCGGCGGTACGGCGGGAGATCGTCGCGCTGACCCTGTCCGACCTGGCGAAGGTGCCGGCGGTGGCGGCGACGCTGGACGAGCTGGCGCGGGCGGCGACGCGGGCTTGAGGTGAGGCGGGACCGAGCTGGCCCCTGGCCTCGGAAGAAACGTTCCTTCAGTTGTTCGAGCCGAGGTCCCCGCCACCGGCCGACGCTGCCACCAGTCGGTTGCGGGCGCGCCCCATCAGCTCTTCGCGTTCGTCCTCGGTCAATCCGCCCCACACGCCGTACGGCTCGCGCACCGCCAGCGCGTGCGCCGCGCACTGCGCGCGGACCGGGCATCTCATGCAGACCTCCTTGGCCGAGTTCTCACGAGCGCTCCGTGCCGCACCGCGCTCTCCCTCCGGGTGGAAGAAGAGCGAGCTGTCGACCCCGCGGCAGGCCGCGAGGAGCTGCCAGTCCCAGAGGTCCGCGTTCGGACCGGGAAGGCGGGAGAAATCTGCCATTACGTGTCCCCTTGTTGCCGTTCTGGGCTGAGGTTGTGCCTCTGACCGTACAACTACGATCTAAGGAGATGAAAATATGACTCATTGCGAATCTAGCCTCAGACACCAACAAATGGGAAGAAAACAGTCTGAATGGGGCATAGGTTGTGATGAAACGTTGAGGGTCTGTTGTGCATGTCTGCACCGTGTCCACGCCCTCACGTAGAGTGCCGAAGACGACACACAGCCCCGTAACTCTTTCGAGTGACCATCGTTGAGAGTGCGGAGGCGGTTGGAGGAACAAGCGCTCGGACGGGCGGCAGTACCCACTGCCGGGAAAATCGGTCGAGCGTCAACCGCACAGGTGACGATTAGTACCAGCCTGGAGGCTCAAGGTGACGCGCATCAGCTGCGGAGGGCGGCCATGACATCCGTCCTCGTCTGCGACGACTCCCCGCTTGCCCGAGAGGCGCTCCGCCGCGCGGTCGCGACCGTGCCCGGTGTCGAGCGCGTGACCACGGCGGCCAACGGCGAGGAAGTCCTCCGCCGCTGGGGTGCCGACCGTTCGGACCTGATTCTGATGGACGTACGCATGCCCGGTCTGGGCGGCGTCGAGACGGTCCGGCGGCTGCTGTCCGCGGACCCCGGAGCACGCATCATCATGCTCACCGTCGCCGAGGACCTGGACGGCGTGGCGCTCGCCGTCGCCGCCGGTGCCCGCGGCTATCTGCACAAGGACGCCTCGCGCGCCGAACTGCGGGCCACGGTGACGCAGGCGCTGGCCGACCCGACGTGGCGGCTCGCGCCGCGCCGGCTGCGCTCGGCCGAGATGGGCGCCGCGCCCACGCTCACCGCGCGCGAGATCCAGGTCCTGGAGGGCATGAGCCACGGCCGGTCGAACGCGGAGATCGGACGCGAGCTGTTCCTCTCCGAGGACACGGTGAAGACGCACGCCAGGCGCCTTTTCAAGAAGCTCGGCGCCTCGGACCGCGCGCACGCGGTGGCGCTCGGTTTCCGGTGGGGTCTGGTCCGATAAGTGGGCCTCAGCGGGGGTGAAGAAGTCCCCGCCTACCGCAAGGTGGGCGGGGGTGGCAAAACAGCCCGCCGGACGCCCGCTGCTCGTTTCGCCGCGGATGCCGCATCCTTGAGGTGTGGAGTTCCTCGGGGACGAGTCGGTCGAGCGGAAGGGGAGGGCGCAGGATATGAGTTCCGGCGCACCTGCTCATAACGCTTCGGTGCACAACAACGGACGCGGTGCCACGGAGAGAGCGGCGCCAAGGCACCATGGTCCGATGCGCGACGACGAGGCGGCTTATGCCCATGGGGTGATTGGTGGTCTCGTCCACCGCGCCGTCGACGGGGACGAGCAGGCGACGCACGACCTGCTCGCCCATGTCCACCCCCTCGCGCTGCGCTACTGCCGCACCCGGCTGTCCCGACTGCCGGGCGACGCGCGGCACTTCGTGGAGGACCTGGCGCAGGAGGTCTGCGTCGCCGTCCTCCTCGCGCTGCCGCGCTATCGCGACACAGGACGCCCGTTCGAGGCGTTCGTCTTCGCCATCGCCGCGCACAAGGTCGCCGACCTCCAGCGTGCCGCGATGCGTCACCCGGGTTCGACGGCAGTCCCCTCGGACGAGATGCCGGAACGCCCCGACGACTCCCTCGGCCCCGAGGAGCGCGCGTTGCTGAGCAGCGACGCCGAATGGGCCAAGAAACTCCTGGCCAACCTCCCCGAGAACCAGCGCGAACTGCTCCTGCTGCGCATCGCGGTGGGCCTCACCGCCGAGGAGACGGGCCAGATGTTGGGAATGTCACCCGGAGCGGTGCGTGTCGCGCAACATCGCGCGCTGAGCCGCTTGCGGGCGCTGGCGGAACAGTAGTCCTGGCGGCGGAACAGTGGTCCTGGCCGCGGGCTGAACGGCCGGGGCGTCGATTCCGTACGAACATACGAAGCCTGAGGGTGCCTCGTACCGTGGAATTCGGGACCCGTGCTTCCCGTTAGCATGGACATCCGCACCGATCAAGGCCATTTGGGGAAGGTGTCATGACTGCCAACGTCGACGGAGTGCCCGCCAAATTCGCGACCCTCGGGCTCACCTACGACGACGTGCTGCTGCTGCCGGGCGCATCCGAGGTGCTGCCCAACGCGGTCGACACCTCGTCCCGCATCTCCCGCAACGTCCGGGTCAACATCCCGCTGCTCTCCGCCGCGATGGACAAGGTGACCGAGTCCCGCATGGCGATCGCCATGGCCCGGCAGGGCGGCGTCGGTGTGCTGCACCGCAACCTGTCCATCGAGGACCAGGTCAACCAGGTCGACCTCGTGAAGCGCTCCGAGTCCGGCATGGTCACCGACCCGATCACGGTGAACCCGGACGCGACGCTGGGCGAGGCCGACGCGCTCTGTGCCAAGTTCCGCATCAGCGGCGTCCCGGTGACGGACGGCAACGGCAAGCTGCTCGGCATCGTCACCAACCGCGACATGGCCTTCGAGACCGACCGCTCGCGTCAGGTCCGTGAGGTCATGACGCCGATGCCGCTGGTCACCGGCAAGGTCGGCATCTCCGGCACCGAAGCCATGGAGCTGCTGCGCCGCCACAAGATCGAGAAGCTTCCCCTGGTCGACGACTCCGGTCTCCTCAAGGGCCTGATCACGGTCAAGGACTTCGTCAAGGCCGAGAAGTACCCGGGTGCCGCCAAGGACTCCGAGGGCCGGCTCCTGGTCGGCGCGGCCGTCGGCGCCAGCCCCGAGGCGCTGGAGCGCGCCCAGGCGCTCGCCGCGGCGGGCGTGGACTTCCTGGTCGTCGACACCTCGCACGGGCACAACAGCAACGCCCTGAGCTGGATGTCGAAGATCAAGTCGAACGTCCACGTCGACGTGATCGGCGGCAACGTCGCCACGCGTGACGGCGCCCAGGCCCTGATCGACGCGGGCGTCGACGGCATCAAGGTGGGCGTCGGCCCCGGCTCCATCTGCACGACCCGCGTGGTCGCCGGCATCGGCGTACCGCAGGTAACCGCCATCTATGAGGCGGCCCTCGCGGCCCGCGCCGCCGGAATCCCCGTCATCGGCGACGGTGGCCTGCAGTACTCCGGCGACATCGGCAAGGCGCTCGCCGCCGGCGCCGACTCCGTGATGCTCGGCAGCCTGCTGGCGGGCTGCGAGGAGTCCCCGGGTGAGCTGATGTTCATCAACGGCAAGCAGTTCAAGTCGTACCGCGGAATGGGCTCGCTGGGCGCCATGCAGTCGCGCGGCCAGGCGAAGTCGTACTCCAAGGACCGCTACTTCCAGGCCGACGTCGGCTCCGACGACAAGCTCGTCCCCGAGGGCATCGAGGGCCAGGTGCCCTACCGCGGCCCGCTGGCCGCCGTACTGCACCAGCTCGTCGGCGGCCTGCGCCAGACGATGGGCTACGTCGGCGCGGCCACCGTCTCCGAGATGGAGACCAAGGGCCGCTTCGTGCGCATCACGTCGGCGGGCCTCAAGGAGAGCCACCCGCACGACATCCAGATGACGGTCGAGGCGCCCAACTACAGCCGCAAGTAGGCGCGAGCGGTAACCAGGCGGGCGAAGGGCGGTCCCGGAGGTACTCCGGGACCGCCCTTGTCGTGCCCGTCGGGGATACTGGGAGGCGCAGAACCAAGGATGGAAAGGCCACACACGTGACTGAGATCGAGATCGGGCGCGGCAAGCGCGGCCGTAGGGCGTACGCCTTCGACGACATCGCCGTCGTCCCGAGCCGTCGTACGCGCGACCCGAAGGAGGTCTCGATCGCCTGGCAGATCGACGCCTACCGCTTCGAGCTGCCCTTCCTGGCGGCTCCCATGGACTCGGTCGTCTCCCCGGCCACCGCGATCCGTATCGGCGAGCTGGGCGGCCTCGGCGTCCTGAACCTGGAAGGCCTCTGGACGCGGTACGAGGACCCGCAGCCGCTGCTCGACGAGATCGCCGAGCTGGACGTGGACAACGCGACACGCCGCCTCCAGGAGATCTACGCGGCCCCCATCAAGGAGGAGCTGATCGGCGCGCGCATCAAGGAGGTGCGCGACTCGGGCGTGGTCACCGCCGCTGCGCTCTCCCCGCAGCGCACGGCCCAGTTCTCCAAGGCCGTCGTCGACGCGGGCGTGGACATCTTCGTCATCCGCGGTACGACGGTCTCCGCGGAGCACGTCTCCGGTGCCGCCGAGCCGCTGAACCTGAAGCAGTTCATCTACGAACTGGACGTCCCGGTGATCGTCGGCGGCTGCGCCACGTACACCGCGGCCCTGCACCTGATGCGCACCGGCGCGGCCGGTGTGCTGGTCGGCTTCGGCGGCGGCGCCGCGCACACCACGCGCAACGTCCTGGGCATTCGCGTCCCGATGGCCACCGCGGTCGCCGATGTGGCCGCCGCCCGCCGCGACTACATGGACGAGTCCGGCGGCCGGTACGTGCACGTGATCGCCGACGGCGGTGTCGGCTGGTCCGGCGACCTCCCCAAGGCGATCGCCTGCGGCGCCGACGCGGTCATGATGGGTTCCCCGCTGGCCCGCGCCACGGACGCGCCCGGCAAGGGCCACCACTGGGGCATGGAGGCGGTGAACGAGGAGCTGCCGCGCGGCAAGAAGGTCGACCTCGGCACGGTCGGCACGATCGAGGAGGTCCTCGCGGGCCCGTCGCACATCCCGGACGGCTCGATGAACTTCTTCGGCGCGTTGCGGCGGGCTATGGCCACGACTGGGTACAGCGACCTCAAGGAGTTCCAGCGGGTGGAGGTCGCGGTGGCGGACTCGGTGCATCAGCGGTAGTCCGTCCGACGCGATTCAGGACCCGAGAAGGGGGCCGGTCACCTGCTGAGGTGACCAGCCCCCTTTCGCGCGCTCAAGTGGGCCTGGTGGGGCGTGTTTTGCGGGAGGGGGGCGCACGGTTGCTTTCAGGGCGAATGCGGGCCGATCAAGGGCCGCGAGGCCGCTAGCGTGTGTGTCGGCGCCTCAGTTTCCTGGAGCGCCCCCTTCCAGGGACATGGTTCCGGACCCCCGCCCGTCGGGGCCCGGCCCGAGTTCCAGCAAACCGCCTACCGGGCCTATGGGCGGCGTCGCGGAAGGGGGCGCCCATGGGTCGCCACCGCAAGCCCACCCGCTGGGATCGGATTCGTCTTCGGGCGGTCAAGTTCCGGAGGAGGTGCGTCTTGTGGATTTACGGACGGTGAGCGGCCGCCCCTACGGAAATTAGGGGCGGACACCCGTGATCCGTTCAGGAGCCTGCCGCAGTTCCCGCTGCGGTGGGCTCCACCTTTTTGTACGGTACCGGATTCGCCGTCGGGCGGCCTGGTGCCGCAGGAGGTGCCTCCTGTGGACGTACGGAAAGTGAGCGGCCACCCCCACGAGAACTAGGGGTGGACACTCCGTTCAAGCCCGCCGCAGTGACCCCTGCGGCGGCCTCCACTCCGTACGCTACCGACGCAAGCGCCCCCCACGCCACCAGTCCCGGAGGCTCAGCCACTAGCACGCGCCCCCCTTCACAACCGATGCGCCGCCCCCGTAGGCGTAGCCCCCCGCGTGTCCAGCAGCAACTGTGCCTTCACCGACAGGCCCTGGAGGTCGTACGTGCGGTGCTGCTGGAGGAGGATCGTCAGGTCGGCGTCGGCCGCCGCCTCGTAGAAGGAGTCCGCGCGCGGGAGGGGGCGGTTCAGGACGCTCCAGGACGGGACGTGGGGGTCGTGGTAGCTGACGGAGGCGCCCAGTTCCATCAGGCGGATCGCGATCTCCTGGGCGGGGGAGCCCTGTTGGTCGGCGAGGTCGGGCTTGTAGGTGACGCCCAGGAGAAGTACGCGGGCGCCTCGGGCCGACTTGCCGTGCTCGTTCAGGAGCGTGGCCGCGCGCTGGATGACGTACTGGGGCATGTGGTTGTTGACCTGCTGGGCGAGTTCCACCATGCGCAGGGTGCGGCCGGTGTGGCCCCGGAGGTCCTGGGGGACCGCGTGGCCGCCCACGCCCGGGCCGGGGCGGAAGGCCTGGAAGCCGAACGGCTTGGTCTCCGCGCAGCGGATGACGTCCCAGAGGTCGACGCCCAGGTCGTTGCAGAGGACGGCCATCTCGTTGACGAGGGCGATGTTGACGTGGCGGAAGTTGGTCTCCAGGAGTTGGACTGTTTCCGCTTCACGGGGTCCACGCGCGCGTACGACCTTGTCGGTGAGCCGGTTGTAGAACGCGGCGGCCGACTCGGTGCAGGCGGGGGTGAGGCCGCCGATGACCTTGGGGGTGTTGGCGGGCGTGAAGTCGCGGTTGCCGGGGTCGACGCGGCTGGGGGAGTAGGCGAGGTGGAAGTCGCGGCCCGCCCGCAGTCCGGAGCCCTCTTCGAGGAGGGGGCGCAGGAATTCCTCCGTCGTGCCCGGTTGTACCGGTGACTCCAGGATGACCGTGGTGTGCGGGCGCAGGTGCGCCGCCAGGGTGCGGGCGGCCGCTTCCACCTGGCTGAGGTCCAGGGTGCCGTCGGCGCCGCGCGGTGTGGGGGCGCAGATGACCGCGGTGCGTACGCGGCCGAGTTCGGCGGGGCCGGCCGCTGTCCGGAAGCCTCTGGAGAGCATCCGGCGCAGTTCGGCGGCGGTGAGGGAACCCGCCTCGGGGCCGGTCTTGTACCCCAGGGTGGGGATGCCGGCGGCGACGGCGGCCTGGGCCAGCGGCAGGCCGAGATGTCCGAGTCCGATGACGGCGAGGTCTGCGGGCATGCGTGGGCCGTCCTTCCCAGTAGCCGAAGCGGGACAGGTGCGCAAGCCCTGTGGACTGGACGGGCGAGCGCAATGTCAGACTAGGAGTAAATATGACCGATATGCGGGATTGGGTGGGCGAGTTTCCACAGGTGTTTCCGTGGAGGTTGTCCACAGGCTGAGGGCGGGTGGTGGCCGAAGTCGGGCAACCCGGTCAGAATTCGGGCAGGGGGATCAGGGCAGGCGCAGCCGTACGACGGGGCACATGCGGCCGGTCGTACGGATACGGCCGGCGCGACCGACAGCGGGAGGCAGCGATGAGGACAGCGGCACTGGGACCGGCGCAGCGCGACGAGTCACTGGCAGCGATGGCCGAGCGTGAGCTGGATGTGCTGGTCGTGGGCGCGGGCGTGGTCGGCGCGGGCACCGCGCTCGACGCCGTGACCCGCGGTCTGTCCACGGGTCTTGTGGAGGCCCGTGACTGGGCGTCGGGCACATCGAGCAGGTCCAGCAAGCTCATCCACGGCGGACTGCGCTATCTGGAGATGCTCGACTTCGCCCTTGTCCGGGAGGCGTTGAAGGAACGCGGGCTGCTGCTTGAGCGGCTCGCACCGCATCTGGTGAAGCCGGTGCCCTTCCTGTACCCCCTTCAGCACAAGGGCTGGGAGCGGCTGTACGCCGGGTCGGGCGTCGCGCTCTACGACGCGATGTCGATGGCCCGCGGGCACGGGCGGGGCCTGCCGACGCACCGCCATCTGAGCCGCCGTCACGCCCTGCGCGTCGCGCCCGCCTTGAAGAAGGACGCGCTGGTCGGAGCGTTGCAGTACTACGACGCGCAGATGGACGACGCCCGCTATGTGGCCACCCTGGTGCGCACGGCCGCCGCGTACGGCGCGAAGGTCGCCAACCGCGCGCGGGTGACCGGCTTCCTGCGGGAGGGCGAGCGGGTGGTCGGCGCCCGGGTGCAGGACGTCGAGGGCGGTGGGGAGTACGAGATCCGCGCCCGGCAGATCGTCAACGCCACGGGTGTGTGGACCGACGACACCCAGGGGATGGTCGGCGAGCGCGGGCAGTTCCACGTCCGGGCGTCCAAGGGCATCCATCTGGTCGTCCCCAAGGACCGGATCCACTCGGCGACCGGGCTGATCCTGCGCACCGAGAAGTCCGTGCTGTTCGTGATCCCGTGGGGCCGGCACTGGATCGTCGGGACGACGGACACCGACTGGGACCTCGACAAGGCCCACCCGGCGGCCTCCAGCGCCGACATCGACTATCTGCTTGAGCATGTGAACTCGGTGCTCGCGGTACCGCTGACCAGGGACGACGTCCAGGGCGTGTACGCGGGCCTGCGGCCCCTGCTCGCCGGCGAGTCCGACGCCACCAGCAAACTGTCGCGCGAGCACACCGTGGCCCATCCGGTGCCGGGGCTCGTGGTCGTGGCGGGCGGCAAGTACACGACGTACCGGGTGATGGCGAAGGACGCCGTCGACGCGGCGGTGCACGGGCTCGACCAGCGCGTCGCCGAGTGCGTGACGGAGGACGTGCCGCTGATCGGGGCCGAGGGCTACCGCGCGCTGTGGAACGCCCGGGCGCGAACGGCCGCGCGCACCGGCCTGCACGTGGTGCGCGTGGAGCATCTGCTGAATCGGTACGGCTCGCTGGCGCAGGAGGTCCTCGATCTGATCGCCGCGGACTCGTCCCTGGGTGAGCCGCTCCAGGCGGCGGAGGACTATTTGCGGGCGGAGATCGTGTACGCGGCCTCGCACGAGGGGGCGCGGCATCTCGACGACGTGCTGACGCGGCGGACCCGGATCTCGATCGAGACGTTCGACCGGGGGACGCGCAGTGCCCGTGAGGCGGCTGAGCTGATGGCCCCGGTCCTCGGCTGGGACAAGGACCAGATCGAGCGCGAGGTCCAGCACTACGACAAGCGGGTGGAGGCGGAGCGCGAGTCGCAGCGCCAGCCGGACGACCTGACGGCGGACGCGGCACGGCTGGGCGCGCCGGACATCGTGCCGCTCTGACGCCGTTTCACGACAAAGCCCTCGAAACCCTGAGCGTCACTCGAACGAGTGTCGTGAACTGGGATCTTTGTCCGGCACCCGTCCGTTCTAGTGGGTGTGGAGGCCGAACTCGGCGGCGGGCGGGGCCGGTTCGAGGTCGGGTTCCGGGCTCGTGTCCGTGTCCATTCAGAGGTCGTTCGGAGGCCGTTCGGAAGAAGAGGATGCACCGACCGCAGGTGGGGCGGTGGAACGCGTGCTTCACGCGGTCCCTCTTCCCACAGGCCACCGTCCGTCCCGAGGGGCACCCTGGGCGTCGGCCGGTTGTCGGGTGAGGGACAATGGAGGTTCTGTCAGGGCGGGTTGCATGAGGGGACGCATGTCGGAGGCGGAGCGGGCGGGCGCATCCCGTGAGGACAAGAGCGAGCGTCTCCTCGCCGGGCGGTACCGGCTGGGAGGGGTCCTCGGCCGCGGCGGCATGGGCACCGTCTGGCGCGCGGAGGACGAAACCCTGGGCCGGACCGTCGCCGTCAAGGAGCTGCGGTTCCCTGGGAGCATCGATGAGGAGGAGAAGCGGCGGCTGATCACGCGGACGCTGCGCGAGGCCAAGGCGATCGCGCGGATCCGCAACAACAGCGCCGTGACCGTCTTCGACGTGGTCGAGGAGGACGACCGGCCGTGGATCGTCATGGAACTCGTCGAGGGCAAGTCGCTCGCCGAGGTCATCCGTGAGGACGGGCTGCTGGAGCCGCAGCGCGCGGCCGAGGTGGGCCTCGCGATACTCGACGTGCTCAGGTCCGCGCACCGCGAGGGCATCCTGCACCGCGACGTGAAGCCGTCGAACGTGCTGATGTCCGAGGACGGCCGGGTCGTCCTCACCGACTTCGGTATCGCGCAGGTCGAGGGCGACCCGTCGATCACCTCGACCGGCATGCTCGTCGGCGCGCCCTCTTACATCTCGCCGGAGCGGGCCCGAGGCCACAAGCCCGGCCCGGCAGCCGACCTCTGGTCGCTCGGCGGCCTGTTGTACGCGT
Source organism: Streptomyces sp. NPDC002680 (assembly GCF_042889145.1). Taxonomy (NCBI): domain Bacteria; kingdom Bacillati; phylum Actinomycetota; class Actinomycetes; order Kitasatosporales; family Streptomycetaceae; genus Streptomyces; species Streptomyces sp. NPDC002680. The sequence goes on from NZ_JBIAQP010000023.1 coordinate 59,515, forward strand.
CGGTCGAGGGTGTGCCGCCGTACGACAAGGGGTCCGCGATCGCGACGCTGACCGCCGTGATGACGGAGCAGCTGGAGGAGCCGAAGAACGCGGGCCCGTTGAAGGACGTGATCTACGGCCTGCTCACCAAGGATCCCGCCAAGCGGCTCGACGACGCCGGTGCGCGCACGATGCTCAACGCGGTGATCCACGCGCCCGAGCCCAAGGAGGCCGAGCCGGAGCCGGTGGACGTCACGAAGGTCGTGCCGTTGCCGCCCGTTCCGGGCAAGGGCAAGCGGGCGGACAAGGGCGCGGAGAGCGGCAGTCCGGCCGACTCGGGCTCCGGGGGCAAGCGGGGCGAGGAGGCCGGCGAGCGGTTCCGTGGGGCGTTCCGGTCCGTGAAGAAGGCGGCGGCCGTCGCGGCGGGGGCCGGTGCGGGGGCGGTCGTTCGTACGAAGGGCGCCGACTCCACTGGGGCCGCCGGCACTGCCGGGTCCGGGGGCGCGGTGGCGGCCGGGGCCGATGCGGGTGTGGGTGCCGTGTCCTCCGGAGGCAAGTCCTCCGGGAGTTCGGCCTCGGGCAGCGCGGCTTCTGGGGGTGCGTCCTCCGGGAGTTCGGCCTCCGGTGGTGGGGCCTCCGGCGGCTCGGTCTCCGGGGGTGCTGCTTCCGGGAATGCGGCTTCCGCCGGGGTGGCGGGCGAGGGCGCGAAGAGTGGTGCTGCTCAGGGGGCCGTTGTGCCCGGGGCGCGGGACGGCAAGACTCGGGAAGCCGGGGCTCCGGCGGGCAACGCAGGTACCGCGGGGCGGAGTTCGGGGTGGCCTGTCGTGCCGCCGCCGGATCTGCCGCCCAGGCCGGTGCCCAGGGCGCCGATCACCGATGTGGTGCCCAAGCGGACGCTGGTGATCATCGGGGTGGTCATCGCGGTCATCGTGCTCGGCGTGGTGCTGGCCCTCGTGCTCGGGGGCGGCGACTCCAACGACGATGCCGCCGGCGGTGCGAAGAGCGGTGGCGGCAAGGTGACTTCCTCCGCCTCTGCCTCCGCCGAGACCAAGGAGGACAAGAGCGACGGCACCCGTGCGGACGGCGGGCAGAGCGCCGACGCCTCGAAGAGCGCCGAGGCGGGAACCGGCTCGGGCACGGGGACGGGCACGGCGAACTCGCCCAGTGCGACCGCGAGCGAGTCCGGTGGTGTCACGGGTGTGTCCACTTACACGAGTGGGCAGGGGTTCTCCATCGGGTTGCCCGCCGGGTGGAAGTTCGAGTCCACAGGGGCTGCGGGTGCCCGGTTCGCGGGGCCCGCCGGGCAGAAACTGCTCGTCGGGTGGACCACTACGCCCAAGTCCGATCCCGTGGCGGACTGGGAGAACCAAGAGCAGTACATGACGCGTTCGCAGTACGACAGGATCCGAATAGCGAAGGTGAACTACCGCGGCTGGAACACGGCCGACTGGGAGTTCACCTATGCGGACGGCGGGACGACGTACCGGTCGGTGGACCGGGGGTTCGTCGTCGACAGTCAATCCGGGTATGCGCTGATGTACACGGCGAAAGCGTCGAATTGGGACAGTGAGCTGCGCAAGGAGACATGGCGGACGTTCACGGAGACGTTCGAGCCGAAATCGTGATGTGCGCGGTTCCGAGTTGAGGCCGTGAGATCTCGCATCCTCTCTTTGTGACTTGCCTCCGGCACGTATCGTGAGTGGTTGCGGACCGTACGCATCCAGAACGGGACGTATGGCGAACGGAATTGAGCAGCCGGGCGGCCGGGGGAGGCATCGTGGAGGAATATGCGGGGCGGGTGCTCGCCGACCGCTACCGCCTGCCGCTGCCTGCGTCCGACGAGTTCGAACTCCGCGAGACGCGTGCCTGGGACACCTACAGCGGGCAGGAAGTCCTGGTCAGGCAGGTGCCGTTGCCCGAGGTCGTCGAGGCCGAGGTGCTCGACTCGGACGGGTTGCCGGACGGGTTCGTGGCGCGGGACGGGCATCGGGCGCGAGCGGCCGACACACGGTCCACGGCCACACGTCGGCCCAGCGATCCCGCCGTACGGCGTGCCATCGAGGCCGCGCAGGCCGCCGCGTCCATCCCCGACCACCCACGGCTCGACCAGGTCTTCGACGTGTTCGCCCAGGGCGGCTCGCTGTGGATAGTGAGTGAACTGGTGCCGGCGCGGTCGCTGGAGTCGCTGCTCGCCGAGAAGCCGCTGACGCCGTACCGCGCGGCCGAGGTCGCCGCCGACGTCCTCATGGCACTGCGCGTGCTGCACGCCCATGGCTGGGTGCACCGCAACATCACCGAGCGCACGGTGCTCGTCTGCGACGACGGGCGCGTGATGCTCACCGGGCTGGCGGCCGGAGCGGCGGAAGAGGCGCTGTGCGGGTACGACCCGGTGCCCGGCCGGGACACGTCAGGGGCGGCTGGGGCGCACGAGGGCGCGAAGGCCATAGGGGGCGCGGCAGTTGGCGCTCCGGGTGCCGGTGGCGGCGCGGCGTCGGGTTCGGCGGGCGGCAGCGGCGGGGGCGGAGGGTACGGGCAGTCGCCGGCTCCGTTGGCGAGTGGTCCGGGTGCGGCGGGGCGCCAGGGGGTGCCCGGCGGTTCGGGCCACCCCGGCGGGGGCGGCAACTACGGGGCTTCCGGGAGGACGTTCGCCGGGCCTTCCGCCGGGGATGTCGAAGCCGCCCGGCGTGCCGCCATCGAGGCGCGGACGGGTGGCGGGGCCGGTCGTCCTGGCGCGGGCGGGGGTTACGGCGTTCCCGGTGGGACGTTCGCTGGGGGTACCGGAGGGAATCCCGAGGCCGCTCGGCGTGCCGCTGTCGAGGCGCGGGGCGGTGGGGTGTCCGGAGCCGGTGCCGGGGGGAGCTACGGGGTTCCCGGTGGGACGTTCGCCGGGGATGTCGGAGGGGATCCCGAGGCTGCCCGGCGTGCCGCGATCGAGGCGCGGGCCGGTGGCGGGGCGCCCGGGACCGGTGCCGAGGGGAGCGACGGAGGCTCCGCCGGGGGTGAGCGGCGGGCGTTGGAGACCGGCGGGGACATTCGTGCGGCGCGGGCCGGCGCGATCGCCGCGTATCGGGCGGGTGCGCGGGCCGCGGCCCGGGTCCAGGAGGCCGAGCAGAGCGGGCGTACGGCACTGCCCGGTGCCCGGCCGTCGATCGAGTCGGGCGGCGCCGGTGGCGGTGCGCACGGCACCGGTGTGGAGCGTGGCCCGGCGACTCCGCCTCCGGGGCAGATCGCCGACCCCTACGGCGTGCGTACGGCGGCTGCCTGGAACGGTGGCATCGCACCCGCGACCGGGATTCCCGGTCAGCCCGGGTACACCGGACAGGCGCGCAGCGCACTCCCCGCCGCGGCGAACGGCGCCGCGACGGGCGGGGTCGCCGACAGTGTTCCGCATCAGCAGCACCAGCATCAGCAACACCAGCAGCCTTGGCCGCTGACCCCCGCTCATTCGCAGGCCACACCCCAGGACGCGCCCCAGGACGCGCCCCGGGACCAGGTCCCGCCCGCCGACCGGGTCCCCGGTCGGCCCCCAGGCCGTTGGGACGACGTGGTCGCCGCCGGTGCCCCCAGGCGTGGGCCCGCGACCCCGCTGGCCGCCGAGCGGGCACGGCAGGCGCGGATGGCCGTCGTAGGGGCGGTGACCGAGCGGTGGGCGCCCGAGCAGGCCGGTCCCGTGCACGAGAACTGGCAGCTGGCCCCGCCCATCGGTCCCGCGACCGACCTGTGGGCGCTCGGCGCGCTGCTCTTCAGGGCCGTACAGGGGCACGCTCCCTACCCCGAGGAGTCGACGGCCGAGCTGGTGCAGCTGGTGTGCTCCGAGCCGCCCGCCTTCGCCGAGGAGTGCGGCCCGCTCAGGCCCGTCGTGGAGTCGCTGCTGCGCCAGGACCCCACCGAGCGGCTCGACTTCGAGGAGCTGAACGGCTGGCTGCGCTCCCTCGTCCGCTCGGCGCCGGAGCCCGAGGCCGGTCTGCACACCGTCGCCGCGCCGCCCACCGATCCGCGCCGGCTGCCGATCGTACGGCGCCGGGGCGAGCTGGTGCGCAGGCGCCGGGCACGGCTGCCCGCGAACAGTCCGCACGGCCGGCACAAGCGGGGCAGGCAGGAGCAGCGGGCGCCACGCAGACTGGGCCGCAACCTGCTCCTCCTGATACTGCTCGTACTGGCCGCGGCGATCGCGTACGCCATGTTCTTCATGCCGAAGGCCAAGAGCAGCGGGGATCAGGACGGGGAGCGGACCGGTTCGGCCGGAGAGGTGAGCACGGCGCCGGAGCAGTCGGCCGGGAACCCGGACGCGAGCAGCGAACCCCGGCCCGAGCAGACCTCGCCCGGCGGCGGGAACGGCAACAGCGCCTCCCCGTCGGCCGGTTCGTCCGAGACGGAGACGACCACCGGGCCCGATGTCGCGGCCGGCTTCACCGTGCGTACCGACACCGAGGGCTTCCGGGTCGCCGTCGCCAACGGGTGGGACCGGGCGGCGAAGAACGGGCGCGGCCAAGTCGTGTACTCGCACGGCTCGTTCGAGCTGATCGTCGTACCGGGCCGGGACACCACGCAGCAGTACGGCGCCGATCCGATGGCGTACCAGCGGGAGCGGGAGTACGAGCTGCAGCCGTTCCGCGACTCGACCTGGGCCACGTCCAGCGGGATGCGGACCATCGAGGTGGGCGGACGGACCATGGCCGAGGGGCAGTTCACCTGGCAGAACAGCTCCGGCGGCGAGGTGTTCGTACGCAATCTCGCGATAGTCGTCGACGGGCGGTACCACGTGGTCCAGGTGCGCGGGCCGGAGGCCGAGCGGGACGAGGTGACGCGCCTGTACGAACAGGCGGCGGCCACCTATCAGTTCACCGGCTGACCATGAGGGCAGGCCTGACGGGCAGAACCGTCACAGTGCTGTCCCCGTAGGCACCCCTGCGGTTCCCTCCGGCGAGGGGGCTCCTTAGTCTTGCCCCTGTCAAGACCATTGCGGGGAAACGTGAATGAGATGCAGGGCCTGCTTCTCGCGGGCCGCTACCGGCTCGTCGATGTCATCGGCAGCGGTGGCATGGGCCGTGTGTGGCGTGCGCACGACGAGCTGCTGCACCGTGCCGTCGCCGTCAAGGAGCTGACGGCCGCGCTGTACGTGTCCGAGAGCGAGAAGGCCGTCCTGCTCGCCCGCACCCGGGCCGAGGCGCGCGCGGCGGCGCGGATCAACCACTCCGCCGTCGTCACCCTGCACGACGTACTCGACCACGACGGCCGGCCGTGGATCGTGATGGAACTGGTCGAGGGCCACTCGCTGGCCGACGCGGTCAAGGAGGCCGGACGGATCGAGCCGCGCGAGGCCGCACGGGTCGGCCTGTGGGTGCTGCGCGCGCTGACCGCCGCACACGCCGCCGGCGTACTGCACCGGGACATCAAGCCCGGCAACGTCCTGCTCTCCCAGGACGGCCGCGTCCTGCTCACCGACTTCGGCATCGCCCAGGTCGAGGGGGACACGACCATCACGCGTACGGGGGAGATCGTCGGCTCGGTCGACTACCTCGCCCCGGAGCGGCTGCGCGGCGAGGACCCGGGACCCTCCTCCGACCTGTGGGCGCTCGGCGCCACGCTGTACACGGCCGTCGAGGGCCGCTCCCCGTTCCGCCGCACCTCCCCGCTGACCACCATGCAGGCGGTCGTCGAGGACGAGGCCGACGAGCTGCGGTACGCCGGTCCGCTCGGGCCCGTCATCACGGCCCTGCTCCTCAAGGATCCCGCCGTACGGCCCGGCGCGGCCGAGGCCGAGCAGATGCTCGCGGAGGCGGCGGAGGGGCGACGGCCCCGCGCGGCCGAGCAGTACGTGCCGACGCTTCATACGGGGGCTGCGATGAGGACGCCCGCGGAGGGGGAGGTCGGGACCTTCCGGATGGGCGGGGCGGCGGTCGGCTCCGCCACGCCGGTCCAGGGGGCGTTCGGTCCGATCAGCCCGGCCCAGGCGGGTCCCGCCGCCCCGGCCGGCCCGCGCCGCCGGGGTCGTACGGTCGCCCTCGTCGCCGCGCTGGTCGTGCTCGTCGGCGGGGGCGGGGCGTTCGGGCTGCACCAGTGGAACTCCGGTTCGAAGAAGGCCGGTTCGGCCGTCTCGGCCTCGCCGTCCGCCACACCTTCCGGCTCTCCCTCCGCTACGGAAAGCGCGAGTGGGCAGCCCTCCGCCGTGCCGGGCGCCGTGCCGAAGGACTGGGTGCGGGTCGACGATCCGGCCGGTTTCAGTCTCTCGCTGCCCCAGGGGTGGACGCGGACGGAGGCGAACGGGCAGATCGACTACTCGCCCGACGGCGGGGAGCACTTCCTCCGGATAGCCATCGACGAGGACACCGACTTCGACGACCCCTACCTCCACCAACTCGACCTGGAACAGCAGCTCCAGAAACTCAGCGAGTACAGGAGGGTGAGCCTGGAGTCGAACGTCTACCGCGACCGCAAGGGTTCGCTCTGGGACTTCACCTGGACCGCGCTGGCGAAGGACGGAGGATTCCCGGGGCCGCGACGGGCCATCGAGCAGGCGTATCTCGGCCGCGACGGGGCCGAGTACCTGCTCTACATGTCCTCCCCGGCGGCCGACTGGGCGACCGCGCGCGAGCAGTTCACGGCGGTGCTGCGGGGCTGGCGCCCGAACTCCGGCTGACACCGCGGCACGAGCGGCACGCCTGGTAGGGCGGTTGTCGGTCATCCGCCGCTCGGCGCCCCGGAGTCCTGTCCTCCGTTGCGGCATGATGAGGCTCATGGGGACCGAGGGGGACAGCTTCCGTGTGATCGCCGGGCGGTACCGCCTGGAGGCCAGACTCGGCCGGGGCGGCATGGGCGTCGTCTGGCGGGCGACCGACCAGCTCCTCGAACGGCGGGTCGCGGTCAAGGAGCTGACGCAGGACACCTCCCTCTCGGCGGACGAGGCCCGGCTGCGGCGCGACCGTACTCTGCGCGAGGCGCGCGCGGTCGCGCAGTTGCACCATCCGCACATCATCGTCGTCCACGATGTCGTCGAGGACGACGAACGCCCGTACATCGTCATGGAGCTGATCGACGGTGGCTCGCTCGCCGACCGGATCTCCGGGGGCGGCCCCGTCGACGCCGACGAGGCCGCCCGGATCGGCATCGCCCTGCTCGGCGCCCTGGGCGCGGCCCATGCCGCCGGTGTCCTGCACCGGGACATCAAGCCCGCGAACGTCCTCCTGGAGGACGGCACCGACCGGATCGTCCTCACCGACTTCGGGATCGCCCAGGTCGCGGGCGCGACCACCCTCACCGAGAGCGGCTCCTTCGTCGGCTCGCCCGAGTACACCGCGCCCGAGCGGATGTCCGGGACCAGGACCGGGCCGGAGTCCGACCTGTGGTCGCTCGGTGCGCTGATCTGTACGGCGCTGAGCGGTGAATCGCCGTTCCGGCGCGACTCGTTGGGCGGCATCCTGCACGCCGTCGTGATCGACGAGGTACGGCCACCGGCCCAGGCCGCGCCGCTCCTGCCCGTCGTACGGGGGCTCCTGGAGCGCGATCCCGAGCGGCGGCTCGACGCGGCACAGGCGGAACGGATGCTGCGGGCGTTCCGGGCGACCGGGCGTACGCCGAAGCTGTCGGCCGGGTACTCACCGGCCCGGCACCAGGACCGGCGGGGCGAGGACTCCGGCGGGAAACCGGCGCCGACGCCGTCACCTCGCACCCTCTCCCTGCGTCGCCCTTCATCGCGTACCCCATCCCCTCGTACCTCTTCTTCTCGTACGGCGGATCAGGCGTCGCGGCCCTCCGGGCGGGCCGTGCTCATCGCCGCGGTGCTGGTCGCGGCGCTGGCCGGGGCAGGGGTGTCCGCGGCGGCGCTGCTGATGAACTCGGAGGACGGCGGGGGTGGGAGGCCGGGGAGCACGGCGACGGTGTCGGGGGCGACGGAGGTGTCGCCCAGCACGATCGGGCCCTCTCCCTCTCCCTCTCCTTCCAGCAGTCCTTCCGCCCGGACCGCTCCCTCCGGCTACCGCCTCGCCCACGACCCACGCGGCTTCTCCCTCGCCGTGCCGGACGGTTTCACGCGGACCGAGCAGAAGGACCGGGTCTTCTATCTGTCACCGGGAGAGACCTTCCGCCTCGGGATCAGGGTCGTCGACCCCCAACCGGGCGGCCCGCTCGGGGTGATGCAGCGGGCGGACGCCAACGGGCCCTCCTCGAACCCCGGTTACCGCGACGGACGGGTCACCGAGACCGTGCATGGTCAACAGGCCGCCGCACTCTGGGAGTTCACCTGGAACGGCTTCAGCACGACCGAGGGACCGCGCCACACCTACGACCTGTGCTGGGAGGAGGGCGGGCGGATGTACGACGTATGGGTGTCGGCGCCCGTCGGCAAGGTGCGGGAGGCGAAGGAGTATTTCGACGTCGCCCTGGACACGTTCGTCGATTAGCGAAGGAAGTGGCGATTCAGGAGACCGGGAGCCGCCCTGAGAAGTCCCGCTTTCCCGGTGCTCCCCACGCGCAGCGCGAATCCGCCCTCCGGCCGGAAAACCGGCTTCGCGTACCAGAGTCCGCTTCGCCGCCACCACTTGGCCGCACCCAGTTTCTTCGGCGGCTGCGGCAGCGGCAACACTCTTTCCCCGAGCCGGAGTTCACCGTTCCACACGCCGGGCGCCAGCTCGGGGACGGGTATGTGCACGGTGAACTGCTCGCCGTGCGGGGGGCGTACGGCGGGAAAGACGGCCGTGGCGCCCGGCTCGTCCTCGTTGGTGAGGTGCACGGTCAGCGCCCCGCGCGGATACGCGCCGAGGGTGCAGCGGCCGGTGACCAGCAGCTCGGTGGGACGGCCGGCGTGCCAGCGGACGGCCCCGAAGGTGAGCCGCTTCAGCACCGGGTGCTTCCGCTCGCCGAGGTCGATCGTGTAGTTGCCGTACGGGACGGTCGTGTAGAGGGTCACGGCACGCCGACCTCGTACGGTCTCCGTGATCCGTACGTCGGGACGGCCCGCCAGCCGGTCGGCCCGTCTGCTGCCTATGCGCACCTCGCGCATGAGCCCCTGGGCGCCGACGGCCAGCGAGATGTCCCACAGCCCGTCGTCGAGGGGCGAGCCGTCGGCGAGGGTGTCGATGTCGAAGGCGGCCTCGAACCCGGCCTTCTCGTAAGCGAATCTGCCCTCGTCCTCGTCGGCGCCGAGGTGCGGGGACGCGGTGTGGGTGACGGGCAGCCGGTACTCCGTTCCCGTCTCCCTTTCGCGCACGACGAGTTCGGTGGTGACGTCATGGGTCTCCACCCGGTGCAGATAGGCATATCCGGCCAATCGCACCCGGGTACCGCGAAGTTCGGCCCGCGAGACGTAGTGTCTTATCTCTATTTCGTCCGTTCCATGCGTTTCGTGCTGTCTCGGGGCATCCGTTTCGGGCACGGTCATCGTCACGTTCTCCAAAAGTGCGAGGGGCCAAATACGAAGGGCGAAATGTGGAGGGTGAAGTGCGAATGCGTGCGCCGTTTTCGGATATGTGCGGCGGCTGACTCGTGAAGATACCGTGACCCGATCGTGTCTTCAAGGAAAGTCCGCCGTGATCATCCCGCTCGGCGGGGGCCTGAGTATGGGCGGCTTACGAACTCTGCTAAAACGTCGACATGGACATGGGTACCGGCGTGGGCATCGAGCTGTTCGGGCGTGCGCATGCCCGGCAGCGCTGGGCGGCGCGCGGGGCGCTCGGGGCCGCCGGGCTGGCGGTGCTGCTGCCGATCGGATACGCGGGCATGGGCAGCCTGCTGCTCGCGGCGGTCGGCGTCGGCGGGGCCGTGCTCACCGCCTCCGGCCTGTGGTGGGCGCTCGCCCGGCGCGGCCTCGTACGGGCCGTGGGGGCGGTGCTCGCCGTCGCCACCCCGATCGCTGTCGTCGCCCTCTTCGCCGCGGCCAATCTGCTGGGGCCCGCGCTCGGCTCCCTCGTCCTGTGGTGTGTCGCCCTGTGGGCCGGGAAATTCGCGCTGAGCAGCACCAGATCCCATGTCGTGCCGGTCCGCGAGTACGAGGTGCCGGCGCCCGGCCGGCCCTTCCTCCTCATGAACCCGCGCTCCGGCGGCGGCAAGGTCGAGAGTTTCCGGCTGCGCGAGAAGGCCGAGCGGCTCGGCGCCCGCGTCCATCTGCTCGACCCCGACAAACCCGAGCCCGAGGACGTCGTCGCCCTGGCCCGGGCGGCGGTCGCGGCCGGCGCGGATCTGCTCGGAGTGGCCGGCGGCGACGGGACCCAGGCCCTCGTCGCGGGCGTCGCCGCCGAACACGACCTGCCGTTCCTGGTCGTGTCCGCCGGTACGCGCAACCACTTCGCCATGGACCTCGGCCTCGACCGCGACGACCCGGCGACGTGCCTCGACGCCCTCACGGACGCGGGTGGGGTGGAGCTGCGCGTGGACCTCGGCTTCCTCGACACCCACGTGGACGGTACGGCGGACAGCCGCCCCTTCGTCAACAACGCCTCCTTCGGCGCGTACGCCTCGATCGTGCAGAGCCCCGCCTACCGCGACGACAAGGTCGGCACCACCCTGGGCCTGCTGCCCGAGCTGCTCACCTTCGAGCGCGGCGCGACACTGACCGCACGGGCGTACCCCCAGGCGGACACGCGCGACGGCGAGACCACCGTCCACGCACCGCAGGCCCTGCTCGTCAGCAACAACCGCTACCGCATGGACGACCTGGCCGGCCTCGGCCGCCGTGAGCGCCTGGACGCCGGTGTCCTCGGCGTGCTCGGCATCAAGGTCGAGGACGCCGCCCAGGCCGCCGAACTGCTCCTCGGCCGGTACGCCACCGGCATGACCGTCGTCACCGCCCACGAGGTCGTCGTCGAGGCCGACCTGCCCGAGATCGAGGTCGGCCTCGACGGCGAGGCCCTCGTCCTGCCCACCCCCGTCCGCTGCCGCGTCGAACCGGGCGCCCTGCGCGTCCGCGTCCCCCGGAACCGGCCCGGCGTTCCCGCGCCGACGCCACCCATGGACTGGCGCCGGCTGCGCAAACTGGCGGCGACGGTCGGACGTACGGCACTGCCCCGCCGTACGACGGACGCCCTGAACCGGCGTCGACAAGCGTCACCCCCGCAGGGTAGGGATGGGGCATGAGCGATGACGGGGACGGCGGAGGGGACAGGGGTACGGGCCGGGGGACCAAGGGCGACGAGGGGCGGCTGGTCGGTGGCCGGTACCGGCTGACCGAGCGCATCGGCTCCGGCGGCATGGGCACCGTGTGGCGAGCCCAGGACGAGCTGGTCGAGCGCGAGGTCGCCGTCAAGCAGCCCAGGCTGCCCGGGGACCCGCAGGACGCCGCCCATCAGCGGATCGCCCACCGCCTCCACCGGGAGGCACGGGCCGCCGCGCGCGTCGACCATCCCTCCGCCGTCTCCGTCCACGATGTCGTCGTCGAGGACGGACTCCCCTGGATCGTCATGGAGTTGGTGCGCGGCGAGTCCCTGCACGAGGTGCTCCAGCGCGGTGCCATCGAGCCCGCCGAGTCCGCGCGCATCGGCCTCGCCGTGGTCGGCGCGCTGCGCGCCGCGCACTCCGTGGGGATCGTCCACCGGGACGTGAAACCCGCCAACGTCCTGCTCGGACGGCACGGCCGGGTCGTCCTCACCGACTTCGGCATCGCCCACATCATGGGCGAGGAATCCCTCACGATGAGCGGCGAGTTCGTCGGCTCCCTCGAGTTCATCGCCCCCGAGCGCATGTCGGGCCGGGGCGCGGGCCCGGCCTCCGACCTGTGGTCGCTCGGCGTGCTCCTCTACGCGGCCGTCGAGGGCTGGTCGCCCTTCCGCCGTACGACCCTGGAGTCCACGCTCGCCGCGATCCTCGCCGCCGAGACACCACAGCCCCAACAGGCGGGCCCGCTCGGCCCGTTGCTCGTACGGCTGCTGGTGAAGGACCCCGCCGAGCGCCCCGACGCGGACGAGGTCACGGCGGCCCTGGAGGCGGTGGCGAAGGGCTGGCCGCTGCCGAAGGCGCCGGAGCGCGGGGAGTTGACGGTGGCTCAGGAGCCGTCCGGGATAAGGGAGTTCGCGGACGACGCCGGAACGGTGCGGTTGCGGGGGGACAGCGCTTCAGCCGAGTCCGAGCCCGAGCCCGAGAAGCCGGTTGCCGCCACACCGGTTCCTGGCACACCCGTACCCGAGCCCTCCCCCGAGACCCGAGCCACCTCGTTGCCCGCCCCGAAGCCCGGGCGGCGCCGGCGTCGGCTGCGGGTGGCCCTCGCGGTGCTGGCCGGTGCCGTCGTTCTCGTGGGCGTGGGCATGCTGTTCGAGGGCACGATCATCGAGACCAACGGCGAGGACGCGGCGGTCGCGGGGGCGCCCGGCACCCCGTCCGCCGCACCCCCGTCCGCCGCACCCCCTTCCGTACCGACCTCCGTCCCCGCGCCGACCGAGGCCCTCCCCACCCTCGGCAGCTGGCTGGCGCACGAGGAGAAAGACCTGAGGGCGGTGCTCGCCCTGCCCCGCCAGTACGTCCGCTTCCACGAGCAGGGCGACGCCGACGACCAGCCCCGGATGGCGATCTACGACAACGACGAGGTCATCCAGGTCCGCCTCACCCTGTGGGACAGGGCGCCCCGCTCGCCCATGGGCCAGGCGCAGCACGCCGCCGAGATCTGGGCGGGATACGGCCAGTCGAGCACCCAGTACACCAACACGACCGTCGACGGCTACAAGTCCGTCCAGGCCGACACCACGTACGACACGGAGGGCAGGCTCGTCCGGGTCATGCAGGTGGAGATCCTGACCGACGACGGCCGGCTGTACGAGCTGCGCGTCGACATGCCCAAGGGGACACCGGACGAGAAGCGGGGCACCGAGGTCTTCAAGGGGGCGCGCGACCAGCTCGAAATCGAGAAGCAGTGACTTCAGGTCGCGCCCAACGCCCTGATCAGCGGATTCGTTGCCAGTGGTCACTGGCGGCTTGTGCGGAGACAGTGAATCCGGGTTACCCATGGGTACCCAAAGCCTGCGAGTCCGTCATACCCTGCGGCTCATGACGGACTCGCAGGCCCCGGTAAAGCCCGGCACCGACGCCCCCACCGGTACGAACCCCCTGGCCCCCGCGCCCACAGGCGCCCGCACCGCCGCGGACGTGGTCACGCCCGAGCTGGTCGCCCAGCTCACCAAGGGGGTCGTCGGCTCCGGCCGCACCGCCAACCACTCCCCGTTCACCGGTGAGAAGCTGGCCGACCTGCCCGAGTCGACCCCCGAGGACGTGGAGAAGGCGTACGAGCGGGCCCGCGCCGCGCAGGCCGTCTGGGAGCAGACCCCGGTACGGCAGCGCGCCGCCGTGCTGCTCCGCTTCCACGACCTGGTGCTGGCCCGCCAGGCCGAGGTCCTCGACCTCATCCAGCTGGAGACCGGCAAGGCCCGCCTGCACGCCCACGAGGAGGTCCAGGCCGTCGCCGTGGCCGCCCGCCACTACGGCCGCATGGCCCCCCGCTATCTGAAGCCGAAGCGGCACGCGGGCGCGATGCCGACCTTGACCAAGGTCACCGAACTGCGCCACCCGCGCGGGGTGGTCGGCCAGATCGCCCCCTGGAACTACCCGCTGGAACTGTCCGTCGGCGACGCGATCCCCGCCTTCGTCGCGGGCAACGCGGTCGTGATGAAGCCCGACACGGAGACCTGCCTCACGGCCCTCTGGGCCAGGGACATCCTCATCGAGGCCGGGCTGCCCGCCGATGTCTTCCAGGTCGTCCTCGGCGAGGGCCCGGTCGTCGGCCCCGAGGTCGTCAAGCACGCCGACTACGTCTCCTTCACCGGCTCCACCCGCACCGGCCGCGAGGTCGCGCAGGGCGCCGCCGCGCGACTGGTCGGCGTCTCGCTCGAACTCGGCGGCAAGAACGCCATGCTGGTCCTGGAGGACGCCGACATCGAGAAGGCGGCGGCGGGCGCGGTCCGGGCCTGCTTCTCCTCCGCCGGCCAACTCTGCATCTCCATCGAGCGGTTGTACGTCCACGAGTCGATCGCCGACGCGTTCGTCGAGCGTTTCGTCGCCCGTACGAAGGCGATGCGGCTCGGCAAGTCCCTCGCGTACGGCGCCGACATGGGCTCGCTGGTCGGCGACCGCCAGCTGGAGACGGTCACGAAGCACGTCGACGAGGCGGTCGCCAAGGGCGCGAAGGTCCTCGCGGGCGGCACGGCCCGCCCGGACATCGGCCCGTACTTCTACGAGCCGACCATCCTCGACGGCGTCGAGACCCCGATGGCCGTCTGCTCGGAGGAGACCTTCGGCCCGGTCGTCTCCATCTACCGCTTCAAGACGGACGACGAGGCGGTGGCCCTCGCCAACTCCACGCCGTACGGCCTGAATTCCTCGGTGTGGACGAAGAACGGCGCCCGTGGCCGCGCCGTCGCCGCCCGCGTCCGTTGCGGCACGGTCAACGTGAACGAGGGCTACGCGTCCGCGTACGGCAGCGTCCAGTCGCCCATGGGCGGCATGAAGGACTCCGGCCTCGGCCGCCGCCACGGCTCCGAGGGCATCCTCAAGTACACCGAGGCCCAGACGGTCGCCCAGCAGCGCCTGCTGCCGATGGCCCCGGCACTGGGCATGACCGACGAGAAGTACGCCCAGTTCATGACCCGCAGCCTGCGCGTGATGAAGGCATTCCGGCTGCGGTAACCCACCTAGGGGCGCGGGGAACTGCGCGACCAGCCACAGACGGCCCGCACACAACACTCAACGAGGAGAAATCGTGTCGCAGGACGGTTACGACTACGACGTCCTAGTCGTCGGCTCCGGCTTCGGCGGCTCGGTAACCGCCCTGCGCCTCACGGAAAAGGGCTACAACGTAGGCGTCCTGGAAGCGGGCCGCCGCTTCACACGCGACACGCTCCCCCGGAACTCCTGGGACCTGAAGAACTACCTCTGGGCACCCCGCCTCGGCATGTACGGCATCCAGCGCATCCACCTGCTGGGCAACGTCATGGTCCTGGCGGGCGCGGGCGTCGGCGGCGGTTCCCTCAACTACGCCAACACCCTCTACGTACCGCCCAAGCCGTTCTTCGACGACCCCCAGTGGCGCGAGATCACGGACTGGCAGGAGGAGTTGAGCCCGTACTACGA
Organism: Streptomyces sp. NPDC002680; assembly: GCF_042889145.1. Classification (NCBI taxonomy): domain Bacteria; kingdom Bacillati; phylum Actinomycetota; class Actinomycetes; order Kitasatosporales; family Streptomycetaceae; genus Streptomyces; species Streptomyces sp. NPDC002680. The sequence continues at coordinate 74,536 of NZ_JBIAQP010000023.1, forward strand.
CCAGGCCCGGCGCATGCTCGGCGTACGGCTCAACCCGACGACGACCCCGTCCGACGTCCATCTCAAGGCGGCGGCCGAGCGGATGGGCGTGGGCGACACGTTCCACCTCGCGCCGGTGGGCGTCTTCTTCGGCGACGGCGAGGACGCGGAGGGGTCGGTGAAGGCGGCGCCGGGGGAGCAGGCCCCGGACCCCTACTTCGGCGGCGCCGGCCCCGCGCGCAAGGCGTGCACCGAGTGCGGCGAGTGCATGACGGGCTGCCGTCACGGCGCGAAGAACACCCTCAACGAGAACTACCTCTACCTGGCCGAGAAGGCGGGCGCGGTCGTCCACCCCCTGACGACGGTCGTGTCCGTCACGGACGACTCACGCGGCGGCTACGCGGTGGCCACGCTCCCGACGGACGCGAAGAGGAAGGGCGGGGGCCGTACGTACACAGCCCGCCGCGTGGTCCTGGCCGCCGGCACCTACGGCACCCAGACCCTCCTGCACCGGATGAAGGCGGGCGGCCAACTCCCTTACCTCTCCGAGCGGTTGGGCGAGCTGACCCGTACCAACTCGGAGGCGCTGGTCGGCGCCCAGACCGACAACCGCCGCTACCGCAGGGCGACGGGCGAGGCGAAGGTCGACTTCACGCGCGGGGTCGCCATCACGTCCTCGATCCACCCCGACGAGAACACCCACATCGAACCCGTCCGCTACGGCAAGGGCTCGAACTCGATGGGCGGCCTGTCGATCCTCCAAGTCCCGTACGCGGAAGGCTCGTCGAGGGTTCTGGGCTGGCTGGCGCACGCGGCCCGCCACCCTCTCCTGGTCCTGCGCTCGATCTCCAACCGCCAGTGGTCGGAACGGACCATCATCGGCCTGGTGATGCAGTCCCTGGACAACTCCCTCACCACGTATCTGAAGCCGAAGGGCGCGGGCAAAGGCCTTTTGACGGCACGTCAGGGACACGGCGCCCCCAACCCCAAGCAGATCAGGGCCGCGACGGAGAGCGCGTCCGCGATCGCCGCGGAGATCAACGGCTTCGCCGGCAGCAACGTCGGCGAACTGATGGGCATGCCGCTGACCGCCCACTTCCTCGGTGGCTGTCCGATCGGCGACTCACGCGAGACGGGCGTGATCGACCCGTACCACCGGTTGTACGGCCACCCGGGCATCTCGGTCGTCGACGGCGCCGCGGTCTCCGCGAACCTGGGCGTCAACCCGTCCCTCACGATCACCGCCCAGGCCGAGCGCGCGATGTCGTACTGGTCGAACAACGGCGAGGCGGACCCACGTCCGGCCCAGGGCGCCGCGTACGAGCGTCTGCGGCCGGTCGAGCCGAAGGCACCGGCGGTCCCGGCGGAGGCGTTCGGCGCGCTGCGGCTGCCGTTCCTGGGGATGCCGGCGGTGCCGAAGAAGGCTCTGTAGAGCAAAAGCCGAAGACCGCTCCGGAGTCTCCGTAGAGCAAAGAGAAGGACCCGCACCCCCCTCCGAGTGCAGGTCCTTCCCTTGTTCGTGCCGGAGGCTTACGCCTCCGTGCCCGCCTTACGACGACGCATCGCGAAGACCGCACCCGCACCGGCGACGACGGCGACCCCGCCGACCAGGCCGATCATCGGCAGGGCGGAACTGGAGCCGGTGTCGGCGAGGTTGCCGGTCGGCAGTTCGGAGACGCTGCCCTGGGGCTTCTTGACCGAGTCCTTGGAGCCGCTGTCGCTCGGCGTGGCCGAACCCGGGTCGGTGTTCGAGGAACCGGCCTTCAGTACCTGGAAGTCGTACTGTGCCCAGCCCTCGGCGATGCAGTCCTGGCCGTCGACGTTGTCGATGTAGGCGCCGGAGCCGAAGGAGTAGGCGTCGCCCGCGGGGGCCTGCTTGTCGATGCTGACGCGCAGGTCGACGGACTGGCTCGCCTTGGCCTTCAGCTTCTCGACGTAGAAGAAGTAGTCGCCGGCCCACTCGTCGTCGCCGATGCGGTCCCAGGAGCCGGTCTCGGGGTTCTTGAACTCCAGGTCGACGTAGGGGCTGAGGAACTTCGCCTCGTCCAGCTCGTAGTTCTCGACCTCGGCGTAGAAGGCGACGCCCTTGAGATCGGTCGTCGAGTCGTTGGTGACGACCAGCTTGAAGGCGTGGAAGCCGTCGCCCGCGACGATCTTGCCCGGCAGTCCCTTGATGTCGGCCGACACCCGGGCGTTGCTGTAGTTCTCGTCGAGGTCCTCGCAGAACGGGACGTCCGGGTCCGTCGGGTCCTCGCTCGGCTCGGCGGAGACCGAGGGGGAGGAGGACGGGGTGGCCGAGGTGGAGTCGCTCGGGCTCGCACTCGCACTCGCGCTCGTCGAGGCGGTGGAGGACGGTACGTCGGACGGCAGGCCGGTGTCGGAGGGCGCGGGGTCCGAGGGTGTCGCCGACGTGGTGTCGCTCGGCGTCTGCGAGGGGGTCTCCGTGACGGCCGGCTCGCTCGGCGTGGCCGAGGGCGACTCGTCGGCGAACGCGACGGGCGCGGACAGCAGCGCCAGCGGGGCTATGACAGCCGTCACCGCTGCTGCGGCCATGGCTCGGCGAAGCTTCATGAAGACCTCACGACCTCGGAACGTCCAGGTGCGGGGCACGGATGTGACCCCTGGTTCTGAACGTGTGACATGCGATCGCTGTGAATGGTTGCTCTTCACTCACGCGAAATTTATGTGTGCTGGGTCACATGTGCCGTGAGGCCTTATGGGCGCTCGGGCATGGCAAAGGGCCCCGCGGGACGGAGCCGCGGGGCCCTTCTCCGTCAGCACCGGCGTCAGGGCAGCGCCGGTGCCTGGGGGAGCGGCGCCGGGGGGTTGCGCCGCATTGTTGGTCTGTACCCACTGGTCGGCGCCCCGGCGTACGAGGGGCGTGCGCCTGGTCTGGACCAATGACGGTCAGGGGTCATACGTCAATGCGGTTGCCTGCTACGGGACTTGGGGTCGTTCTTGCATCGTGCTCGAAGGTCGTCGAGTACGCAACCTTTTGACCCGGCCTTGTACTTTTTGACCTTGGCCCGGGCTCTGTCTTTCCTGGCCTTGAGCTTTGCCGGCCGACTCCGGGCGTCCCCGGAGCCGACCGTTCTCGGGGGTGACCGGGCTGCTGTCCCCTGCCGTCCGGTCACAACCCTGGAGCCACGCGTGGTTTGTACGGGCCCGCCCCTGGCTGGCACGGACACCGGTACCAACGAAGACCGCGGACGACGGTCACGCGCCGGACGGGTGAGACGGCGCCCGAACTCACATCCGACCTCGCATCCGACCTCAGATCCGGCCCCGGCACAGCTCCAGCAAGGTCATCGCGAGCGAGGTGCCGGGCTTGCCCAGGGCGTCCCGGTAGTGACCGAGAACCTCCATCTCCCGGGACAGGTTCACGCGCCGCCCGCCGGAGGAGATCCGCGTCTCCTGGATGACGGCGGACACGGCCATCCGCTCCTGGATGAGACCGATGATCCGGTCGTCGAGCGCGTCGATGCGCTCACGCGCGTCGGTGATCACATCGGCGGTGTCAGTGGTGGTCATACGGGGCTCCTTGTCGGAAGTGACGGGGTGCCCCGGATCGGCAGAACCCGGAAACGCCAGACGCCCCGGGCCTTGTCGGCCCGGGGCGCCTGGGAAGTCGCTTGTCAGTTGCTCAAGCAGCACGACCATGGCATCCGGCGGGCCGGTTGCCATAGGTAAAGAGGAAGGTCGGGTGCGTGAGCATGGGGGCAGTATGCCACGGGCTTGCGCGTACGTGTGTCACGGTGCTTCTACGCCCGCCCCAGGCACCTCCAGCCCGTCCGGCGTTTGAGGACGAGGCCGTTCAGGCCGACAGCGGGGGTCTGGGGGCGGCAGCCCCCAGACGACGGCGCGGTGTCCAACCCCCACCCCGGTAGAATCACCCACACAGACCCCCGCCCAACCGCCGGAAGGCCCCCGTGTCAGCAGCGACCCCCGCCCCCGACACCGTCCTGGTCGTCGATTTCGGTGCGCAGTACGCCCAGCTCATCGCCCGCCGAGTCCGCGAGGCCCGGGTCTACAGCGAGATCGTGCCGAGCACCATGCCGGTCGAGGAGATGCTCGCCAAGAACCCGGCGGCGATCATCCTCTCCGGCGGCCCCTCCTCCGTGTACGCGGAGGGCGCCCCGACCGTCGACCGCGCCCTCTTCGAGGCCGGCGTCCCCGTCTTCGGCATGTGCTACGGCTTCCAGCTGATGGCGACCACCCTCGGCGGCACGGTCGACAACACCGGAGCCCGCGAGTACGGCCGTACGCAGCTGACCGTCACCAAGCCGTCCTCCACCCTCTTCGAGGGCACCCCGGCCGACCAGTCGGTGTGGATGTCGCACGGCGACGCCTGCTCCGCCGCCCCCGAGGGCTTCTCGGTCACCGGGTCGACGGACGTCGTCCCGGTCGCCGCCTTCGAGAACGACGAGAAGAAGCTGTACGGGGTCCAGTACCACCCCGAGGTCATGCACTCCACGCACGGCCAGCAGGTCCTCGAACACTTCCTCTACCGGGGCGCGGGCCTGACCCCGTCCTGGACCACCAGCAACGTCATCGACGAGCAGGTCGCGCTGATCCGCGAGCAGGTCGGCGACAAGCGCGCCGTCTGCGGTCTCTCCGGCGGCGTGGACTCAGCGGTCGCCGCGGCCCTCGTGCAGAAGGCCATCGGCTCCCAGCTGACCTGCGTGTACGTCGACCACGGGCTGATGCGCAAGGGCGAGACCGAGCAGGTCGAGAAGGACTTCGTGGCCTCGACCGGCGTCACGCTGAAGGTCGTCGACGCCGAGGAGCGGTTCCTGAACGCGCTCGCCGGGGTCTCGGACCCCGAAGAGAAGCGGAAGATCATCGGGCGCGAGTTCATCCGCGTCTTCGAACAGGCACAGGCCGAGATCATCGCGGACGAGGGTCCTGAGGTCGCCTTCCTGGTGCAGGGCACCCTCTACCCCGACGTGGTCGAGTCCGGTGGCGGCACCGGCACCGCCAACATCAAGTCCCACCACAACGTGGGCGGGCTGCCGGAAGACCTCGAATTCCAGCTGATCGAACCTCTCCGCAAGCTCTTCAAGGACGAGGTCCGGATGGTCGGCCAGGAGCTGGGCCTCCCGGACGAGATCGTCCAGCGCCAGCCCTTCCCCGGGCCCGGCCTCGGTATCCGCATCGTCGGCGAGGTCACCAAGGACCGCCTCGACCTCCTCCGCGAGGCCGACGCCATCGCCCGCGAGGAACTGACGGCCGCCGGCCTCGACCGCGACATCTGGCAGTGCCCGGTGGTCCTCCTCGCGGACGTCCGCAGCGTCGGCGTCCAGGGCGACGGCCGGACGTACGGTCACCCGATCGTCCTGCGCCCGGTCTCCTCCGAGGACGCGATGACCGCCGACTGGTCCCGCCTCCCGTACGAGGTCCTGGCGAAGATCTCCACCCGCATCACGAACGAGGTCGCGGACGTCAACCGAGTCGTCCTCGACGTGACGAGCAAGCCGCCGGGCACCATCGAGTGGGAGTGAGCCCTTCTTAGGGCCCTGGCGGTTCAGGTCCGCTTGAGAGTCCGCACCGGCTCTCCGGGCGTCCAGACCTGGACGACCAGGTACTTCTCGTCCTCGACGTAGGTCCGTACGACCTCCGTCAGCTCGGTGCGGAAGAGGTGGAACGGCTCCGGCGGTTCCACCTCTTTGCTGTACGCGGCCTTGGCCGCCGGATCCTCCACTTCGTACGCCCGACCGCTCACCCTGATGTCACCCCCGCCCATGTCCGTCCCCGCCCCGGGGTTCGCCTGGAGGGCGAAGCGGGGGTCGCGGCGCAGATCGCGGGCCTTGAGCGAGTCCGGCATCATCGCCAGCCACAACTCGCCGTTCAGGAAACGGACTTCGAGGCCGGAAGTGCGCGGCGAGCCGTCCTTGCGGAGGGTGGCGAGGGTGTGATGGGTGAAGGCGCGGAAGCGCTCCTCGACGGTTTCGGCCAGTTCGGGTTCCGTGGTGGTGAACACTGCCCAGTTCATGGGACCGAGTCTGACGCGGATACCCGACATCCTGTGACGTGTATTCGCTGGTGTCCCGTAGGTATCTTGCTGTCATCCCACAGGCATCCCGTGGGTGTCTCGTATTCGCCGCTGTCCGGGGCTCGTCCGTGTCTCGGGTGGGTCTCGGGACCCTGTCTCCGGTATCTCTTTTATCTCTTCTCAACCTCTTCTCAACCATCCCTGTTCTCCTGCGCGGACCGACGGTAACTTCCGCTCCGTAAAGGAACCCAGTGCTGGAGGACCTATGCACGGGCCCACTCCGCCCCTGCCGCTGCCCACCGACCAGCTGCAGTTCGCGATGCCCCCGATGTACGAGTCGCTCGACGACGAGCGCAGGCACCGCAAGGAACGGCTGGCCGGTGCCATCAGGCTGTTCGGGCGGCTCGGCTTCGAGGACGGTGTCTCGGGGCACATCACGGCGCGCGACCCGGAGTACAGCAACTGTTTCTGGGTGAACCCGTTCGGGATGCCCTTCAAGCACGTCACCGTCAGCGACCTGGTCATGGCCAACCAGGACGGCCAGGTCATCGAGGGCCGCTACCACATCAACCAGGCGGCCTTCACCGTCCACGCCCAGGTGCACGCCGCCCGCCCGGACGTCGTCGCCGTCGCCCACTGCCACTCCGTGCACGGCCGCGCCCTCTCTGCCCTCGGCGACCTCCTCGACCCGATCACCCAGGAGAGCTGCGCCTTCTACGAGGACCACTCCCTGTACGACACCTACACGGGCGTCGCCGTGGACGCCGACGAGGGCCGGCGCATCGCGTCCGCGCTGGGCACCCGCAAGGCTCTCGTCCTGCGCAACCACGGGCTGCTCACTGTGGGCGACTCGGTGGACGCGGCGGCCTGGTGGTTCCTGTCGATGGAACGGTCGAGCCAGGTCCAGCTGACCGCGAGGGCGGCCGGCCGCCCCATCCTCATCGACCACAAACAGGCGGTCTCGACGCGCGAGCAGCTCGGCGGGGACCTGGTCGCGTGGATCAACTACCAGCCGCTGTGGCGGGACATCAGCAGGAGCGAGCCGGACCTGCTGAGCTGACGGCGACCGGGGATTTCGGTGGGCGGGCCGGGCCGAAGACTCCGGGTGAGCAGAGTGTGCCGGGTGAGCAGAGTGTGCCGGGTGTGCCGGGTGTGCCGGGTGAGCCGGGTGAGCCGGAGACTCCGGGTGAGTCGGGTGGGGCGGTTGAGCGGGGTGAGTCAGAAACCCCGTAGGACGGCCGCCTTGGTCTTCGCGAACTCCTCGTCCGTGAGCACGCCCTCGCGGTGCAGCTCGCCCAACTCCCGGAGCCTGCGCAGGAGTACGTCGTGATGGTCGGACTGCGGCGGGACCGCGGGCTTCAGCTGGGGGCGCTCCACGTAGTCGACCGCCCGGGTCGACGGGTGCGGCAGCCGGGCGGTGACCGCGGTCGCGACGAGCGCCGTGAGCAGATCGCGGCGGGCGCTTCCCCACAGGTCGAGGGCGTACGGGTCCTTCTCCGGCGGCAGCTTGGAGAACACCGTCTCGCGGGTCACGAAGCGCATGAACCCGTCCTCGTAGCCGGAGTTGGGCAGCCAGTCGACCTGGACGAGATCGTGCACGGAGACGATGCGGGGCCCGGTGGCCCGCTTGACCCGGTCGGAGGTGTCGGCCCAGTCGATACGGACCTGCGTACCGTCGAACGACACCATGCCGTCGCTGGACCGCACCGACACCGGCACGGGCGGACCCGGCAGCAGATACGCCTTCGCCGGTTCCTTGGGCACCTGGTCGAGGAGCAGGGCGTGCCGGATCTCCTCGGCGATGTACTCGGCGACTCCGGACCGGTCGATGTCCACCGTCAGCCGATACGGGTCCGCCGCGTCCGGCAGCCGTCCGCCCGTCGCCTGGAGCAACGGGTCGGCCCCCTCGCGGAGCCGCAACCGCAGCCGCCCACGCTTGCGTTCGGGCTCGTAGACGATCCCGGAGACCGCCTCCAGAGGCACGGCGACCTCGCCGTACGTCTGCCGGAACAGCGGCACGGAACGGTGGAGCCCCGGCGTGATCCTGACCGTGCTGCCGTCGAAGGCCCAGGTCCCGTCGCGCTGGATGATCTCGGCCATACGCAAATTCTCGCAGCCGGGTCAACACGGAGGTCACGGTTTCACTCGCCCTTTCCCCTGCCGGGGCCGACCTGCCGTACGCGGAGGGTGTTGCGTAGGGCACAATTCGCTCTCGTCGCGGGGGAGTTGTACGGCGGTCGGTAGAGCGGTTCGGGCGTGCGGTTCGGGTGGCGATTCGCGCGCGTGTGGTTCGGGCTTCGGGTGCGGGAAGGCAGGCGTCGGGCGTGGCGGTGCAGGAGGCGAGACAAGGTGTGCTGCCCGGGGAACACGGGGGCGGCTGCACCTGCGGGGACTGCCCGCACGGGGCACGTACGGGACACCGGCGTGCGGTCGCCGAGTTCCTGCTCATGCGGGACGGGTTCGCGGCCGGACAGGGGCTGCCGGCGGCGGTGGCCCATTCCGCCTCGGCCTCCCGCCAGTGGGTCTCGGACGAGCTGACCCAGTCCGCGGCGGTCGTCGCCGAGCGCGGCCGGGCCGAGGGCGAGGTGTGGCTCGCCCGGCTGTGGCGCCGTACGGCCTTCACGGTGTGGGCGCTGATCGGCGTCCTGCTGCTCGTCCAGGCGCTCACCGCGATCGGGGCGGGCTGGACGTCTGCCCGGACGGCCGGCCTTGTGGCCGCCGTACTGGTCGGCGGCGCGCTGACCGCCGCGTCCTGGTTCCACCGGGCGCGGGGCGGGGCGCTGGCGCCCCTGATCGGCGAGGACAACCGCCTGTCGACGTCGCGAGTCGTGGCGGCGGTCTGGGTGCTGTTCGTGACGTACGCCGTACTCGTGCTGGTCGGCCGGCTGGCCGCTGCCTCCGGCCACGAGGAGCGCGACGCGCTGATCGCCGGCCTCGAACTCGCCCGGGGCGCGGGCGTCGTGACCGTCCTCGCGGTCGTGTGCGCGATCGCGGTGCTCGTACGCAGGGTGGTCGGCCTGCGCGTCCTCGGCCAGCGCCTCCAGAAGGTACGCGCGGACCGTCCCCGCGCGGCCGACCTCCTGACGGACGACTCGGGCCGCGGCACCTTCGCGGACATCCAGTACGTGATGATCGGCACGGTCGCTCTCCTCTTCGCGGTCGTACGGCTGGCGCGGCGCCCGGATCAGTTGCCGGATCTGCCGTGGGGGCTTGCGGTGGTGGTGCTGGTGTCGGCGGCGACCTATGTGGCGGGCAAGTACGCCGAGGGCGGCCGACCGGTGATCCTGTCGGTCGTCCGGTCCCGGGAGGCGGGCGACCTGGACGCCCCGATCCGCACCGGCGACGACATCGAGATCCGCGGCGCGGGCTTCGTGCCCCCGGGTGCGGGCACCGCCGACCGGCTGTCCCGCATGGTCGTCCGCATCGGCCCGGTCCACGTCCATGTCCCCCTGGTCCCGGTACCCGGCGGCTTCAGCAACCCTCGCGACGAGGTACTGACGGTGCCTGTACCGGCGGATGTGGAGCCGGGGCGGGTGGAGGTGCAGGTGGTCACCGCGGCGGGCGTGGAGACGAACCGGTGCGTGATCGATGTGACGGACTGAGGGTCTGCCTCCTGATGGTGGTCGCGTTGGCCTGGCGCTCGGCCGCCGCTGCTTCCGGCCAAAGGCGGAAATTTGGCGTACCGGAAGTGAGCGAGGTCACGTCGTCGTACGTATCGTCTGTTGAGGGGTCAACGTATGGCGGGCGAGAGGCGGCTAAGAGCGATGACTCACAGCACTCGAACGGACACGCACTCTCCTTATCTCGACGGCGAGCGGGACTGGCGGGACACCGCCACTCGCTATGCCCTACTGCCCCTGCGCGTCTTTCTCGGCGTCACCTTCATCTATGCCGGCCTGGACAAACTCACTGACAGCTCCTTCTTCGCCGACTCCGGATCAGGGTCGGTCGGTGATCTGATGCGTACGGTCCGGGACTCCTCCGCCATTCCGGCCCTGGTGGACCTCGCCCTCAAGAACCCCGCCGGTTTCGGCTACGCCATCGCCTTCGGTGAGCTGGCCGTCGGTATCGGCACGCTGCTCGGGCTGTTGGCGCGGCTGGCGGCGGTCGGCGGCGCGTTGATCTCGCTCAGCCTCTGGCTGACCGTGAGCTGGGCCTCCGATCCCTACTACTACGGCAACGACCTCCCCTATCTGATGGCCTGGCTTCCTCTGGTTCTCGCCGGTGCGTCCGTCTTCTCCGTGGACGCCGCCCTACGGGGGCGCAGGCGGCAGCGGTCCGGGGGATATCGGTAGCAGCGGCGGGTGCGGGTGGTTGGCCGGGGCATCGAGAGCCGGTCAGTTCGGTATCTCCGGGGGGCTTGAAGGGGCTGTCGCCTCGGGCGTGTGGGCCGGGGACGTCTGCGTGCGGCGAGTCCTCCTGCGGCGGCGTATCGCTCCGGTCAGGAGGGCCACGGCTCCTGCCAGGGTGAGGCCGAGGACCATGAGCGGGATCACCGCGAACCAGGGTGTCTCCCAGGCGTCTCCCGCGTCGCCGATATAGGTGATGCCGGCGATGGTGACGAAGATGCCGGCGATCAGCTTTCCGGGCTGGAACTCATGACGTAGCACGGGTCACCTCCGCCTGTCCCAGGCCGACCTGGAGGTCGAGGACGACTGTGCCGACGCCGACGCCGACGCTCGTCGGTGACAGCGTGACCTGCTTGTGCTTGCCCGGTGCCACGTCCACGTCCTGTTTGTCGTCGCCGGGGAGCTGGATGTCACCAACCCCCACCTCGATGTCCGCCTTCACCGTCGCGCTCTTCGGCACGATCACCTCGATCCGGCCCACGCCCACCCCGACCGACGTCGTCACCGTCTGCCCCTTGGCGAGGCGCAGCCCGGTCAGGTCGAGGGTGGCCTCGCCCGTGCCGAGGTCGTACCTCGGCTGGACGGCTGCCACCGCGGTCGGTGTCCACTCCGTGCGCACCCAGTGGGTGCTGACGTCCTTGGGCAGCGCGGCCGAGCCTGCCAGTAGAGCCGCAGTGATGATCGCCAGGAAGACCGAGCCGGCTCCGGTCCGGCCGAGGAACGCACTCACGGCTATGCCGACACCGAACACCGTGAGCGCGCAGGCCAGACCGGTCTGCAAGCTGGTGGCGAATGCCTCGTCGTCCCATTTCGCAGCTGTGCCGACGAACCCGGCGAGGAGGGCGAGCAGGAGGATCCAGCCGCCGATCCAGCGCGGGCCGCGCGGTTTCGGTGGGCGGGGCCAGGCCGTCCGGCCGTCCGGACGTCGGCCGTCGTAGTTGCCGTGGGTGATGTTGACCGCTGCCGAGATGTCCCGGTCGCGGGTGTCGTGGGGGCCCCACAGATAGCCCGTCCCGCCGACGTGTGTGCCGTCCTTGACGATGGGGTCGCGCCACCACGAGGGGTAGGCGGAAGGGGCCGGGGGCGCCTGGGCCTCCGGCGGGGCGTCTGCGACGGCCTGGGCGGCCAGGGGGTCGGGGTCGGGGGCGCCGCGGTTGCGCGACCAGTAACCGGCGCCCGCGAGAAGGATGGACAGTATGACGGCGAAGGACAGCACCCCGCCGTTCTTCAGCATCGTCAGGAACACACCGCAGCCGACCAGCGCGAAGAGCACGGCGGCCAGCGCCTGGCCGTCCACTCTGCCGGTGAGCAGTTTGCGGACCTCGTTCTCCTCCTCGTCCTCGTACGGCACGAACAGCCAGGCGAAGCCGTAGAAGATGAGGCCGATGCCGCCGGTCGCGGAGAGCACCGCGAGCGTGATCCGGAAGATCACCGGATCCATGTCACAGGTCCGCCCGAGTCCCGCGCACACCCCGCCCAGCATCTTCTGCCGCCGGTCGCGCCGGAGCCTGGCCGGCAGTTGGTCGTCGACTGTGGCAGCCGCGGCCGCGTCCGTGTGCTCGGGCGCGCGCGGTTCCCCTTTCTCCGCGGGCGGTGGGGGTGCCGCGGCGGGTGCGGCATCCTGCGGCCCGGCGCCCGAGGAAGGGCGCGGGCCGGAGCCGGGTCCCGGACCCGTCGCGGCGTGTGCGTGATCTGTCATGCGTCCATGTTGGCGCCTGAGGCGGCTCGGCGGCAGTCGGGATGACCCTGGGCGAACCCTGATATCGGCCCTGAGGTGGGGCGGGGGAAGCGTTCGAGGGCGGGCGGGCCTGAAGATCAGGGGAGTCTCGGGGGCCGACCCTGATGCCCGGGCACCCCGCTCGTGTGAACATCGATGGCATGCCGGAAGCCGCAGCGTTGCCACTCGTCGAACCGCGGCCCTCGCGCAAGCTCTACCGCAGCAGCGACGGACGCTGGCTCGGAGGCGTGGCGCGAGGGCTCGCCGGGCATCTCGGGCTGCCGGTGATCTGGCTGCGCCTCATGTTCGTGGGCCTGTTCATGGCGGACGGACTCGGTGCGCTGCTGTATGCGGCCTTCTGGTTCTTCGTGCCGCTCGGTGTCGGCGGCGTCGAGGCCCAGCGGCCCCCGTCCCTCGTCAGTGCGGAGACCTCTCCGGACGGCCGCCGCAGACTCGTCGCGCGCAAGCCGGACAAGGGACAGATCGTCGCCCTGCTCCTCATGGTCGTCGTGGCCATGGTGTTCGTCGGCAATGTGAATCTCGGCGGGGGCGCCAAGGCCTATCTGTTCCCGACCGTGCTCGTCGCCGCGGGCGTCGCCCTGGTCTGGCGCCAGGCGGACAACGCACGGCGGGCCCGCTGGATGGAGGTGGGCAGCCGCAGGCGCACGCTCACCCTCGTCCGTGCCGCCGCCGGCGTCATGCTGGTCACGGCCGGTGTGTCCGGCATCTTCGTCCTGCAGGGCTCCGCCGCCCACCTCGGCTCGGTCCTCCAGGCCGCGCTCGCGGTGCTGGTCGGGATAGCGCTGCTGGCCGGTCCGTATCTCGTCCGGATGACCCAGGACCTCTCCGAGGAGCGCCTGATGCGCATTCGCGCCCAGGAGCGTGCGGAGGTCGCCGCCCATGTGCACGACTCGGTGCTGCACACCCTGACCCTGATCCAGCGCAACGCGGAGAGCGCGAACGAGGTGCGTCGCCTCGCCCGCGCCCAGGAGCGCGAACTGCGCAACTGGCTCTACAAACCGGAGGGCACCGGAAAGGAAGAGGCCGACGAACCCGACACCCTCGCCGAGGCGGTGCGGCGCAGTGCGGCAGAGGTGGAGGACAAGCACGGTGTCCCCATAGAGGTCGTGGTCGTCGGCGACTGCCCGCTCGACGATAGAACCGGCGCACAGATGCAGGCCGCGCGGGAAGCGATGGTGAACGCCGCCAAGTACGGTGGCGAGGGCGGCGCGGTACAGGTCTACGCCGAGGTCGAGGGCAGGACGGTCTTCGTGTCCGTCCGGGACCGCGGACCCGGCTTCGACCTCGACTCCATACCCGCCGACCGCATGGGCGTCAGAGAATCGATCATCGGCCGCATGGAGCGCAACGGCGGTACGGCGCGGCTGCGCGCGGTACCGGATGGCGGCACGGAGGTCGAGCTGGAGATGGAGAGGGCGGAGAGTACGTCATGAGCGAGGCACAGGGGGACAACAGGCAGGCCGGTTCGGCCGGTTCGGCGGAGTCGGCCGAACCGACAGCGGCTGCCGAACCCACCACCGCACCCGCCGAGGGTGCACAGGCCGTTGAGCCTGCCGCTAGCGGCACTGGTGAAGCGGTCGGGCGGCGGGTGCGGGTGGTTCTCGTCGACGATCACCGTATGTTCCGTACGGGGGTGCAGGCCGAGATCGGGCAGACCGAGAGGACCGGTGTCGAGGTGGTCGGCGAGGCCGCCGACGTCGACCAGGCGGTCACCGTCATCACCGCCACCCGGCCCGAGGTGGTCCTGCTCGACGTCCATCTGCCGGGCGGCGGCGGGGTCGAAGTCCTGCGCCGATGTGCCCCGTTGATGGCCGACCCCGAGCAGCCGGTCCGCTTCCTGGCGCTGTCCGTCTCGGATGCGGCGGAGGACGTCATCGGCGTGATCCGCGGCGGTGCTCGGGGATACGTCACGAAGACGATCACCGGCACGGACCTCGTCGACTCGGTCTTCCGTGTCCAGGACGGCGACGCGGTGTTCTCGCCACGGCTCGCCGGGTTCGTCCTGGACGCGTTCGCGTCCACGGACGCCCCGCCGGTGGACGAGGATCTCGACCGCCTCACCCAGCGCGAGCGGGAGGTGCTGCGGCTGATCGCCAGGGGTTATGCGTACAAGGAGATCGCCAAGCAGCTCTTCATCTCCGTGAAGACAGTGGAGTCGCATGTGTCGGCGGTCCTCAGGAAGCTCCAGCTGTCGAACCGGCACGAGCTGACGCGGTGGGCCACGGCCCGGCGGCTGGTGTAGTCAGGCCACCCTGGTGGCGCCCGCGAAGGGCATCTCGTCCAGAGGTGCCACCCGTACCGGTGCCGAGGGGTTCGGGGCGTGGATCATCTGGCCGCGGCCCACGTACATGCCTACATGACTGATGCCCGAGTAGAAGAACACCAGGTCGCCGGGGAGGAGTTCGGACCGTGAGACACGTTGGCCGGCGTTGATCTGGGCGTAGGTGGTGCGAGGCAGGGAGATGCCCGCGGAGCGGTACGCGGCCTGCATGAGGCCAGAGCAGTCGAAGGCGTCCGGGCCGGTGGCGCCCCACACATAGGGGCTGCCGAGCTTCTGGTAGGCGTAGGAAACGGCCGCCGCCGCACGCGAGTTGGGCGCCTCGGCGGCTCCGGAGGCCCCGGACGCTCCAGCGGCGTCGGTGGTGTCTGTGGCTCCCGCCGCCCCCAGCTCGTCCCGCGCGCTCCCCGACGATCGCGAGGCATGAGCTCCGCCCCAGCCGCCACTGGCGCCGTCCGCCGCGGCGAGGCGGGCGCGTTCCTCCGTGCTGAGGCGGGACAGGAGCCGGCGGGCCTCGCCCAGCTTTCCGGTCACCGTCTTCTTGTGGCGGTTCAGCTCGGCCTGGCGTGACTTGAGGGTGGTCAGCTCGACGTGGGCGGCCCCGCGCAGCTGCTCGATCTCCCGCAGCTGCCTGCGTACGCGGGTCACGTCCGAGGCCTGTCTGCTGCCCGCCCGTTCGGCGAACGCGGCGCCGGCGAGATAGCTGTCGGGGTCGTCGGAGAGGGCGAGTTGCAGTGCGGGGTCGAGCCCGCCGGAGCGGTACTGCGCCGCGGCCATCGAACCCAGCGCCTCCCGCGCCGAGTTGAGCCGGTCCTCCTTGCGGGCCGCCTCGTCCCGCAGGTTCCCCAGCCGCTGCTCCGCCCGCTCGGCCCTCTCCTTCGCTCCGTTGTACTTCTCGGTGGCGACCTCCGCCTCCTCGTACAGCTTGTTCACCTTGGCCTCGACCTGGGCCTGGGTCAGCTGTGGCTCGGCGTACCCGATGCCGTCGAAGCCGGTCGCCGTCGCCGCGCCCGCGAGGGCGATCGTGGCGGCGGTGCGGGCCGTATTGCCGTTGAGCGAGCGCTGTCGGGGCTTGCGGTGCGCTGCCACCGGGGCGTCACGTCCTTTCGTACGACCGCCACTACGACGACCGCCGGAAGGCTGCCTGGGAAGCGGACCCAGGAAGGCGGTTGCGCGTCCGGCGGCGGCCCGCACAGGGGGAGCGGTCCGCCGCCGGACTTTCTCGGCGGTGGTGTCCGACTGCCGCCCCTGGCCCGGGCGGCGGTGGGGAGCCGGTCACCTGGTGGAGGACGCTAAACCGGAGTGTGACGTGGGGGTAACGCCATGTACGGAACTGGCGTGAGCCGACCACCGGGTGACCACATCCGACCGTGATCGCGCTCCGGCGCCGCCGACTTCACACAGACGGCTGACCGATGAGGAGGTTTGGGAGGCACGTGGCGATTACACGGTGCTATGGGGTGCATATATGCGAGGTCGTCGAAGGGCCGTAGGAGGCATGCCGGATGTCGTGCGGGCGCCCTTCACCCCAGCCCGGTGTCATGCGGCGCGGGAGCCTCTGACTAGGCTCCGGGCCCATGGACGTACTCATCCATCTCTTCGTCGGCCTGCACATCATCGGCATCGCCTCGCTCCTGGGCGGGTTCCTCACCCAGATGAAGGCGATGGGGCAGGGCACGGCCCGCTTCGTGCCGGCGATGCTGCACGGCGCGTTCACCATGCTGGTCACCGGTGTCGCCCTGGTGGGCCTCAACCAGGCCGACGACCAGACGGTGAACAACGTCAAGATCGGCGTGAAGCTGGCCCTGCTGATCGTGATCCTCGGCCTCGTCTATGTGAAGCGGGACGACGAGACCGTGGACAAGCGGCTGTTCGGCCTGGTGGGTCTGTTCACGACGGCGAACATCTTCATCGCCGTGCTCTGGACCTGATGAGAGCCGCCCGGCTTTCCCGTCAGGCCGGGCGCACCACGCTGTGGATCGCCGACTCACCGTCGTAGAAGATCGATTCCTCGCGGACGTACGCACCCGGCTTCGGGGCGTGGATCATCATGCCGTTGCCGATGTAGAGACCGACGTGGCTGATGTCGTCGTAGAAGAAGACCAGGTCACCGGCTTGGATGTCGGAGAGGGAGACCGTGGTGCCCGCGTTCACCTGGTCGTAGGTGGTGCGCGGGAGGGTGACTCCGGCGGCCTTCCAGGCGGCCTGGGTGAGGCCCGAGCAGTCGTACGAGTCCGGGCCGGTCGCGCCCCAGACGTACGGCTTGCCGATCTGTGCGCGTGCGAAGGCGAGGGCCTTCTCGGCCTTGGCGGCGTACGAGGAGTCGGTGACCGGCGCCGTCGACGTGTCCGAGGAGGTGCCGCCCGTCGACTGCTGGGCCGCCGCGGCCGCCGCCGCTTCCTGCTGGCGCTGCTGCTCCGCCGCCTGCTGCTGTCGGGCGAGCTCCTGCGCCTGACGGCGGGCCTCCGCCTGCTTCTCCCGCTCGATCGCCGCGAGCCGCAGCTTCTCCTCGGCGGTGAGGCGGGAGAGGAGCTGGCGGGCCTGCGCGAGCTTCGTCTGGACCGCGGTCTTGGTCGTCTGCAGGTCGTCCTGGGACTCCGTGAGCGATTCGAGGCTCGCGGTGGCCTCCTGACGCTTCTGCGTCGTCTCGGCCTGCTCCGTGATGTACTCGTCGACCGCGTCCTTCTGGCGGGCCGTCAGACGGTCCATCAGCTGGTTCTGGTCGAAGTAGTCCTGCGGGTCGTCCGCGAGGAGGAACGTCGCCGTGTCGGGGGCGGCCGACCCGGTGCGGTACTGCGCCGCGGCAAAGGAACCCAGTTCCTCGCGCGCCTCGTTGAGCTTCTGCGTGCGCTGGGCCACGTCGTCCATCAGGGTGGAGACGCGACTCTGCTGCTTGACGGCCCTCTCCTTGGCCGCGTTGTACACATCGGCGGCCGACTCGGCCTGGTGGTAAAGGTCGTCGACCTGCGCCTCCACCTCCTCCATGCTCGGCTTGTCATCGGCCGAGGGCGCTGAGGGCGCGGCGTTGGCGGTCTGGGACAGCAGGGCGACGGAGGTCAGGGCCGCCGTGGCGAAGGCGGGGGTCCGTATGCCTGCTACGCGCGTTCCCGTAGGACGCGACTTGCGGTGCGACGACGCCAAGGGAGGCGACTCCTTCCACGTACCGCCTACCGGGTTAGCTGTCGGGTTCGGGCGGGTGGTTCGGAAGGGTTGCCCTACGGTCCTTGCCCTGGACGGCGGTCGGACCGATTCACCCCAAGTTCTCGGTGGGTCCCCGGCTCCTGCCGCACAGGCGGCACGATCGGACTCGGCGGAGGCCGCGCGGCCCGGCGATGTTCGCCGGTGGGGGTCGAGCGGCCTGGAGGGCACGCTAACCAATTCGTGTGGCCCCTGTGAAGGTTGATGACCGCTATGCCCGATACGTTTTTGTGACCTCAACCTTAAACATGACTCCCGGAGTCGATCTGGAGGAGTGTGTGACGTTAGATCCATACTTGACGTGTTCATCCTGATCCGAGATCTGCTGTCCGGACAGCACGGAGGATGTTTTCGGGGTGGCGGCCGGTTGTCAGTGGGGGCGCCTAGACTCGGAGAGCGATGAGCAGCCTCTTTGACGACAGCTTCCTGGCGGACCTCCAGGGCCCTCGTGCCCACGAGGAGGAGCCCCCGCCGCCGCCCGAGGACGAGCATGCGCCGGAGCCCGTTCCGGACGATCTGTTCGGCGGGCAGTTCGACGCGCCGCCGGACCGGGACGCGTACTACCGCGACGGCGCCCCACGCCCCGTGGTGGACCCGGCCGCGCTCCTGGACGGGCTGAACGAGAACCAGCGCGCGGCCGTCGTGCACGCCGACACCCCCCTGCTCATCGTGGCGGGCGCCGGCTCCGGCAAGACACGTGTGCTCACGCACCGCATCGCGTATCTGCTCGGTGAGCGGGGAGTCCACCCCGGTCAGATCCTCGCGATCACCTTCACCAACAAGGCCGCCGGTGAGATGAAGGAGCGCGTCGAGCAGCTCGTCGGCCCGCGCGCGAACGCGATGTGGGTCATGACGTTCCACAGCGCGTGCGTAAGGATCCTCCGGCGCGAGAGCAAGAGGCTGGGCTTCACGTCCTCCTTCTCGATCTACGACGCCGCCGACAGCAAGCGGCTCATGGCGCTCGTCTGCCGTGACCTGGACCTGGACCCCAAGCGCTTCCCGCCCAAGTCCTTCAGCGCGAAGATCTCCAACCTGAAGAACGAGCTGATCGACGAGGAGGACTTCGCCGCCCAGGCGAGCGATGGCTTCGAGAAGACCCTCGCCCAGGCGTACGCGATGTACCAGTCGAGGCTGCGCGAGGCCAACGCCCTCGACTTCGACGACCTGATCATGACGACGGTCAACCTGCTGCGCGCCTTCCCGGACGTCGCCGAGCACTACCGCCGCCGCTTCCGGCATGTCCTCGTCGACGAGTACCAGGACACCAACCACGCCCAGTACGCGCTCGTACGGGAACTCGTCGGCACCGCCGAGCATCCGGTGGACGTACCGCCCAGCGAGCACGACCTGCGCCCCGCCGAGCTGTGTGTCGTGGGTGACGCCGACCAGTCGATCTACGCCTTCCGGGGCGCGACGATCCGCAACATCCTCCAGTTCGAGGAGGACTACGCGGACGCGACGACGATCCTGCTCGAACAGAACTACCGTTCCACGCAGACGATCCTGAGCGCGGCCAACGCGGTCATCGAGCGCAACGAGTCCCGCCGCCCCAAGAACCTGTGGACCAACGCGGGCGCGGGCGCGCAGATCACCGGCTACGTCGCCGACACCGAGCACGACGAGGCGCAGTTCGTCGCCGAGGAGATAGACCGGCTGACGGACGCGGGCGACGCGAAGGCGGGCGACGTCGCCGTCTTCTACCGGACGAACGCCCAGTCCCGTGTCTTCGAGGAGATCTTCATCCGCGTCGGCCTGCCCTACAAGGTCGTCGGCGGCGTCCGCTTCTACGAGCGCAAGGAGGTCCGGGACGTCCTGGCCTACCTGCGTGTCCTCGCCAACCCGGAGGACTCGGTCCCGATGCGGCGGATCCTCAACGTCCCCAAGCGGGGCATCGGGGAGCGCGCCGAGGCGATGATCGACGCGCTGGCGCAGCGCGAGAAGATCAGCTTCGCGCAGGCGCTGCGGCGCGTGGACGAGGCGTACGGGATGGCGTCGCGGTCGACCAACGCCGTCAAGAAGTTCAACACGCTGATGGAGGACCTCCGTACGATCGTCGAGTCCGGCGCGGGCCCGGCGACCGTCCTCGAAGCGGTGCTCGAACGTACGGGCTATCTCGCCGAGTTGCAGGCGTCCACCGACCCGCAGGACGAGACCCGGATCGAGAACCTCCAGGAACTCGCCGCGGTGGCCCTGGAGTTCGAGCAGGAGTCTGGGGCTGCTGACGAGGCGGCTACGGACGCCGAACAGCCTGCTGTCGAAGAGGTGGCTGCCCCAGCCGGGCTCGCCGCGTTCCTGGAGCGGGTCGCCCTGGTCGCCGACTCCGACCAGATTCCCGACGAGGACGACGACGGCTCCGGTGTCATCACCCTGATGACCCTGCACACCGCCAAGGGCCTTGAGTTCCCGGTGGTGTTCCTGACCGGCATGGAGGACGGCGTCTTCCCGCACATGCGTGCACTCGGCCAGGTCAAGGAGCTGGAGGAGGAGCGGCGGCTCGCGTACGTCGGCATCACGCGCGCGCGTGAACGGCTGTATCTGACCCGGTCGTCGCTGCGCAGTGCGTGGGGGCAGCCCTCGTACAACCCGCCCTCGCGGTTCCTGGAGGAGATCCCGGCGACCCATCTGGAGTGGAAGCGCACGGGCGGGATGGCTCCGGCGACGTCCTCTGGTCCGGTCTCCGGGGTGGCGTCCTCGCTGTCGTCCTCGCGCTCGCGTTCCACGGCCTCGGGTGCGGCGGGCTTCGCCACGCGGCGGGGTGGGGCGGAGAAGCCGGTTGTCGCGCTGGCGGTGGGGGATCGGGTCACGCATGACCAGTTCGGTCTGGGGACCGTGGTGGGTGTGAAGGGGACTGGTTCGAACGCGGAGGCGACGGTGGACTTCGGTGAGGAGAAGCCGAAGCGGTTGCTGTTGCGGTATGCGCCGGTGGAGAAGCTTTAGCGGTTTTGCTGGGGCGCGGTAATGGATCTGCGGGCCGGTGGGGGCTGGTCGCGCAGTTCCCCGCGCCCCTGTCGGGGCGCTGCAGCGCCGCTGAACAGCGAAGCGCCCGCTGGGATACGCGAAAGGCAGGCCGGAAAACTACGTCGGGTCCAGGCCGTGGCTGCGGAGCCAGGGGAGGGGGTCGATTGCTGAGCCGCCTGCCGGGCGGACCTCGAAGTGGAGGTGGGGGCCGGTCGAGTTGCCGGAGTTGCCGGAGTACGCGATGGCGTCGCCGGCCTTGACCGTCGTGCCGGACGCGACCTGGTAGCTGGAGAGGTGGCAGTACCACGTCTCCGTGCCGTCCTTGTCCGTCACGATCATCATGTTGCCGTACGCGCTGTTCCACTGCGTGCGGACGGTGCCGTCGGTCGCGGCCATCACCGTCGTGCCGTACGAGACCGGGAAGTCGATCCCGGTGTGCACGGACATCCAGTTGATGCCGGCCTGGCCGAAGTAGGCGCTGAGGCCCCTCTGTGCGACGGGCAGGGCGTACTTGGGGCGCAGCCGCTCCTTGCGGGCGGCCTCCGCGGCCGCTGCCTTCTTCTCGGCGGCCTGCTGGGCCTTGAGGTCGATACGTTCCTGCGTGCGGCTGGCCCGGTCGGCGAAGTCGTCCGCGCCCGCGGAGAGGCTCTCCAGCTGGGAGTCCAGCTTGTTGTTCGCGGTGGACGGCTTCACGGCCACGCCGTCCGGGGCCGACGCCGTCGTGTTCTGCTCGTCGTCACCGCTCATGCCGCCCACGGAGGCGGCGGCGATGCCCGCGACCCCCATCACACAGGCGGACGGAACGGCGACGGTCAGCAGAGCGGAACGTTTGGCCGGGGTACGACGCCGGGACCGGCCCGCGTTGCGAGCCGCCGTACGGGACGCCGCGCGCCCGCCGGAGGGTGCCGTGCTCGGGGCGGTCTCCTCCTGGCCGTCGAGCAGCGGGGCCTCGGCGGGCAGTTCGCCGTCGGCGACGAGGTCCGACTCGTCGTGGGCAAGGGCGTGCTGGTCGTACTCCTGTACGTCCGGCACGTCCGCGATCTGCTCGAACATCGCGGTGGCCTGCTGGTCGTACTCGTGCTCACGCTCGTGGTCGTACTCGGCGGACGTGCCGCTCGGGCCGCCGTCCGAGTTCCACTGCGTGGCGTCGTACACACCGGTGTCGGAGACCTGTGTGCCCCACGCCCACTGCTGGGTCTGGTCGGCCTGGCCGACCTGCTCGGGCTGGAGCCAGGCGTTCGCATCCCACTGGCCGCTGGTTTCGGCGCCCGGGGGCGGCGACTGCGCGGGGATGTCGGCGAGCTGCTGGTAGCCGGGCGCCCAGGTGGTGGTGTCGTACGCCCCGGTGTCGTAGGCGGCGTGGTGCTGGGCCGCGTACGGGTCGTAGTTCAGGGTGTGGTGACTGCCGGTGGACCACTGGGAGTTGTCGTACGAACCGGTGGTGTCGTCGGCCGGCATGTTGCCGAAGAGCGGGTCGGCGGCGAAAGTCCCGGTACCGGTACCCGTGCCCATACCCGCGTCAAAACCGTTGGCGAAGGTGGAGTCGTACGTGGTGAAGTCACCGAAAGGGACTTCCTGGGTGCCGTACGACGCGTAATGCGCTGTCGCGGCATCGGAAGCCGGAGCCGGGGTGGTCATGGTCCCCGACGGGTGACGTTCGTTCACCAACTTCTCTTTCGCCTCGACAACAGGGGCTGGTAGAGCTGGCAGAGCAGTGCGGCGACTGTACCCGGCGGTATGCGGGCGCGACAATCTTCCGCAGGTTTCGTGCCTGCGGGAAACGGGCATTCGGCCGTGTTTCGGGGGACTGCGGGCACGGGTTTGGCCTGGCGTTCGAAGATTGTTCGAATCTCGACGGTGCTGAATCGCCTTCTCGGTGGTGCTGAGCCGCCTGTGCGCGGGGTTACGCCACGGTCAGTCCGCCGGTCTGCGCTCCGGTGACGACGGGAGCGTCGCTCTGGTCGAGGGCCTGCCTTATGCCGGTCGCGACGGCCGGGTGCACGGGCAGGGCGAGGTGGCCGACCCCGGTGACCTGCACGTTCTGTGCCAGCAGGTCCGGGTGGTCGATGCAGGCCGTCTCCGGCGGGTCCATCAGCTGGTCCAGATCGCTCCAGAAACTGACGAAACGCGTACGGCAGCCGGGCGCGGGCAGGCGCAGTTCCTCGAGGACCTGCGAGCCGGGGCGCATCTGGCGGACGATCGGGTGCGCGTCGGCCAGTGGGGCGACCCGGGTGCCGGAGTGCGGGGTGCCGAGGGTGACGAGCGTACGGACGCGGAAGTCGCCGCCGAGCCGCTGCACGTAGTAGCGGGCGATCAGGCCGCCCAGGCTGTGCCCGACGATGTCCACCTGCGGGTGGCCCGTGCGCCGGCATATCTCCTCTATGTGCCGGCCGAGCAGCTCGGCCGCGGTGCGGATGTCGCAGGTCAGCGGGGAGTAGTTCAGCGACTCGACCTGCTGTCGGCCGTGCTGGGCGAGGGAACGGCGCAGCAGGACGAAGACGGAGCGGTTGTCGATGAAGCCGTGCAGGAGGACGACCGGGGGTTTCGGCTGCGTCGGCAGGTGGGTGGGGGCGGGGGTCTCGGGGAGCGTGGAGGAGGTGGCGGGGTCTGTGGCCGTGGCCCGGCGTTCCTGGGTGATGCCCGACGGATAGAGGAGCAGATGTCCCGCCAGGATCGCGATCTCCAGGGCGGTCGCCTTCAGGAGGGCGATGGAGAGCCCCGCCAGCCTGCTCGGCAGGACGCGCTCGCAGAGCGGCAGCAGCGGCTGTACTGCCCGGATGACCTTCATGGCCGACCTCCTGTCGGCACGCGGGAGGACTTCTCTGTCCCCCGTGTGCCCTAGTGGGGGGTCGCGCCGAGGGCGGCCGGTGGTGGCGTCGGTGGTGTACGAGGGGGCGTGCGGCGTGTGTGACGCCAAGGGGTGGAGGTGCTCCTTGCCGTATGGCGACGAAGCTCCCCGCTGTCGTGCCCTTTCCGCCCTTCGTGCCATCTCCGAGCCACCGCACCGCCACGGCGCGCGGCTCGCGGCGCGGTGGTGCGACGACCTCGATGCGGCTCCCCTTGCTCCGCTCCGGTGAAGGCAGCGGTGCGCGGCGAACGTGTCCCACCGTGTGATTTCCCCCTCGCCGATCGTCGCGAAACTGCGGGTTGCGGGATGCTGGACGTAACGTTCGTTCACTTCATGCACTTCGTGGAGGCAGTGATGGGTGTGGCCGGCGGTCCGATCCGTGTGGTGGTGGCGAAACCGGGGCTCGACGGGCACGACCGCGGCGCCAAGGTGATCGCGCGGGCGCTGCGGGACGCCGGTATGGAGGTTATCTACACCGGGCTCCACCAGACCCCCGAGCAGATCGTCGACACCGCGATCCAGGAGGACGCCGACGCGATCGGCCTGTCCGTTCTCTCCGGCGCCCACAACACGCTCTTCGCCGCCGTGATCGACCTCCTCGCTGAGCGGGATGCGGCCGACATCAAGGTCTTCGGCGGCGGGATCATTCCCGAGGCGGACATCGCTGCCCTGAAGGAGAAGGGGGTCGCGGAGATTTTCACGCCCGGGGCGACCACGGCTTCGGTGGTGGAGTGGGTGCGGGGGAACGCGCGGGAGTCGGCGGGGGCGTAGGCAGGCGTGTGTTCGGGGTGCGTGGCTCGGGGCGCGAGTGGTTCCTGGTCGTGGTTCAGGCCCCTCCCTCCCTTCCGCCCGTCGCCAGTTCTTCCGCCATGGCCGCGCGCAGGCGCAACGTACCCACGAGGCGTTGGAACGCCTCCGCCCAGTAGCTTCCCGCGCCCGGTGACGCGTCCTCCCCCTCGTCCGGGACCGCCAGCAGGCCGTCGAGGCGGCCGGCCTCGGAGGGGTCGAGGCAGCGTTCCGCCAGGCCCATCACCCCGCTGAAGCTCCAGGGGTAACTTCCCGCGTCCCGGGCGATGTTGAGTGCGTCGACCACTGCCCGCCCGAGCGGCGGAGCCCAGGGCACCGCGCACACCCCGAGCAGCTGGAACGCCTCCGACAGGCCGTGTGTCGCGATGAACCCCGCGACCCACTCGGCCCGTTCGGCGGGATCCAGCGTCGCGAGGAGCTTCGCCCGCTCCGCCAGGGACACCGCGCCGGGTCCGCCGGCCTCGGGTGTCGAGGGTGCGCCGAGGAGAGCCCGGGACCAGTCGGCGTCCCGTTGCCGGACCGCAGCCCGGCACCACGCGGCGTGCAGTTCGGCCCGCCAGTCGTCGGCCACCGGCAGTGCCACGATCTCCTCCGGGGTACGCCCGCCGAGCCGCTCCGACCAGGAGCGGAGCGGGGCGGCCTCCACCAACTGGCCGAGCCACCAGGACCGTTCGCCGCGTCCCGCCGGGGCCTTGGCCACGACGCCGTCGCGCTCCATGCCCGCGTCGCACTCGTGCGGAGCCTCGACGACGAGCGCGGGCGTGCCCTTAGTGTCGCCCTCGCCGGTGGCGCCGTCGCGTTCCTTGCCCGCGTCGAGTTCGGGCGGTGCCTCGACGGCACGCGAGGGCCCGCCACTCGTACCGCGCTTGCCGGCGGCCGTGCTGTCGGTGTGGCCGACGCCGTTCGTGTGGTCGACGGCCACGCACGCTCCCGCGCGGACCGCCATTCGCGCGGCGAGCGCCGAGTCGGGCAGTGCGGACAGCAACTCCGCGGCCGTCGCCCGGACGTTGCGGCTGCGGTCGGCCAACGCCCGCTCCAGGAAGGGCTCGTCCTCGGCCGACAGGCCGGTGCGGAGCGAGTCGAGGAACATCAGCCGGTCCTCGGCGCGTTCCGTCGGCCAGGTCGTCTCCAGCAGCTCCCGGGCGGCGGCGGGCTCCCGCGCGCGTATCGCCGCGAGGAGGGAGACGCGCTCGGCGAACAGGCCCTCCTGCCACAGCTGCTGGATCCGCTCGGTCTCGTCGGCGGCGGGCAGGGCCGTGCCCCCGCCCGGCGCCGAACGCAGGGCGAACCGCCAGTCCGTGTTCAGCCGGGCCAACCACAGCGCGCGCGGGCCCGCGAACTCCAGCGCCGCCGGACGGAGATCCGTACGCCCCCTGGCCGCGTCGAGCAGCGCGGGCAGCGTCTGGGGAGGGGCCGCGAAGCCGTGCGTGTTCGCCGCCGCGAGCCACTGGGGCAGCAGCTCCATCAGATCCGGTGCCGTGCCCCGGCGACCGCTGCCGCCGGGCGTGCCGGGCCGGTCGGCCAGCAGCATCGCCAGCCTGCGGGCGGCCGCCGGAGGCAGCGGCGGACGAGGGTCCGCCACGGCGGGCTCCGGATGCGTCGCCGCCCGAGCCGGCCGCAGCCCCGCCCGCCGCCGTACGGTCTCCACGGCCGCCGCGTCGAGCAGCGCGACCGGAGCGTGTACGCCCGGCGGGCAGCCCGGGGGAGTACGCCGCTCCGTGCCGAGCAGCGCCGCGGTGACCAGCTCCTCCCAGCTACCGCCCGCCTTGGGCGTGCCCGGGGAAGACGCGCCCTCGGGGGCGGAGGCCCTGCTGCCGCTCATGAGGTTCCCTTTCGTCGGTCGGGAGTGGTGGGGGCGGGGCGTCGGGGAGTGTCGCGCTGTCTCAGCACAGCGGTACCGCCTGGTCCGCCGTGCCCGCCGGCCAGGCCGTCAGGGGAGTGAAACCCTGGTGGCCGCATTCGCCGAAGACCGTCACCGGGGCGCCGCCCGAGAGGGCGATCAGGCGCCACAGGCCGGGGTGGGCGATGGCGGAGGGGGACAGGGGCAGTGCCAAGTCGGTTTCGGCGTCTGCCAGTTGCCAGGAGTCGCCGGCCGGGACGGGTATGACCCGGTCCAGCGTCACCGGGACGGAGTCCAGCCAGGGGTCGGCGCGCAGTGCCTCCCCGTAGCGCTCCGCCGCCTGCGTGGTTGTCGTTCCCGGCGGACGTACGTTCGTGGGCGCGGGTGCGGTGAATCGCTCGCCCAGGGCCGAGCGCTGTTGCCCGGCGCCGGGATACGCGGAGACCTCTGCCTCGAACGCCAGGCCGACCGGCAGCGCCAGTTCGGGGGCGCGGCCTGCCGCTCCGAACGAGAGGAGCAGGGCTGTGCGGCCCGACTCCGTGCCGTGCAGCCAGATTCTGCGGGTCGTCAGGCGGGCGTCGGCCGTCTCGTACTGGGCGAGGACCAGCCACTGGTCGCGTACCGGCGGGCCGTCCGCCGAGCCGGGCAGGCCGATCCGGGACCGTACCGTCGCCGCCAGACCGTCCGGCAGCTCCTCCCGGCGCAGCCAGCCCTGGTCTAGGAGGTGGAGCAGCGCGCACTCCTCCAGCAGCCTCATCGGCCAGCCCGGACCGGACGCCGGGATCGCCCCCAACTCTCTTACGCGCGAGGCCAGTCCGGGGGCCTGCGCGTCGATCATGCGGGCCGCCGTCTCCTCCCACAGCCCGTACCCCGCCTGCTCCGCCGTGGCCACGCCACCGCGCAGCAGGTCGGCGAGGCGCTGCTCAAGCTCCGTCGCCCCGGCCGTGATCCGCTCGGCGCGGCGCTCCGCCCTGCGCCGCGCCGCCTCCGGATCACCGGACCCGGAGCCACCTGCCTCCGCCGCCCGCTTTTCTCCCGCACGCTTCCGCCGCCCCGCCAGCCACTCCTCCGCCCAGCCCGGCGCCTCCCCTCGCGGCACCGCGCCGTCCCCGCCCGCCCAGAGCAGCAGCAGCCCGAGGGCGTGCTTGCACGGGAACTTGCGGCTCGGACAACTGCACTTGTACGCGGGCCCGGTGGCGTCCGCGATGTCGACGACCGTCTGATACGGCTTGCTGCCACTGCCCTTGCACAGCCCCCACACCGTCCCCTCGTCAGAACTGCCGGCCTCGGACCACGGTCCGGCCGCGCCGAGTTTGCTTCCCGCTTTGCGTGACGAGACGTCAGGCGCCAGTGCCAGCACCTGATCCGCCGTCCAGCGCACCCCCTGCTGAGTCATGACATCGAAGGTAGGTCCCGGCACTGACAATCGGTCCTCGCAGCGATCACCGCTCAACCCTCGACATGGCGTTTTCACAGGTCAGAACGCGTTGTCAGTGGCGTGGTGCAGTGTGGTCACCAGATCCGAACGGGCCAAGACCGGCCGAGCTGGAGGGGGACCGAGCCATGCCTGTTTCCGCTGAACCGACATCCGTCGACCCGAGTCGAGAGCAGTCCGCTCACGCGAACAAGACGGAAGAACTGCGGCCGCACGCCGAGGACGCCTTCGCCGCCGAACTCGCGGCGCTGGCAGCGCAGGACGACCGTCCGCGCCCGGCACGCTGGAAGCTGTCGCCGTGGGCCGTGGCGACGTATCTGCAAGGCGGCACCCTGCCGGACGGCACGGTGATCACACCGAAGTACGTGGGCCCGCGCCGCATCGTCGAGGTCGCCGTCACGACCCTCGCGACCGATCGTGCCCTGCTCCTGCTCGGCGTTCCCGGCACGGCGAAGACCTGGGTGTCCGAGCATCTGGCGGCGGCGGTCAGCGGCGACTCGACGCTGCTGGTCCAGGGCACGGCCGGCACACCGGAGGAGGCGATCCGGTACGGCTGGAACTACGCGGAGCTGCTCGCGCACGGTCCGAGCCGTGCCGCCCTCGTCCCCAGCCCCGTCATGCGGGCGATGGCGGAGGGGATGACGGCCCGGGTGGAGGAACTGACCCGTATCCCGGCCGACGTACAGGACACGCTGATCACGATCCTGTCGGAGAAGAACCTGCCGATACCGGAGTTGGGGCAGGAGGTGCAGGCGGTTCGCGGGTTCAATCTGATCGCCACGGCCAACGACCGCGACCGGGGGGTCAACGAGCTGTCCAGCGCCCTGCGCCGCCGCTTCAACACGGTCGTGCTGCCGCTGCCCGAGAGCGCCGACGCCGAGGTCGACATCGTCTCGCGCCGGGTGGACCAGATCGGCCGCTCGCTCGACCTGCCGGCCGTGCCGGACGGCGTCGACGAGATCCGCCGCGTCGTGACCGTCTTCCGTGAACTGCGCGACGGCATCACGTCGGACGGCCGTACGAAGCTGAAGTCGCCCAGCAGCACGCTGTCCACCGCCGAGGCGATCTCGGTCGTCACCAACGGCCTGGCCCTGGCGGCCCACTTCGGCGACGGCGTCCTGCAGGCCTCCGACGTCGCCGCGGGCATCCTCGGCGCCGTCGTCCGCGATCCGGCGGCCGACCGGGTCGTCTGGCAGGAGTACCTGGAGGCGGTGGTCCGCGAACGCGACGGCTGGAAGGACTTCTACCGGGCGTGCCGGGAGGTGAGCGCGTGAACTGCATGGTTGGTGCGGGTGTACGGGGGCGGGTGTACGCGATGTCGGTGGGAGGCGGTTCGGTGTCCGTGGAGGTCGGTGCGGTGAGCGGGGCGTACGGCGACGACGACACGCTGTGGCCCAAGAGGGGGCTGGTGTGACGGACGTCGAGGGGGAGGACCGTGGTGGGAGGTCCGGCGGAGGGCCCCTGCTGCTCGGTGTGCGGCATCACGGGCCCGGGTCGGCGCGGGCGGTGCGGGCCGCGTTGGCGGCGGCGCGGCCGGCGATCCTACTGATCGAGGGGCCGCCCGAGGCCGACGCCCTGATCCCGCTGGCCGCCGACGAGGACATGCGACCGCCGGTCGCCCTGCTGGCCCACGCGGTGGACGAACCCGGCTGCTCGGCGTTCTGGCCGCTGGCCGAGTTCTCCCCGGAGTGGGTGGCGATCCGCTGGGCCCTGGACCACGGGGTACCCGCCCGCTTCATCGACCTTCCCGCGACGCACACGCTGGCGTGGGGGAGCGAGGAGGAGAAGGACGAGAAGGAGAAGGAGGGCGGGACGAGGGAGGAGGGGGACGGCGTCGGCGATCCGGCCTCCGACACGGACACGGACACGGACACGGACACCGAGGCCGAGGTGCGGGTCGATCCGCTCGCCGTGCTCGCGCGGGCCGGTGGTTACGACGATCCGGAGCGCTGGTGGGAGGACGTCGTCGAGCACCGGGGGGTGGGGGATGGCGACGCGTTCGCTCCCTTCGAGGTGCTCGAAGAGGCCATGGGCGCGCTGCGGGAGGTGTACGGGACCGGGGGCCACGACCGGGATCCGGTCCGGGAGGCGTACATGCGGCTCCAGGTGCGGGCGGCGCAAAGGGAGTTCGGGGACGCGGCGGTGGCCGTCGTGTGCGGGGCCTGGCATGTGCCCGCGCTGCGGCGGAAGGGTGCCGTCGCCGCCGACCGGGCGCTGCTGAAGGGGCTGCCCAAGGTCAAGGTGGACGTGACCTGGGTGCCGTGGACGCATCGCAGGCTGGCGCGGGCCAGCGGGTACGGGGCGGGCATCGACTCGCCCGGCTGGTACGGGCATCTGTTCGGGGCCCGGGACCGGCCGGTCGAGCGGTGGATGACCAAGGTGGCCGGGCTGCTGCGCGACGAGGACAGGATGGTCTCCTCGGCGCACGTCATCGAGGCGGTGCGGCTGGCGGAGACGCTCGCCGCGATGCGGGGGCGCCCGCTGCCGGGGCTGACCGAGACGACCGATGCCATGCGGGCGGTGATGTGTGAAGGGTCGGACGTACCGCTGGCCCTGGTGCAGGACCGGCTTGTCGTCGGGGACGTCCTCGGGGAGGTCCCGGAGTCGGCGCCCGCCGTGCCGTTGCAGCGGGACCTGACACGGCTTCAGCGCCGGCTGCGGCTCAAACCGGAGGCGCTGGAACGGGAGTTGGAACTCGACCTGCGCAAGGAGACCGACGCCGCGCGCAGTCGGCTGCTGCACCGGCTGCGACTGCTCGGCATCGGCTGGGGCGAACCGGCGGCGTCGCGCGGCAGCACCGGGACGTTCCGGGAGACGTGGCGGCTGCGGTGGGAGCCGGAGCTGGCGGTACGGGTCGCCGAGGCCGGTGTGTGGGGGACGACCGTGCTCTCGGCGGCGACCGCCAGGGCGGAGGCCGACGCCGTCGGAGCGGGCTCGCTGGCCGACGTGACCGCACTCGCCGAGCGCTGTCTGCTCGCCGAACTGTCCGACGCGCTCCCCGTGGTGATGCGCGTCCTCGCCGACCGGGCGGCCCTCGACGCGGACGTGGGCCATCTCGCCCAGGCTCTGCCCGCACTGGTCCGGTCCCTGCGCTACGGCGACGTACGCGGCACGGACACCCAGGCGCTGGCCGAGGTCGCGGCAGGCCTCGCCGAACGCGTCTTCGTCGGCCTGCCCCCGGCCTGCGCCGCGCTCGACACGGACGCGGCGGAGGAGATGCGGCGCCATGTGGACGCGGTGCACGGGGCGGTGGGGTTGCTCGGCGAGGCGGCGGCACCTACTCCGGCGCCGGATACGGACACAGCTCCGGCACCGGGGCTGTCTTCGGCAGGTGGTACGGCTGCTGTCGGGGCCTCCGGGGACGGCGTACCCGCGGGCGGCGCTACCGGGATCCCCGCGAGCATCCCCGGCTCCGGGGAGTCCGAAGAGTCCGAGGCTCCTGGCGGTCCTGCGAATGCCGACGCTGACACCGTGGCGGGTGACTCCGCGCCGGAGCAGCGCGGCGAGTTGCGGAGCCGTGGGGACGGTGTTGGGGCCGAGGGGGGTCTTGCGGGCGTCGACGCGGATGCTGCGGCGGATGTTGCCGTGCCGGGTAACCCCAGCCAGTTGCGGCAGCGCTGGCACTCCGTGCTCCGGGTTCTGTCCGCGCGGGACAGTGTGGCCGGGGTGGTGCGTGGGCGGGCCGTTCGGTTGCTGTTGGACGATGGGGAGTTGGCGCAGGACGAGGCGGCCGTGCTCATGGGGCTCGTGCTGTCGCCGGGGACGGCGCCGGGGGACGCGGCCGCGTGGATCGAGGGGTTCGTCGGGGGCGGCTCCGGGGGCGGGATGCTGCTCGTGCACGACGGGCGGCTGCTCGGGCTGGTCGACGCCTGGCTCACCGGGGTGCCGGCGGAGGCGTTCACCGATGTGCTGCCGCTGCTGAGGCGCACCTTCTCGGCGTACGAGCCCGGGGTGCGCAGAACGTTGGGGGAACTGGTCCGGCGCGGTCCGGGCGAGCGGGGGAGTGCGGTGGCCGGGGCCGCCGGTGTGCCGGGGTTCGCGCCCGACCTCGATGTCCGGCGGGCGGATGCCGTGTTGCCGGTGCTGCGACTGCTGCTGGGGGCCGAGGGGCTCCACGACAACGACCTTGTGGGGGTGGGGACATGACGACGGTGACCGAGTCGGTCGATCCGGCACAGGAGCGGCTGCGGCGGTGGCGGCTCGTGCTCGGGGGCGACGCGGCGGACGGTACCGGGTGCGCGCTCTCCGGGCAGGACGCAGCCATGGACGGGGCGCTCACCGCGCTCTACGGCAGAGGGGACGGGACCAAGGGGCGCGGAGGGCGGGACCGTTCGGCGGGGCTCGGGGCGTCCGCGCCGTCGGTCGCGCGGTGGCTCGGCGACATCCGGACGTACTTCCCGTCGTCCGTCGTCCAGGTCATGCAGCGG
The DNA here is from genome assembly GCF_042889145.1 of Streptomyces sp. NPDC002680. Classification (NCBI taxonomy): domain Bacteria; kingdom Bacillati; phylum Actinomycetota; class Actinomycetes; order Kitasatosporales; family Streptomycetaceae; genus Streptomyces; species Streptomyces sp. NPDC002680. The sequence goes on from NZ_JBIAQP010000023.1 coordinate 106,385, forward strand.
GACGCCATCGACCGGCTCGGGCTCTCCGCCCTGCTGCTGGAACCCGAGATGCTGGAGGCGGTCGAGGCGGACGTCCACCTCGTCGGCACGCTGCTCTCCCTCAACAAGGCGATGCCGGAGACGACGAAGGAGACGGCGAGGGCCGTTGTACGCAAGGTCGTTGAGGATCTCGAGAAGCGGCTCGCCACTCGGACCCGGGCCACGCTCAGCGGGGCGTTGGACCGCAGTGCCCGGATCAGCAGGCCGCGCCATCACGACATCGACTGGAACCGCACGATCGCGGCCAACCTCAAGCACTACCTCCCGGAGTACGGCACGATCGTGCCCGAGCGGCTCATCGGCTACGGGCGTGCCTCGCAGTCGGTGAAGAAGGAGGTCGTCCTCTGCATCGACCAGTCCGGGTCGATGGCGGCGTCGGTGGTGTACGCGTCGGTGTTCGGAGCCGTGTTGGCGTCCATGCGGTCGATCGACACACGGCTCGTCGTCTTCGACACGGCGGTCGTCGACCTCACCGACCAGCTCGACGATCCGGTGGACGTGCTGTTCGGTACGCAGCTCGGCGGCGGTACGGACATCAACAGGGCGCTCGCGTACTGCCAGTCGCAGATCACCCGGCCCGCCGAGACCGTCGTCGTGCTCATCAGCGACCTCTACGAGGGCGGCATACGCGACGAGATGCTGAAGCGGGTCGCCGCGATGAAGGCGTCCGGGGTGCAGTTCGTGACGCTGCTCGCGCTGTCGGACGAGGGGGCGCCCGCGTACGACAGGGAGCACGCGGCGGCACTCGCGGCGCTGGGCGCACCGGCGTTCGCCTGCACGCCCGATCTGTTCCCGGACATCATGGCCGCGGCGATCGAGAAGCGTCCGCTGCCGATACCCGACACCGAGTGAGGTGAGTGGGGCGGGGGCGACTCCGGTCGGCAAAACGGACATGAGTGAGCATCGGTACGGGGGGCTTGCGCGACCTCGGGAGGGGCGTGCGAGGATCGGCGCCCACCCAGTCCTGCCGCCGCCCGGAGGCCCCTCCCCTTGAACTGGCCAGCCGCCCTGTCCATTGCCGTACTGCGCGTGACGCGTACGGCGGTAGGGCGGCGTGCGCTGCAAGTGGCCGTGCTGGTGGGCGGGTTGTTCGTGTTCGGGTTCCTGTGCGGGGAGCGGGCGCATGCGGCGGAGGGCGCGCCGTTGCCCCTCGGACAGGTTCAGGACCAGGTTCTGCGGGTGACGGATTCGTTGGCCGAGCCGGTCAAGGCGGTCAAGCCGGTAGTGCCGGTCAAGCCGGTTGTGCCGTCCGCCGTCGAGGAAACCGTCGACAAGGTCGTACAGCCGGTCGGTGGGCTGGTGGAGACCGTCACCGAGAAGCTGGCGGAGGTAACGGCGCAAGTGCCGACGTTGCCTGCGCTTCCGGGACTCCCAGACCTTCCCGTGCTTCCGGGTGCGCCCGCCTCGCCCACCGTCCCCTCTTCCCCTGCCGCGCCCGTTCCTCCAGCGTCGTCCGTTTCTCCTGCCTCGCCCGCCTCCCCCACTTCTCCCTCGTTGCCGGAGAAGAGCCTGCCGACGACCGTTCTCCGGACGCACCAGGGCGGAGTTGCCCACGGGCCCCGGTTCGCCGTCCGGTCGGTCGTGGACAGCGGCAGCGTCGCGCAGGGCGGTGGGCCCGTCTCACGGGTGGCTGTGCGGCAGGTGCCCGGTGGGCTGCCGGGCGGGGTGCCGAACGGGGCGCTCGGTGAGCGGGCGGTCGTCGAGGCCAGTGGCTCCCGGCACGGTGCTGGGCACGGCGACGCGCATGCCGTCGCGTTGAGCCGGCGGGCGCCGGTGCGGCTCGTACCGGGGGTCGCCCCGGTCGCCGCCGGTGTCGAGGCCCGGGACAGGTACCGGGCCGTTCCTGTCTTCCCCGGTTAGGACCGGGGACCTTCTCCGTTCCGTCCCCGTGCGCGTGAATTCGCGCCGTGCGTGACGTGAACGGAGCCTGCGACGACTGCACGGAGTGCCAGTCCGGTGACCGCCTTCCGCGCACCCGACCTTCGCGCAACCGACGTCCGCGCGCATGGCCTCCGTACGCCTGATCCCTGCACACACGACCCCTGTACGCCCGACTTCCGCGCGCCTGACGTGCGGATCTTTCGGACTCCGTCAGGAAAGCCCCGTACGGCCGAATGCCATCGGTCCGGGCGGGGCGGGCCCGGCGGACGGCGGTGAGTGGCTCCCAAAGGGGTGGGGACCGCTTGCCGGAGGACCGTCAAAGCCGTTGGCGGGCCTTCCAGAGGCCTCACCGGGCCTACCCCAGCCCGGTGAGGCCTCACCTTTGCACCCGTAACCGCATCTAAGCCCCTCCCGAGCGCCCGCACAGGGGTCCGCCGACGGCCGTGAATGGCACTCTGTGACAGGTATCACCGCTCAGGTGTGATTCCTGATTTAGGGACCTGCGGGGTGCGGCGATAACCTGCGAGACGGACATGCCGCGCGCTCGGACACCGTGTGCGCCACCCTTGTGACACAGCGGACGTCACGTTGCCCTTCGCGGCACGCCCACGCATCCAACGAACCGCGAGATCACTGATAGGGACGGACGCGCGTGGACCTGTTCGAGTACCAGGCGAGGGACCTCTTCGCCAAGCACGGTGTACCGGTGCTGGCCGGTGAAGTCATCGACACGCCTGAGGCGGCGCGCGCGGCGACCGAGCGCCTGGGCGGCAAGTCCGTCGTCAAGGCGCAGGTGAAGGTCGGTGGGCGTGGAAAGGCCGGCGGCGTGAAGCTCGCCGCCACCCCGGACGAGGCCGTCGCCCGCGCGACGGACATCCTCGGCATGGACATCAAGGGCCACACGGTCCACAAGGTGATGATCGCCGAGACCGCGCCCGAGATCGTCGAGGAGTACTACGTCTCGTACCTCCTCGACCGTACGAACCGCACCTTCCTCGCCATGGCGTCCGTCCAGGGCGGCGTGGAGATCGAGGTCGTCGCGGAGGAGAACCCCGAGGCCCTCGCGAAGGTCCCGGTCGACGCCAACGAGGGCGTGAGCATCGAGAAGGCCCGTGAGATCGCCGCGCAGGCGAAGTTCCCGGCCGAGGTCGCGGAGCAGGTCGCCGAGATCCTCGTGACGCTGTGGGACACCTTCATCAAGGAGGACGCCCTCCTCGTCGAGGTCAACCCCCTCGCGAAGGTCGCCTCCGGCAAGGTCATCGCCCTCGACGGCAAGGTCTCCCTCGACGAGAACGCGGAGTTCCGTCAGCCGGAGCACGCGGCCCTTGAGGACAAGGACGCGGCCAACCCGCTGGAGGCCGCCGCCAAGGCCAAGAACCTCAACTACGTCAAGCTCGACGGTGAGGTCGGCATCATCGGCAACGGCGCGGGTCTCGTCATGAGCACCCTCGACGTGGTCGCGTACGCCGGTGAGAACCACGGTGGCGTGAAGCCGGCCAACTTCCTCGACATCGGTGGTGGCGCCTCCGCCGCCGTCATGGCGAACGGCCTGGAGATCATCCTGGGCGACCCCGACGTCAAGTCGGTCTTCGTCAACGTCTTCGGCGGCATCACCGCGTGCGACGAGGTCGCCAACGGCATCGTGCAGGCGCTGCAGCTGCTCGCGGACAAGGGTGAGGAAGTCTCCAAGCCCCTCGTCGTCCGCCTCGACGGCAACAACGCCGAGCTGGGTCGCAAGATCCTCTCCGACGCCAACCACCCGCTGGTCCAGCGCGTGGACACCATGGACGGTGCGGCCGACAAGGCCGCCGAGCTCGCGGCTGCGAAGTAAGGAAGAGGGACAGACACAGCCATGGCTATCTTCCTCGACAAAGACTCCAAGATCATCGTCCAGGGCATGACCGGTGCCACGGGCATGAAGCACACCAAGCTCATGCTGGCGGACGGCTCCAACATCGTCGGTGGTGTGAACCCGCGCAAGGCGGGCACGTCCGTCGACATCGACGGCAACGAGATCCCGGTGTTCGGCACGGTCGCCGAGGCGATCGAGAAGACGGGCGCGAACGTATCGGTCCTCTTCGTACCGCCGGCCTTCGCCAAGGCCGCCGTGGTCGAGGCGATCGACGCGGAGATCCCGCTCGCGGTCGTCATCACCGAGGGCATCGCCGTCCACGACTCCGCCGCCTTCTGGGCGTACGCGAAGTCGAAGGGCAACAAGACCCGGATCATCGGCCCGAACTGTCCCGGGCTCATCACCCCGGGTCAGTCGAACGCCGGCATCATCCCGGGCGACATCACGAAGCCGGGCCGCATCGGTCTGGTCTCGAAGTCGGGCACGCTGACGTACCAGATGATGTACGAGCTGCGGGACATCGGCTTCTCGTCGGCCGTCGGTATCGGTGGCGACCCGGTCATCGGTACGACGCACATCGACGCGCTGGCCGCGTTCGAGGCGGACCCCGACACCGACCTGATCGTGATGATCGGTGAGATCGGTGGTGACGCGGAGGAGCGCGCCGCGGACTTCATCGCGAAGAACGTGACGAAGCCGGTTGTCGGTTACGTGGCTGGGTTCACCGCGCCCGAGGGCAAGACGATGGGCCACGCCGGTGCCATCGTCTCGGGCTCGTCGGGTACGGCTGCGGCCAAGAAGGAGGCCCTTGAGGCCGCCGGCGTCAAGGTCGGCAAGACGCCGACCGAGACGGCGAAGCTGGCGCGCGAGCTGCTCGCCGGCTGATGCCTCCTTGGCGGTACTGAGCTGAACGTCTGTGGGCCCGTTCCCCTTGCCGGGGGCGGGCCCACTGGCGTCGGTACAGGTGCCGTGGGATCACCGGGTACCCGGAGTCGGTGGCTGTGCCCACCCGTTCCGCCCCAGCGGAACGACTGCCCACAGCCGGGCGGGTGGCTGCTGCCCGCAGTCGGGTGGCTGGCCGCAGTCGGGCGGGCGGGGGTGGCCGCGGCTAGGCGGGTGGGTGGGTGCGGGACGATTGCCCGCAGCCGGGTGGGTGGCTGCTGCCCGCAGTCGGGCTGGGTGTCCAGGCCGGGCGGGGTGGGTGGGTGTGGGACGGCTGTCCGCGACAAGGTGTCGTCGAGGGCTATCGCATCTCCGGTGTCACCCTCTCCGGGCCGTTCTCGGTCTCGCCCCTCAGCTTCTTGCGGAGGGTCAGTTCTGTTCGGGACAAGGGGCCCGGGGCCGGGATCGGGGGGATCCCCTGGACCGATGCGCCGGGGGCCACCGCCGGCTCGTAGTGCGTGGGGGACGTGTGGAGGGTGAACGTGGTGGCGCCGATCAGGGCGATGGTGAAGGCGATCGCCGCGTGGGTCCAGTTGCGGGCTCGGCGTTCGCTGCCCGCGCGGACGGCTGACGGGCGGGCGGCTCGTAGGCGGGCGTGGGTGGCCAGGCCCGACAGGCGGGTCGAGAGGTGGGTCGGGTCCCCCAACTCCGGTAGCCGGGCCGCCACCGCCTCGCGGGCGTGGAGGACGCGGTTCGCCGCTGCCGGGGTGCTCGCCTCCGTCTCCGCCGCCGTTTCGGGTAGGCCCAGGCCCACACCGTCGTACAGGAGCAGGGTGCGGCGGTACGGCGGGGGGAGTTTCAGGAGCGCGGAGAGCAGCGCGCGGTCGGTCGGGTCGGCGGGCGGGGCCTCCGGGTGGCGGTGGCGGGCGCGGAAGCGGTGCCAGGGGGAGAGGGCGCAGTCGTACGCCATGGCGCGGACCCAGCCCGCCGGGTCCGGGTCCACCGCCACCTCGGGCCAGCGATGCCAAGCCAGCTGGAACGCCCGTTCGACGGACTCGCGCGCCAACTCCCGGCGCCCGGTGAGGAGATAGGTCTGCCGTACGAGGGCGGGGGCGCAGAACGCGTAGAGCGCGTCGAAGGCCTGAGCGGGCGTCAGGGCCGTCATGTCCTCCACGGGCGTCGCCGCCGGCGCCGCCGCCAGCAGGCTCGCGTACGTCTGTGCCTTGCGTCCGCGCGGTGTCGTACGGCCGTTCTCCCACGCGCGTACCGTCTCGCGGCTGACGCCCACCCGTTCGGCGACCTGAGCCTGCGTCAGTGACTGGGACTCGCGCAGGCGTCGGCGTTCGGAAGGTGGAGGCAGCGGGATGGTGGGGCTCTGCGTCACCGGAGACCCCTTCGCGCGAAAAGGTACATAAAATGCATTTTGAGTGACACGTCGTAAGTTCGCCTGTTACGCCCGGAAAGCGCGTGTCGTTGGGAGCATGGCGCTCGTGACCCAGACGACCGGCCGCCGGCTTCCCTTCCTGCCACTGCCTCTGTCCCCGCGCCTGCGCGTTCGGGTCCGGGACCGGGTCCGCGACCGGTTGCGTGACCGTCCTCCCGGGCTGGGCGCGGGTCTGCTCGGCGGCGCGGTCGCGGCCGGGCTCGGGCTCGGTTCGTTCGCCGTGCTCGTGATGGGGCTGTGGATCAGCTCGCCCTACCCGGACAGCGGACCCGACGGCGCACTGCACATCGCCGCCGCCCTCTGGCTCCTCGCCCACGGCGCCGAACTGATCCGCGCGGACGGCATCACCGGCGCCCCCGCCCCCGTCGGCGTCACCCCCCTCCTCCTGCTCGCCCTCCCGGTGTGGCTGCTGCACCGCGCCGCCCGTGACGCAGCCGAGGGCCCGGAGGAGGAGGGCGCGACGGGGGACGCGCCCCCCGTTCCCGCCCGCACTGCCTGGCTCGGGGTCGTCGCCGGGTATCTGACCGTCGGCGGAGGCGTCGCGCTGTACGCGGCCGGGGGCGGGCTGCGTCCCGACTGGGCCTGGACGGCCGTATGCGTGCCGCTGCTCGCCATGGCGGCGGCGGGCGCCGGGGTGTGGACGGCGTACGGCCGACCGTGCGCGCCCCTGTCGCCACGGGTGCTGTATTTGCTGCCCAGGTGGGTACGCCGGCGCATCCTGGACCCGGAGGTGCGGGGCCGGGTCCTGGCCGTCGGGCGGGCCGCCGGGGCCGGTACGGCCGTGCTCGTCGGGGGCGGGGCGCTGCTCGTGGCCGTGTCGCTGGTGGGGCATGGCGGAGCCGCCCGGGCCTCCTTCCTCCAGTTGACGGAGGCGTGGTCGGGGCGGATCGCCGTACTGCTGCTCTGTCTCGCCCTGATTCCGAACGCGGCCCTGTGGGGCGCGGCCTATGCCCTCGGGCCCGGTTTCGTGCTCGGCGCGGGCCGGGTCACGGGCCCGCTGGGTTCCGATCCGGCGCCGCTGCTGCCGCCGTTCCCGCTGCTGGCGGCGGTACCGGACGCCGGTCCGGGCACCCCGCTGACCTGGGCGGTCGCCGGGGTACCGGTGGCGGCCGGGCTGACGCTGGCCTGGTTCACGGCACGGGCGGCGGCCCCCGGCGGGGGAAGGGCGTCCTGGTCGGGCTGGCGTACCGCCGCGAACGCCGGCCTCGCCGCCGTCCTGTGCGCGGGCGCGCTGGCCGCGCTGGCCGGGCTCGCGGGCGGTCCGCTCGGCAGCGACGCCCTCGCGCACATCGGGCCGGGCTGGTGGCAGACGGGCGCGGCGACGCTGGCGTGGACGGCGACGGTCGCCGTACCGACAGCCGTGGGGCTGCGAGCATGGCGGCTGCGCGAGCGACGCCCGAAGGCCACAGGAGCCGGCGCAGGCACCCGCACCGACATCGGCACGCTGAAGCTGAGGCCCTCGGCGGCGCCCGCCGGGGCGAAGAAGCAGCATGGGGCGGCCGCCGCCACCGCCGACGACGCGTACGAGGCGAGCGACCCGTACGAGGCGGAGGCCGCGTACGACTTCCTCCCCCTCGACCTGCCGTCGCCGTCGCCCGCGTCGTCACTCTCGCCCTGGTACGACACCGCGTCCCGCGAGGCCCGCTGGGCGGCACTCAAGGAGGCGTCGGCGACACCCCCGCCGGATGAGCCGGAGGAGTCGGAGAAGCCGGAGAAGCCGGAAGAGAAACAGCCGTAGACGTAGCCGTATCCGCAGCCGTGGCTAGCCGTTCGTGCCGAACACGTCCCGCAGTTCCTTCGGGAGCAGGTCGTCGCACGCCTTCTTCGCGGTGTTCGTGAGGGCGTCGTTCGTGCACGTGTAGTAGTCGCGGTAGACGAACTGGAGGCTGAACGTCACGGCGACCATGGCGAGCGCCAGGGATGCCGTGACCAGCCCGCTGATCGCGGCCGTCCGCTGCTGCCGACCGCTACCGGGCGCGCCCGGCGGCGGTGCCGGAGTGTCCGGGTTCGGGGTGCGGGGCTTGGTGCGCAGGGCGCTGATGCCCCAGTGCAGGGCGAGCGCGCCGAGCAGCAGCGCCACGTACGGCCAGCTGAAGAGGGCGAAGAAGAAGGCCCACATACCGCACAGCAGTGCGTACCGCGCGCGGCGCTGGGCCGGGTCCGTCGGGTCCCAGCGCGGGTTGGTGCCCGGGCCGTCGCCCGGTCCCTCGGGACCGCCCTGTCCGCCCTGGCGGCCGGAGCGGTCGCCGAAGCCGCCCGGGGAACGGCCGGGCTGCCGGTCGCTCCACTGGTTGCCCCACGGGGAGTGCCCGTGCCCGCTGTCGTCGGACGAGTCGTCGCCCGCCGGACGCCGGGGCTGCCAGGGCTGGTCCGGGGTGCCCTCCGGCGGTGGGGCGAACGGGTTGTCGTCCTGGGCCGCGCTCTCCTGCCCGTCGCCGGTCGCACCGGTGTCGCCCTGGTCGCCGTTCTTCTTGCCCGAGGGCGCGTCGGGCGGCGACGCGGGGCGCTCCCGCAGCAGCACCGACTGCGGGGTGAGCGGGAGGAGTCGCAGGCTGCGGTCCGACATCAAGTGAGCGTCTTCCCCTTGTTGATTACAGCTTCGTTGATTACAGCTTCGGTTGGAGTCAGGGCCGTTTCGGCGTGAGCCGTCACCCAGTGAACGCACCGTATGACGACCGCGTTCCCGGACCGGCCCCTCCCAGACGCTACCTTCCGGCCACGCCCCCGTCCCGTGGGGGCTGTCCGGTGTGCCGGTATCGTTGCTGGCGGTCGGCCGCTTCGTAGACTTCCCCGTATCCGGGGGCGCGAAGCATTCGTACGACCGTACAAACGCTCCCCCGAGAAAGGGCCCCGTCGTGGCCGAGCCCCAGGCCGCCAAGCGCCTTGTCGTGCTGGTCTCCGGATCCGGTACGAATCTTCAGGCGCTCCTCGACGCCATCGCCGCCACCGGTGTCGGGGCCTACGGGGCCGAGATCGTCGCCGTCGGTGCCGACCGGGACGGCATCGAGGGGCTCGCGCGCGCGGAGCGGGCCGGGCTGCCGACCTTCGTGTGCCGGGTGAAGGACCACGCGACCCGGGCCGAGTGGGACGCGGCGCTCACCGGGGCGGTGGCCGCGTACGAACCCGATCTGGTCGTGTCCGCCGGGTTCATGAAGATCGTGGGCAAGGAGTTCCTGGCCCTGTTCGGCGGGCGCTTCGTCAACACGCATCCCGCCCTGTTGCCCAGTTTTCCGGGGGCCCACGGTGTTCGCGAGGCGCTCGCGTACGGCGTCAGGGTCACCGGCTGCACCGTCCACTTCGTCGACGACGGCGTCGACACCGGACCGATCATCGCTCAGGGCGCGGTGGAGATCCGGGACGAGGACGACGAGAGCGCTCTGCACGAGCGCATCAAGGAAGTCGAGCGAAGGCTGCTCGTCGATGTCGTGGGGCGGCTCGCCCGCAACGGCTATCGCATTGAGGGACGAAAGGTAGTTATCCAGTGACCGCCGACATCACTGTCACGGCCGAGAGCGACAAGCGGGCCCTTCGCCGGGCGCTCGTCAGCGTGTACGACAAGACGGGCCTCGAAGACCTCGCACGCGGCCTGCACGAGGCCGGCGTGGAACTCGTCTCCACGGGATCGACGGCCGGGCGGATCGCCGCCGCAGGCGTCCCCGTCACCAAGGTCGAGGAGCTGACCGGCTTCCCCGAGTGCCTGGACGGCCGGGTCAAGACCCTGCACCCCAAGGTGCACGCGGGCATCCTCGCCGACCTGCGTCTGGAGAGCCACCGCGAGCAGCTCGCCGAGCTGGGCGTCGAGCCCTTCGACCTGGTCGTCGTCAACCTCTACCCGTTCCGCGAGACGGTCGCCTCCGGTGCCTCGCCCGACGAGTGCGTGGAGCAGATCGACATCGGCGGCCCGTCGATGGTCCGCGCGGCCGCCAAGAACCACCCGTCGGTGGCCGTGGTCACCAGCCCGGCGCGGTACGCCGACGTCCTGAGCGCCGTACAGACCGGCGGCTTCGACCTCACCACCCGCAAGCGGCTAGCCGCGGAGGCCTTCCAGCACACGGCGTCGTACGACGTGGCGGTCGCCTCCTGGTTCGCTTCCTCCTACGCGCCCGTGGACGAGTCGCGGTTCCCCGACTTCCTCGGCGCCACCTGGGAGCGCGAGAACACCCTCCGCTACGGCGAGAACCCGCACCAGCCCGCCGCGCTGTACGTCGACGGGACGGGTGGCGGTCTCGCCAAGGCCGAGCAACTGCACGGCAAGGAGATGTCGTACAACAACTACACGGACACGGATGCCGCCCGCCGTGCCGCGTACGACCACGCCGAGCCCTGTGTCGCGATCATCAAGCACGCCAACCCGTGCGGGATCGCGGTCGGTTCGGACGTCGCCGAGGCGCATCGCAAGGCGCACGCGTGCGACCCGCTGTCGGCGTTCGGCGGTGTGATCGCCGTCAACCGGCCGGTGAGCAAGGAGATGGCGGAGCAGGTCGCCGAGATCTTCACCGAGGTCATCGTCGCGCCGGACTACGAGGAGGGGGCTCTGGAGGCCCTCGCCAAGAAGAAGAACATCCGGGTGCTCAAGGCGGCGGGCGCGCCCGCCAACCCCGTCGAGGTCAAGCCCGTCGACGGCGGTGTGCTCCTCCAGGTGACCGACCGGCTCCAGGCCGACGGCGACGACCCGGCGAACTGGACGCTCGCGACGGGCGAGGCACTGTCCGCGTCCGAGCTGGCGGAACTCTCCTTCGCCTGGAAGGCGTGCCGCGCGGTCAAGTCCAACGCGATCCTGCTCGCCAAGGACGGCGCCTCGGTCGGCGTCGGCATGGGCCAGGTCAACCGCGTCGACTCGGCGAAGCTCGCGGTCGAGCGAGCGGGCGAGGAGCGGGCGCGGGGCGCGTACGCGGCCTCGGACGCGTTCTTCCCGTTCCCGGACGGGCTGGAGATCCTGACGGCCGCCGGGGTCAAGGCCGTGGTGCAGCCGGGCGGTTCGATGCGGGACGAACTGGTCGTGGAGGCCGCGAAGAAGGCGGGCGTCACGATGTACTTCACGGGGACGCGGCACTTCTTCCACTGAGCCGTACGCGTGCGGAGGGCCCGCCGGTCGTGTACCGGCGGGCCCTCCGCACGCTCGGTGGGTCAGGAGTCCAGGAACCTGTCACAGCTCCATACCCAGTCGTGGGCGCTGATGTTGTCGTTCACGGCCACCCCACTGCTGAACGTGAACCCGACGACGGAGTCCATGTAGTACTCGGCCTTGGCGAGGCAGGTGTAGCCGCCGGTCTCGCCGGCGTTGACGAAGAACCTGGCGTGCATGCCCGACGTGCCCTTGTGGACCAGCGACGACGCGGCGTCGTTGTCGGCGCCCTGGAATGCGCCGGAGGCGTCGTTCCAGTTCGAGTCGGAGCCGTCGTCGGTGCCGAGGATGACCGAGCAGTGGATGTCCCGGTAGGCGCGGATGGAGCCGCTCGGCGTCGCGGCCCACGCGTTGTCGCACGCCACGGAGGCCTGTGCGCTGGACGCCGGGATGATCACGCCGAGGCCCGCGAGGCCGAGTGTGGCGGCCGCGGCGAGGATTCTGCGCATGGTGGATCACTCCTTGTGTCGAAGGTGTGTGGTGCGAGGTGGGTGTGGTGTCCGCCCCGGCTGCGACGCCGGGGAAGTTCGAGGCGCGGCGGGACTCAGGCTGTGTCGCCCGTGATGTCTTCGGCGCGTTCCAGCGCGGCGAAGCGCATGCGCTCGTACGTCGTGAGGGCGTCGCCGTACGTGCCGCGCAGCTTGTCGCGGTACTCCCGCTCCAGGTCGTGTGCCGTGGCGGACAGCGAGGTCCCGGTCGCGCACTCGGCCTCGTCGACCGCGAGCCGCACTTCGGCGGTGAATGCCGCGTCGGGGCTCAACCCCTTGGTCAGTGACGGCAGTTCGTTCCGTATCGCCGTCGGATCGTCATAGTCGTGACCGGCCTCGCGCATGCACGCGGACCATTTCTTGAGCGCGTCGACGAGGCGCTGGTCGTCGAGGAGGTCCGGGACGTACAGCCTGGTCAGGTTCGTGGCGGTCTTCTCGGCCTTGAACCAGGTCTCGAAGTCGCCGTAGAGCCGGCCCTTCGCCTCGGTGAGACAGCTGTGGCGGGGGGTCCGGACGGTGCCGCCGGCGGGCAGGTCCACGGTGAGCATCCCCGCGGACGGGCCGCCTTCGAGGGTCTCGCTGTAGCGGGCCCGGTCTTGCTGCGGCAGTGAGTTGGCGTACTTGCTGTTCGGGTCGGTGCGCTGGAGCTCGGCCGCCTTCTCCCGCAGCCGGCTGCCGTAGCCGTTCCGCTTCGCCCAGTCGACGTCGGTCAGGACGTACCCCCCGCCCTTGAGGTCGTCGACCGTTGGCAGGGGGCCGATCCAGTACCGGAAGCCCGCCTTCTCCATGCACGACTTCACGAGCACGTTCTCGGCACGCTGGACCAGGACCTGCTCGGCGTCGGTCGGTTCACGGACCTTTCCGGTGTCCGGGCTCGCGGAACCGCCCGTCGGAACGGCGGTGGCCGCGGCCGTGCAGCCCGTCGCCGCCGCGCTGATCACCAGCGCCGCCGCACACCGCATGGCGAGAGTCCGCTTCATGGCCGTGTCCACCCCCGTGTCCTGTCACCGCACCGGCAGTGCTGCGGTGGTGAACACTCTGGGGCGGGCGGGCAGGGTGGGGTACCTGAAAAGTTTCAGGGTGCGGGCCGGATCCCAGGTCAGGGCCGACGCAACGCCCGCCACGTCTTCGGCCCCACCATCCCGTTCGCCTCCAGCCCTGCCCGCTTCTGGAAGATGACGACCGCACCGTGGGTCAGGGGGCCGAACTCGCCGTCCACACCGCCGACTTCGGTGATGCCGTGCAGATAGAGCAGCAGGCACTGGAGTTCGCGGACCTGGCTGCCGCCGTCGCCCTGGGCGATGGTGAAGTCCCAGGTGCCGTTCCAGCCGGCGGTGTAGCCCCGACCGTACTGGTCGTCCTCGTACATCGCGGGCTTCTCGCAGGTGGGGGTCGCCGCCGAGGCTGGGGCGTCGTCGCGGACGGTGTACGTCACCGCCGCGGCGCCGAGCGTCGTCGCCACCACGAGCCCGACGACCAGCGCCGGACGCCGCCACCGCCGGGGCCGCAGCCGTGGCAGCCGGGCCGAGCGGGGGGTGCCCGCGGCCGCCTCCACCCGGCGCAGGAGCGCACCCGTGTCCGGCACCCGGGCGGCGCGGTCCGCGTGCGTGGGTGCCAGACAGTCCCGGACGATCCCCCGCCAGGCTTCCGGGAGTCCGGGGGACAGCCGTAGCTCCTCCGCGCCGCGCGCGTAGCGGGTCGCCGCGTCGGCGCGGGCGTCCGTGCTGCCGCCCGGCAGCGGGAAGGTGTCCGTCAGGACGAGATGGGCGAGGACGCCGTACGCCCACACGTCGGCGGACGGGCGGACGCGGGTGCCGCGTTCGTCGATCTCGGGCCAGAGCAACTCGGGCGGGGCGTAGTCGGGCGTGGCGAACGCCGGGGCGTAGGCGTGCGTGCCCTTCAGCTCCGCGGCCAGGTTGAAGTCGGCCAGCCGCACCGAACCGTCCTTCAGCAACAGCACGTTGGCCGGTTTGAGATCCCCATGCACCCAGCCCGCGTGGTGCAGTTGGTGCAGCCCCTCGCAGATCTGGGCCAGGAGGGCGGGCCCCGACTCCGGCCTCGGTGAGTGCTCCAGTGCGGCGTCCAGGGAGCCCTCGGCCCGTTCCAGTACGAGGACGGTGGCGCCGTCGAGTTCCGGGTGCTCCGGGTCGTCGACCGTGAGGGCGTCGTACATCCGGATCAGCCGGGGCGCGCGCAGCCTGCTCAGTAACTCCACTTCCCGCTCCGCCAGTTCGCGCAGGTGGTGCAGCTGGCGCGGGGTGCGGGTGCCGGTGGGCAGGAACTTCAGTGCCGCCCGGCTGGGCAGGCCCCGCTCCTCCGCGCCGGTGTGCCGGGCGGCGGCGTAGACGGTCGCGAACGCGCCGGACGCCAGGGGCTCCCGCACCTCCCAGGGCCCGACCCGGTAGCCCTCCGGGACGGGGACCACGCTCGACCGCCCGGTCATCGGCCCCCCTCACCCGGCGCCGGGGCGAGTGCGACGAGGTCGTCCTCGCGGACGAGGTCGAAGCGGAGCGCCAGCGATACCAGCGACTCCTTCTTGCCGTTGAGGCGCTGGCCCGACTCCGCGGTGTCCAGGCCGGGCCGCAGCCGCAGCTTGACGGTCAGGTAGTCGATGTTCCAGTAGACGGCGGAGCGGCTCACCGAGGGCCAGACGGCACGCAGCCGTTCCACCAGCTGCTCGACGCCGGGCAGCGGGGCGTGCGGCTCGCCGCGCAGTCGGGGTTCGCACAGCGCGGTCAGGACGGTGAAGTACCGCTTGGTGCGGTCGAGAGCGAACGCCGGTGCGGTGACGTCACCGGAGAGCCCGTGGCGGGCGACGCTGCGGAAGGCGTGGCGCGGTGCCCAGACGTCGAAGGCGAGCAGCTCGCCCGCGGCCGGCAGGACGACGCGCGAGAACTCGAAGGGGACGGGCGCCTCCAGCCGGCCCGGTACCACCTTGATGTGTTCACCGGCGCCCTCGGGGTTCTCCACCACGTAGGTCTGGTCCTCGCTGAGGTTGCTCAGGAGCCAGAAGACGCGGTGGGCCGTGATCTCCCCGGCGATCCGGGGCACCCCTTCGTGGGTGATGACGAGGCCGTCGTCCGACTCGGCCCTGCCGAACGTCAGCCGCTCACCCGTGGCGAGCTTGATCTGCCCGTCGGTGCCGCCGTTGGACGGTGGCACAACGATCACGCTGTACATATGGCGTCGTCCCCTCCTCCGTACGGGGACGGTCCCCCCATCCCGCTGAGGGGAAGGATAGGGCCGGCGGCGAAGCGGCCCTCCGGTTCTCCCCCGAAGGGTCCGGTTCTTCCCCGAAGGGTCCGGAGACCGCCGCCTGTTCACTCGGTCTCACTCATCCGGTCCGGCCGGGTACGCCGTGGCGGATGGACCTTCGGGGGAGCTCCGGCCGTGTCGTTCGCCTTCTCAGTCGGGGCGCGATCCGGCTACAGGGGCCCGGCGCGTCCAGCCGCCCCGGGCCCAACTTGATGTGCTCGCCCGCGCCCTCCGGGTTCTCGACTTCTCGACGACGTACGTCCGGGACCCGCCGTGGTCGCGGTGATTGGCGAGAACTCGGTGGTCGCCTCGGTGGTTACTGGTGTGCCGCCGGGTACTTCGACCGGTTGAACCAGGCCGCGCCCTCGGACTTGCCGACGAACACCGCGATGAGGATGGCGAGGACGGTGTGCACCAGGCCGACGACGATGAACGGGTAGATGCCGAGTACGGCGGTGATGATCGCGAACACCATGGTGGTGATGCGGATGCCGCTGCCGCCGCTGCTGAACTTCGCACCCAGGACGATCGCGAAGACGCCCCACGCGAGGACGATCGCGGTGACGGCCCACAGGGCGCCGGCGGAGTAGTCCGCGAGCTGCTGGAAGTCGACGTTGTCCTTCAGTTCCTCGTCGTTCTTCGCGGCGCTGATCGCGACCGCGGACAGGGCGACGAGGATGGCGCCGATCACCTGGAAGCCCGCGATGACGAAGAGCATGACGCGCGCGGCCTTGACGTTGCCCGGCATCGTGAGCGGGCCGCCGGGGTAGCCGCCGTAGCCGGGCTGTCCGTACGCCTGCTGGCCGAGCGGCGGGGCCGCCGGGTAGCCGTAACCGGGCTGCTGGGGCGGGGTCTGCTGGGGGTAGCCGTAGCCGGGCGCTGGCTGCTGGGGCTGCTGCTGGGGCGGGCCGTAGGGGTTGTTCGGGTCGCCGAAACTCATGGCGGGTCTTCCTCCGTATGCGTCAAGTGCGGGGACGACGCGAGGCACCGAACGGAGGAAGGTGATGCAAGTGCGGTACGCCCCCCGGCCCTGCCCGCGGCACTGTGCTGCTCAGCTTTTTATCGTTCTTTAGTTCGCTCATACTTGTCCAGCCGCATAGTGCATGTGTTGTGCAAGTGCAACATCCGTGATCATGCGCATATGGCTGTGGGGTGCTTTGTAGGGCACCCGGATTGGAACCGGGAGGCGGTCATCCGCGAGGATGTGGGTATGAGCGCCCAGATTCTCGATGGCAAGGCCACCGCAGCCGCGATCAAGTCCGATCTGACCGCCCGCGTGGCGGCGCTGAAGGAGAAGGGTGTGACGCCCGGCCTCGGCACGATCCTGGTGGGTGAGGATCCCGGCAGCCAGAAGTACGTCGCCGGCAAGCACCGGGACTGCGCGCAGGTGGGCATCGCCTCCATCCAGCGCGAACTGCCCGCCACGGCCACGCAGGAGGAGATCGAGGCGGTGGTCCGCGAGCTGAACGAGGACCCGGCCTGCACGGGTTACATCGTCCAGCTGCCCCTCCCCCGGGGCATCGACGAGAACCGCGTCCTCGAACTGATGAACCCGGACAAGGACGCGGACGGCCTCCACCCGATGAACCTGGGCCGCCTCGTCCTGAACGAGCCGGCCCCTCTCCCCTGCACCCCGAACGGCATCCTCACCCTGCTCCGCGCGCACGGCGTGGAGATCAAGGGCGCGGAGGTCGTGGTCGTCGGCCGCGGTGTGACGATCGGCCGCCCCATGCCCCTTCTCCTCACCCGCCGCAGCGAGAACGCGACGGTGACGCAGTGCCACACGGGTACGCGTGACCTGGCAGCCCACCTCCGGCGCGCCGACATCATCGTCGCCGCGGCCGGCTCGGCCCATCTGGTCCGCCCCGAGGACGTGAAGCCGGGCGCCGCCGTCCTCGACGTCGGCGTCTCGCG
Source organism: Streptomyces sp. NPDC002680 (assembly GCF_042889145.1). Taxonomy (NCBI): domain Bacteria; kingdom Bacillati; phylum Actinomycetota; class Actinomycetes; order Kitasatosporales; family Streptomycetaceae; genus Streptomyces; species Streptomyces sp. NPDC002680. The sequence continues at coordinate 123,265 of NZ_JBIAQP010000023.1, forward strand.
CACGGCCGAGGGCAAGATCGTGGGCGACGTCCACCCGGGCGTCACCGAGGTCGCCGGCTGGATCTCCCCGAACCCCGGCGGAGTCGGCCCGATGACCCGCGCCCAACTGCTCGTCAACGTGGTCGAGGCGGCGGAACGCAGTGCCGGCTGAGGCGGAGGGCGGGCGGGGGCCTGACGGAGGGCGCGGGAGTTCCGGCGGTGCTATGTCCGACGCCGGGGTGTCCGAGTCTGCTGGGGTGCGGGAGTTCGGTGAGGCGCCGGGTTCTCGTGGGGCGTCGAGGAACGGTGTGGTGCCCGAGTCCGGCGGTGCTACGTCCGACGCCGGGGCGTCCGAGTCTGCTGGGGTGCGGGAGTTCGGTGAGGCGCCGGGTTCTCGTGGGGTCTCCAGGAACGGTGTGGTGCCTGAGTCCGGGGGAGTGTCCGGGTCGGGTGGCCGGGCCGGTGGTGTCGAGGCGGACGGTGTTGTGGACTCGAACGGTGTCGTGGACCCCGTCAGCGCGCCCGATGCCGCGGGGCGGCCCCGGCGTACTACGCGGCGGTTTCCGCTTTTCACGCGGGATACCGCGCGGCCCGAGGGTGGTGGCAGGGCGGCTGCCGGGGATGCGCCGGCGCCTGCTCGGCAGTGGCCGATTCTGGCTGTGTTGAGTGCGGTCGGGCTTGGGCTGTTGCTCACCGCGCTGGACGTGTTCCGGTACGGGACGCTGCTGATCGGGGCCGCGTTGCTGGCCGGTGCGGTGCTGCGCTGGGTGGTGCCGGACGTCGGGATGCTCGCCGTACGGTCCCGGTTCACGGACATGGTCACGTACACGGTGCTGGGCACGGCCATCGTGCTGCTGTCGATGATGGCGCAGCCGAATCCGTGGCTGGAGATCCCGTTCCTGGACGACACGCTGCACTACACGATCCGCAGTCACGGCGGTCTGTAGGCGCACGTCGGCCCCGGCGGGAACCGACCCGCCGTCCGGCGTCGTCAAATGCCTCGGATCGGCCGTTGTGCGCCGACGAATGCCCGGGAGGATGCGCGATGAGCGCCTGGCAGCCGCTGCCGGACGATCTGCCGCCGGAGGTGCGGCACTTCGTGGAGCAGGTGCGGGGTCTCAAGGACCGCACCGGGCTCAGCCTGGCCGCGCTCGGTGCGCGTACCGCGTACAGCAAGTCCTCCTGGCAGCGGTACCTCAACGCGACCCAGCCGCCGCCCCGGCAGGCGATAGTCGCGCTGTGCCGGGTCGCGGGGCTGACCCCGACGGACGCCGAACGCTTCGGCGTCCGCTGGGAGTTGGCGGTCAAGGTCTGGCCCCGGCCACCGGCCTCGGTGTCGTCGGACCCGCCGGAACAGGGCGGGGTGTACGAGGAGGAGGTGCCCACTCTTCCTTGGTGGGTGGAATCCGAGTCCGGGTCCAGGTCCGGGGCCGGAGCCGGGGCCGGAGCCGCCAAGGATTTCTACGCTTCCGGGGACTCCTCCCGTCGCGTACTGCTCGTCGCCGTACTCCTCGTACTGGCGCTCGGGTTGCTCGCGGTGGTCGGCGCTGTCGCTTTTGGTTGATGCCGCTGGGAGAGTGTGACAACAGTGCGTCCGGTGTGACCGCTCTTGTGCTTTCTGTGTGGCGATGTGTCGATAAGTTCGAGGAATTGCAACCGGCGCGCAACGCGCCACGGCTAATGTGGGCAATCGGGACGGTCCGGGGCGTCCCGTGCACTATCCAGGGGTTCCGGCCGGCCGGGAGGGCAACCGGTGGAACACTGGACCGCAAGCCAGGGGCGTGCAACGGTGCACCTCCAGGCCTGACAATGCTCCCGTGCGCCCCCACCCCGGGAACCGAGATCCTGAATGGGTGCATCCGTTTGGGTAGCCAAGACAGTCCAGAACAGACTCGGCGAGGGATCCACGGCACTACGCACGGGAGAACAGCCAGCACGACCGGGGGGAATGAGGGGGGAAGCTATGCCTCGTTGGAGGGCCTTGCCGGATGATCTCGATCCGCAGGTCAAGGAGTTCGCGAGCCAACTGCGCAGGCTCGTGGACCGCAGTGGCCTGAACATCGCGGCGGTGGCCGACCGCACGGGCTACAGCAAGACGTCCTGGGAGCGATATCTCAACGGCCGTCTTCTCGCGCCCAAGGGCGCGATCGTAGCCCTGGCCGAAGTCACCAACACCAATCACGTGCATCTGACCACGATGTGGGAATTGGCCGAGCGCGCGTGGAGCCGCTCGGAGATGCGTCACGACATGACCATGGAGGCGATCCGGATCTCCCAGGCGCGCGCCGCGCTCGGGGAGTTCGGGGCGCCTGCCGCCGACACGAAGAACGGGAGCGGCAAGAACGGGCGGGCCGCCCGGAGCGCGACGGTGACTCCGGGAATCGCGGGGCCCGCCGGTGTCTCCCCGACCGTGCCGCCGCAGCCGACCCCGGATTCCCGGGACTCGGTGGGCGACGTACGGGCGGGTGCGGCGCGGGGCGGTGGTGGCTCGGGCGGCTCGGTGAGTTCCGCGAGTTCGGCCGGTTCCGTGAGTTCCGCCAGTTCCGCGGGATCGGCGAGTTCGGCCTCGGCCGAGGCCAACTCCTGGGGTATCGCCGGGTATCAGGGGCCGGGGGCGAGGGGCGGTGCCGGGGGGCGTACGGCCACCCCGCCCTCGGGATCACCCGGTGTGGCCGGACCGGGCGGACCGGGCGGACCGGGCGGGGCGTCGGGGGTGCCCGGATATTCGGGCGGGACGCCTTGGACTCCCGGTACGCCGGTACCGACGCCCGGCGGTGGCCCGCAGGACGCCCGGCCGGGCGGCGGTGACCCTGGTGGTTCCGGCGGTTCGCGGCGCAAGCGGCGGCTCACGATGTTCCTCGCGGGCGTCGTGGGGGCGTCGGTGGTGGTCGCGGCGGCCCTGTTCTTCACCAACCAGGGGGACGACACACCGGCGGCGAGCAAGCCGAGCCCGTCCCCGACCACGTCGGCCGGCACCGATCCCGACCTGCCGGTCGGGGTGGAGTGCAGCGGCGACACCTGCACCGGCCAGGACCCGGAGAACATGGGCTGCGGCGGCGAGTTGGCGCAGACCGCCAACAGCGTCACCGTCGGCACCACGCTCGTCGAGGTCCGCTACAGCAAGACCTGCCAGGCGGCCTGGGCGCGCATCACCCAGGCGGCCCCGGGCGACCAGGTCGACGTCACCGCCTCCGGCGGGGCGAAGCAGACCGGCGCGGTCGACACGGACACCGACGCGTACACGCCGATGGTGGCCGTGAAGGACGCGGGCGACGCAACAGCATGCGTCACCCTCGCAACGACCGGCGAGAAGGGCTGCACGCAGTAGGGGCAGTGCCGCGCGCGGCGGGGGGAGCCGCGCGCGGCGTGGGGAGAGACGTGCGTGGCGGTGCCGGGTCCGTGCGTGGCAGGGAAAGTTGAGCGCGGCGGGGAGAACCCCACGCGGCGGAGGAGAGCCGTACGCGGCGGTGACGAGGCCGCGCGCGGCGGGGAAAGCCGTACGCGGTAGGTACGGGCGTGGCTGGAGAAGTGTCCAGCCGGCAGGCGCGGGACGGTCGGGAAGTGCCGCGTGGCAGGTGCAGACACGGCCGGGAAGTGCCGCGCATTCGGTCGGTGCGGGTGCGATGCTCCCCCGTGCGCCGGACTCCGTTCCGTCGGATTCCGTTCAATCCGGGTGTGAGGGGAATGGCCCGCCCGGTTCTGGGCAGGCGGTGGAGTACCCCCACGGGATCCGGCGTGATCGGTCCCCGGGCGGCGGCCGCCCGTCACACCTCTCCCGGACGGGTGGCCGTCGCTGTTCCTGGCTCTCCGGTTCTGTGGGACGGGCCACATGGGACCCGGACGTACGGGATCCCGGATGCGCGATAGCCTGACGGCTGGATCTCTCTTGATGCCAAGAGATCGATCATCCGAACCGGGGCAGCGACGCCCCACCGCCAGCTGTCATACGGAGAACGCCATGACCCGCACTCCCGTGAACGTCACCGTCACCGGCGCGGCCGGCCAGATCGGTTACGCCCTGCTCTTCCGCATCGCCTCCGGCCAGCTGCTCGGCGCGGACGTGCCGGTCAGGCTCCGCCTCCTGGAGATCACCCCCGCCCTCAAGGCCGCCGAGGGTACGGCCATGGAGCTGGACGACTGCGCCTTCCCGCTGCTCCAGGGCATCGACATCACGGACGACCCGAACGTGGCCTTCGACGGAGCCAACGTCGGCCTGCTGGTCGGCGCCCGCCCGCGCACCAAGGGCATGGAGCGCGGTGACCTCCTGGAGGCCAACGGCGGCATCTTCAAGCCGCAGGGCAAGGCCATCAACGACAACGCCGCGGACGACATCAAGGTCCTCGTCGTCGGCAACCCGGCCAACACCAACGCGCTCATCGCGCAGGCCGCCGCCCCGGACGTACCGGCCGAGCGCTTCACCGCGATGACCCGCCTCGACCACAACCGCGCGCTCACCCAGCTCGCGAAGAAGACGGGCACGACCGTCTCCGACATCAAGCGGCTCACCATCTGGGGCAACCACTCCGCCACCCAGTACCCCGACATCTTCCACGCCACGATCGCCGGCAAGAACGCCGCCGAGGTCGTCAGCGACGAGAAGTGGCTCGCCGAGGACTTCATCCCGACCGTCGCCAAGCGCGGCGCGGCCATCATCGAGGCCCGTGGCGCGTCCTCGGCAGCCTCCGCCGCCAACGCCGCCATCGACCACGTATACACCTGGGTCAACGGCACGGCCGACGGTGACTGGGCCTCCATGGGCATCCCGTCCGACGGCTCGTACGGCGTCCCGGAGGGCCTCATCTCCTCCTTCCCGGTCACCACGAAGGACGGCGTGTACGAGATCGTCCAGGGCCTGGACATCAACGAGTTCAGCCGCGCCCGTATCGACGCCTCCGTGGCCGAGCTGGCGGAGGAGCGCGAGGCGGTCCGCGCGCTCGGCCTCATCTGAGCCGGAGCACGTTCTGAGTCACGGCGCGTTCTCTCTGATCCCCGGGCGGCTTCGGCGGCCCGGGGATCAGTGCGTCCCGTCTCCCACGACCAGCTGTGCCAGCTTCACGAACGCCTGCGTGGTCGCCGCCCGCAGCCGCCCCAGCTCCCGGAAACCGGGCGAGCGCAGCGACAGGTCGAAGGGGACGGTGGCCACCTGGCCGGGCCTGATCCCCAGGTTCCCGGCGAAGTCGGCGGACAGGGTGTGGCCCGGGGTTCCCTCGATGTCGGTGACCACCACGATCGCGTTGTCCACGAGTCCCCGGTGTCCGGCGGAGCGCAGCCCGCGGAGCGTGCGTGCCGCGGCGTCGTACGACGGCGAAGGTGGCGACGGTCCGGCCGCCTCCGGTGGCCACGGGGACGGCCCTGCCCATCCCCTCGGGACGGTCCGGGTCGGACACCGGCACAGGCTCGCCCCGGGCGGAGCTGAGCAGGAACCTGACGGGGGTACCGTCCTCGAACTCGGACTCCGCGTACTCGGATTCCGTGTTCTCCGATTCCCCGTACCCGGATCCCGTGGTCTCTGATTCCGTTGAGGTGGACACGGTCACATTGTGGGGGAGACCGGCCCATGACGGGAGCATGTGTGCCGAACACGCTTCTCGAACCAGTGCCCCGCGTACGGGTTGTCGTCGTAGCGCGGGATCTCCGAGTAGCCGCACGCCAGGTACATCGCCCGCGCCTCCGTGAGCACGGTGTGCGTGTCCAGTCGTACGACCGTCAAGTCCCGTGCTGCGGCCTGCTGTTCGAGGCCGTCGAGGATGCGGCGGGCGAGGCCCAGCCGGCGGGACCCGGGGTGCACCCAGACATGGCGGATCTCGCCGACCCCCGGTTCGAGCCGCCGCAGCGCCCCGCAGCTCACGGGGCGCCCCTCCTCGTACGCGACCAGGAAGGCGCCCGCGTCGCCCGACACCTCGTGCGGCTGTACGAGGGCTGCCGGATCGAAGCCCTCGGGGAACCGTTCGTCGATGTCGGCGGCGTACGCGGCGAGGCAGGCGCGGGCGTCGGGGCTCGCACCGTCGACGGTCTCGACGGTGATCGCCGCGAGGCGCAGCAGCCGTCGGGCGGTGTCGAGGGCCGCCGTCAGTTCGCCGCGCCGGGTGTCGTCGAGGCCGGCGAGGAGGCTCGCCGCGAGGGCGTCGGCCCGGCGGTTCTGCTCCGTCAGCTCGGCTTCACCGGCCGGTGTCAGCTCCACGACCCGTGACCGGCTGTCCCCGGGGTGCACCCGCAGCCGGACCAGTCCCTGTCTGCCCAGGGCGCGCACCAGCCGGCTCAGATACCCGGCGTCCAGGGTGAGGCGGGCGCGCAGCTCGCGCAGCGAGGCGCCGTCCCCGGCCTCGGAGATCTCGAACAGGAGCCGTGCCTCGCCGAGCGGCCGGTCCTGGCCGAGGTAGTGGTCGTCGAGGGCGCCGATGCGGCGGGTGAAGTACCGGTTGAACTGCCGGAGGGTGCTCACATCGTTCGCATCGTTCACAGAGGCATCCATGATTTCTTTGACTTTAGTCAAAGAACCGGTGAGATTCCACAGGGTTCCACGCCGGAGCCCCGTGAATTCGGTGAAACCCGGTGTCGGGCAACTCCCTTGTGTGCACGCTCAGTGCATGGGCGACTACAGAGACGATGTCCCGGCGTATCTGACGATCAGGGTCACCGCGCAGGAGGGTCCGATCGCGGCCTTCGCGGAGCAGGAGGCGGGGGAGGCCGCGATGCGGTACCCCGACCTGATGGGGGTGGGCATCCCCGAGTTCTTCCATGCCAAGGAGCGCGAGGCGGGCGGCTGGGAGCTGTTCGGCTACGGCAGCGACACCCCGCAGGGCTCCCGGGACTCGCTCGGCTCGGTGTTCCGGCTGCGGGCCGGCGAGGCCGAGAAGGCGGGTGACGAGGGGGCCCGGCGCAAGTGGATGGCGGCGGCGCTGCGCATGGACCGGGAGGTCGTGAACGAACTGCGGGTGCGCGGCGAGAGATTCCGCATCGTGCGCGCCTCACGCTTCGTCCGGATGGGGCCGAACGGGCCCGAGCCGCCCCGCCCGTCCGACCCCGACCCGGCGGAGGTCGGCGAGGCGTACCGGGTGGGGCCGCGTACGAAGGGTTTCGTGGTCGACCCTGTGACTGGCACGGGTCTGTCCGACGGCATCCTCAAGCTGGACCTGATCCAGTTCGTGGGCATCGCGCCCGGTGCGCCGCAGGAGGTGCGGGACGAGGCGCGGCGGGCGCTGCACACCCACCCGGGCGGGGTGCTGCTGCCCGCCGTCTACATGATCTCCGAGCGGGTGGACGGGAGTTGGCGGGCGCACAACCCCGGCGCCTCCGACTCCACGCCCCAGGGCGCGCGGGACTCCCTGGCGTACTGGCTGCGCGTGATGGCGCCGTTCACGCTCCGACTGAGCGAGGAGAAGGCCGCGGAGTACGCCCTGATCGCCGACCGGGTCGACGAGAAGCGCCTGAACGTCGCGACCGTCGACGGCATCCGCTACCGCGTGACTCGCGTCGAACGCCTGATCAGGGTCGGCCCCGACGGCCCCGAGGGCCCGCGCCCCTCCGACTTCGACCCGGAACCACCGGTCGAGGTCCAGACACGCGAGCTGAAGGCGAAGGGCCTGTGGAAGGAGGAAGACGACGAACCGGCCCCGCTCAGCGAACGCACCCTGGAACTGAAACGCCGCTGGGAGGCGGAGGAGGCCCGCCGAACGGCGGTACGGGAGGGGAGGAGGAAGGCGAGGGAGGCGGCGAAGGGGCAGGTGACGGGGCAGGTTCGGGGTCAGTTGGAGGGGCAAGTGGAGGGGCGGGGCGAGACTCAGGTTCAGGGCAAGGCGAACGAGCAGGGCGAGGGGCAGGTTCGGGGCGAGGAGGAGAGCCGGGAGCAAGGTCGGGAGGAGGGAAAGGGCACGGGAGACGGGCCTACGCCCGCTGCCTGAGGGGGCGAGGAGAAGGGCCGGCGCCGGCTGCCTGAGCCCGCTCCCGGTCCGGCTTGACCCCGGGTCCCGCCCTGCTCTCGGCCCCGGCCCTGGCTCAGGGCACGGGTCCGTTCCGCTTTCGACCCCGGGTCCGACCCGACCCCGACCCCGGGTCCGACCCGACCCCGCCCCCGGACCCGGCCCTGGCCCGGACCCGACCCCGGACCCGGCCCTGGCCCCGGCTCAGGCCTGGCCCCGGCCCCGCTTCAGACCCCGGTCCCGCCCCCGCTTCCGCCCGCGATCAGCGCGCTCGCTCTCCCCCGTAGCGCCTTCGCCCCCCACTGAAGGAAGCCCGGGCCGAAGGTGACTCGGGTGGCGCCCAGGGTGCCTAGTTCGGCCGGGGAAGGGCCGTCGAGTGTGGCGAAGACGTTGAGTGGACCGCTGATGGCTGACCGCAGCAGCGGAAGTGTGGCGAGCGGTGCCTCGATGGGGTACACGCAGTCCGCGCCCGCCGTCACGTACAACTCGGCACGCTCGATGGCCTGTTCGGGGTTCTGGTCGCCGTACGCGAACGTGTCGACGCGGGCGTTGAGGAAGAGGCGGTCGCCCGCCGCGGCCCGTATCTCGGCGAGTCGGTCGGCGTGGGCGTGCGGGTCGGTCAGGATGCCCGCGTGGGAGTCCTCCAGGTTGCAGCCGACGGCGCCCGCGGTCAGGAGTCGCTCCACCAACTCCCCTGGTTCCAGGCCGTATCCGTCCTCCACGTCCGCCGACACGGGTACGTCCACGGACCGGGCGATGCGGGTGATCGCCGCGAACATCTCGTCGACGGGCGTGGCCCCGTCCGCGTATCCGAGCGAGGCCGCGATCCCGGCGCTGGGCGTCGCGAGGGCGGGGAACCCGGCGGCGGCGAACTCCCGTGCGCTCACCGCGTCCCAGGGGCCGGGCAGCACCAACGGGTCGTGCGGCAGGCGGTGTTGGTGCAGGGCGTGGAAGGTGTCCACGCTCACCCGGTGCCGCCGGGCTTGTAGTGGCCGGGGACCATACGGGTCGTCACCGCGAAGCGGTTCCAGGCGTTGATGACGGTGATCCCCGCGATCAGGTGGGCCAGTTCGGCCTCCTCGAAGTGGCGGGCCGCTTGGTCGTAGACCGCGTCGGGGACGAAACCGTCGGTCAGGACGGTCACCGCCTCCGTCAGCCGGAGCGCCGCCAGCTCCTTCTCCGTGTAGAAGTGCGCCGACTCCTCCCACGCGCTCAGCTGGACGATCCGCTCCACGCTCTCGCCCGCCGCGAGCGCGTCCTTGGTGTGCATGTCCAGGCAGTAGGCGCAGTGGTTGATCTGTGATGCCCGGATCTTCACCAGCTCCCACAGGACCGGGTCGAGGCCCTGCCGGGCCGACGAGTCCAGCCGGATCATGGCCTTGAAGACATCGGGGGCCAGCTCGGCCCAGGGGAGACGGGGGGCTTTCTCATCGGTGGTCATGCCATCGACTGTAGGCAGCCAGTAGCCCAACGGTATGGTCCATTTCCATGGCAGAATCCTGGGCCACTTCGGGGGTCGATCTCCACCTCCACCTCCGCCCCGCTCCGACCGGCACCGGCGTACGCCGGGGGCTCACCGACGCGATCCGGGAAGCCGTGCGCGGCGGCAGGCTGACGCCCGGCACCCGCCTGCCCTCCTCCCGCTCCCTCGCCGCCGACCTCGGCATCGCCCGCAACACGGTCGCCGACGCGTACGCCGACCTGGTCGCCGAGGGCTGGCTCACCGCCCGCCAGGGCTCGGGCACCAGCGTGGCGGAACGCCCAGTGCCCCGCCCCTCCGCCGGGCCCACCCGGCATCCGCGCTCACCGTTCCCGCCGGTGCACGACCTGATCCCCGGCAGCCCCGACCTCTCCTTCTTCCCCCGCGCCGCCTGGCTCAGGGCATCCCGCCGCGCCCTGGCCGCCGCCCCCAACGACGCCCTCGGCTACTCCGACCCGCGCGGACGCGTGGAACTCCGCACCGCCCTGGCCGGCTATCTGGCACGCGCCCGGGGCGTCCACACCCACCCCGACCGCATCGTCATCTGCTCCGGCTTCGTGCACGGGCTGATGCTGCTGGGCGGGGTCCTGCACGCCCGAGGGCTCACCTCACTGGCAGTGGAGTCGTACGGACTGGACGCCCACTGGCGGCTGTTGGAGCGCGCGGGGCTGCGGACGGTACCGCTCGGCCTCGACGAACTGGGCACCCGTACCGAGGAGTTGACGGGAGGGGGAGGGGGAGGTGAAGGGGAACTGGCGGACGTACGCGCCGTGTTGCTGACTCCCGCCCACCAGTTCCCCATCGGCAAGTCGCTGCATCCCGACCGGCGGGCCGCCGTGGTCGACTGGGCGCGGCGCGGGGACGGGCTGATCCTGGAGGACGACTACGACGGCGAGTTCCGGTACGACCGGCAGGCGGTGGGCGCGCTCCAGGGGCTGGACCCCGACCGGGTGGTGTACCTCGGTACGGCCAGCAAGTCGCTGGCACCCGGCCTGCGGCTGGGCTGGCTGGTGCTGCCGCCGTCCCTCGTCGGCGAGGTCGTCGCGGCGAAGGGCAGGATCGACTGGTCCTGCGGTGTCTTCGACCAGCTGACCCTCGCCGAGTTCATCGACTCGGGTGCGTACGACCGTCAGGTGCGCGCCGCCCGGCTGCGGTACCGGCGTCGACGGGACGCGCTGGTCGCGGCCCTGGCCGCCAGGGCACCCCAGGTCCACGCGACCGGCATCGCGGCCGGACTGCACGCGGTGCTCCAACTCCCGCCGGGCACCGAGGAGTCGGTGGTACGGGCAGCCGTCCGGCGGAGACTGGCGGTGCACGGTCTCGACCTCTACCGTCACCCGGACTCCACCGCCGAGCGGACCGACGCGCTGGTGGTGGGGTACGGGACACCGGCGGACCACGGGTGGGCGGGGGCGCTGGAGGAACTGTGCGCGACGGTCTCCCCGGCCGGTTTCTAGGCCAGTTGCGCCCTACGCCACGCCACTTCCTCGGCGGCCAACGGGCCGTGGACGCTGTACACGTCACCGACCCGCAGATTGTCCGGCGTCTCGTGCTCGCCGTAGGTGCCGATGACGGTGACGGCCACCCGGGAGTCGGGCTGCCAGAACGTACGGAAATACGGACCGAGCGTCGGGATCGCCGGGATCTCCACCAGGGGCACACCGCGCCGCGTCAGCAGTCGCCGGAGCTTCTCGAACCGGAGCCTGGGGGTGAAGCGCCCGTACCGGGCACGCAGTACGTCGTGGACGTCGACGCGGTTCCGGTACGCGAGTCGGCGCACTTGCAGGGTGAAGTGGTGGCCCGACCAGGGGTCGTCGGCGGAGGCGCGGTCCCAGAAGAACTCGACGAAGCCGTAGCCGAGGCACATGCTGCGGTCGCTGAAGGTGTCCTCGGCGAAGTCCGGCCCCAGCGCTTCGGCGATCTGCTCGGGAGAGTTCGCGGGGCCCACCCCGAGCACGGTGCCGGTGGTGACGACGTCCACGTAGAACGCCAGGGAGTACGGGGTCACTTGCGGGTCCTCAATACGATGCGGGACGAACAATGTTTCCCTTTTCGTGGATATAGTAATCCCATGACCACCACTGAACCCATATCCCGAGTCGCCCTCAAGAAAATCACCCCTGATGTCTCCGCGTCGATGGGTGCCCTGCACGGCGCCGCCGTTTCCGCCGCGCAAGATGCCAAGGTCGAACCCGAACTCCTGGAACTGATCAGGATTCGCGCGTCCCAGATCAACGGCTGTGCGTTCTGCCTCGACATGCACACCAAGGACGCCCGCGCCCAGGAGGAGACCGAGCAGCGGATCTACGCCCTCAGCGCCTGGCGGGAGACCCCCTTCTTCACCGAACGGGAGCGCGCCGCACTGGCGTTGACCGAGGCAGTGACCCTGGTGCACGACGGTCACGTGCCCGACGAGGTGTACGCGGAGGCCGCCGCCGTCTTCGACGAGGCGCAGGTCGCCGCGCTGATCTGGGCGGCCACCGTCATCAACGCGTACAACCGGATCGCCATCGCGACGCGGATGGTTCCGGGGGCTTATCAGCCGGCGGCAAAGAAGAGCAGCTGAACGAAGAGCAGCTGAACGAAAAGCAGCTGAATTCGGGCGTGAAAAGGTGGGGCGGGGCGAATTCGACGCCCTGCCCCACCTTTTCTTTCTTCGTTTATTGCAGCGGCTCCATCAGGTCCTCCAGCCATTGCCGCCATTCGGCGGCCCGTGTCGCAGGTCCGGCCCGCAGCGGAGTTTCCGTTCCGCCCGTCCATTCCGTCACCGGGCGGATTCCGTGCAGGGCGTTCACCAGCCACACCTCGTGGCCGTCCAGGTCGGCGAGGACGCGTTCGCGGTGGGCGACGCGGATGCCGGTGCGCTGGGCGCGTTCCTGGATGAGGGAGAGGGTGACCCCGGCCAGGACGGGGAGCTGCGGGGAGGGGAAGCAGAGGGTGTCGCCCTCCCACCACAGGACGCTGGAGGTGGCGCCCTCCAGGACCACACCCGTGGGCGCGATCAGCACCGCCTCGTCCGCCCCCGCGCCGGCCGCCCGCTGCCGGACCCGGGCCAGGATGTCCAGGTCGGGCCCCTTGCGGCGGGGGACGGTACGCGGATCGGACTGGCCCGTCGCCCAGACCCGTACGCCCGTGCCGAGCGGCGGAGCGTGCCGGAGAAGGAGTCTCAACTCCCTTGATTCAGCGCCCAGTTCCACCCGGGGGAACCACTCCCCGGTGCGTGGCAGTGCCGCGGTCATGTCCCGCCAGAAGTCCACCAGGTGGCGCAGCGAGGGGCCACCGGAGTCACCGCAGGCCCGCAGGAAGCGCTCCCGGTGGCGGGCCAGGCCCCGTACCCGGCCGTCGCGCAGCAGCCACGAGTCGGCGACCGCCAGCCGCTCGCCCACCGTCGGTACGGAGTCCACGGAGCCGGGACCGGTCAGCCCACGGCGCGGCGACCAGGCCAACAGCCCCTCCGTGACCACTGCTTGTGTTGCTGGGTGCGTCATCAAGTGCTCTTTCTTGAGACCTCGTACCTCATACCTCGGTCAGTACTTGCGGCCGGCCACCGCCGGTGCCCCGTTGCGCGGCCCGTACGGCGCGTGCTCCAGCCATGATCCGCACCACGGCAGGACCGGTGCGAGGGCCGCCGCCGCGCGCTGCTTGGCCCGGACGATCCGGCGGTGGGGACGGAGGTGGTCCAGTGCCGTACCGGCGGCCGCGCTGTTGAACAGGGCCGCCGCACGCCGTACTTCGGCGAACTCGGCGACCGCTCCCACGAACCCCGTCCTCGCCACCGCCGCGATCGCCTCCGCCGCTGCCGCCGCGTCCGCGATCCCGCTGTTCATGCCGCGCGCCCCGAACGGCGGGAACAGATGCGCCGCCTCCCCGACGAGCAGCACCCGCCGGTGCGGATCGGTGAACGCGTCCGCGACCTTCCGGAGGAAGCGGTACGTCGACACCCACAGGATCTGCGACCCGTACCCGGGTGCCTCCAGGACCGACGGCAGCCAGTCCCGTACGGCCTCCTCCGTGCCGTACGCCTCCTGCCGGTCGTCGTCGTGGCACTGGAGGTCGACCTGGAAGCCGCCGGTGAAGGGCACCCGCATCACGCTCCGGCCGCCCACGCCCGGGTGTTCGTAGTGGAAGACGCGCTCCAGGGGCAGTTCGGCGCCGGGGATGTCGGCGACGTCCACGACCACATGGAAGCCCTCGGAGCGCGTCCCCTCCATCGTGATCCCCAGCTCCGCCCGGACGGCGGATCGGGCGCCGTCGGCCGCGACCACGTGCGTGCCGTGCCAGACGCCCCCGTCGGAGTCGGTGAGCGTGACCCCGGTCGGCGAGGACCGTACGCCCGTCACGCGCACGCCCCACGCGAACTCCACGCCCGCGTCCCGGCACGCGGCACGCAGAAAACGCTCGGTGTCCACCTGGCGCAGGCTGGTGAACGGCGGGATGAAAACAGGGGAGTTGGGCGTCTCGGGGAAAGTGCGGGAGTAGACCTCGCGGCCCCGGTACAGCGTGCGCCTGGTGTGCCAGGTCCGCCCGTACGACGTGAACTCGGCGGCCAGGCCCGGGCGCATCCCGTCCAGCAGGCGCAGGGTCTCGCGGTGCACGAACAGGGCGCGGCTGCCCGGGCGTTCACGGTCCTCGGGGTCCAACTCCAGGACCACGACGGGCAGTCCGTGGGCGCGCAGACCGAGGGCGGCGGAGAGACCGACGGGACCCGCCCCCACCACGATCACCCGCTCCGAGGTGGTCACGCGCGTGCGCCCTCGGCCAGCATGCGGCTGATCTCCACCCGCTTCACCTTCCAGGTCGCCGTCATCGGCAGCTCCTCGAACCGCCACTGACGCGGCTCGGCCATCGTCGGCAGGTCTGCGGTCGCCTGACGCCAGCGGTCCGGGTCCAGCGGCACCTCGTCGCGTACGCAGATCACCGGCACCGGCTCACGGTCGGCGCCCGGCACGATGACGACCTCGCGCAGCTCCTCCAGCCGGTCCATCAGCGTGTCCTCGACCTCCAGATTGCTGTGCACGGAGTCGATCTGGTCGATCTCACGGTCGATGAGATAGAGCGCGCCGAGCCTGCTCCGGTAGCCCATGTCGCCCATCTGCCACCACCCGCCGCCGTCCAGCTGGCGCTCGTACTGCTCGCGCGCGCCGAGGTAGGTGAGGATGCGTCCGCGTGTACGGGCCTCGATCCGGCCCGGTTTGCCCGGCGCCGCCGGTCGCCCGTTGTCGTCCGTGACCCGGACCCGCGTGAACCCGGGTATCCCGATCCCGACCCGGCGCCCGTCCGCCTTCGCGGCACTGCGCCGGGTGAACCACTGGAAGGCCACCGGACCGGTCTCGCTCTGCCCGTACAGCTGGATCAGCCAGGCGTTACGGCGCTTCGAGGCGCCCAGCAGCCGCTTCACGGTACGGGGGTGGATCGCGTCGAACGTCGACCCGTACGACCGTACGCGGGACAGGGGTTGGCCCGGCGCGTCCGCCAACTCCTCCCACAGGACGAAGGTGTTGGGGTGCGTCTCGACGATGCCGGGGCGATGCCGGGCGAGGAGCGGGCCCACGTGGGCCGGGGTCGGGTCGGTGATCAGGAGCAGCGGGCTGCCGAAGTGCAGGAGCACGCCCAGGAGATGGTAGAAGCGCGAGTGCACGAAGGACATGTGCAGCGCGGCCGTCTCCCCGCGCGTGGGCCAGCCCATCGCCTGCTGCGGTACGAGCCTGTTCCACATGGTGTTCGCGCAGTGCACCGCGAATTTGGGGACGCCGGTGGTGCCCGAGCTGTGGGTGATCAGGGCGGGTTCGCGGGGGTGGAGACGGACGGGCGCGGCGGGTTCGGCGCCGGCGTGCTTCTCCAGCGGCTCGGCGTCGGCCGCGGTGGCGCCGGCATCGACGGTGAGGGTCCGGCGTACCAGCGGGGCGAGGTCCAACTCCTTGAGCGGGCCGGTGAGTTTGGCGCTGTCGGTGAGCAGCCACGGGCGGTGCAGGCGCGCCAGCAACTGGCCGACGACCGGTCCGGCGAGGGCGGGGGAGAGCAGCACGGGGACCGCGCCGATCCGGGAGACCGCGCAGGTCAGCAGCACGATGTCGACGTTGTCCGTCTTGTGGACGACCACCTGCTCGGACGGCCGCACCCCGGCCGCCCACAGCCGGGCCGACAACTCCTCGACCAGATCAGCCAGTTGGCTGTAGCTGAGGTCGACCCCGAGATCGGGGCCGACGTCCAGCGGCCGGTCCAGGGTCACGAAGACCGCTCCGTGACGGTCGGCGGCCCGCCGGAAGATCGGGCCCAGATAGAAACCGCGGTCGGCGAGCAGGGGCTGCTGCTGTGGCATGCGCCCGTTCCCTTCTGAAGTACGTGTCGTACGGCGGGACTTGCGGGTGGTGGTGCTGCTCACCAGGCGCCCTGGCGGACGAGGTGGCGGCGGAGCTTCCCGGTCGAGGTGCGGGGCAGCGACGGGACGAAACTGACGCTGCGGGGGGCCTTGAAGGCGGCGAGCCGGGCGCGGGCCAGCTCGATGAGTTCGGTCTCCAGGCCCGCCCGGGCCGGTCCGACGGGCACGACGAAGGCACGCAGCCTGCTGAAGCCCCGCTCGTCGGTGAGAGCGGCGACGGCGACCTCCTTCACCGCCGGGTGGGTGCGCAGTACGGCCTCCACCTCCAGCGGGGAGACCGTGATGCCGCCGACCATCTCCATGTCGTCGGCGCGGCCCAAGTGCCGGTAGGAACCGTCCGGTTCACGCACCGCCCGGTCGCGGGTGGCCAGCCAGCCGCCGACCAGTGAACGGGCCGTCTCCTCGGGCCGGTTGAGGTAGCCGGTCGTCACCGTGGGCCCACGGACCCACAGTTCACCCTCGGCCCCCTCGGTGCTCCCCTCGGGTAACCGGGCCCCGGCGCGGTCGCGCAGCTCCACCTCGAAACCGGGGACGGGACGGCCGACCGTACCGGGATGGTTGTGGTCGAAGCTGTTGGCGCAGAAGGCGTGTCCGGCCTCCGTCGAGCCGATCTGCTCCAGCACCGGCGCGCCGAGCAGCTCCTCGACCTGCTGCCCGAGCCCGTCCGGCAGCCCCTCCCCGGCCGACACGGCGGCCCGTACGGAGGCGAAGCAGGCCTGGTGGCCGCTGCCCCGGTCGGAGACGAGGGCCGCGTACGCGGACGGCACGGAGTAGATCAGCGTCACCCGGTGCCGGGCGACGAGTTCGTCGACGGCGGCCGGGGTCGGACGCCGGTCCACCAGGACGGCCGACGAGCCGGAGAAGAGCGGGAAGACGAAGGCGTTGCCGAAGCCGTAGGCGAAGAACATCTTCGAGACGGAGAGGGTGACGTCGTCCTCGGTGATGCGGAGCAGCCGGCGCCCGATGAGGTCGTGGTAGGTCTTCGGGTCGCCGTGCGCGTGCACAACTCCCTTGGGGCGCCCGGTCGTTCCGGACGTGTACTGCACGTACAGGGGTGTGTGCGCGTCCACCGGGTGGGCGGTGGTGGTCGGTTCGGCGGTCGGGGCGAGGGCGGCGAGCTGATCGGCGCCCAGGAGCGGCCGCCCCGCGAAACGCTTCTCGTCTCCCTCGGTCTCCTCAAGGCCCGGACCGGTCACGCACAGCACGGCTTCCGCGTCCTCGGTCATGAACGCGTGGTCGGCGGGCGGGAGTTCGGGGTTGACCAGGACGGCCACGGCACCGAGCCGGGCGGTCGCGAGGAAGGCGGTCACCCAGGTGATGCCGTCGGGCAGGGCGAGGAGCACCCGGTCCCCGGCGCGCACGCCGTACCCGGCGAGCACCGTCGCCGTACGGGCGGCCAGCTCGTGCACCTCGCCGTGTGTCCAGGAGCGGTGCCCCTGGTGGCTCTGGTGGAAGGCGGCCCGGTCGCGCCAGCCCCGCCGCTCGGCGAGGGCGGCGAGATGGGCGGCGAGGTTGCCGGGGGCGTCGGCGTCGGCAGGGGAAACGGTTGTCCTGGTGGCCTGGTGGAGCGTCATCGGGCGGCCTCCTCGGCGGCGGCCGACAGGGACGAGGACGACTGGTACTCCTGGCTGTCCTGGTGCTGCTGCCGGTACTCGTCGTAGGCCCGCATCTGGGCGGCCGTCTTCAGCAGCATCTCGTCGTACTCCGCGACCGGGTCGGAGCCGAGGACGATCGCGCCGCCCGCCCCCAACTGCATCTCCCCGTCGGCGAGTACGGCGGTCCGGATGACGATGCTGAGATCCGCGCCGCCGCTGCACCCCAGGTAGCCGAGGGCGCCGGAGTACACGCCACGGGCCTCGGTCTCCAGCGAGTCGATGATCTCCATCGTGCGGAGCTTGGGGGCGCCGGTCATGGAGCCGCCGGGGAAGCAGGCGCGGACGGCGTCCACCGCGTCGGTGCCCTCGCGCAGCCGTCCCTCGACGTAGGAGACGAGCTGGTGCACGGTGGCGTACGTCTCGGCGACCATGAGCCGGGAGACCCGGACCGTACCGGTGCGGCAGACCTGGCCCAGGTCGTTGCGGAGCAGGTCGACGATCATCAGGTTCTCGGCGCGCGTCTTGTCGTCGGCGGCGAGCGAGTCCCGGAGGGCGTCGTCCTCCTCCGGTCCGTGGCCGCGCGGCGCGGTGCCCTTGATGGGTCTGGCCTCGGCCATGCCGTCCCGGGTGATGCGCAGGAACCGCTCGGGGGAGGAGCCGGCCACATCGAGGTCCCCGAAGCGCAGGAAGGCCGCGTACGGCGCCGGGTTCACGCGGCGCAGGACGCGGTAGTAGTCGTACGCGTCCGGCGGGGCGGGCATCCGGGCCGCGTTGGTGAGACAGACCTCGTAGCTCGTACCCGCGTTCAACTCCCGCTTGCAGGCGTCGATGTCGGCGAGATAGGTGTCGCGGTCGCGCACCAGCCACGGCTCGGCGGCGGCCGGGTCCGGCTCGGTGGCGGGCACGGGCGGGAGCGGCTGTTCCGCGACGACGAAGGTGAGTTGGGCCAGCGCGCTGTCGAGCCAGTCGGCGGCCTCCAGCGTCGCCTGCGGGGTGTCCTCGGCGACACAGACCGCGTACGTGTAGCCCGCCTGGTGGTCCACCGCGATCAGCCGGTCGGCGAACAGCCAGCAGGCGTCCGGGGTCTGGGCCTTGTGGACGTTGGGCGAGGCTCCGCAGTCGGCCTTCGTCTCGTACCCGAAGTAGCCGACGTATCCGCCGGTGAAGTCGAAGGGCAGGCCGGTCGCGTCGACCTGACGGCTGATCAACTTCCTCTTCAGATAGTCGAAGACGCTTGCCTTCACCTTGCGCGGCGGCCGTCCGGCCCGCTCGATCTCACAGACGCCGCTCGTGACGTCGTACCGCACGAACTCGGCGAGCGGACCGGAGTCGTCCCCGAAGAACGAGAACCGCGACCGCCCCTCCTCGACCTGCGAACTGTCCAGCCAGAACGCGCGCGGCGAACCGGCGTACATCCGGCCGAAGGCGGCCTCCGTGTCCACGGCGGTGGCGATCCGGCGGGTGTGGAGACGGTGGGTGGGGCGCTGCGACGAGGAGCGGCGCTGGGCGGGGATGCGGGGCATGCGCGCCGGGGAGGCGGACGGCTCGGGCATCGCCGCGGCCCGGCGGGTGACGGCGGTGTTCTTCGTACGGAGCTTGCGGGCGCGGTCCGCCGTGAGGTTGCGGAAGTTCATGAGCATGCGGCGGCCGTACTCGGTGAGGACGGACTCCGGGTGGAACTGCACTCCCCACAGGGGGCGGGTGCGGTGCCGCAGGCCCATCAGGACGCCGTCCTCCGACCAGGCGGTGGCCTGGAGGGTCTCGGGCAGCGGCTCGCGCACGGCGAGGGAGTGGTAGCGCACGGCGGTGAAGTTCTGCGGGAGCCCCTTGAAGAGGTCCTGCTCGTCGTGCCGGATCGTGGAGAGATGCCCATGGCGTGGCTCGGGGGCGGGCACGACCCGGCCCCGCTCGCCGAGCGCGATCCCCTGGTGGCCCAGGCAGACGCCCAGTACGGGGATCGGGGACTCGGCGAGTACACGTGCGCTGATCCCGAAGTCGCGGGGGGCGGCGGGGTGGCCGGGCCCGGGGGAGACGACCACGTTGTCGAATTCGGCAAGAGTGTCGAATGCGCTGGTCGGCGCGTCGTTGCGGATCACCACCGGCTCCTCGCCGTTGACCTCCGCGATCAGCTGGAAAAGGTTGTACGTGTACGAGTCATAATTGTCGATGAGCAGGGTCTTCACCCGCCCACCTCCCTTGCATCGTTCATGCCGTCGATCAAGCGGTTCGCCGTTTGTGCCGTCCACGCAGTGCCTGGAGCGGTGGATAGAGCCATTTCTTGAAGAAACGCTGGAGGCGCGGCATGAGGATATAGGTGACGATTGCCGTCACGGACAGACACAGCAGTAGAGTGCGAATCAGCGGATTGAGGCCGCCAAGGTACGGGAGAATGGTGAGATTGAATATGAGCACGGGTGGAAAAACCGCGCTCATATTCACGAACCAGAGCTTCCATTTCTCTGGCGGGCGGGGTGGAGCGGGCGGCGCAGCGGTGGCCGGCGAGTCCGTCTGGGACTCGAACCACGTCTTGGATCCCTCGACGCTCCGGCGCCCGGTCTCCCGGGCAAGTGTCTGCGCCTTGGCCGTCCACTGGGCCCAGACGACGGAGTTCTCCCAGGCCAGGCCCGAACTCTCACTGTCGAAGCGGTAGACCACATGCCAGTCCGCCTCTCCGTCGACAAGCACACCACCCCCCAGAAAACCCGGCTCACGCGCGGTCGCGCGGAGCATGGCCCACCCCCAGGAGTGGAACTCGGTCTCGCGGCCCGGGATCACTTGATACGCCACCGTGACGGTGACGGGATTCCTGGTCACCCCGTCCTATACGCAGCCGGATCCGGTCACGCTCAAATCTTCAACGAAGATTTTCGAAACCCTCGCCCAGATGTCCGGAAGGTGGTTGTTTATCATTCTTTGGGGTATGTTTCGGTGTTGTTTCGATCGATACCCGAGTGATACTCGGGGTAACCTTTCTGGAATTCAGGAAAGGGCTTGCCGGGAGGGTCGGTAAAGCTGCACGATCGCCATTCGACCAACGCGAGGGAGATTTCATGTCCAGGTACGACTGGGATATGACCCACGAGGGAATCGAGCGGGCCCGGTCCGTGATCGAACCGGCACGAAAAGAAGTGACCGCCCACCCGATTTACCAGCGGATAAACACCCGCGAACACATGGCGACGTTCATGGAACATCATGTGTTCGCGGTGTGGGACTTCATGTCCCTGCTCAAGTCGCTGCAGCGGGAGCTGACCTGTGTCGACGTCCCCTGGGTGCCGCGCGGGTCGGAGGTGAGCCGCCGCCTCATCAACGACATCGTGCTCGTCGAGGAGAGCGACGAGCTGAACGGGGGCTTCACCAGCCACTTCGAGCTGTACCGGGCCGGCATGGCCGAGGCGGATGCCGATCCGACGCGGATCGACACGTTCATCGGGCTGGTGGGGGAGGGTCACGACGTGACGTCGGCCCTGCGGGTGGCCCAAGTCCCGGGCCCGGCGGCGGAGTTCGTCCGCACGACGTTCGAGATCATCAAAGACCGTCCGCTGCACTGCCGCGCGGCGGCGTTCGCCTTCTCCCGGGAGGACCTCATCCCGGACATGTTCGACCAGGTGATCAAGAAGGAGGGCACCGAGCGGTTCCCCCTCTTCTGCGACTACCTGTCCCGGCACATCGAGGTCGACGGCGAGGAGCACACTCCGATGGCCATGCAGATGGTCGCGGATCTGTGCGGGACGAGTGACAAGCACTGGGCGGAGGCGGCGGAGACGGCGATGGACGCGTTGGAGGCGAGGGTGCGGTTGTGGGACGGGGTGGTGGGTGCGATGCGGTGAGATCCGCCCCCGCCGCCCCTACCCGTCCCATCCCTGGGGGCTGCGCCCCCAGACCCCTCTATCGCGCTGAACGCGCTCGTCCTCAAACGCCGGACGGGCTGGATGGTGCCGGCCGGGCTTGATCTTTCAGCCCAGGCCCAGGTATTTCAGCCCGTCCGGCGTTTGAGGACAAGGCCCCTTCAGGGCCGGAGCGGGGGTTCGGGGGCGGCAGCCCCCGAGGATGGGAACGGGTAGGGGCGGCGGGGGCGAAAACTCACTCCGGTGCCTCGCCGAAGCGGGCCAGCGCCAACGCTCCCGCCACCGCCACCCCGAACCCCACCACCGCCAGCCACCCCAACCCCTCCCGCGTACGATCCCCCAGCCACACCACCCCGATCACCGCCGGCCCGATCGTCTCCCCGATCACCATCCCCGCCGTCGGCACGGTCACAGAGCCCCGCTGCAACCCCGACGTCAACGCCACAAACGCCGCCCCACCCCCCACCACCAGCGCGTACACAGCCACGTTGCTCACCATCGCCCCCACCGACACGTCATCCACGAGCCGCACGGACACCTCGACCACCCCGAACCCGAACCCCGCCCCCAACCCGAGCACCAACCCCCGCCCCCGCTCAGGCAACCGCCCGCCCAGCAACCCCAGCACCAGCACCCCCACGGCAGTCGCGAGCATCGCGTACCGCAACGCGTCCGACCCCGCCCGCTCCCCCTCCGTCCCCGAGGCGAGCCCCAGCATCCCCAGCCCGGCGCACACCACCCCCACGGCCGCCCACTCCACCCCGCTCAGCCGCACCCGCAGCAACCGGGCGGCGACCACCGCGGTGACGGCGAGACTCGCGGCCAACGCCGCGCCGACCGCGTAGATCGGAACGGACCGCAGCGCGGCGACCTGGAAGACGAAGCCGAGCCCGTCCAGGGCCAGCCCGGCGATGTACCGCCACTGCCGCACCGCCCGCAGCAGCAGCGCGGCGTCGCCCCCTCGGCCAGGGGCTTCAGCGGTGGCTGCCCGCGCGGCCATCGCCTGCAACACCGTCGCCGTACCGAAGCAGACCGCAGCGCCGAGCGCGCACACCATTCCAAAGAGCACAAAGTGACTCTAGGTGGACGGGAGGCACAGGGGGGTGGGCGTGCACCCGTCCTTGAACGATCTTTAAGCTGAGCAAACTTCAAGCCGGGCGCAACACCACCGGGCGCAACACCAACGGGGAGACACGAACATGGCCGACGCACGCAGACAGTCACGCCGACAACTCCGCTCAGGCACCGTCGTACTGGGCGGCATGGGCCTGCTCGCCGCCGCCCTCACCGCCTGCTCCTCCGACGACCCCGACAAGCGCTGCGTCGACCGCGACAGCTACAAGGCCGCCAAGGGCTACCAGGTCGTCGCCGACAAGAACTGCAAGACCGTCACGAGCACCAACGGCGCCTACTACTACGGCGGCAAGAAGAAGTCCGGCTGGGTCAAGGGCGGCTCCTTCACCAAGTCCGGCAAGAGCAGCGGCGGTTCGAGCGACGACGGCGACAGTTCGAGCACCGGCGTACACCGCGGTGGCCTCGGCGGCGGCGACAGCAGCTCGGGCGGCTGAGCCCGACATGCAACGCCGCACGATCGAACCCCGCCCCGACTGGCAGCGAACCGTCGAGGAACAGGGGCTCATCTACCCGCTCACCCGCCACCCCGACGGCACCCTGCGCCCCTATTGGGACGAGAGCGCGTACTACGTCTTCTCGCTCCCCGAGGTGGAGGCGCTGGAGGAGGTCGTCGAGGAACTCCACGGCATGTGTCTCGCCGCCGCCGACCACATCGTCACCGCGAACCGCTTCGCCGACCTCGGCATCACCGACCCGCGCATCGCGGCAGCGGTCGCCGAGGCCTGGCACCGCCGTGCCGAACTCCCGTCCGTCTACGGCCGTTTCGACCTCCGCTACGACGGCCGCACGGGGACGGGGACGGGGCCTGCGAAGCTCCTCGAATACAACGCCGACACCCCCACCTCCCTCGTCGAGGCCGCCTCACCCCAGTGGTTCTGGATGGAGGACCGCTTCCCGGGCGCCGACCAGTGGAACTCCCTCCACGAACGCCTCGTCGCCGCCTGGAAGAAGCAGGCCGCCCTCCTCCCGCCCGGCAGCCCCCTCCACTTCGCGCACTCCGCCGCCGACGAACTCGGCGAGGACCTGATGACCGTCGCGTATCTGAAGGAGACCGCGGAGCAGGCGGGCCTCGACACCGACTGGCTCGCCATGGAGGAGATCGGCTGGGACTCCCTCTCCGGCCGCTTCGTCGACAACCAACTCCGGTTCATCCGCAGCTGCTTCAAGCTGTACCCGTGGGAGTGGCTCACCACCGACACGTTCGCCGATCACGTCCTGGACACCCTGGACAACGGCGGCGGCACGGGTACGACGCTGTGGATCGAGCCCGCCTGGAAGATGCTGCTCAGCAACAAGGCGCTGCTCGCGATCCTCTGGGAGCTGTACCCCGGCCACCCGAACCTCCTCCCCGCCTACCTGGACGGCCCACGGGAACTGGCGCACACGACCGGTTACGTGGCCAAGCCGCTGCTTGGCAGGGAGGGCGCGGGCGTCACCGTCCATGAGAAGGGCGCCGCAGCCGTCGTACTCGAAGAACCTTGCTGCTACCAGGAGTTGGCCCCGCTGCCCGACTTCGACGGCAACCGGGTCGTCCTGGGCGCGTGGGTCGTGGAGGACGAGTCGGCGGGCCTCGGCATCCGGGAGTCCGCCGGCCTGATCACGGACGAGTACGCCCGCTTCCTGCCCCACGTGATCCTGTAGCCCCCGGTTCTCATCCGCTCAGTACGCCCCGCAACTGCGCCAGCCCCCAGTCCAGATCCTCCTCGCTGATGACGAGGGGCGGTGCGAGGCGGATCGTCGGACCGTGGGTGTCCTTCACCAGGACGCCCCGGTCCATCAGCCGCTCGGAGACCTCCCGGCCCGTGCCGTACGCCGGTGCGATGTCGATGCCCGCCCACAGGCCCCGCCCGCGCACCTCGGTCAGCGCGCCGGTGCCGGCCAGCGCGCCCAGCTCCCGGTGCAGATGCGCGCCCAGTTCCGTGGCCCGCGCCTGGTACTCGCCGGATCTGAGCATCGCGATCACCTCAAGCGCCACCGCGCACGCCAGCGGATTCCCACCGAACGTCGACCCGTGCTCACCCGGCCGGAACACCCCGAGCACCGCCCACGAGGACACCACCGCCGAGACGGGCACGATCCCGCCCCCGAGCGCCTTCCCCAACACGTACACGTCGGGCACCACACCCTCGTGCTCGCACGCGAAGGTACGTCCCGTGCGCCCCAGCCCCGACTGGATCTCGTCCGCCACGAACAGCACGTTCCGCTCGCGCGTCAGCTCCCGTACGCCCCGCAGATAGCCGTCCGGCGGCACCCGCACTCCCGCCTCGCCCTGGATCGGCTCCAGGAGCACGGCCACCGTGTTCTCGGTGACGGCCGAACGCAGGGCGGTCAGATCGCCGTACGGCACGATCTCGAAGCCCGGCGTGTACGGGCCGAAGTCCGCGCGTGCCGCCGGGTCCGTGGAGAAGCTGATCACCGTCGTCGTACGGCCGTGGAAGTTGTCCGCCGCGACCACGATCTTCGCGATCCCGTCCGGCACGCCCTTGACCCGGTACCCCCACTTCCGGGCGGTCTTCACCGCGGTCTCCACGGCCTCCGTGCCCGTGTTCATCGGCAGCACCGTCTCCATGCCGCACAGCGCCGCCAGCTCCGTACAGAACGCGGCGAACCGGTCGTGATGGAAGGCCCGCGACGTCAACGTCACCCGCTCCAGCTGCGCCTTCGCCGCGTCGAGCAGCCGCCGGTTTCCGTGGCCGAAGTTCAGCGCGGAGTAACCGGCCAGCAGGTCCAGATAGCGGCGGCCCTCGACGTCCGTCATCCAGGCGCCGTCCGCGGTGGCGACCACCACAGGCAAGGGGGCGTAGGTGTGGGCGCTGTGCGCGTCGGCCGCCGCGATGAGTGCCTCGGTAGTGGTCACGGCACCTCCCGGGGTACGAATGGCCACCCGCCCCCTCCCTTCTATCGTCGCTCGCATGGTGGACGTGGCACCTCGGGCCCATGTCGTGCCCGGTAGGCTGACCGGCGGGCCGTGACTGGCGCGCTGGGATGGGACGGACCATCGGGGAGCGGCCCGCGAGCAGTAAGAGTGCCGTGCGCCTGGGCCGAACCGTGACCCCGTGACCGCTTTCCAGCACCCACGCCACCCGGAGGCCGACGACATGTCAGAGCAGCAGCCCCTCTCCACCGAATCCACCGCCTTCCGCGCCGCCCTCGACGTGATCCGCGCCGTCGAGCCGCGCGTCGCCGACGCCATCGGCCAGGAGGTCCACGACCAGCGCGAGATGCTCAAGCTGATCGCCTCCGAGAACTACGCCTCCCCGGCCACCCTCCTCGCGATGGGCAACTGGTTCAGCGACAAGTACGCCGAGGGCACCGTCGGCCGCCGCTTCTACGCCGGCTGCCGCAACGTCGACACCGTCGAGGCGCTGGCCGCCGAGCACGCGCGTGAGCTGTTCGGCGCCCGGCACGCCTACGTCCAGCCGCACTCCGGCATCGACGCCAACCTCGTCGCCTTCTGGGCCGTACTCGCCGACCGCGTCGAGGCGCCCTTCCTGGAGAAGACCGGCGTCCGCCAGATCAACGACCTCTCCGACGCCGACTGGGCCGAGCTGCGCCGCGCCTTCGGCAACCAGCGCATGCTCGGCATGTCCCTGGACGCCGGCGGCCACCTCACCCACGGCTTCCGCCCCAACATCTCCGGCAAGATGTTCGACCAGCGGTCGTACGGCACGGACCCGGCGACCGGCCTGATCGACTACGAGGCGCTGCGCACGTCGGCCCGCGAGTTCAAGCCGCTGATCATCGTGGCGGGCTACTCCGCGTACCCCCGTCTGGTGAACTTCCGGATCATGCGTGAGATCGCCGACGAGGTCGGCGCGACGCTGATGGTCGACATGGCCCACTTCGCTGGCCTGGTCGCGGGCAAGGTCCTGACCGGCGACTTCGACCCGGTCCCGCACGCCCAGATCGTGACGACCACCACCCACAAGTCCCTGCGCGGCCCGCGCGGCGGCATGGTCCTGTGCGACGACTCCCTCAAGGACCAGGTCGACCGGGGCTGCCCGATGGTCCTCGGCGGTCCGCTCCCGCACGTGATGGCGGCGAAGGCGGTGGCCCTGGCGGAGGCCAGGCAGCCCGCCTTCCAGGACTACGCCCAGCGCATCGTCGACAACGCCCGCGCCTTGGCGGAAGGCCTGATGAGCCGGGGCGCGACCCTGGTGACCGGCGGTACGGACAACCACCTCAACCTGATCGACGTCGCCTCCTCCTACGGCCTCACCGGCCGCCAGGCCGAGACCGCCCTCCTCGACTCGGGCATCGTCACCAACCGCAACGCCATCCCGTCCGACCCGAACGGCGCCTGGTACACCTCGGGCATCCGCATCGGCACGCCCGCGCTCACCACGCGGGGCCTGGGCACGGCGGAGATGGACGAGGTGGCGTCCCTGATCGACCGAGTCCTCACGGCGGCGGAGCCGGGCACGACGAAGTCGGGCGCGCCGAGCAAGGCCTCTCATGTCCTGGACGAGAAGGTGTCGACCGAGATCTCCCAGAGGGCAACAGACCTGGTGGCAGGCTTCCCCCTGTACCCCGAGATCGACCTCGGCTGAGCCCACCCAGGGGCGCGGGGCCGCATCTATTTGCGGCTCCGCCGCGGGGCGCGACAAGCCCCCACCGGCCCGCAGCTCCCCGCGTACCGAAACCACCCCACACCTCTGAGACAATAAAAAACATGGCCTCAGATCGTCCCCGCGTGCTCTCCGGAATCCAGCCCACCGCCGGCTCGTTCCACCTCGGCAACTACCTCGGCGCCGTACGCCAGTGGGTCGCCCTCCAGGAGACCCACGACGCCTTCTACATGGTCGTCGACCTGCACGCGATCACGGTCCCGCAGGACCCGAAGGAACTGACGGCCAACACCCGCCTGGCCACCGCCCAGCTCCTCGCCGCCGGCCTCGACCCCGAGCGCTGCACGCTGTTCGTCCAGAGCCACGTCCCCGAACACGCCCAGCTCGCCTGGGTCATGAACTGCATCACCGGCTTCGGCGAGGCCGGCCGTATGACCCAGTTCAAGGACAAGTCCGCCAGACAGGGCGCCGAGAGCGCGAGCGTCGGCCTCTTCACGTACCCGATCCTCCAGGTCGCGGACATCCTGCTCTACCAGGCCAACGAGGTCCCCGTCGGCGAGGACCAGCGCCAGCACATCGAGCTGACCCGCGACCTCGCCGAGCGCTTCAACGGCCGGTTCGGCGCGACCTTCACGATCCCGAAGCCGTACATCCTGAAGGAGACGGCGAAGATCTACGACCTTCAGGACCCGTCGATCAAGATGAGCAAGTCGGCGTCGACGCCCAAGGGCCTCATCAACCTCCTCGACGACCCGAAGGTCACCGCGAAGAAGGTCAAGAGCGCGGTCACGGACACGGACACCGTGATCCGCTTCGACCCCGCCGAGAAGCCCGGCGTCAGCAACCTGCTCGGCATCTACTCGACCCTCACGGGCACGGGCATCGCCGAACTCGAGCAGAAGTACGACGGCAAGGGCTACGGTGCGCTCAAGGTGGACCTCGCCGAGGTCGTGGTCGACTTCGTGACGCCGTTCCGGGAGCGCACCCAGCAGTATCTGGACGACCCGGAGACACTCGACTCGATCCTCGCCAAGGGCGCGGAGAAGGCACGGGCGGTCGCCGCGGAGACGCTCTCCCAGACGTACGAGCGGGTCGGCTTCCTCCCGGCGAAGCACTGACCCGAACAGGCACCTTCGTCCGTACCACCACCGCACGGCGCACACCGTGGCAATCAGAGCGCTGCACATCACTACGCGTGCGCCTGCCCGCAGACCCGCCCTGCCCGTACAGTCGATAGCCGACCGGTACGAGCGACATAAGTACGAGCAACACCGAGACGACGAACAGGAGACGACGTGGGGACCGTAACGATCGGTGTGTCGATCGCGGTCCCGGAGCCTCACGGCAGCCTGCTCCAGGAGCGGCGTGCGGGCTTCGGCGACGCCGCTGCTCACGGCATCCCCACCCACGTCACCCTGTTGCCGCCCACGGAAGTCGACTCGGCGGCGCTGCCCGCCATCGAGGCGCACCTCGTGGAGGTGGCCGCCGCCGGCCGCCCCTTCCCGCTGCGGCTCTCCGGCACCGGCACCTTCCGGCCGGTGTCGCCCGTCGTGTTCGTCCAGATCGTCGAGGGCGCGGAGGCCTGCACCTGGCTGCAGAAGCAGGTCCGTGACGCCTCCGGTCCGGTGGCGCGTGAACTCCAGTTCCCGTACCACCCGCATGTGACGGTCGCGCACAGCATCGCCGAGGAGGCGATGGACCGCGCCTTCGCGGAACTCGCCGACTACGAGGCGGACTGGCCCTGCACCGGCTTCGCGCTCTACGAGCAGGGGGCCGACGCGGTGTGGCGCAAGCTGCGCGAGTTCACCTTCGGCGGGACCGTGGTACCGCCGCAGGCGACCCATGATGTGGAGCGCGGCACCCTTCCGACCAGGTAGAACCGCCACACGGACCGGCGTTTCCGGGGTACAAGGTCACTATGGCTATGGACTGGCTGAAAAAGCTCCCCGGAGTCGGACCGGTCGTCGTCCGCCTGACGGCCACGCACGCGTGGCGGTCGTACGAGCGACTCGACCGCGTGAAGTGGACGCGGCTGGCGGCGGCGATGACCTTCATCAGCTTCGTCGCACTGTTCCCGCTGCTCACCGTGGCCGCCGCGATCGCCGCGGCGACGCTCAGCACCGAGCGGCAGAACGAGCTGGAGGACAAGATCGCCGAGCAGGTGCCCGGCATCTCCGAGCAGCTGAACATCGAGGGTCTGGTCCAGAACGCGGGCACGGTCGGGGTGATCGCGGGTGCGGTGCTGCTGTTCACGGGGATCGGGTGGGTCGGGTCGATGCGGGAGTGTCTGCGGGCGGTGTGGGAGTTGCCCGAGGACGAGGGGAACCCTCTCCTGGAGAAGGTGAAGGACACCGGTGTGCTGGTAGGACTCGGCGGCGCTGTCCTCGTCACGATCGCCGCGTCCACCGTGGCCTCGGCGGCGGTCGGCTGGGCCGCGCGGGGGCTGGGTGTCGACGAGGCGGGCTGGGGTGCGGTACTGCTCCGAGCCGCCGCGTTCACCGTCGCCGTGCTCGCCGACTTCCTGCTGCTCCTGTACGTCCTGACTCTGCTGCCGGGGGTGGAGCCGACAAGGCGCCGCCTGCTGGTCGCGGCGCTGATCGGGGCGGCGGGTTTCGAACTGCTGAAACTCCTGCTGAGCAGCTACATGCAGGACGTGGCGGCGAAGAGCATGTACGGCGCGTTCGGCGTCCCGGTGGCCCTGTTGCTGTGGATCAACTTCACATCAAAACTTGTCCTGTTCTGCGCGGCCTGGACAGCAACGGAACCGACCGACCCGCCGAACGCATAAGCGCTTTCTCGCCCCCGCCGCCCCTACCCGTTCCCATCCCTGGGGGCTGCGCCCCCAGACCCCCACTGTCGGCCTGAACGGCCTCGTCCTCAAACGCCGGACGGGCTAAAACATCAACCCAGGCCCGCCCCTCCAGCCCGTCCGGCGTTTGAGGACAAGGCCCGTTCAGGGCCGTAGCGGGGGTCTGGGGGCGCAGCCCCCAGAAGGATGGGACGGGTAGGGGCGGCGGGGGCGAGGGAAAAGCCCCCCAACTACCGTCGGCGCCGCACCAGTTCCGGCAGTGGCCAGCGGCGGTTGATCAGGAATGCGCCTCCCGCCAACAGCACCAGCACCCCACCCGTGATCCCCAGCGCGATCCCGATCCCACCCCCGTCCACCTCGGCCGACGCGTTCGCCACCGGCGACGCCGAGGCGTCACCGGAGCCACCGTCCGAGGCTCCGCCCCCCGCCTCACCGGAGTCCGTGTCACCGTCGGTCGCCCCCGGCTGAGGGCTCGACCCCGCCGCCCCCTGCGGAGCCACCAGCTCACCCACCGGCTGCACCTTCCCCGCCGCCTTGAACCCCCAGTCGAGCAACCGCGCGGTCTCCTTGTAGACCTCGTTGTGCTCCTCCTCCGACGGGTTCATGACCGTGACCAGCAACACCTTGCCGCCCCGCTCGGCGACCCCCGTGAAGGTCGCCCCCGCGTTCGTCGTGTTGCCGTTCTTCACCCCCGCGATGCCCTGGTACACCGAGACGTCCGAGTCGCCCGCCAGCAGCCGGTTGGTGTTCTGGATCTCGAAGGTCCCGCGCACCGTCTTGCCCTGCTTGTTCTTCTTCGTCTCGCCCGGGAACTTCGCCGTCACCGTCGAGCAGTACTCACGGAAGTCCTTCTTCTGCAGCCCGGACCGCGCGAAGAGCGTGAGGTCGTACGCGGACGACACCTGGCCCCGCTCGTCGTAGCCGTCGGGGCTCACGACGTTCGTGTCGAGGGCCTGGAGCTCCTCCGCGTGCTCGTTCATCTCCTTGACCGTGGCCGCGACGCCCCCGTTCATGTGGGACAGCACGTGCACCGCGTCGTTCCCGGAGCGCAGGAAGACGCCGAGCCACAGATCGTGGACCGTGTACGTCTCCTTCTCCTTGATGCCGACCATGCTGGACCCGGCCCCGACGTCAGCCAGGTCGGCGGAGGTGACCTTGTGCTCCATGGTCTTGGGGAACTTCGGCAGCACGGTGTCGGCGAAGAGCATCTTCAGCGTGCTCGCCGGCGGCAGCCGCCAGTGCGCGTTGTGCGAGGCGAGCACATCGCCGGACTCGGCGTCCGAGACGATCCACGAGCGGGCGCTGATGTCCTTGGGGATCACCGGCACCCCGTCGGAGAGGTTCACCTGTGTCCCGGCCTTCCCGAGCCGCTCCCCGCCCACGGTCGACATGTTCGCCGGGGGAGTCGCCGACGGCGTGGCACTCGGCGTCGGCTTGGGGGCCGCGAACGCCGGTACGGGCGTGGTCAGCGCGGCGGACAACAGGGCGGCGGAGGTGACCAGCAGGCTTCGCCTGGCGGTCTTCGTGGAGGCGGACACGATCGAGAACGTACATGTACTGGCCCACGAAGTCGCACTCCCCTCCCCACCCCGGCCGAGGGATCCAGTACAGGCCCGCGATACTGGACCCATGAAGCTCAGCCGCCCCCTCTCCTGGTTCCTGCTCGCCTTCGGGGTGTGGAGCTGGGTCATCTGGGTCACTTTCATCAAGAATCTGGTCAAGGACGGCAGCGGGCTCGCGTTCGACGACGCGGGCACGCCGACGGCGTACTTCTGGGTGCATCTGGTGCTCGCGGTCGTCTCCTTCGTATTGGGGACGATCGTCGGCGGCATCGGGTTGCGCGGACTGCGCGCTTTGCGCCAGACCTCGTAACGCCCGATCTCCTAGCACTCGACGCACCCGATCTCGCAACACCGGACCTCACAACGGGAACAACGGGAGACACCCCCGCATGGTCATCGTTTTCCTGCTCGCCGTGGTCGCCGCCCTGGTCGGCCTGCACTGGTACGTCTGGCGCCGCCTGGTGCGCGACACGACCGCCGGTCCCGGCCTCGCCCGCCGTATCGGCACGGTGGCGTTCGTCGCCTGGCCGGTCCTGATGATCGGGGCCCTCGTCGCCGAGCGCGGCGGCGCGCCCTTCTGGCTCCAGCAGACGCTGGCCTGGCCCGGCTTCCTGTGGCTGGCCCTGTTCATCTACCTGGGCCTGGCCCTGATCGCGGGCGAGGCCGTACGGCCACTGCTGCGACGGTTCCTGGAACGGCGCCGCCCGGCCGAGGCACCCGCGGCGCCCCCCGTACCGCTCCGGAAGTCGGAGACCGTACCGCCGGGTGGGACAGAGACTCCGGACCCGGCCCCCGACCCGAGCGCCGGCCCCCGTCTCCTCGCCGCCCCCTCCCGCCGTCTCTTCGTCTCCCGGGTCGTCGCCGGAGCCGCGGCTACAGCAGCCGTCGGGACCGTCGGATACGGCACCTACGGCGTCGTACGCGGCCCCCGCGTGAAGCGGGTCACCGTGCCGCTGGCC
Source organism: Streptomyces sp. NPDC002680 (assembly GCF_042889145.1). Taxonomy (NCBI): domain Bacteria; kingdom Bacillati; phylum Actinomycetota; class Actinomycetes; order Kitasatosporales; family Streptomycetaceae; genus Streptomyces; species Streptomyces sp. NPDC002680. Next base: position 155,497 of record NZ_JBIAQP010000023.1, read on the forward strand.
AAGCTCCCGCGCGGCGCCCACGGGTTCAGGATCGCCGTCGTCAGCGACATCCACCTCGGGCCCGTCCTCGGGCGGGGGTTCGCGCAGAAGGTCGTCGACACGATCAACTCCACGCAGCCCGATCTGATCGCGGTCGTCGGCGACCTCGTCGACGGCAGTGTGAAGAACCTCGGCCCGGCCGCCGCGCCCCTCGCCCAACTCCGGGCACGCCACGGGGCGTTCTTCGTGACCGGGAACCACGAGTACTTCTCCGGCGCCGAGGAGTGGGTCGAGGAGGTCCGGCGGCTCGGGCTGCGCCCGCTGGAGAACACGCGTGTCGAACTGCCCGCCTTCGACCTCGCGGGTGTGAACGACGTGGCCGGTGAGAGCGAGGGCCAGGGTCCCGACTTCGCCAAGGCGCTCGGCGACCGGGACACCTCACGGGCGAGCGTGCTGCTGGCCCACCAGCCGGTGCAGATCCACGACGCCGTCGACCACGGCGTCGACCTCCAGCTCTCCGGCCACACCCACGGCGGCCAGCTGTGGCCCGGCAACTTCATCGCCGACCTCGCCAATCCGACCCTCGCGGGCCTGGAGCGGTACGGGGACACGCAGTTGTACGTCTCCCGGGGCGCCGGCGCCTGGGGTCCGCCCACGCGGGTGGGGGCGCCGTCGGACATCACCGTGGTGGAACTGGCGTCCGCGCAGGCCTGATCACCGCCAGTGAAGGTCACGGGTCGGTAAAGAAATCGGGTGGATGGAACCCTGGTGGCGGTCCGTCCATCGACCCCGGGTCGAGGAGAGTTGGCGCCGAGGCGTCCCATTCGCCGGAATCGGCCCACAGGTTGGGCACAGTGGAGCGGAAAATTCCGCGTGGCCGAAACTTGGTGATCGTTTTCCAGTCAAGGGTATTGAGGGAGATCTGAGGGTAACCGTGAGCGACATCTGATCGACTCGTGGAGGTTCCTTCACAAGCTGCTGCTTTGATCACGTCCACTCATGGCGCACCAGGCGTCATGGGGTGATCACAGGAGCTGTGTTGAGACTTAGACAACGGGGAAAGGCGAGAGCCGCGGGCATATCGCCGAGACGCACCGCGCTCGCCGTCGCCGCCGTGCTGGCGGCCGAGGCGGCGCTGGTGTCGCTGGGGACCGGGCAGGCCTTCGCTGCCGCGGACTCCGCCACCGCGTCGCAGGTGACATCGGCGGCCGCGAAGTCCGCCAAGTCGGCCGCGTCGTCGGCGGATTCGGCCGCGGCGGCGCTGCTGATGGCCCGTACGCAGGGCCGCAAGATCGAGGTGCTGTCGGAGCGTTCGGCCAGTTCGACGACGTACGCGCTGCCGAACGGGCAGATGCAGACGTCGACGTACGCGGCGCCGATCCGGCAGCAGGTCGACGGGGTGTGGCGCAACATCGACACCGCCCTGTCCGACGGGGGCAGCGCCCTGGAGCCGGAGGTGGCGGCGGCGGACATCGCGCTCTCCGACGGCGGGGACACCGCGCTGGCGTCGGTGACCAAGGGCGCCAGGTCGTTCGGGATGGGCTGGGAGTCGAAGCTTCCGACGCCGTCGGTGAAGGACGACACCGCCTCCTACGACCTCGGTGACGGCGAGACCCTGACGGTCACGGCGCTGTCGCAGGGCTTCAGCCAGAACGTGGTTCTGGAGAAGGCGCCCGAGGGGCCGCTGGAGTACCGAATACCGATGCGGCTCAAGGGACTTGTCCTGTCGGTGGCCGAATCAGGGCACCTGCTGCTGAAGGACAAGGCCGGCAAGCTGGTCGCCGAGGCGCCCGCGCCGATGATGTGGGACTCCTCGAAGGACCGTAAGTCCGGCGAGTCGAAGTATCAGGCCAGGGTCGCGACGAAGGTCGAGACGGCCGAGGACGGCTCGCAGACCCTCGTGCTGACCCCGGACGCCGGCTACTTCACCGAGAACAAGCTGACCTACCCGGTCACGGTCGACCCGACCACCACGCTCGCCGTCACCACCGACACCTGGGTGGCGACGAACTACACCGACTCCCAGATCTCCTCCACGGAGCTGAAGTCGGGCACGTACGACGCGGGGACCACCAAGGCCCGCGCCTACATGAAGTTCGACGTGTCGCCCTTCAAGGGCAAGCACATCACCGACACCAACCTGGCCCTGTACTCGTACTACTCCTCGACGTGCGACACGTCGGGCGCGGGTACGCAGGTGCGGCGGATCACCGGGACCTGGACCTCGGCCGACATCACCTGGGCGGATCAGCCGGCCACCACCGCGACCGGCGCGGTCACCAGCACGGCGGCCAAGGGCTACAGCGACTCCTGCCCGGCCGGCACGGTCAACTTCGACATCGACGCCATCGTGCAGGCGTGGGCGGACGGTTCCACCAACCAGGGTGTGCGGATCGCGGGCGCCTCGGAGACCGACTCCACCACCTGGCGCCGCTACCGCTCCGCCAACTACGTCTCCGGCGACGGCTCGACCGAGCCGCACCTGACCGTGACGTACAACTCCTACCCGGCGGTGCCGAGTTCGGCCGCGATCGCGCCCTCGCAGGTCAATGCCTACAACGGCAAGCGGTACGTCACCTCGCTCACCCCGACCCTGTCCGCCAAGGTGACCGACCCGGACGGGTCGAAGACCAAGGCCCAGTTCGAGATCACCCCCGACCCGACGTACGCCGACACCACGTACACGTACACCGGTGCGTCCGTCTCGGTGGCCTCCGGGTCGCAGGTGCCGTTCACGATCCCCTCGGCCAGCGCCTTCCCGGCCGGTTCGCATCTGCGCTACCGCGTGCGGGCGTACGACGGGACCGACTACGGCTCCTGGACCGGCTACACGACGTTCGTGCTGAACACGGCCAAGCCGGTCGCGCCGACCGTCAGCTGTGACACGTACACCGAGAACGGCTGGACCGCGAAGGCCTCCGCCGCCGTGTCCTGCACGCTCGACACGACCTCCACCGACGGCGCCGGCTTCCAGTGGGGCCTGGACGACTCGTCCCTGCCCAACAAGAAGCTCGACACCGCCAACGGCACCGGCGGCGACGCGCAGACCATCAGCATCAACCCGGCCAACGGCTGGCACACGCTGTACGCGCGGACCATCGACTCCGGCGGCAACCTCTCGACGGCGACCACCGCTTACTCGTTCGGTGTCGGCGCCGACGGCGCGGCCATCCTCTCCCCGGCCGCCGGTGACACCACCGCCCGCCGGCTGACGCTGTCCGCCAAGGGCCTCACCTCCTACACGGGCGCCACCTGGCAGTACCGGCGCGGCGAGACCGACTCCTGGCACACCGTGCCGGTCGGTGACGTGACCGCCTCCGGCTCCGCCGTCTCCGCCTGGCCGGTCGCCGTGACCGGCGGCACCGCCACCAAGCTGGTCTGGAACACGGTCTCCTCGCTCGCCGAGGACGGTGTCATCCAGCTGCGCGCCGCCTTCACCGACGGCACCACCACCGGGTACTCGCAGACCGTCGACGTCACGCTCGACCGCGACGCCGGTACCGCGCCCGCCGCCCAGGTCGGTCCGGGCCAGGTCAACCAGCTCACCGGTGACTTCACGCTGTCGGCCACGGACGCCTCCGAGTTCGAGGCGAGCGTCGAGCGCACCTACTCCTCGCGGGCCAACAGCACCGACAGTGAGGGCCAGGCGCAGATCTTCGGTACCGGCTGGACCTCGTCGGTCGACGCCGTCGGCACCGACTTCACCCAGCTCCGCAAGACCTCCGACACCTCGGTGGAACTGCTGAGCGCGGACGGCAGCTCGGTCGCCTTCACCGCGACCAGCGGTGGTGGCTGGCAGCCGGAGACCGGCGCCGAGTTCCTCACCCTGACGGGCACCCTGTCCGGGACCGCCTTCACGCTGACCGACACCGACGGCGGCACCACGGTGTTCGCCAAGGCGGCGACCGGCGTGGCGACCTGGACCCTGTCCTCCTCGGCGACGGCGGTCGACGACTCCACCGTCACCGTCGCCTCCGAGACGGTCACCTCGGGCAGCAGCACGCTGGCCCGTCCGAAGTACGTGATCTCCGCGACCGGCGCGGCCACGGCCGCCACCTGCCAGGCTACCCCGGCCACCAAGGGCTGCCGCGTCCTGGAGTACGTCTACGCGACGGCCACCACGGCTACCTCCAGCGCCGTCGGCGACTACACCGGCCAGGTCAAGGCGATCAAGCTGTGGGCCACCAGCCCCGGCGCCTCCGCCGCGACCGCCGAGACGGTCGAGTCCTACACGTACGACAGCTCCGGCCGGCTCGCCCAGGCCTGGGACCCGCGCATCACCACCGCGCTGAAGACGACGTACACCTACGACTCGGACGGCCGCGTCGTCACGTACACCAAGCCCGGCGAGCTGCCCTGGACGTTCACCTACGGCAAGGCCGGTTCCGCGCTGACCTCGGGCACGGGCATGCTGCTCAAGGCCTCCCGCGCCGCCCTGACGCCCGGTACCGCGAGCACCACGTCCGGTACGGCGGCCACCACCGTCGTCTACGACGTGCCGCTCTCCGGCACCACGGCTCCGTACCAGCTGGACGCCACCACGGCCGCCACCTGGGCACAGGACGAGGCACCGACCGACGCGACCGCCGTCTTCCCGGCGGACTCCGTCCCCACCTCCAACACCGGCGGCGACCTGACGGCCACCTCGTACTCGCGAGCCACCGTCACGTACATCAACGCCAACGGCCAGGAGACCAACACCGCCCGGCCCGGTGGCTTCATCACCACCACCGAGCACGACGACTACGGCAACACGGTCGCCGAACTGACCGCCGCCAACCGCGCGTTGGCGCTCGGCACCGCCACCGGTGCCGCCGACAAGCTGGCCGCGCTCGGCCTCGACGGACTGTCGACCGCCGACCGTGCCCAGCTGCTGGCCACCGAACTGCGGTACTCGGCCGACGGCGAGCAGCTCACCGACGAGTTCGGTCCGCTGCACGAGGTCACGCTCACCAAGGAACTCACCGGTTCCACCGCCGAGTCGACCCTGGCGGCGGGCACCGTGATCCCGGCCCGCACGCACACCTCGTACACCTACGACGAGAACCGGCCCAGCGGCGCCGAGGTCTCCGGCCTGGTCACCTCCGCCGTGACCGGCGCGGCGATCCCGGGCTACGCCACCGACGCCGACACCGGCACCACGACCACCACCTACGACTGGACCACCGGCCAGGAGAAGACGGTCACCGGTGACGACACCGCGAACCTCGTGACGACCTTCGACTCGGCGGGCCGGGTGGCCACCACCCGCACCACGGGCTCGACCGGTTCGGACGCGGGCACGCTGGCGTACACCTACTACACGGCCACCGGCAGCGGCACCTGTGTCTCCGCCGTCTCCACCGGCCTGCTCTGCAAGACCGCTCCCGCCGCCACGATCACCGGTGGCGGCACCAACCCGACCGAGGCGGTCACCACCGTCTACACGTACGACCGCTGGGGCCAGGTCGCGACCAAGGCCGAGACCGCCAACAGCGTGACCCGCACGACCACCAACACGGTCGACAGCGCGGGCCGCGTCACCGCGACCGCGGTCACCGGCGGCGTCGGCACCGGCACGCCGGCCACCACCTACACGTACAACACCGCCAACGGGCGTCAGGCCTCGCAGACCGCGAACGGCCAGACCATCGCCTACACGTACGACAGCCTGGGCCGTGTGCTGACCTACGCCGACGGCGCGGGCAACACCTCCACCACCTCGTACGACGCCCTGGACCGGCCGGTACAGATCACCGACTCGGCCCCGTCGACGGTGACCTGGGCGTACGGCACCACCGGTACCGCCACGACCATGACCGACTCGGTCGCGGGCACCTTCACCGCCACCTACGACGCCGACGGCACCCTCGCCACGCAGACCCTGCCCGGCGACCACACCCTCACCGTCAGCACCGACCCGGCCGGCGAGGAGACCGGCCGCGAGTACGCCACCGCCGACGGCACCACCGTCGCCTCCGACACCGCCGGCTACACGGTGACCGGCCGCCAGGCGGGCCACACCCAGACCGACGGCTCGACCACCCAGACCGACTACACCTACGACAGTGCCGGCCGCCTCACCAAGGCCGCCGACACCACGACCGGCGGCTGCGCCACCCGCGCCTACACCTTCGACGCGAACAGCAACCGCACGGCCCTGACGGCCACTTCGGACGACTGCGACAGCGCCACGACCGACGACGCCACCACGGCGACCACGTCGTACGCCTACGACAGCGCCGACCGGCTGGTCAACTCCGGTTATGTGTACGACGCGTTCGGCCGCACCACCACCAGCGGTGCCACGACCCTGTCGTACTTCACCAACGACCTGGTCGCCACCGAGACCGTCGGCACCAGCCGCAACTCCTGGGCCCTGGACGCCGCCGGACGCCTCGCCGTCCAGACCGCCCAGACCCAGGCCACCGACGGGACCTGGACCGTCGGCGCCAGTACGACCAGCCACTACGGCTGCGACTGCGACAGCCCCACCTGGACCAAGACCGCCGACACCGTCAGCCGCAGCCTCCGCGACATCGCGGGCGACCTCGGTGCCACCACGTCGGCGACCGGGAACACGGTCCTCCAGCTCACCAACATCCACGGTGACGTGGTCGTCCAGCAGCCGCTGGACACCACGGTGGCCGCCACGGTCCAGCACTACGACGAGTACGGCAACCCGCAGGCCACCGCGCTCACCGCGCAGGGCTGGCTCGGCGCCTACCAGCGCCGGACCAGCACCCTCAGCGGCTACACCCTGATGGGCGCGCGGGTCTACGACCCGGCCACGGGCCGCTTCCTGCAGACCGACCCGGTCGTCTACGGTTCGCCGAACCACTACGGCTACCCGGTCGACCCGGTCATGGCGTACGACCTCGACGGGCGCGAGTGGTACAAGAAGAAGTCCTGGTACCTGAGGGACGACAAGGCCAAGAAGCTGGGCAAGGCCCTGATCCGCGGCGGCAAGATGCTGGACGTCCTGGCCAACTACCTCAACATGGCTCCCTCCCACTGGGCCATCAAGCTGCTGCGGGTCGCCGCGGAAGCGCTGGGCTGGGGAATGGAGAAGCTCGGCAACGTCATCAAGAACGCGGCGAAGCTCAGGGGCAAGGGTGTCCGGATCACCGTCGGCATCTGGCACGGCGGCTGCTGGGTCTGCTACTACCCGCTGATGATGATCTACCCGGCCAACAAGTAGATCTCCCGGCCAACAAGTGATGTGAGGAGGCACCGAGCATGACGGAGAGTCCGTCTCCCCTCGCGCGACTCGCGGCGGCCGACAGGCTGATCGAGGGCACGCGGGTCCTGAAGCCCCGGGTCCATGTGGCCCTGTGCGTGGGCGTCGCCGTGGCGGTCTGGTTCCTGCCGGACTCCGCCGTCCGGCCGGTCACGGTGATCGAGACCCTGATCCTGCCGGTCACCGGCGTCGTCGCCGCCCGGATCCTCGGGCGGGACGCCTGGCTCTACTCGGAGATCGGTTCTGAGATCGCCGACCGCCCGTCGGTGACGGCGTACACGCGGGGACTCGTCCTCGGTTACGCCGCCGGCGGGGCGCTCGCACTGGCCGGTGCCCTGCTGGTGCCGGAGTCCTGGCTGCGGTACCTGGTCGGCGCGGCGGCCCTGTGGGCGCTGTGGTCGGGGTGGCGCAAGGAACAGGAGGTCCGCGAGGCCCGTCGGCTGCGCGAGCGGTCCGGGCAGGAGCCCTGGTACGCCGAGTACCGGACGCTGATCGAGGAACGCCGGCGACAGCTGTCGTGACGGATTCTCCGTGAGGGACACACCCCGTGTGGGGCAAGGCGCAACTGCCTTGCCCCACACGGGTTTTCCCATTGGTAACAAGCCGTCGGTAACGTCTTTCCCATCTCGCAAGAAGTCCCTTCCCCCACCCGAAACACCTGTGGTTAGGTGATCAACACCACAGGGGAGTGACCTGTGCAGGGGTCCTGGGGAGGGCACACCGATGCGCTCGGTACGCATACGGATTCTCGCGGCGTTTCTCATCGTCGCCGCCACGGGCGCGGTCGCCTGGCAGCTGATGCCGGACGGCGAGGACAACGGCAGGACGATCACCGTCGGCACCACCGACGCCGTGACCTCCCTCGACCCGGCCGGTGCCTACGACGCCGGCTCCTGGGCCCTGTTCAGCAACGTCTTCCAGACACTGCTGACCTATCAGCCGAGCGGGGCCACCCCCGTCCCGGACGCGGCGAAGAACTGCTCCTTCAAGGGCTCCGGCCTGCGCACCTACGTCTGTGTCCTGCGCGACGACCTCACCTTCCCGAGCGGCCGGAAGATGACCGCCGAGGACGTGAAGTTCTCCTTCGAGCGCGTCAAGCGCATCAACTCCGACGTGGGCCCCGCCTCCCTGCTCGGCACCCTCCGCTCGGTCGACGCCAAGGACCTGACGGTCACCTTCCACCTCAACTCGCCCGACGCCACCTTCCCGTTCAAGGTGGCCACCGGGGCCGGTGCGATCGTCGACCGCGAGCGCTACCCGGAGAACGGCCTGCGCACCGACACCGGCGCCGACGGCACCGGGCCGTACGTCCTGAAGTCGTACACGAAGGAGAAGCAGGCCGTCCTCGAACCCAACGGCGGCTACAAGGGTGCCGTGAAGAACACCGGCCGGCCCGTCCTCCTGCGCTACTACGCCGACCCGGCGGCCCTCGACAAGGCCTGGAAGGCCAAGAGCATCGACGTCGCCACCCGCCAGCTGCCGCCCAAGGTCCTCGCCGGCCTCTCGCCCAGCGACCCGGGCCAACGCGTCATAGAGGACGACAGCGCGGAAACCCGCAACCTGATCCTCAACGTCCGTACGAATTCCCCCCTCCACGACCCGCTCGTCCGCCGCGCCCTGGCCTGGCTGGTCAACCGGGAGGAACTCGTCAGCACGGTGTACGAGGGCACGGCCGACCCCCTCTACTCACTGATCCCGGCGGGCATCACCGGCCACACCACCTCGTTCTTCGACTCCTACCCCCGGCCCAGCGTCACCCAGGCCCGCGCCCTGCTCACCGAGGCCGGCGTGGAACTCCCGGTCCGCTTCACCTACGGCTACGCCGAGGGACGCGGCGCCGCCGCAGAGGAAGCCGCCCTGCTCAAAAGGCAGTTGGAGACGGGCGGCCTGTTCAAGGTCACCGTCAAGGGCTACGAGTGGACCGACTACCAGAAGCGCTACGCGGCCGGAAAACTGGACGCCTACGCCGTAGGCTGGGTCGCCGACTTCCCCGACCCGGACACCTTCACCGGCCCCCTCGTCGGCACCGGCAACAGCATGAAGAACGGCTACGGCAGCAAGACGGTGGACCAGCTGATCCTGGACAGCCGCCAGTACGCCGACCGCACCCGAGCCGCCCAGGACTTCCGCACACTCCAGCAACAGATAGCCCAGGACGTGCCGGTCATCCCCCTGTGGCAACGCAAGGAGTACGTAGTCAGCAGCGAGGACGTAGGCGGCGGCCAGTACCTCTCGGACGGCACGGGAGTCTTCCGCCTCTGGAGCCTGGGCTGGATCTGACACGACACCACGCAGGGGAGCCTTTCAGGGGCGCGGGGAACTGCGCGACCAGCCACAACGCACCCGCAGACGAAAGCCGGTCCGATTAAGGGGCGCGGGGAACTGCGCAAAAAACCACAACGCACCCGCACCCAACACCCGCCCCTCAGCAAACCCCCCGCTCAGGCAAAGTAACCGTCACAGCCAACCCCTCCCCAGGCGCGGTCCGCACATCCACAGACCCCCCATGCGCAAGAACAACCCCCTGCACGATCGCCAACCCCAACCCACTCCCAGCCCCACCCCCCGCCCGAAAGAACCGATCAAAAATCCGCCCCGCATCCTCCTCCGCCACCCCCGGCCCCTCATCCGCAACACACACCCGCACAACCCCACCCACCCGCTCAACCCCCAACCGCACAGCCACATCCCCAGCCGTATGCGTCCGCACATTCCCTACCAGATTCCCCAACACCTGCCGCAACCCCGACTCATCCGCCCGCACCAGCAACGCCCCCTCCGCGGACACACTGACCGGCCGCTCCGGCTCCTGCACCCGCAGATCCTCCGCCACATCCCGCACCAACCGGCTCAGATCCACATTCCGCAACCGCAGCTCGGGCCGCTGATCGAGCCGAGCAAGCGTCAGCAGCTCGTCCACCAGCCGCCCCATCCGATCCGCCTCACCGTTCATCCGGTCCCACGCCCGCCGCCGCTCCACCGGATCCGTCAGCATCCCCTTGTCGTACAGCTGGAGATAGCCCCGTATCGCGGACAACGGCGTACGCAGCTCATGCGACGCGTCGGCGACGAACCGCCGCAACTGGGCCGCGCTGCGCTCGCGCGTGCGGTACGCCGACTCGACCTGGTGGAGCATGGTGTTGAGGGCGACCCGCAACTGCTCGACCTCAAGGGTGGCCTCCCGACTGGACGGCACCCGCCGGGTCAGATCACCCTCCGCGATGGCCGTCGACGTCTCGACCATGTCCTCCAGGGGCGCCATCCGCCGGCTCACGCTGAACATCGTCAGCACGGCGAGCAGCGCGAGCAGCAGCGTCCCGACGGCGAGATCGAGCTTGAGCGCCTTGCCGAGAACGTCGTGCAGGGCGTCCGTCGAGGTGGCCAGGAGCACGGTCGAACCGTCGGCGAGATGCGCGGCGGTGACCCGGTACGGGGCGTGCCGCACCCGGATGTCGTGCGGGGCGTCGTCGCCGGCGAGGGCGTCGGGGTCGGACACGGCGGCGACGAGGGCCCGCTGATCGTCGGTGGGCGCGAACCCGGCGACGGTCATGGGCCGCCCGCCGGTGCCGATGACCACGAAGATGCCGTCGGACACAAGAGAGTCGGCGTTGGAGGACCCGACCCCGGACGAACCGCTGCCGCCCCCGCCACCATCCCCGGAGGCCGACCGATACCTGTCGGTCAGCGCGGCGAACGCGGTGAGCGAGTCGATCTGCTCCAACGTGACCCGCGAGCCCCCGATCGAGTCCCGCGTACTCATCAACTGGGTGTCGACGCTGTCCAGCAGATACAGCCGCATCCCCATCACGCTCACCCCGCTCGCGACGACGATGCCGAGCGCGAGCAGCGCCACATTGGCCAGCGTGAGCTTCACGCGCAGGGAGTGGATCCCGCGCTTGCAGTGGAACGTGCGGCTCCAGCCAGGCCCGAAGGCACGCCCCCACCCCACCCCGATCCCGAAGAGGCTCATGCCAGCCCGTACCCGACACCGCGCCGGGTGGTGATCACCGGCGGGCCGAGCGCGTCGAGCTTGCGCCGCAGATAGCTGATGTACGTCTCGACGACGGTCGACTCGGGAGGCGTGTGCTCGTACTGCCAGACGTGCCGCAGGAGTTGCTCCTTCGGCACGATCCGCCCGCCGTTGCGGACCAGGAACCGCAGCAGCGCGTACTCCGTGGGCGTCAGCTCGACCGTGCCGCCCGCGCGGTGCACGCTGTACGTCGACTCGTCCAGCTCCAGATCGCCGTACCGCAGCGGAGGCCGCTGCGGCAGCACGTCGACGGGCCGGGTCCGCCGCAGCACGGCGGTGATCCGTGCGACCACCTCGTCGATGTTGAACGGCTTGGTGATGTAGTCGTCGCCGAAGCCCAGGGCGCCGACGATCTCACCCGGCGCGTCCCGCGCGGTCAGGAAGACGAGGGCCAACTCGGGCCTGCGGGAGCGCAGTTCACGCCCGAGGGCCCGGCCGTCGCCGTCCGGCAGCATGATGTCGAGCAGGGCGACGTCCGGGCGGGTGCGCTCGGCGAGCGTGAGCGCCTCGCGGACGGTGCCCGCGATCATCACCTCGAAGCGGTGGTAGCGCAGGGCGATCGCGAGAACGTCCGCGATGCTCGGTTCGTCCTCCACCACCAGCACGGTGCCGGTACCTGTCCCCGGAGCTGTCATGCCCCCAGTATCGGCGGGCCCACTGACAGCCGTCCCCCGTTCGTGCTTTGGAGTTCCTTGAGAGTCATGGCCGCCTCATGTCCACACCGGCCTCCGCCCCCAATTCTGTTGCCAGGACCTGGGGGACCGACCGAATCAACTACTCATGAGTGAGGGGCTGTTGAGCGTGGCGGCATTGGCACGGTGGTGCTATCGGCACCGGCTGGTGGTCCTGTTGATATGGGTGGGGGCCGTGTTCGGACTGGGCTTCGCGGGCTCCGCCGCGGGCACGGACTACGCGAACACGTTCTCCCTCCCCAACACGGACTCCACCCGCGCGTACGACCTGATGGAGAAGGCCTTCCCGCAGAGCGCGGGCGACACCGACACGGTGGTGTGGAAGGTCGACGAGGGCTCGGTACGAGACGAGTCGGTACGCTCCCGGATCGAGCCGAAGCTGGCGGAGATCGGGAAGATGGCGGGCGTCGGCGAGGTCACCAGCCCGTACGCCGCAGACGGCACCGGCGCCGCCCAGATCAGTGAGAACGGGCGGATCGCCTACGCCCAGATCACCTTCACCGAGCAGGCGAACGGCGTACCCAAGAAGACGGTCGAGGACGTCGTCGACACGGCTCAGTCCGCCGAACGCGACGGACTCCAGGTCGAGTTGGGCGGCCAGGCCATCACCAGGACGCAGGAACCGCCCACCGGCATCGCCGAGATGGTCGGCATCCTCGCCGCGGCGGTCGTCCTGTTCCTCGCCTTCGGCTCCCTCTTCGCGATGCTGCTGCCGCTGGTCGTCGCGATCGCGGCCCTCGGCTCCGGCCTGATGGCGACGTCCCTCCTCAGCCATGTCACCGACGTCCCCGAAGTCGCCCCGCTGCTCGGCTCGTTGATCGGCCTGGGCGTCGGTATCGACTACGCCCTGTTCATCGTCACCCGGCACCGCCGGGGCATCCTGCGCGGCATGAAGCCCGAGGAGGCGGCGGTCACGGCTCTCAACACCTCGGGCCGCGCCGTGCTGTTCGCGGGCGGCACGGTGTGCATCGCGCTCGCCGGCATGCTCGTGATGAACATGCGCTTCCTGGACGGCGTGGTCATCGCGACCTCCCTCACGGTGGTCCTGAGCGTCCTTGCCGCCACAACCCTCCTCCCGGCCCTCCTCGGCATGCTCGGCATGCGCGTCCTCAGCCGCAGGCAGCGCCGCAAGCTGGCCGCGACGGGCCCGGAACCGGCCGAGGCGAGCGGGCTGGCGGCGCGCTGGTCGTCGTACGTGGAAAGGCGCCCGCGCTCGACAGCGGCAATGGCCCTGCTGGCGATGCTGATCCTGGCCCTCCCCGTCCTCTCGATCCGCCTCGGCGCGACCGACCAGGGCAACCACCAGGAGTCGACGACCACCCGTCAGGCGTACGACCTGCTCGCGGAGGGCTTCGGCCCCGGCTTCAACGGACCGCTCCAGGTGGTGGTCGCGGAGGGCGACGCGAACGCGCTCGTCTCGACGATCCGTACGACGGAGGGCGTGGCACAGGCGGCGGCGCTGCCGCCGTCCCAGGGGATCACGGTGATCCAGGTCGTCCCGACGACCTCACCCCAGTCGGAACAGACGGACCAGCTGATCGACCGCCTGCGCGACGAGGTCATCCCGGCGTCGGGCGCGGAGGCCCACGTAGGCGGAGTGACGGCGATCTTCAAGGACTTCGCGGCGGTGACGGGCGACCGCCTGCCGTACTTCGTGGCGGCGATCATCTCGCTGGGCTTCTTGTTGCTCCTGGTGGCATTCCGCTCCCTGGTAGTCCCTCTCACAGCAGCACTGATGAACCTGATAGCGGCGGCGGCCTCGTTCGGCGTGCTGGTCGCGATCTTCCAGTGGGGCTGGGGCACGGAGCTGCTGGGGATAGGAAAGGAGGGCCCGATCACGGCGTTCCTCCCGGTAATCATGCTGTCCCTGCTCTTCGGCCTCTCGATGGACTACCAGGTGTTCCTGGTGAGCCGTATGCACGAGGAATGGGTGCATACGAAGGACAACGCGAGGGCGGTCCGAGTAGGCCTCGCCGAAACAAGCAGGGTCATCAACTGCGCGGCCCTGATCATGATCTGCGTGTTCAGCGCCTTCGTCCTGAGCGGCGACATGGAGGGCGCGATGGCGGGCATCGGCCTCGCGGCGGCGGTGGCGCTGGACGCGTTCATCCTCCGTACGGCCCTGGTGCCGGCCGCGATGCATCTGCTCGGCAACTCCAACTGGTGGCTGCCGGCGGGCCTGGAGAAGCGCCTGCCGCATCTGGCGGTGGAGCCGAAGGAGGAGGCCCCGGAGACCGGGGAACCCGCCGGGTCGGCGGGCGGCGCCTCGGTGGTCCACGGTTTCGTCCGTGACGCGGAGGGTGCGCCGGTCGAGGGCGCGGCGGTGTCCCTCCTCACCAAGGGCGGACGCCAACTGGACCGGGTCACCTCCCTGGCGGACGGCTCGTACATCCTCTCCGTCCCGGCCCCGGGCGCGTATCTGCTGTCGGCGACGGAACCGTCGTACGGCTCCCGGGCCCGCCAGGTGACGGTGGAGGACGGTCCGCTGGTGTACGACGTGGAGCTGACGGAGACGTCGGAGACGTCGGAGGACGAGATGGACACGGTGAACTGAGAATCAGCCCTCCGTGGCCGAAGCGCCCTTCCCGGTCTCCTCGGGAAGGGCGTTGGTCATCCCGGGCAGGAAGTCGCTGAACAGGTCGTGGACTTCGCGGACGAGCGGGCGCAGCACCCGGAACCGGGCCAGGGTGACACCGCGGGCGGTGAGCCGGGCACCGCGTCCGGCGAGCCGGTAGGTGCGCTCCCGGCCCTCCGTACGGTCGTAGATCCAGTACATGACCATGCCCATCTGGGACAGCCACATCAACTCGGGCAGTACGTCCTTGAGTTCCTCGGGCACCTTGGCCTTGGACCCGGCGAGCACCTCCCTGTGCACCTCGATGGCCTGCACGCGCGCGTGCTCCGACTCGGCGGAGAACGGGCTGAGGGGGCTGTTCGGATCGGCGGCGGTCTTGAAGAACTGCACGGCGAACTCATGGTAGGGAGCGGCGACATCGAGCCAGGCCCGGTGCACCCCGGCGAGCCGGGCCTCCAACTCGGTCTCCCTGTCCAGGACTTCCCGAGCGGCCACCTGGTACTCCCGGGCGAGCTGGTCGTAGAAGCCCTGGATCAGGTGCTCCTTGCCGGCGAAGTAGTAGTAGGCGTTGCCGACGGAGACTCCGGCCTCCTGAGCGATGGCCCGCATGGTCGTCTTCTCGTACCCGCGCTCCTTGAACAGCCGCATGGCCGTCTCCAGGATGAGCGCACGGGTCTGCTCGCTCTTGGGACTGGGGCTGGGGCTAGGACTGGGGCTGTCTTTCGCTGCTGCTGGCACGGAAAGGAGCCTAACCAGTGGAGCAGGAGCCGCTGTCACAGCCGGGCGGGCTGTGGATCCACCCGAGGCTGGGATCGTACGACCATCCGTCGGGCCGCTGGTACGTACGCCGACCACGCCTGTGGTCACCCCCTTGCGCCCCGCGCCACTTGGCGGCGGCCAGAGCGGCGGCCTTGGCGACGCGGGCCCCGGCCGGGGTGCTGAGCCGATGAGCGAGCGCTCGGTGCTCACGCAGGGCCCAGAGCACCACAACCCAGGCACCGGCGCCCCGGTAGACCTGCCCCGAGTCCCCGACGACGGTGATGTCGGCGAGGGTGGCGGAGTGGTCGAGGGTGGGAAAGAGCGCCCGAGCCCGCTCGGACCCAGCCGGAACGAGCACCAACGGCACCAACTGCGACTGCCGCGCGAGCCACTCCCGCACGAAGACGCACAACTCGCAGTCGGCGTCGTACAGGACGGTGAGCCGGCGGACCGGCACGCCCCCCGTGGCGTGCCGGTCCGCGCGGGCGATGGTGTCCCCCGACCCCACCGCG
The DNA here is from genome assembly GCF_042889145.1 of Streptomyces sp. NPDC002680. Taxonomy (NCBI): domain Bacteria; kingdom Bacillati; phylum Actinomycetota; class Actinomycetes; order Kitasatosporales; family Streptomycetaceae; genus Streptomyces; species Streptomyces sp. NPDC002680. Next base: position 171,263 of record NZ_JBIAQP010000023.1, read on the forward strand.
TCCGGATGGCTCATGGTGCTCACGCCCCGGCGGTGGGAGCGACCCACCCCTGCGGCGCGACGGGCGGCACCTGCTCCCGCTCCATGACACCCCGCCGCCGGATCTTGCTGAGCACGAACACGTTGGCGAGGTGCATGACACCGAGGACGAGCAGCACGACCCCGAGCTTGGTCGAGAGGGCCTCGAAGACCTCCCGGGTGCTGCCGATGTCCCCGTCCCCGCTCAGATAGAGGGCGACGAACCCGAGGTTGACGAGATAGAACCCGACCACGAGCAGATGGTTGACGGCATCGGCGAGCTTCTCGTTCCCACGCAGCACATCGGCGAGAAAGACCCGCCCGTTGCTGCTGAGAGTCCGCGCGACCCAGACGGTCAGCGCGACGCTGACCAGCAGATAGATGACGTATGCGACGACTGTGAGGTCCATGTCTCTTCGTCCTTGTCCCCGTGTTCCTTGCACGATCCGAACGACTTGAACGCGTTCAAAAGTGCTTACGGGGGAGACTGTAGACCTGTTTTTGAACACGTTCAAGTAGTAACTGGGGCGGGCTGGTCGCGTTGAACCGATGACGGGACCGGGTCATGGGGAAGGAGGGGTTGTGGGCGCTGCACCCGAAGAGAGGGGGGAGCGGGAGTGGTGGTTCGACGCCGAACTCCCGTACCGCTGGCCGATCCCGCCCCCGGAAGGCTGGACCGCCGACGACCTCGACCGCATCCCGGGTCTCCCGTCGCACACGGAACTGCTCGACGGGAGCCTCGTCTTCATCAGCCCGCAGACACGGTTCCATTCCCGCGCGCTGCGTCTGCTGGAGCACGCTCTCTTGCGGCAGGCTCCGGACAGCCTCGACGTCCTGTCGCGGATGACCGTCAAGCTGGACGCCAAGAACCGCCCCGAACCGGACGTCATGGTCTTCCCGGAGACGGCGAACACCGGCCCGGACCAGACCTGGTACGAGGCGACGGACATCCTCCTGGTCGTCGAGGTCGTTGCCGCCGACACCCTGCAACGCGACCGGGAGGTCAAGCCCCGTAAGTACGCGGCAGCCGGGGTGCCGCACTTCTGGCGGGTCGAGGAGGACGGCGACAAGGGTCTCCCGGTCGTGTACGTCTACGAACTGGACCCGGCCACCAAGGCCTACTGCCTCACCGGCATCTTCCACGACCGCCTGAAGGTGTCCGCGCCCTTCGGCATCGACATCGACCTGACGACGATCAACAGCTGGCGCCCGTCCCCGTCATGACCTCATGACCGCCCCAACTCCGGCCGCTTCCGGTAGTCCGTGAAGCCGATGACGTTGCCCCAGGGGTCGGCGATCTCGACGGTCCAGCCGGTGGCGACGGAGAGTGGGGCGTCGAGCGGGGTGATGCCGGCCGCGGCCATGGCACGGGCCGCCGCCTTCGCGTCAGGCACTTCCAGCCAGATCCGGGGCGAGGCCCACGGGGGCGGCCGGTGTCCGAGCGCCTCCTCGACACGCAGCAGCAGGCCCGGGGTCTCGGGACCGACCCTCAGTACGGCGATCCCGGCCTCGTCGAGCCGGGCGGTGATACCGAACCCGGCACGCTCGTAGAAGGCGACCGCCTCGGCGAGATCACCGACGGGCAGCAGCACGTTGTCGAAACCGAGCAGTTCGTACGACTCGTCATCTGACATGGCGTCAGGGTAAGGGGATGGTCGGCGGAATCCTGGGAGGCATGTGCGGCGACCGGTGTGATCAGGGAGTTCGCTTCGATTGACCGGCTTCGAGGATTTCCGCCACGTCGAGGCTGACCTTGGCACCGATCGAGTCGGGGAGGGTGACGATTTCGCCGGGGGCGTGGATGCGGTGCGTGGTGTACGTGTTGCCCTCGGGGTTGGTGAGCACGTGGAGGCGCTGGTGCTTGCGGTCGACGACGACGTAGACGGGCACCTTGGCACCGGCGTAGGCGGCGACCTTGGTCTGCAGGTCGGCTTTCCAGTTGCTGGAGGTGACTTCCAGGACGAGTTGGAAAGCCACCGGCTCGTAGCAGTTGTTCTCGACGTAGTGCTCTTCGATGTCGGCGTCGACGACGACGAGATCAGGGATGGCGTAGTCCTCGGTGCCGCTGGGCAACCACAGGCCGACGCCTTGGAGCACCTCGGTCTCGCTTCCGTCGATGCCGGCTGCGATGAACGGGTGCGTGAGCCTGGCCAGAGCGCGGGCGTGGGGGACGTCCGGGGGCGGGGACACGAGGATCAGGCCTCCGATGATCTCGACGCGGTAGCCCGGATTGCGCTCCATGAGACGGTTCGCCTCCGCGATCAGCGGACGTTCGCCGTGAGGCTGCTCGACAGCTGTTGCGGACATCAGGTGCCTCCTGTTGGGCTGGTGCCGAGGCCATCATCGTAGGCCGGGAGGAACAGAGGTGTCCCCTCCACGCCACGTCACCCGATCGTGTGCCCGGCACCCCCGAGGGCCCCGTCTCCTGCGGAAACGGGGCCCTCGACGACGTACTCGCGCCGTGCTAGCCGGTCATCCGACGGCGATCCGGTTCTGCCACCAGGGCGCCGCGCCTATGACCTCCTTGCCGGAGCCCGCCACGACACTCGTCCTACCGCCCGAGTAGACCCGTACGGTGCCGTCGGAGCGCACTGCCCAGATGTCGGGGACCGAGTCGCCGTTGATGTCGGGCGTGCCCATCAGGTGCAGCATGTTGGTGTTGCCCCAGCCTGCCGCGCCGTACTCGGTGTCGGTGCCTTCCTTGCCCAGCGAGGTCAGATCGACTCCGCCGGTGGCAGCGGCGACACCCTTGCGGAGCCAAAGCTTGCCCGTGTTGTTGTCCCGGAAGAGGAGGTCGGTGATGCCGTCACCGCTGATGTCCCGGGCGATGACGATGTCCCGGTTGGTCCAGCCCGATGTCGAAAGCCGGACCGTCCCGTCGACAGTCGCCCCGTGGTAGCCGGTGAACGCCCACAACTGGTCCCCGATGGTGCCAACGAAGTCGGTGTGTCCGAACTCGGTGGCAAAGCCCGCAGACACGATCTGGGTCAGGGTCGACGGGCTCGGCGCGCCTTCCGGTAGGAGGATCTCGCGGCGCTTGTCGATGTTGACGGCGCCGTAGCCGTCGCCCGGGTAGACCCACAGCCTCGTGCCGAGCCGCACGACGAGGTCCTGGAGGCCGTCGCCGCCGTAGATGTCACCGTTGTGGGTGATCAAGGCGCCCTTGAAGTGGCCGTCGGGAGCCTGGACGAACGGCGGTAGGTCATCGCCGTTGGGATCCTTGTCCGGGTTGTCCCGGTAGGCGCCTGGCATCGAGTAGTCGACGAGGTCGCCGATGCTCTGGGTGAGGTCGGTGGCGGTGGCCTGGGAGGGATACAGCCCCAGGTTGCCGGCCCCGGTGACGACCATCATGTCGGCGAGCTTGTCCCCGGTGAAGTCCCCAGGCGCGTCGGCCTGGTCCCGTGGTGTGACGTAGAAGAGGTACTTCGTCGGATCGGAGACGTTGCCCGCGCCGTCAACCGTACGGATGTACAGCACGTTCGGACCTGCGGCCGGAGGCTTGGCGTTCGCGAGGGTCGCGCTGACTGTGACGGCGGTACCGGCAGCGCGGTTGAGAGTGAACGCATAGCTGGGCGAGTTGAACCCGTACTCGTACCGCACGACGTCCGTGTTGAGGGCGCGCACAGTGAAGGCGCCGGGTGTGCCGAATTTCTTGGTGCTCCAGTTCGCGTCCTCGGCGCTGTTGCCGAAGCCGTTCTCATTGCCGTCGGCATTGGGGAAGTCGGTGGAGCTCACCTTGGGCGGCTTGGGCGCCGAGAGGTCGAGAATGAAGCGGCACGGCGTCTTGGCCGGCGAGAAGCTGGAGGAAGTGCCGGCGTCGTCGAAGGCCCGCACTCGCCACGAGTAGAGGGTGCCGTTGGTCAGTCTGCTGGTCGGGAAGGCACTGGTGGTGCGTAGCGCCCTTTCCTTGTCGGCGCCGGCTGACACCGTGCCCGTGGAGCCGAGCATGTCGCCCGTGGTGCCCCACTTTCCGTGCGGCCACAGGTCGAAGTCGAGGTAGTCGAGGTTCTTGTCCTTGTCAGACGCCCTGGCGGTGAAGGTCAGGCTCCCGGCGCCCATGCGGACGTACGGCTTGGTGGTGGTGCACTTGGCGTCGGGACCGAGGTCGAGGGCGTCGGGGGCGGTCGGCCTGCGGTTGTAGACGAGTTCCAGTACGGGCGCGTTGTCGCCGTTGGCCTGGAATTTCTTCCACGCGTACTGGGAGTGCTCGTCGCTCGCTCGCATGCCGAAGGTGATGGTGTCCTCGCCCTTGTCAGCACGCTGTTGTGCTGCCTTGCGCACGTCGAACGTCTCGTATGCGTCCCGGCAACCGGACTTGTAGCCGTGCGCGAAGCTCTTGGTCGCGAACTTGTTGCCATCGTGCAGCCGGGGCGCGTTCTTCCAGTTGGTATGGGAGTTGATCTCGCCAGTGAGGTGCACACTCATCGCGCGAGCGCTGCAGGACCAGGAGTACGTCTCCAGGACACGCAGCTTCGCACTCTCGATCTTCGTCCCCTTCAGGTCCTTGTCGAAGGCGATGTTGAAGTACGAGCGTGAGGTACCCCAGGTGTCGGACTCGAAGCCGACGCGCGCCTCGTGCGTTCCGCCCTTGTTGAAGCCCTTGCCGTTGTAAAAGGTCGCGTTGGGGTGACGACTGTAGGCCGTGGTCCAGTTCTGGGTGTGCTTCTTCACCGACGGGTCAACGAAGACCGGGTAGGTGGTGGCCGGGTCGGCGAGGAAATCCTGATCGGGTGTGAGAAGCCAGTTCGCCCCGGACAGATCGGCCTCGACCAGCTCGCCGAGCGAGTCGGGGGACGGACCGTCGAGGGAAGGCAGGCTGAGCGTGGCAGCCGAGCCGGTCTGCGAGGGGGCGGGGGTCGGCTCGGCCGGTGCGGACGGCAGCGGGGACTCCGACTGAGTCGGTGCGGGGCCGTCGGAGGCCGACGGCAGGTCCTCAGGGTCGGCGTCCGTCTGCTCGTCCGACTCGATCAGCGCTTCCTCCGTCGCACTGGCGCTGTCGCTGGGCGTGGCGCCGGTCCCGTCGGTGGGGACGGGAGACTCGGACGCGGTCGGCTGCGCGGTGGCACCCACACTGCCGTCCGTAACGGCCGGTGCGCCGCTGCTGTCCCACATCAGGGGGGTGGGCGACATGGCGACTTCGGAGGAGTAGGCGTTCTCGGCGGTGAGGATGCCGGTGATCGGATCCAGGCGGAAGGTCAGGTCCGGGGCGCTGATGCCGTACGAGAGTTGCTGGGCGTGTGGATCGGCGGCTGCCGCGCGGTTCTTCAGAACGATGAGCTGGGCGAAGCCGTCGTCCTCGGCGGTGAGGACAAGATCGGCTCCGGGGAAGATCTCCGGGTACAGGGCCCGGGAGCCATCGATGATCGGGGTGGGAACGGGGCCAGGCCAGGTGAGCTGGATTTCGTAGCCCCCCTCAACCGTCAGAGTGACCAGGGGAGTCGCCGCCTCGTCGGCTGCGGCTGTGGTCGCCTCCTTGGCGCCCTTGAGCAGTGAGACCCGGCGGGCGGTACTGCGTGTGGAGCGCTCCTGCCCGCGTGCCTCGGCAGTGTCGGAACCGGCCGAGAACACGATCCGCGTGTTGGTGGCCTCGGGTTCCCAACCGGCCTTGGTGCGATGCAGGTCGTAGTCGATGGGCTTCCACTCACCTCCGACCTTGGCCCGGATCGGCGAGGAGTACAGCTGTTTGGCCATGCGGCCGTCGGGCCGGGCCCAGGTGCTGGAGCGCGCCGTGCGCAGTGCAGTGACCTCGACAGGCTTCCCCGTTTCCGAGGCGCGGGCGATCGCCGTGGCCTCGGAGACCGGCTGCGGGTTCCGGCCGCTTTGCGCCTCACCGACTGAGTCGGCATCGTCCAGACCGAGGCTCACGAAGACGACGCCGGTGGCGGCGAGGGTCGCGGTGAGTATGGCGGCGGTGGTCCGACTTCCGGGCATACGGCGCCTGGTGCGCGTCATCGGGCGAGTTTCCCTTCCCCCTTGGAACCGGGCGCGCGACAGGGCACGACCGGGCTCGCCGATGATGGCCCAATGGGTCGGCTGTCGTCACGCATTGCGAAGACGGGCGCGGATTGAGCAGGCCAATGGCGGGGCCCGTACTGGTGGCTGACCCGGCCCGCCGACAACTGTCCTGCGGTGCGACATTCATGGCGCCAAATCGCCCTGAAACGTCGTCAACTTCCCTGATTCGAGCGGCATTTGTAAAGGGAAGTTAAGAATTGAGTAGTAGATCACCAAGAGGCGACGCATTCCGATACCTCGGGTAGGTCGCACTCCGCCCATCACTAACCATTACAAGATGTTACGCACCGTGGCGATCATCACATCCGCACAGTTGATCTAGCGAAACGCCACAGAACCGTCACAGAATCTGCGGCATCTGTTACGCCATCACGCGTGGTCCGCATCCTGGTCCCGCTTCACGTGGTCCGGGGGGATCTCGTCGTGTTCGGTCGTCTTTCGCCTTCCCGTCGTCGCCGTGCACGCCGGTTGCGCGCGGTCGTCGTACCCGCCATCGGAGCAATTCTGCTCGTGGGTCTTCTGCCCACCCAGTCGCTGGCGGTGCCACCTGACCCGACCGTCGCACCAGAAGGCCGCGAAACGCTGGAGCTGGAGACACTCGAAGAGGAGGAGCCCGTCACGGGCAAGGTCTTCGAACGGGATCTGGAGACCCTGAAGGTCGAAATCCCCGAGGACCTGGAGCAGGCGCCGACAGGCACTGCGGCGGCACCGCCCGGCGACACCGGGGTGGTCGACTTCGGCGCGGCGGCGACCGGCACCGCGGCCGCTGCACGCGTGGGCACGACTGCCCAACAGATCGACCTGGCGCCAGTCGAGGACCTGCCCGTCAGCCTCGGGCAGGCGCCCGATCAGGCGGCGCCAACCGGAACTTGGCAGGTCAAGGTCTTCGACCGCACCGCGGCCGTCTCCCAAGGCGTGGACGGTGCCATCGTCACCGTCCAGGCCCCGGCGACCGGTTCTGTCCCGCTCTCGGTCAAGCTCGACTACACCAAGTTCAGGAACCTCTACGGCGCCGACTGGGCCTCCCGCCTGCGCTTCGTGCAGTTCCCCGAGTGCTACCTGACGACACCGGACGTCGAGGCGTGCCAGGAGTACGAGGAACTGGACACGGCCAACGACACGAAGGCACAGTCCATCACGGCCACGGTCGACACAGCGGCGGACGGCACCGTCACCCAGGCCGCAGCTGAGGACACAAGAGCTGACGGACCGTCAATAGCGCAGGTTTCCTACCGGACTTCGGCGACCCAGGTTGCCACCGGCGGCGACACCGCGGTCATCGGGGCAGTCGACTCCGGCGGCGGCGCGGGAGGTTCGTTCAAGGCCACGCCTCTCGCCTCCAACGGCAAGTGGGAGGCCGGAGGTTCCTCGGGCGCGTTCACTTGGTCGTACCCGCTGACGACCCCGGCGGCTCCCGCGGGCCCGGCGCCCAACATCTCCTTCACCTACAACTCCCAGACGGTGGACGGCCGTACAGCGGTCTCCTCGCCCCAGGCCTCCTGGATCGGCGAGGGCTGGGACTTCGACCCCGGCCACATCGAGCGCCGCTACCGCGCCTGCCAGGACGACCGCAAGACGCTGAACTCCGGTACGCCCAACAACACGGCCAAGAAGGACAAGACGTCCGACCTGTGCTGGGTGTCGTACAACGCGGTGATGTCGTTGATGGGCAAGACCACGGAACTGGTCCGGGACGCGGCCTCGGGCAGCGCCCCCGAGACCGACACTGAGATCTACCGTCCCATGCAGGACGACGGCACCCGCGTCGAGCGCCGTACCGGCGGCAGCAACGGCGACAACAACGGCGAGTACTGGATCGTCACGACCACGGACGGTACGAAGTACTTCTACGGCCTCAACGCGGTCGGCGGCGGCCACGCGAACACCAACTCCGTCTCCACCGTCCCTGTCTTCGGCAACCACCCCACCGAGCCCTGCCACGCCACCGCCTTCGCCGACTCCCGCTGCGGCGCGGGCAAGCAGCAGGCCTGGCGCTGGGGCCTGGACAAGGTCGTCGACGTGCACGGCAACGCGATGGTCGTCACCTGGAACCAGGAGACGAACTACTACGCCGTGAAGAAGAAGTTCACGGCACCGGAGCAGTACGACCGCTTCGCCTACCCGACGACCATTGAGTACGGCATGCGTGCCGACCTGACGAAGCCGTCCGCGACGGTCGACTTCGGTGTTAAGCAGCGCTGCCTCAAGTCGGAGGCGGACTGCACCTCCGCCAACTTCGCCAAGACGGCCGACCCGGGTGCGTACCGCCCCTGGTGGGACACCCCCGGCAACCTCAACTGCAAGTCCACCTCGAAGCTGTGCCCCGTCTTCCCGTCCTTCTGGACGCAGCTGCGCCTGGACACGGTGACGACGAAGGCGGCCCGTGCTAGCCAGACCGGCCTGGGCAAGGTGGACACGTACGAGCTTCACCAGTCCTTCCCGGAGGACTGGTACGACACGTCTCCCGGCCTCTGGCTCAACTCGATCACCCGCCGAGGCTTCGCCCCCGGCGACACCACCGGCACCCTCCAGTCCGAGGCCGGCATCAGCTTCGCCCAGTACACGGTGGGTTCGACCTCGCCCCTGCGCGGCCGTCTGAAGGACCGCCAGCTTCCGAACCTGGTCTCCAGCGGCTCGAACGACCAGCGTCCCGGTTTCACCCGGCCCCGCATCGGCACGGTTGCCACGGAGTCCGGCGGCGACATCGAGGTCGAGTACAAGGGCGGCTGCGGGAGCGAGCCGGCCACGGACAAGGGCAAGGACAACGGCACCTGTTACCCAGTGCGTTGGTCCCCGGACGGTGACGAGAAGACGCCCGCGAAGGCGTGGTTCAACAAGTACGTGGTCCACTCCGTGACCGAGACGGACAAGGTCACGTCCCACGGCAAGCCGGTCCACACCCGGTACACGTACACGGACCCGGCCTGGTCGAAGTCGGACGATGAGTTCACGCGTCCGGCACTGCGGACGTTCAGCGACTGGCGCGGTTACCGCCAGGTAGCGGTCACCAAGGGAAGCAGGTCGACCTCCCAGATCGGGGATCCGCAGTCCCAGTCGTACGGGGTGACCAGGTACTTCCAGGGCACCGGGGGAGAGGTCAAGGACTCCACCGGCACGTACACGCTCCTTGCGGACGACGCGCGGCAGTTCGCGGGGATGACGGCGGAGAGCATCACGTACGCGAGTTCCGACAAGCGGGTTCTCAAGCGCACCCTGAACTACCCCTGGTCGAAGCAGACCGCGTCCCGTCCCCGCGAGGCCGAGACCGGCGTGGACATGACCCCGCTGCTCGCCCAGCGCAGCGGCATCAGGCGCACGGACGCCATCCAGACGGTCGGGAACAAGGCACAGCCGACCAGCACGGACTGGCAGGCGGTGCGGACGCTGACGTCGGTGGACGACACGTACGGTCTGCCGGTCCAGGTGGAGACGGCGGTGGTCAAGCCGAACGGGACCGGCGAGACGCTGTCCAACCAGACGTGCACGGTGACGTCGTACGTCCACAACCCCTCGGCATGGCTGATCGGCCTGCTCAAGTCGCAGCGCAGTACAGGTACTTCGTGCGCGGGGTACGGGGCGGCGGACCCGGCGACCAAGCTCATCAAGTTGGTGCGGAACAGCTACGACGGAAGCACGGCCGACATCGAGATCCCGTCGAAGGGCCTGGTGACGACGGTCACCGGCGTCGACGGCACCGGTACCGGCGAAGTGGACGCCGCGACGACGACGTACGACCCGTTGGGCCGCGTCCGTTCGGTCACGAAGCCGGGGGCAGGCACGACGAGGACCGAGTACACACCCGGCGACGCGGGCGGCCCGGTCACCGCCGTGAAGACGATCAACGCCAAGGGCCATGCCGCCACGATGACCTTCGACCCGGGCCGGAGCCTGGCCTTGACGGTCACTGACGCCAACAGTCGTGTCACGCGCTCCGAGTACGATTCGCTCGGCCGCCTGGTGAAGGGCTGGTCCCCGTCTCACTCTTCGGGCAACCAGTTGCCGGACGTGAAGATCGACTACCAGCCGGCGATCGCCACCTCCGAGACGACACGCCCCGCTGCGGTCACGACCAGTACGTTGAAGGACGACGGCTTCTACAGCCGTCAGGTGACGATCTACGACGGTCTGATGCGGCAGGTCCAGACCCAGTCGGAGGCATACGGCCCCGGCCGCATCGTCACCGACATCACCTACAACGACCACGGCCTGCCCGACGAGCAGACGGGTGCCTATCTTGCGAAGAGCGAACCGGCCACCGCACTCTTCGCACCCAAGTCCAAGACCCTGGTTCCCAGTTGGGTCAAACTGCGCTACGACGGGCTGGAGCGCCCGGTCCGCCAGTCGACGTACCACGACGGCAACTTCAAGTACGGGACGTACACGTCGTACGGTGACACCAGCACGTACGTCGACCCGCCCGGATCGACCGCACCGGTGTACAAGACGTTCACCGACGCGCTCGGCCGGGTCACCTCCGTCCAGCACTTCGCCAAGACCAGTGGCACCCAGCCGCGCACGACTTCGTACTCGTACGACGCCCGAGGCAACCGCAGCAACGTCACCGACCCGGCGGGCAACGCGTGGGTGTACGAGTACGACGCCCGCGGCCGGGTCAAGTCCACCACGGACCCGGACGTCGGCACGACACAGACCTGGTACGACGCCGCCGACCGGCCGAACAAGGTGACGGACGCGGAGTCGAGGACGACGCGTACGGAGTACGACGAGCTGGGCCGCGTCGAGCACGTCTATGAGGGTTCCGATCCCGCCCCGGTCAAGACGTTCACGTATGACTCCGTGCAAGGGGCGCTCGGCCAGCCGACCGCCTCCATCCGGCACACCTCGCAGGGCGACTACGTCAACGAAGTCACCGGCTACGACGCCGAGTACCGGCCGACCAGCAGCAAGACGGTGATCCCGGCGGCCGATTCGAGGACCGCGGGACTGTCCGGTACGTACGCCTACGAGTACACGTACTCGCCGACAGGCAAGCCCCTGTCGATGACACTGCCGGCGGTCGGCGGGCTGCCGAAGGAGAAGGTCGTCACCCGTTACAACGGTGACGGTCTGGCCGAGTCGACGTCGGGTCTGGCCTGGTACACGTCGGACGTGACGTACTCGCCGTACGGCGAGCCGCTGCGTACGGTGTCGGGTGCGCAGCCGGTCCGGGTGTGGACGACGAACTTCATCGACCCGCACACCGGCCGCCTCCAGCGCACCATCACGGACCGGGAAACGGCCGGCCCGCACCGCGTCACGGACGCCGCCTACTCCTACGACGCCTCCGGCACGATCACGTCCAACGCCCGCCTGTTGCAGGATGCGTCGGGCGAGACGTGGGACACGCAGTGCTACACGTACGACGCGCTAGGGGAACTGGTCAACGCCTGGACGTCGAACATCGAGCCCAACGGCACGACGGGCGTGGGCTGCAAGTCGGCGGGCGGCACGACCTGGGGCCCGCGTGACGACTACGCGCTGTCGTCGGGCCCGGTGGCGGATGCCCCGGACGCGTCGACGGACGTGACGGCCCCGGATGCCTCGCTGACCTCGACCCTGGGCGCGGCGGCTCCGGCCGAGGGCACGGTCGCCGCGGGCGGCGCGTCCTACCGTCAGTCGTTCACCTTCGACTGGCTGGGCAACCGGGCCACGCTGACGGAACACGACGCGGCGGACGCGAGCAAGAACGTCACCTTCCAGTACGGCTACGGCCACGATGGTGGACAGCAGCCGCACACGCTGGGCTATATCGCCTCCAACCCGACGGGCCAGGGCAGCAGTTACCAGTACGACGCGGTGGGCAACACGACGGTCCGCGACCTGTCGGCGACGACCCAGGACTTGACCTGGACGAAGGAGAACAAGCTCGCCACGATCACGGACGACGGCACGACAACGACGTACGTCTATGACGCGAACGGCAACCGTCTCCTGGAGAACTCGCCCTCGGGCTCGACCCTGTACCTGGGCGAGACGGAGGTGACGACGGATGCGAGCGGCGAGGTCGTACGGGCGTCCCGTGCGTACGCCCACCCCGGCGCCCCGACGGTGGTCCGCTCGACGAGCAACGGTGCGACGACCGGCCACAAGCTGAACGTGATGCTGGCCGACCATCTCGGCACGGCGAACACGACGGTGGAGCTGTCGACCGGACAGGCGGTCACGCGGCGGGCGTTCAAGCCGTATGGCGAGGTGCGTGGTCCGAAGCCGGCGAACTGGCCGAACAAGCGGAGCTACCTGGGCGTCGGCATCAACGACTCGGCAACCGGGCTCACACATATCGGGGCTCGGGAGTACGACCAGAACTCGGGGCGGTTCATCTCCGCCGACCCGATCATCGACATCGCGGACCCACTCCAGATGAACGGGTACGCGTACTCAAACAACAGCCCGATCAGCCGCTCGGACCCTACAGGCCTGGAAAGCTGCGGCCCCGATAACTTCTGTTCCGGAAGTAACGGAACGTACGGAAACTACCAGCCGAACAACGACCCGGGATCTGATACCTACGACGGCACGAGCTATAACGCGCCTGGCGACACGGACACGACCAAGAGCGTGTATCCGCCAGCCAAGGTGTTGAAGGAATTCAATCGAAATCACCCCATGCCGACCGTCAATATGATGGCCAACTGGGGAACGTATCGCGAAGACATTCCCTACTGGATGAATGTCGAGCTGTATTTCCGCGAAAAATGCATGGAACTGCAGTGGACCAGCTCCTGCCAGAGCATGCAGAGCTACTACGACAATTGGTCCGACGTTAGGGATCTTCCCAGTCCACCTTGTCAGGCATCGAGCCTTTGCCAGTCTCTGGGGGACGTGGGGGCTGGGGTGGCGGCGGCGCGCGGGATGACGGGTGGTAAGGGCGCCAAGGGATCTCCGTGTCCGCGCTGTTTCCTGGCCGGTACTGACGTCCTCATGGCCGACGGCACAACGAAGGACATCGAAGACGTCGAGGTCGGCGACGAGGTTCAGGCTACCGATCCTGAAACCGGGGAGTTTGGTCCCAGGAAAGTCACCAGGCTGATCGTCATCGCCGATGCCGAGAAATACTTCAACGAACTGTCCATCGCTACGGACAACGGCATCGAGAAGCTCACGGCCACCCACGACCATCCCTTCTGGGTCCCGGAACTGGGCCAGTGGGTGGCGACACGCGACCTCACGGCAGGCATGCACCTGCGCAAGCCGGACGGCTCAACCGTCACGGTCACCGCAAACCGCCCGTTCTCGAAGCACGCTCGCACGTACAACCTGACGGTCGATGACCTTCATACGTACTATGTGGTTGCAGGGCAGACTCCGGTCCTCGTTCACAACGCGGGTGGGGCAGATTTTGACCTTGATAAATATGACCGCCAGGGGTACAGCAACTATGTACTGGTGGACCGAAATAGTGTGGTCTACTACAGCGGAATGTTTGGCCCCAACGAATCGCCGGCGAGTGTTCAACGACGCCACAGCGGAACCTGGAATCGGTTCAACCCTGCGAACGGCGATAGAATGGACGTGTATCCGGGCGCTAGGACCTACGGTCAATCCCGCCTCCTTGAACAGCGAATGTCAGATTACTTCGGCACCTACATTGGAGAGGACGGCGACAACTATAGAGGAAATCGACAGAACCCCATGGATCCGAAGAAGGCGCCCGGATATTTGGCGTACGAAACGTTCAAGAATGGAGGATGCCCGTGAGTAGTGACGATGTAAGCGTCAAGCTGGCGGCAATCCTATTGGAATTCTCCGAAATGGTGGGTAGTTCCCCGTCATTGAAGGAATTCTTGCAGCTCTTGGAGTGGTCATGGGACGGCGTCTATTCCACACCTCTCGCGTTCAAGGCTACTCTGACGGATGGAACCGTCTACTCTGGCCCTGAAGGCTCCCGGGTGCCCGAACTGGGCGATTCGATGTTTACGGACATGGCTGATATCCTTGCTGATTTGTCTGATGAGAGGAGTGGGAGACCGGTGTCTCCATCCGATCTGGTGGACATCCTATTGCCCTTCATCAATGACGAAGCGGTGAACCTTGTGGATGTATCGAGCGGAGACGTTTCTCGGCTCTCAATTGCAGTGACAGGGAGTGCCACTGAGCCTGAGGTGGGCGACATCCTAGCGATTCCCGCTGACGGCATCTGGTATGCAGTGATTGTGGTGGCGCGAAACAGATTCGGAGTCGCAGTCGGAATCTTCCGGGAGGAATTCGATTCCTTGGCGTCCGTACATCCTCAACTTTCTGTTGCGTGGCAATTCCCTGTCTATAGTGATGACGCGCAGGTTCTGAATGGCTCATGGGAAGTAGTCGGGCATGATGAAAGCCTGCTTGCAGCTTTCCCTGTCGAACCTGAAATTTACCACTCACCCATCCCGGTATGGCCGGGGCGTGATTTTGGAGAGTTTGGTGCGGCCGAAACCCCCGCAGGGGATATCAGGCTGATTGGTAGTGGTGAAGCAAGGGCCGTTGGGATTATGGATGGCAGCTACAGGCAGTCTTATTCTAGTGAATTTCTGCAGCAATCGATGGGTAGCTTGGTAAGTCGCTGATGTCGGCCTGCCCTGTAGCACTTCCTGGGCTTGCGCTTCATGGCGCGGGCCAAGTGGTCGAGGTCGGCGGCGGCGAAGTCGGCAAGGCCACGCTTGACCAGCTATCGTGCTCCCCGCCGAGGTGTCCGAATGAGTCGCACGACCATGAAGTACGTTCCGCACACGATCACGCACGTTCCGGACGCCGGTGTCACCTTCGAAGTGTTCTGCGCCGCCTCCGGCCGTGACCGAGTCCGGTCCTCAGGACGAGCAGGACACAGCCCAACTCTGGGCACTGCGCCACACCGGCCGGACAGGTCACGATCTCTTCCGCCGCCTCGTGACCGACCACGCGAGGGTAACCCGCACCCAGTAGGACCCCGGCCCGTTGGGCGAGGGCGAACAAACTGCTCAGCGGGCCGAAACACATCCCGTCTTCGTAACCGAGCTCCCTCCGACTCTGTGAAGGGCCCCGCATCGGCACGGTGTCGACGGAGAGCGGCGGTGACATCGAGGTCGAGTACACGGGCGGCTGCGGGACCGCCCCGGCCACGGACAACGGCCGCAGCAACGGCACGTGTTACCCGGTCCGCTGGTCCCCAGACGGTGATGAGGAGACCCCCGGGAAGGAGTGGTTCAACAAGTACGTCGTCGAGTCCGTCACGGAACGGGACAAGGTCACCTCGCACGGCCAGGACATCAAGACGGTCTACGCGTACGACGGCCCGGCCTGGTCCAAGAGCGACGACGAGTTCACCCGCCCGTCCCTGCGCACGTTCAGCGACTGGCGCGGCTACCGCGACGTCGCGGTGACGAAGGGCAGCAGCGTCGCCCCCGGGAACGGTGTCCTGCAGGCCCAGTCGTACTCCAAGACCCGCTATTTCCTGGGGGTGGGGGGCCAGGTCAAGGACTCCAAGGAAGAGCTCACCCTGCTCGCGGACGACGACCGGCAGTACGCGGGCATGACGGCAGAGACGATCACTTACCTGGACTCCGGCGGAAAGGTCCAGAACCGCACCCTGAACTTCCCCTGGTCGAAGCAGACGGCGTCCCGCCCGAGGGAGGCGGAGGACGCCACGGACATGGAGCCGCTGCTGGCCCACCGCAGCGGAGTCAGGCGTACGGACGCCATCCAGACCGTCGACACGAGCTGGCGAGCCGTCCGCACGCTGACATCCGTGGACGACACCTACGGCCTGCCGATCCAGGTGGAGACGGCGGTGGTCAAGCCGAACGGCACTGCCGAGACCCTCTCCGACCAGACGTGCACGGTGACGACGTACGTCCACAACCCTGCGACATGGCTGATCGGCCTGCCCAAGTCGCAGCGCAGCACGGGTACTTCGTGCGCGGGGTACGCGACCGCGGACCCGGCGACCAAGCTCATCAAGTCGGTGCGCAACAGCTACGACGGAAGTACGGGCGACAACATCGAGATCCCGTCGAGGGGCCTGGTGACGACTGTCACCGGCGTCGACGGCACCGGAACCGTGGACGTGGTCGCCGCGACGACGACGTACGACCCGCTGGGCCGCATCCGTACGGTCATGAAGCCGGGGGCGGGCACGACGACGACCGAGTACACACCTGGCGACGAGGGCGGTCCGGTCACGGCCGTGAAGACGACGAACGCCAAGGGCCACACGGTCAGGACGACCTTCGACCCGGGCCGAAGCCTGGCCCTGACGGTCACCGACGCCAACGACCGCGTCACACGCAGCGAGTACGACGCCCTCGGCCGCCTGGTGAAGGGCTGGTCCCCGTCGCGCCCAGCGGGTGGCAAGCCGGACGTGGTGATCGACTACCAGTCGGCGATAGCGACGAAGAGTGTGACCCGCCCCGCCGCCGTCACCACCAACACACTCAAGGACGACGGCACCTACAGCAAGCAAGTCACTCTCTACGACGGCCTGTTGCGCCAGGTGCAGACCCAGTCGGAGGCGCACGGCCCCGGCCGCATCGTCACCGACACGACGTACGACGACCACGGCCTGGTCGATGAGCAGAAGGGTGCTTATCTCGCGAAGGGTGAGCCGACGACGAAGATTTTTCTTCCTCTCTCCGAGACCCTGATCCCGAGCAAGGTCAAGTTCCGCTACGACGGCCTCGAACGCCCGTACCGTGAGTCGACGTATCACGCGGGCGAGTACAAGTACGCGACGTACACGACGTACAGCGACACGAGCACGTACGTGAACCCGGCCGGCTCGACGAGCCCCCGGACGCGCACGTACACGGACGCCCTGGGCCGCGTCACCTCGATCCGCCACTACAAGGACGCGGCCAGCACGGACGCGGGCCGCACGACGACGTACACCTACGACGCCCGCGGCTACCGCACCGAGGTGAAGGACCCGGCGGGCAACACCTGGACGTATGTGTACGACGCCCGGGGCCGGGTGAAGTCGACCACGGACCCGGACGTCGGCAAGACGGACACGTGGTACGACGACGCGGACCGCCCGAACAAGGTGACGGACGCGAAGGGCCGGACGACGTTCACGCAGTACGACGACCTCGGCCGTGTCACCTACGTCCGCGAGGGCTCGGCGACCGCGGACCCGGTGAAGTCGTTCTCGTACGACAGCCTGCCGGGCGCGCTGGGCCAGCCGGTCGCGTCGGTCCGGCACACGGCGCAAGGCGACTACACGAACCGGGTCACGGGCTACGACACGGAGTACCGCCCGACCGGCACGGAGACCGAGATCGCGGCGGCGGGCGCGATGACCGCAGGCCTCTCGGGCAAGTACGCGTACGCATACACGTACACGCCCACCGGAAAGCCGCTCTCGGTCACCCTGCCGGCGATCGGCGGCCTGGCGAAGGAGAAGGTGGTCACCCGCTACAACAGCGACGGCCTGCCCGAATCGACATCAGGCCTGACCTGGTACACGTCGGACGTCACCTACTCCCCGTACGGCGAGCCCCTGCGTACGGTGTCAGGCGTACAGCCCTACCGAGTCTGGACGACGAACTTCATCGACCCGTCCACGGGCCGCCTCCAGCGCACGGTGGCGGACCGCGAGACGGCGGACCCGCACCGCATCACGGACAGCTACTACTCGTACGACCAGTCCGGGGTGATCACGTCCAACTCCCGCCAGCTGACGGACGGTTCGGCGACCCCGCCCTGGGACACGCAGTGCTTCACGTACGACGTGATGGGCGAGTTGGTGAATGCCTGGACGTCGAACATCACGCCCGTCGACGGCAAGAGCTGCAAGGCGTCGAACGGCACGACGTGGGGCTACCGCTCCGACTACGCGGCCTCGTCGGGCCCGGTGGCGGACGCCCCGGACACGTTGTCGGACACGGCGAGCCCCGACACGTCACTGACGACCACGCTGGCGGCGACGGCCCCCGACTCCTCGACAGTCTCGACGGGTGCGACGGCATACCGCCAGTCATTCACGTTCGACTGGCTGGGCAACCGGGCGACGCTGACGGAACACGACCCGGCGGACGCGGCGAAGAACGTCACCTTCAAGTACGGCTACGGCAACAGCGAGGGCAAGCAACCGCACACGCTGGGCTGGATCACGTCCAACCCGACTGGCCAGGGCAGCAGTTACCAGTACGACGCGGTGGGCAACACGACGGTCCGCGACCTGTCGGCGACGACGCAGGACCTGACGTGGACCCAGGAGAACAAGCCCGCGACGATCACGGACGACGGCACGACAACGAAGTACGTCTACGACGCGAACGGCAACCGCCTCCTGGAGAACTCCCCGTCGGGCTCGACCCTTTACCTGGGCGAAACAGAGGTGACGACGGACGCGACGGGCACGGTCGTCCGTGCCTCCCGTGCGTACGTCCACCCCGGCGCTCCGACGGTGGTCCGCTCGACGAGCAACGGCGCGACCACGGGCCACAAGCGCAACGTGATGCTGGCCGATCACCTGGGCACGGCCAACACGACGGTGGACGTGACGACGGTCGGCCAGCCGGTGACGCGGAGGGCGTTCAAGCCGTACGGGGAGGTGCGGGGCCCGAAGCCGGCGAGCTGGCCGAACAAGCGGAGTTACCTGGGCGTCGGGATCGATGACGCTGGTACTGGGCTTACGCATATTGGGGCTCGGGAGTACGACCAGGGGGCGGGGCGGTTCCTGTCGGCGGATCCGATTATTGATATCTCGGATCCGTTGCAGGTTAACGGGTATGCGTACAGCCGTAACAGTCCAATTACCCGAAGTGATCCATCGGGGCTACTCGACCTTGTTAAGGAAGAATCTCAAGCCGCGAAGCAGCGTCAGAAGCAGCGTGCCCAATACGTAAAGGAGAAGTACACGAAGGCGCATGACACTGCGATCGTCATGTACATGGCCTGGTTGCGTGCCGTGCAGCCCAAGGGGGGCGGTGAGGTGACGGTTGACCTCCAGCAAACGATGGGTTATCGCGATTCCGAAAATTATATCCGCAACATTCCAGGGAAGAAGAAGGGGGGATGGGCTGACCTCCTCTATTGGACTGACGATACTGTCTATGTGTGGGATGTGAAGCATTTTGGAGGGAAGGCAGAAATTGACGGCGGTGCAGAGGTGGCGGCTTATGTGAAAAGCCTTCAAGCGCAGTTGGATGGTAAGGGCGGTAAGAAGGTCACAGTGAAGAGCGGATTCAGTATGTGGCCGCTAAAGGGGCCGAACCTTTTCAAGGCTGGCGAATGGGTCGATGCCTTTTCCTCTGTGAAGAGTGATGGAGTGATTGGCTATAGAACCAAGAATATTAATCAGGACAAGGGGCGGGATCCGAACGTCCCTGTTGGTTCTCCTGTTCCGCAAAAGGACCCTTGGTACAAGAAGGTCTCGGAAGGAGCGAAGGAGTGGTGGCACGTGAACGTCGAGAATCACGACTGGTCTCAAAGCCCATGGGGGTCGAGTGACTCTTCAGTGATTCCCGGTCTGACGCCTCTGCTAGCCTACTGATCTCACCCTGAGCGGAGGTTGGTTTCCGGTGAATGTCTCGTTGTTCCCTCTGTCTGCAGAGGAAGTACTGTCCGGGTTCGACTGGGTTATTTCTCGATTTCAAGACCTGGAATCCGATGCGTCCGAGGCGATCTGTGATCTCGGTGAGGACGGCGAGGTCATCGAGAATTTCTTTGCGCGAGTCGGGGCGAGTGATGTCGCGGCACTTGCTATTTCAGGCGGAGCCCTACTTGGGGACGATGATTTTGGCACGGTCTGCACATTTCTGACGGCAGGGCAGGTGAAAGAGGTGAGTGAATTCCTCTCCTCTATCAGTGTGCGGGAAATCATGGGTGTGGCTCCGGAGGTTTTGAATGACATCATTCGGGGCGGAATCCCTGATGGCTATTTGGATGATTTGGAAAATTCCCTGATCGACTTTTGGAAGGTTTACGAGTTGGCGGCTCGTGGCGATATGTGCGTTGCTCAGATTTATGAGGGGTGAACTGTAATACAGTCTGTCCTCTGGTGAGGCGACTCGCAGCTAGGCTGATCAGCCGTGCAGGTCTGGCTCCTGAGGGTCCGCCGTGTTCTCTTCAGCGGCCTGGTTTTCTAGAGTGGCGAGCTTCTCGTAAGCGGGTGCGGGCAAGCGGGCGCCCCGGCTCACCGCGATCCGATGCGTGTTTGCAAGGGTCTCGCTCAACTGGACTGCCAGTAGGTGAAGTTCACCGGGATTCCAAGCTTGTTCAGCAAGGAACTGGTGCGCTTGCTTGATGAGGTCACTGGGGATCTCTAGTTGGGCCGCCTCCATGTCGTCGGCGAGACGTGATACGTATCCAGTTCCGCCGCGGACCGGATAACAGGGGTTCCCCTCGGGGCTGGCCCAAGGCAGTAGGTGTACCTGCTCCGTTGGGGCTCACCACGCTCGTCCGGCCATGTCCTGGATCAGCACTGTCCCTGCAGAGCGCGACACCGTGATGGCGGCAGGCAGACTTGCGGCTGATACCCGCACGCCGCGGCTGACGGATCGGGAATATTGTTTGCGGTGATGGTCAGGACCAAGCTGTGACGGGTGTGGCGATGGCTGGAAGGTGCGGGCGATACCGTGCGGTGTGTTGGTGCTCCTTGACAGCTCTGTTGCGTCCCTGGAGCGGCGATCGGTCACGGGTTACTGGCTGTGTGTCAGCCTGCCGATTACCGAAGCCCTTAGGTTGCACCGAAGGGTGCAACTCCACGCCGTCACAACGTGTTAGATCCCGACCCACTCTGCGTACTGGGTGAGAGAACTGTTCCGGGTGCGCGCGCCGCTTGAGTGCCAGCACGGTCTCGCGCACCGTCGGGTGGCACCGGGTCTGCTGTGGTGCGACCCGACGGGCGCGTTGCAGGCAGTCCAGAGCTTGTTCGGGTGGTCCGCCCAAGTGTGGGCACGGCCGAGGTCGATCCAGTGATGCCCGGCTCTGGAGCGGGTCCAGCCGCGTGGAATCCGTACATCCTTGGCAAGTTCGACAGCGCGCACGAAGTCGTCCATTTCCGAGGCGATGGCCACAGCGTGCACGCCGACGTTCACCCGGTCCCCAGGTCACTCCGAAGTCAGGCAACTCTCCTGCGGCCCGCGCGAGAGTACGGGCCTCAGCCAGACGGACGTCCGCATGTTCCCGGTCCTTCATCCGTCCAGCGATCACCGCAGCCCGAAGACGCATCACGCCCCGCATGGCCTCAATACCCGCTGGCCGGCGAGCATCTTGGACATCAAGGTTTCTGAGCGCCGTGTCGATCACACGCATGCCTACGTCGTACCGGCCGGACGACATCGTCGTCTGTGCACGAAGGTAAGCATGCAGGGCGGCCACCCAGCTCGTCGGCGAGTGGTGCCGTCCAAGCCAACCGATCCAGTGCGACGGTGGTGAGATCGATGTAGCCGAAGTTCCACGCCACCGTGAAAACGCACCGGAATGTCCCCGCCAGACACTCGTAAGCCAACCGCTGCTCCTCGCCAGAGCCTGCGTGCATGGGCTTGCACCGACTCGTCGATCAGGCCGGGCAAGTCCCGCACCATATCTGCGTACTGCGCTGGCGACGCTGGACGAGGGCCTGCTGTACGTCGGCACGGATGAGCGTGACAGGACGTGGCGCCGTGCCCCAGTCCAACGCGACATCCCAGTTCTCCAACCCCTCACGGATTGGCTGTATCAACGCGTCCATGCGATCGCGGCGCAACTCCTCCGCGTACGGCTGGCCCAGCAGGTCGGACGTGGAAACGTCCAGCGCGCGCGAGCACAGGCGGCGACGAGGGCGGGGGAGGCGGGCTTCTGTCCGCACTCCACCTTCGACAGAAGCGACTTGGAGATATTGGAGCGCATCGCGAGCCCCTGCTGAGCGAGCCCTCGCTGCTTGCGGATGCGGGCCATACGCGACCCGGTGTGCTCCTCAATGCTCTGCGGCGACACGGCGAAGTGCGTTCTGCGGCAACACTCAGACTGTACCCCCGGCCGACAGTCCCGGATCGGGCAAACGGTGATCACCCAGCGACTCCCGGTGACCTATGTCGAACGTCGGTCACCGGGCCCCTCATCGCGTCAGTTCCCCCTACTGCGGAAACTCCGCCCGAACCCCCACCTCACTCGCAGCCCCCACCGTCACACCACTAGCCCCCGCCGACCGAAGCAGCACGTTCCCGCTGCCGTTCTGCCCCGAGATCAGAAGGTCCGCGTCACCGTCCCGGTCGATGTCCCGCAGGCGGACGCCCAGGCCGAACATCTGGTACTGCCCGGCATTCCCCGGCACTCCCGCCGTAGCCCGTGTGAACCACTTGGAACCGGCGCCGGTCAGGCCGTTCCTGCTGCCGCGCAGGACGTGGACGCCGCCCGCGTTCGCGACCGAGCCGACCTTCTCCGACGAGGCGCTGACCGCGAGGTCCGGATAGCCGTCGCGGTTGGTGTCGCCTGCCGAGAGGGAGTAGCCGAAGGCGTCGCCCTGCGTGGGGTTCGTGGCGACGCCCGAAGTCGCCTGCGTCAGGCGGGAGTACGTGCTCACCGGGCCGGTGGCGCTCCCGCGCAGGATGACGACCGAGCCGGCGCTCTTGCTGTGCGGGACGTCGCTCACCGCGAGGTCGCCGTAGCCGTTCTTGTCGAAGTCGGCGATGACGCCCGTCGGGCCGTAGTCGGGCTGCGCGTTGTTGTATGTCGTGAGCCTGCCCGACGTGATCGTGGCACCGCCGCGCAGGAACCAGGCCGCCTGGGTCGCCTTGTCGCCCTTGTAGCCCTGGCCGAGGACGTACAGATCCGTGGCGTTGTCCTTCGTGACCCGTCCGGCTACGAGCGCGGTGGTCTCGCCCAGGTCCCGGTGGTCGTGCTTGGTGACCCTGCCCGTCGTACCGGCCGGGCCGATCCCGCCACGGTAGATGTAGACCGTTCCGACCCCGTCGGCGACGGCCAGGTCGGGCTTGCCGTCGCCATTGAAGTCGCCGGTAGCGAGCGCGGTGCCGAAGCCGTAGTAGGCGTTGGCCGCGACGGGGATACGGGTCGCCTTGGCACCCAGACCCGCCTTGGCGCCCCACAGCACGGTGACCGCGCCCGCCGCGACCTTGCCGCCCACCTTCTCGGACCGGTCGCCGACGACCAGGTCGGCGTACCCGTCCCGGTTGAGGTCGGCGTTCGCGAGAGAGCCGCCGAATCCGTCGGCGTACCCTCCGGCGTCCCCGGACGTGCCCGGGATGCCCGCGCTGTTCTGCGTGAACCTCTTGGTCTTCGTACCGGGACCCGTCGCGGTCCCGTAGGTCACGGTGACCGAGTCGCCGCCGTCCCCGAACGCGTAGTCGCGGAAGCCGTCGCCGTTGTAGTCGTCGGCGTACTTGGCCTGGGTGGCCGCGGTCACGGAGCCTGCCGACAGGGTGAGCAGGCCGCCGGCCAGCGCGACGGAGGTCGCCGTCGCGAGGACCAGGCGACCGGTGGTGCGTATGGACATGTGTCTCCTGCGGTACGCGGGGCCTTGTGGCTGCCCGCGGTGGTCTGGTCGCTTCCGTCCGGACATGGCTGTACTGCCTTTCCGTACCGCCAATGAACGGCGTCCGGGTACCGGAGTCGGTTGCGCTGGTCGGGGCGGTGGCGTCGCCGCCGGAACGGGAAGCGCAGGTAGGACCCGCGATGTACCCAGAAGGTTGTACGCCTGGGCTCAGCGGTTTTCATGCGGCAGGGGTTCACCCACGCGGTGATCGATTCCCTCCGAGGGCGAGGACGGCTTCGCCGCCGGCCGCAGCCCGGCGAACTCCTGGCGGTCTCCATCGGCCTCGGCCGGATCGAGCACAGGGCGGCGGCCGGACAGCCCGGCGCTATGGTGGAAGAAGCGACACGCTCTGTAATCAGTGGAGGACCGTGGTGACCATCATGACCGAGCGTCCGACAGCCATAGACGCAGCCATAGATGCTCCTGCGACCGGGTCCTTCGAGGAAATGCTCCGGATCGTCGAGGAGATGGACACACCTGTCGGCTACAAGGCCGAAGTCATCCGGGGGAAGATCGTCGTGTCGCCGTGGTCGAAGCTGCGTTACAAGAGGGTGATGAAGGCTCTGCGGTTGCAACTGGAGCCCCACGTCCCAGAGGGGCACGACGCAGATGTGGCGCCCTTTCTCTTCAGGTTCCCTGGATTCGAGCGCGGCTTTGGGCCTGGCCTCCACGTCGCCGACGAAGCGGCCTTCGACGACGAAGGCCGCCACGCCGATGCAACCGCCCTCTCCCTCGCCGCCGAGCTGACCTCCGACTCCACCAAAGATGTCGACTGGCTCGACAAGATGGACACTTACGGGCGGATCGTGCCCGTGTATCTCCTGCTCGACATGAAGATGCAGGAGATCAACGTCTTCTGGGATCCGTCTCCGAAGGGTTACCGGTCGCGGACCAATGTGCCCTTCGGGCGGCCCGTGCGTGTCCCCGCCCCGTTCGACTTCGAACTCGACACATCGGCGTTCATCATCGAGGCCAAGGCGGAAGCCCAGGGAACAGTTGTCGGGAACAGCGACGACGACGGGAACGACGCCGGTCGGGGCACACCGGACGCTTGACATACGGACAAGGCCCCGCCCCGGCGCGTGACCGGAAAACGGGGCCCTGACCGCCGTAGCGGCGAACTCCGTTCTGCGGCGACACTCAGACGGTACTTCTGACCGACGGTCCCAGAACTGGAAGCCACAGTGGTGCATGGCGTCCAGGAGTTCGTCAGGGGGTCGTTCCCCATCGCTGGTCGGGGACTTCGGGCTCGAACGTCAGACGGTTGACCGTGTCCTCGGCCCAGAGGAATGTACAGACGCCGTTGATGTTCACGAAGTGCGAGACCCAGCGCGTTCCGGCGGAGGCCGGCAGGGCGCGTTCCTCGGTGACCCCGAGATAGCCGATGGGCTCGATCAGCAGGGTCCAGTCCCCGACGGTGGTCATGGCGACGAACTGCCGGGCGTTGTCCGGACGATCGAGGAGATCGAAGGCCGCGTCCACTATCGCCTCCGTCCCGGTCAGAGAGGGCTCGGCCTTGCCTCCGAGGCGGGCGAGAACCTCTGAGGGAGGCAGATCGCGCACCAGCGTGAAGCAGTACGCCTCCGCGAGATCCGGGAAGAGTTCCTGGAACCACGTGTAGTCGGCGGCGGTTGCGGTCAGTCCCACCAGAACTCCCATTCGTGGCGCTTCATGAGTTCCTCGGGGTACGTCTCCCAGTCCATGGACGGTTCCACGTAGAACCAGTCCGGGCAGGTGACGTAGTGCTCGGCCGTCAGTACACGGGCCTGGTCGATGTCCGTCGGCGGCGCGGCGACCGAGACGTGGAGACTTCCGTGTCCGAAGCCCACGACACGGACTCCGAACCGGTCCTCCCAGGAACGGAGTACCGCCGACAGCTCTTGCGCGGTGATGTGGTTGGCCGGTCCGGCCCAGTTGAGGGCGGCGGGTGCGTCGGCGCCCCGGGAGACCTCCACCAGTGCCAGACACTGGGCCCGGCTGCTGCGGACCAGCGCGGTGGCGAGTTCCCCGGCGGGCAGGGCGACGTCCGTCGCCACTGAGGCGGGCGCCGCCAGGCCCGGCCACTCCTCGAAGGGCGGCCACGCGTCCTTCGTCCACTCACGCCGGAGGCAGTAAGCGGCGTCGGCGCCCGCCGCATAGTCGCCCCCTACTCCTACGGGCTCGAACGAGTCGTCCGGGTACTCGAGCAGCAGCGGATAGAGACCGGTCTCCGAGTGTCTGGAGTACAGCCGTGCCCACCAGTCGGCCGCGCCCCGGACCGGCCCATCGCTCAGCCACACCAAAGGATGCGGATCCTGGGACGGACCCACCAGGCGGCCCGGCGGCAGATCCTCCGGCAGTCGTTCGTGATGTTCCTGGAGCGGTTCGGACATGAGGGGACCCTACGAGGCACCACTGACAATGCCCCCGGATTCCCTCCGGATCCCCCGGATCTACGCCCCGCCGAACCCGTCCCTCACAACCTCCCGAGCCGCAGTCCCCCGCGCGCCGGCCAACTCGGCCGCGCAACGCGCCTACGCGGCGCTGACGTTCGTACTCGAACTCGGGGATGGAGTTCATGTGGGCGGCCAACTCCTCCCACAGACCGTCGCCTTACGCCACGATCACCCGAGTTCCGTTGAAGTTGGCAACGACCTCCAACTCCCCGCCCAGGGCCGCGACGTAGGCAGCCACAGTTCCCACCTCTGCGGATGATGTCCTGCCGCGCTCGATGGCGGACACCCGTTCCTGGCGTACGTGCATGCGGTCGGCCACTTCGCGCTGGGTGAGCCCGAGCTGGCGGCGCATCTCCGCGAGCCGGTGTGCGCGTGCCTCCGCCACCATGCGCCGGGCTCCCGCGGAGATCTCGTCGAGGTCCTCGGAGTCGAAGACCTCCTCCTTGACCTCGTCCCAGGAGTGGAAGCTGGTCATGTTTGTCCCTCCTTCTGCTGTCGTTGCTTCAGGTGAACGAGCCAGTCTGTGTAGCGGGCTTCAGCCAAGGGGATGGAGCGGCGGTACCACTCGGTCCACTGACCCGCCTTGTCGCCGGCCACGAGAAGGACCGCGCTGCGCTCCGGATCGAAGACGAACAGGATGCGGATCTCGCTGCTTCCGGCGGAGCCGGGGCGCAGCTCCTTGAGGTTGTGCAGGGTGGACCCCTTGATCCGGTCGACCAGCGGGCGTCCGAGGTCAGGGCCCTCGTCGACGAGAGCCTGGATCGCCTGCCCTACGAGCTGCGCCGTGGCACGGTTGTCCTTGCGAAGTTCGTGCAGCCAGTCGCGAACCTCCCCGGCCATTTCAAGATGCCAGGCCATCTGCCCTCATCCAGTAGTACGCTTCCATGCTAGTACCCTGGCGTACTGCTGGCCATGTCGGAGGGAGCATGACTCCGGTTCACCCGTTCGTGGCCCGCCTGCTCATCGCTCTCTTTCCAGGTACATGAGCCGACCGCCCCGATCCGCCTGTCCGCCCTTCCGTTCCGGAGCTAGCGTGTCGGACCGTGGACCTCTTCTCCCGTTCCTGGACCGCCCTCCTCACCACCGTCGCCCACCTCCCCGACGACGACTTCGAGCGCCCCTCCGGCTGCACAGGCTGGCTGGTCCGGGACCTCGTCTGCCACCTCGTCATCGACGCCCAGGACGTCCTGATCACCCTCGCCACGCCCACCGACGCCGAGCCGACCGTGGACGCGGTCACCTACTGGGACGTCCTCACCGAACCCCCGACCGGCGACGACCCCCTCGACGCGCTCATCCCCCGGCTGGCCGCCGCCTACGGTGACCCGGCGCTCCTCAAGTTCCACCTCGACGACGTCGGGTCCGCCGCCGGCCGCGCCGCCCACCTCGCCGATCCCGCCGCCCGTGTCAGCACGCGCGACGAGGTGCTGACCGTCGGCGACTACCTCTCCGCGTACGTCCTCGAATGGACGCTTCACCACCTCGACCTGATCGCCTACCTGCCGTACGAGTCGCAGCCGCCGCCCGCCGAGACCCTCGCCGCCGCGCGTGCCTCGCTCGAGGCGATCACCGGGACCCCGTTCCCCGCCTCCCTCTCCGACCGGGACGCCCTGCTGATCGGCACCGGACGCCGTACCCCGACGGACGCGGAGACAGCAGCCCTCGGTGACCTCGCCTCCAAACTCCCCCTCATCCTCGGGTGAAGGACCCCCGGCGCGACCTCAACACCCGCCCACGCGCCGGGAACTCACCACCACGTCGTCCATCCGCACGTCGTACGACGACGGCGTCGGATCCCCCTGATACAACTGCCACCCCACCTTCAGCTCATCGAACGTCGGGAACGTGAAGTCGGCGTCCTGCGCGCCCCCGTGATGGGTCGCGTCGACCGTCAGGTCTGTCTGCTCGACCCCGTCGAAGTACACCGTCACCCGGTTGTCCGCGCCGTCGAGATGGAATTCCACGCACTGCCAACCACCCGCCACCGCTGGCGCCGACGTCTTCCACGACGTCCAGTCGCCCGTCGGGCCCAGATCGGAGCCGACGCCCCAGAAGTTGCCCTGGTCCGTGGGGGCGTACTGGCCGCCCAACGGACGTACGAGGGTGGGGGAGTCGGCGCCCGAGGCCTCCGCGATCGTCCAGTGGGCCCAGTCGGGGGCCGTCGGGAACGCGTCCACGCGTAGGCGCAGACGGGCCCAGTAGCTGTTGCCGGGTACCGGTGGGGTGGGGAAGACCACGAACGCGCGGCCGTTGCCCTCCGTACGGATGCGGAGTTCACGGCCCTTGCCGGTCGAACTCGGCGCGACGGTCAGGGTGCCGTCGGAGGTGTCCGTCGTCCAGCCACGGCCTGCCGTGACCGGGCCGAGGGGGAGGCGGTCGAAGTTCTCCCGCGCGAAGGCAGCGAATGCCTTGTGCGGGGCGGGAGTCGCCGAGGCAGTGGTGGGGGGTGTCGCGAGCAGCGTGGCCGTCGTGGCCGCTACGGCCGACAGCACTGCGATCGATTTCCTCAGGCTCAGGTTGGTCATGTGCCCAGTCTGCAACGGGAGTTGACCAAGTTCCCAGCCCTGCAGCGCAGTTGTGGATCACACCCGCACGATGCCCACCGCCCCGCAGACCCCCACCACGTGGATCGTGAACCCCTTTGCCGAATCCGGGGAATCCTCCGGCTCGACCGGGTCCGCCCCCGTCTCCCCTATATGCGTCAGCACCGCTCCCGACATGTGCACCCGCACAGCCCGGTCCCTCGGGACCGTCACCTGCACATGGCCCCCGACCACCGTGAGACGTACGGTCGTCTCGTCCTCGTCCGACGCCTGCGTCAGGTCGGCGCGCAGGTCGCCCAGTACCGCGCGGACGGTGACCGTCCCGTGCGCCCCCTTCGGCATGACGACCCGGCCCGTCGTCAGGAACCGGCTCCAACTGGTCGTCCGTACATCGTGCGAGGCCGCCAGCGCGAGCCCGGCACCGGCGATCACCAGTACGGCGGGCAGGGCGATGTCCTCCACCTCCTGCGGGCCCACGCTGTCGGACATCGCCAGCCCGACCAGGGCCACGGCACCGAGCACGAGCGGGCCGATGTACGAACCCGTCGGCATCGCCGAGCGGAGCACGTTGAGCACGGCCAGCGCGAGGAGGATCCACGGCCACCGGTGGACGCCGAACGCCAGCGCCTCGCCGACCCTCCGGGCCGCGTCCCCGGCGACGAAACAGCCCGCCGCGAGCAGGACGATCCCGGTCCACACCCGAAACCGCGACCCCTGTGACGCCCGGTTCTCGAAGCCGTCCACCATCGCCCGTCCACTCCCAACGATTCCCATTGCCGCCGCAATCGTAGTGACCGGCCGCAAGGCCCATAACGCCAGGTGGCCGTGCCTCTGTCGATACAGAGGCACGGCCACCGGAGGGCAACGGGAGTAAGAATCCCCGGAGAGATCAGAAGCGGCGCGTGATCAGCGCCCTCTTCACTTCCTGGATCGCCTTCGTGACCTCGATGCCGCGCGGGCACGCGTCCGTGCAGTTGAACGTCGTCCGGCAGCGCCACACGCCGTCCCGGTCGTTCAGGATCTCCAGCCGCTGCTCGCCCGCCTCGTCACGCGAGTCGAAGATGAACCGATGCGCGTTGACGATCGCCGCCGGCCCGAAGTACTGGCCGTCGTTCCAGAACACCGGGCACGACGACGTGCACGCTGCGCACAGGATGCACTTGGTCGTGTCGTCGAACCGCTCCCGGTCCTCCGCCGACTGGTAGCGCTCGCGTGTCGGCTCGTTGGTGTCCTTCGTGATGAGGAAGGGCATCACGTCGCGGTACGCCTGGAAGAACGGCTCCATGTCGACGACGAGGTCCTTCAGGACCGTCAGGCCCTTGATGGGCTCGACCGTGATCGGCTTGCCGGGGTTGATGTCCTTGATCAGGGTCTTGCAGGCAAGCCGGTTCTTGCCGTTGATCCGCATGGCGTCCGAGCCGCAGATGCCGTGCGCGCAGGAGCGACGGAACGTCAGCGAACCGTCCTGGTCCCACTTGATCTTGTGGAGGGCGTCGAGGACGCGTTCCTTCGGGTCGATCTCCAGCAGGAAGTCTTCCCAGACCGCCTCGGCCGCCAGCTCAGGGTTGAAGCGGCGGATGCGGAAGGTGACCGTGATGTACGGGGAGTCGGCGAAGCCGGGCTCGGGCTCGCCGGCCGCGTCCGCCTTGTCCAGAACAGGGGTTGCCATCAGTACTTACGCTCCATCGGCTGGTAGCGGGTCTGAACGACCGGCTTGTAGTCGAGACGGATGGACTCGGTGCCGTTGTCGCCGACTTCGCGGTACGCCATGGTGTGGCGCATGAAGTTGACGTCGTCGCGGTTCGGGTAGTCCTCGCGGTAGTGACCGCCGCGCGACTCCTTGCGGGCCAGGGCCGACACCGCCATGACCTCGGCGAGGTCGAGCAGGTTGCCCAGCTCGATGGCCTCAAGCAGGTCCGTGTTGAACCGCTTGCCCTTGTCCTGGATCGACACGTTCCGGTAGCGCTCGCGGAGTTCCGCGATCTTCTCCACCGCCGTCTTGATCGTCTGCTCGGTACGGAACACCATGACGTTCGCGTCCATGGTCTCCTGGAGTTCCAGGCGCAGCGCGGCGACCCGCTCCGTGCCCGTGGAGTCGCGCAGGTGCTCGACCTGGGAGACCACCAACTCCGCCGGGTTCTCGGGGAGTTCGACGAAGTCGGCCTTCTGGCTGTACTCCGCCGCCGCGATCCCGGCCCGCTTCCCGAACACGTTGATGTCCAGGAGGCTGTTCGTGCCCAGGCGGTTGGCGCCGTGGACCGATACGCACGCGACCTCGCCGGCCGCGTACAGCCCGGGGACGACGGTCGTGTTGTCGCTCAGCACCTCACCCTCGACGTTCGTCGGGATGCCGCCCATCGCGTAGTGCGCGGTGGGCTGGATCGGGATCGGGTCCGTGTACGGCTCGATGCCCAGGTAGGTGCGGGCGAACTCGGTGATGTCGGGCAGCTTGGCGTCCAGCTGCTCCGGCGGGAGGTGGGTGAGGTCGAGGTAGACGTGGTCGCCCTCGGGACCGCAGCCGCGGCCCTCACGGATCTCCGTGTAGATGGACCGCGAGACGACGTCACGCGACGCCAGGTCCTTCATCACCGGCGCGTACTTCTCCATGAAGCGCTCGCCGTCCTTGTTGCGGAGGATGCCGCCCTCACCACGGGCGCCCTCCGTCAGCAGGATGCCCATGCGCCAGATGCCGGTCGGGTGGAACTGGAAGAACTCCATGTCCTCCAGCGGCAGCCCGCGCCGGTACACCGCCGCCTGGCCGTCACCCGTCAGCGTGTGCGCGTTCGACGTCACCTTGAAGAACTTGCCGCAGCCGCCGGACGCGTAGATCACGGCCTTCGCCTGGAAGACGTGGATCTCGCCGGTCGCCAGTTCGTACGCGACGACGCCCGCGGACCGCTTCACACCGTCGACCTCGACGATCAGCTGGTCGAGGACGTAGAACTCGTTGAAGAACTCCACGCCCTCCTTCACGCAGTTCTGGTAGAGCGTCTGGAGGATCATGTGACCGGTGCGGTCGGCCGCGTAGCAGGAGCGGCGGACGGGCGCCTCTCCGTGGTTACGGGAGTGGCCACCAAATCGCCGCTGGTCGATCGTGCCGTCGGGCGTCCGGTTGAACGGCAGGCCCATCTTCTCCAGGTCGAGGACCGAGTCGATGGCCTCCTTCGCCAGGATCTCGGCGGCGTCCTGGTCGACCAGGTAGTCACCGCCCTTGATCGTGTCGAAGGTGTGCCACTCCCAGTTGTCCTCCTCCACGTTGGCGAGCGCGGCGGCCATACCGCCCTGCGCGGCGCCCGTGTGGGAGCGGGTCGGGTAGAGCTTCGTCAGTACGGCGGTACGGCTGCGCTTCGTCGACTCGATCGCGGCGCGCATACCGGCGCCGCCCGCGCCGACGATGACGGTGTCGTATTTGTGGATCTTCATCAGGATTTCCTCAGTCCCTCAGCACCGTGGCCATCAGACTTCTAGCGGATGTTCGGGTCGAAGGTGAAGATCACCAGCGTGCCCAGCAGGATCGTGAACACCGTGGCGGTGTAGAGCAGGCCCTTGAGCCACAGCCGGGTGTTCGCGCGCTCCGCGTAGTCGTTGATGACGGTGCGCAGGCCGTTGGCGCCGTGCAGCATCGCCAGCCACAGCATCAGCAGGTCCCAGACCTGCCAGAACGGGGAGGCCCAGCGGCCGGCCACGAAGGCGAAGCCGATCTTGGAGACACCGCCGTCCAGCACCAGCTGGATCAGGAGGTGGCCCAGGACCAGCACGACCAGGACGATGCCGGACAGCCGCATGAACAGCCAGCCGTACATCTCGAAGTTGCCCCGGGTGGACTTGGGGGTCTTCTTCGTGCGCTTGCGCGGGGCCTCGATCAGGGGCGCCGGGTTGTCGACGCCGTAGCCCGAGAACGCGCCCGCGCCCTCGACGGGGCCGATGCCCGAGGCGGTGGATTCAGTCGTCGCCATGTGCGTCAGCTCCCGAACAGTTCACGAGCGGCGTGGCCGAGGACGGGGTAGATCGCCCCGATCATCAGTACGACCCACAGGCCGACGACGGTCCACAGCATCTGCTTCTGGTAGCGCGGGCCCTTCGACCAGAAGTCGACGGCGATGACGCGGAGACCGTTGAGCGCGTGGAAGAGGATTGCGGCGACGAGGCCGTACTCCAGCACGGCGACGATCGGCGTCTTGTACGTGGCCACGACCTTGTCGTAGGCCTCGGGGGAGACACGGACGAGAGCGGTGTCCAGGACGTGTACGAACAGGAAGAAGAAGATGAGGACGCCGGTGACTCGATGAGCCACCCAGGACCACATTCCTTCCCGGCCGCGGTACAGCGTTCCAGCCGGCACGGAAAACCCTCCGGGAGCGGGGATTGGGGCCGCGCCGGCTTCGGTGTCGGACGGGCCCGGCCGGGTACGGTCCACCGGCCCCGGCCATCGTAGCGACGAGTTGTCGGAACGCTTACAGCGGGCCTACTGATGTGATCAAACAGGCTCTTACGGGCTACTGAGTGCGGCTACTGGGGTGGGGGTGCGGTTGTCTGCCGGGTGACACGTCAGTTGTGGCTGGTCGCGCAGTTCCCCGCGCCCCTGAGCGTGCCCACCAACCGTTCTCCTGCCAGGCGCCGCAGTTCCTCCGCTGCCACCACCCGCTCTTCCTCCGGGTCGTTCGTCAAACGTGACCGGATCGCGGCCAGGATCGTGTTCAGCACCTCTGTGGGAGGGGTGCCGTCGAGGCAGATGACGAACACGTGTCCGAATCGGGCCTCGTATGCCGCGTGCGCAGCCCCAAGCGCGGTGTGCGCCGCCGCGTACACCCCGTCTGGCAGCTCGGGCAGGGACTCCGCCGCCAGTGCCTCCGACAGGTCCGCCGGGGTCAGGTCGTAGGCCGCCTCGTCCGCTGCCGCCAGGAGGGAGTCCAGGTCCGGGTAGGGGCGGTGGTCGGTCAGGCGGCGGGCCCAGCGGAGGCTGCGCAGGCAGGTGAGGAGTGCGCGCTCGATGTCCGCGGCGGGCTCGGTGTTGAACCGTTCCAGGCTTGTCGGCGTAGGAGAGGGGGACTCGGCGCGCGTCTGGGCCGGCATGGCGAGCCGGCCGGTGAGGTGGGGAAGACGGTGCGCGGGCAGCGTGAGTCCTAAGGAGTTCTGGGTTGCCGTGTGGGAAGTACCGCTCACATTATCGAGAGTGGTCAGGAGCTGTCCCTCGGGCGTCTGAATTTCACCCGAACGGGATAGTTTCGGAACGTACGGTGGACCTAGGAGGTGCGTGGCATGCGGGCGATACGTGAGGCTCGTGCAGGTGGGAACCGATGACCGGGCGGCGGCGACGAGCCCCCGATCGAACCCCTGTCCGGAAGACGCACGGGCAGGGGTCCCGGTTGCTTCTCGGGGCCGGTGTTCTCGTGGCCGTCGGTGCCGTGGGCGTGAGTGTCGCTTTCTGGCCGGTCGGAGACACCGGCCCGGCCACCGCTGGCGACCCCGCGTCGACCGGCGCGGCCCGCTCCTCCGAGGTGTCCGCAGCCGACTCCTCCGCCCCCGCCGCCGTGTCCCGCACGCCTTCCCCCACCCCGACCGTCCCCGCCCGCGTCTACCCCCTCTCCAAGACGCCCCGCACCATCCCCGCCGTACGCGAGCACATACCCGCCCGGGGCCCCGGCTGGCGCCCTGCCGCCACCGCCCGCGTGGTCGTCACCGCCGGTGCCCTCGCCGACGAGGGGAAGCTGCTCGCCGGTGAGCTGCGGATGGCGTACGGCGGGACCGGCGCCCCCCGTGCCGGGGACGTCCAGCTCAAGCTGGACCCGGGGCAGGCGGCGAAGGGCCCCGAGTCCTACACCCTCACCGTCGCCAACCGCCGTGTCACCGTCGCCGCCCCCGCCGAGGCCGGCGTCTTCTACGGCACCCGCACCCTCAAGCAGGAGGTGAGCGGCAAGGGCACCGCGCCCGAGGGTGTCGTCCGCGACCGGCCCGCCAAGGCGCAGCGCGGGCTGATGCTGGACATCGCGCGCAAGCACTTCACGGCGGCCTGGATCGAGGACCGCGTCCGCGAGCTGGGTGACCTCAAGTTCAACGAGCTGGGCCTGCACTTCTCCGACGACCAGGGTTTCCGGATCGCCTCCGACAGCCACCCCGAGGTCGTCTCCCAGCAGCACCTCACCAAGGCCGAGGTCCGCCGCATCCTCGCCCTCGCCGCGAGCCGGCACATCACCGTCGTGCCCGAGATCGACTCCCCGGGACACCTGGGCGCGGTCCTCGCCGCCCACCCCGACCTCCAGCTGACCAACGCGCAGGGCGTCGCGGCGCGCGGGGCGATCGACATCTCCAAGCCCGGGGCCGCGAAGATCGTCGACGATCTCCTCAACGAGTACGCCGACCTGTTCCCCGGTGCCTCCTGGCACCTCGGCGGCGACGAGTACCGGGCCCTGACGGTCTCCAGCCCGGCCGCCTCCTACCCCCAGCTCGCCGCCGCGGCCACCGAGAAGTACGGGTCCGGGGCCGGTGTCTCCGACCTCGCGACGGGCTGGCTCAACGACCGGGCGGCCACCGTCCGCGCCCACGGCCGCACCAGCCTGCGCGCCTGGAACGACGGTTTCTATCAGTCCAGTTCGGTCCAGCCGGGCAAGAACATCCAGGTCGCCTACTGGACCGGCAAGGAGATCGGCGCCCGGCAGCCGGCCGGGTATCTGAGCGCGGGCCGCAAGGTCGTCAACTACAACGACGAGTACCTCTACTACGTGCTCGGGCAGCCGAACACCTTCGTCTATCCCACCGGCGAGCGGATCTACAAGCAGTGGACCCCGCGCGTGCTGCGCGGCAGTACGGCCGTCTCGTCGACGTACGACAGCCAGATACTCGGCGGGGTCTTCGCCGTCTGGTGCGACCTCGCCGGCTCGCAGACGCAGAACCAGGTGGCCGCGGGCATCCGGATGCCGTTGCGGGCGACCGTCCAGAAGCTGTGGGACCCCCGAGCCCAGCCTTCTCTGTCCTGGACCCAGTTCAAGGCCCTGGCGGACCGGCTGGGCTGAATCCGGCTGGACGGGCGGGTCGGGCGACCCGTAAGTTCCGCATAAGTAACACCAGTCGCACAAGCATTCGTGTGTTGGGCGTGCCCCCGGGGATGGGGGCACGCCCGACTTCTTGTCGGGGGATCCGCATGTCCAGCAATCACAGCCAGTTCTCCGCGCCGACCGGCCCCGTCTTCCAGCCGCACGGCCCGGCCTGGCTCCGTTCCCCGGTCGGCCTCGGCAAAGCAGTCGCCGCGCTGCTCGGCGTGGTCGTCGCCGTCGATCTCTTCGCCGTCTACGCCGATCTCACCATGTACGACGTGACGGGCTCCCTCGCGAACGACGGCGCCGACTACGACGACTACGCCGCCCTCATGCGCGACGCCGACCACGCCGACTCGCTCTACGCCGCCGCCGGATACCTGCAGTCCGCGTCCCTCGTCGCGACGACGGTCGTCTACCTGATCTGGTTCCTGCGCGTACGGGTCAACGCCGAGGTGTTCAACCCGTTCGGGCACAGCAAGAAGCGCGCCTGGGCCGGCTGGGGCTGGTTCGTGCCGGTCGTGAACCTGTGGTTCCCGCGCCGGATCATGCTGGACATCTGGGACGCGAGCAGCCGCGCCGGCACCCGCGCACCGCAGGGGCTCGTCAACACCTGGTGGACGCTGTGGATCCTCGCGCTCCTCACCAACCGGGCCGGGTACACGGCGTACCGCAACGCCGACACGGCCGACGAGATCCAGGACGCCGTCGGCCAGGTGCTCCTCTCCGACGTGGCCGACGTCGCCGCTGCCGTCCTCGCGATCCTCGTCGTGCTCCGGCTCACCCGGATGCAGCACGAGAAGGCGTCGCGCGGTCCCGCCCCCATGAGCGCCTGACACGCCGGGCGCGTCGGATCACTGGCCAACTCCCTTGTGGCTGTGGTGTATTCGGCGCGGGTAGAGCGAGAAGAGCGACAGCGCGAACAGAGCCGTAGAGCGGGCAGAACCGAAAGGCCGGGGGGAAGGCATTGGGTTACTGGGGCTACTTGATCGTGGGCAGGAGCGAGCGGCCGCTCGCCGAGACCGACGCCCTGCGCGCGGTGCGCGACGGGCTGACCTCGCGCGAACGGCGGGACGACGGCTGGCAGGTGTGGGAGTACCCGAGCGGCGACGGTGACGTCGGCAGCATGAACACGCTCGCCCTGGAGACCGACGCACCCGCGCTCTTCGGGTACGTCATGGACAGCCGCTGTGTGGTGCTGGAGGCGGCGGCACCCGAGAGCGGCGCCTGGACCACCTGTCTGGCCCGCGAGGCCATGGCCGGGTACCTGGGCGCCGGACAGGGCGAGGGCGACGACGAGGAGGGGGAGGAGGACGGCGTGCTCGCGCTCGACGACTACTTCCTGGAGCCCGCCGACGCTGCCGGACGCGCGGTCGACTGGGCCGCCGAGGCCGGCCACACGGTGAACGCCGGACCGCTCCTCGACGTACTGACCTCAGAGCCCGACCCATTGGCCGAAAACCTGTTCTTCCGGTTCCTGGACCGACTCGGTGTTCTCCCGCTGTGACGCGCCGGGTACGTTGCACGCAGTAAGGGAAAGCGCGGGCTCCGTAAGGGTCGGCGCCCTGGCGAAGGAGGCGTGCATGAGCCTGGTGGAACTGATCGCTCGGGCCGACGAGCGCGGTCTGACAGCCAGCGGACTGGCTTGTTTGGATCGGTGCGTGGCCCTCCTGGGCGGCGACGACGAGATCCTGCGCCCCCTGTGGGCCAGTCTCGCCGACGGCAGTGACGCCGGGGAATGGACGGCCCGGCTGGAAGAGGCCCGGCTCAAGCTCGACCTCGACGAGCCGGACGTCCTGACCGTCTCCGGCGCCTCCGACGAGGGCGAGGCCACCCTGCTCGCCCGGCGGATGCTCGCCGCCGCGCCCGCGACCCGGTCGGCCGCCGGGGTGCGCGAGTGGGCCGACGCCTGCTCCGTCGCCGCGCTCCGCATCCACCGCCTCCTGGACGCCTCCGCCACCGGCGCCTCCTCGGTCGACTCCCACCGGGAAGGTCGTACGGAGGACATGTCGCCCCTCGTCGCGGCCGAACTGCGGCGCCAGACCAGGGTCCTGGAGCTGCTCGCCGAGCACGGTTCCGGTGGACTGCGGCAGGCGATGGCGGTGTCGACGGAGGGGCGGCGCGTACTGCGCGCGGTGGTGTCACGACGGGCCCGCGGACGGGCCTGAACCCCGGAAACGGGTAGCTCCTGTGACTGTCCCGTGGTCGTCCTGGGGCGGTCCCGCACCGATCCCGGGCAGTCGCGGAAAACGAGTGACAACGGCCGCCACCTGCACGCTTCCTGGAGTGTGACAGCACACCGAGCAGCAGCACACGCAGCCCGAGCGACCCGCGCGCACGCCGCCACGAAACCCGTGCGCTGGGCCGCCGACACCGTCGCGACGATGCGCGAGGGCGCCCGGCTGCGCCTCGACTACTCGACCCAGAGCCTGTGGCGCGTCGACCGGATGATCGAGGAACTCCGCCGTGAGCAGCCGCCGTACGCAGCCGTGGAGTCGGTGCTGCGCGGCTTCGGGGCGTACGCGGGCGAGGTCATCGTCCGGCGGTCCGGGGGCGCCGAGTGGCTGGAGGCGGACGGCGGGCACTGGGTCCGTACGGCCGACGGGCGGCTGTGGGACCCGGTCGACGAGGCCCGCCGCTGTTTCGCCGGACACGGCTCGCTGCGGCTGCTGTGCCGGGACGCGACGGCCGTCTGAGCCGACGTGAGCTGTGACACTTCCGCGCCGGGCGACGCAGTTGCCCATGAGGACAGGCGGTCGAACAAGCGCCCGTACTCCCACTCGGTACGCCGGTACGGACGAGGACAGCGCTTGGGCCAGGGACGACGGGAACCCCGCCGCGTACAGGCGTACGACGAGGAGCTGGGCGAAGCCGTCGGGCGCGCCCAGAACGGCGACGAGGCGGCCTTCGCGGTCGCGTACCGGATCGTGCAGCCCGGACTCCTCGGCTATCTGCGGGGGCTCGTCGGCGACGAGGCGGAGGACGTGGCGTCCGACGCCTGGCTGGAGATCTCCCGCGACCTGGGCCGGTTCAAGGGCGACGGAGCCGGTTTCCGCGGCTGGACGGCGACCATCGCCCGCAACCGCGCCCTGGACCTGCTGCGCCGAAGACGGGTACGGCCGCAGGGGACGGCGCTCGAAGAGGACGTACTGGAGCTGCCCGGCCCGTACAGCACCCCGGACCAGGCCCTGGAGACCCTCTCCACGGAGTACGCCCTCGGGCTGATCGCCGGACTCCCGCGAGATCAGGCCGAGGCGGTCCTGCTCCGCGTGGTCGTCGGCCTCGACGCCTCCGCCGCCGCCCGCGTCCTCGGCAAACGCCCCGGCGCGGTCCGTACGGCCGCACACCGGGGCCTGAAGCGCCTCGCCCGGCAACTGGGGGATCTGGGGGAACCGACATGAACGGCGACGACACGGCAGACGCCCGACGGGCCCGGGAGCGGGAACTGGCAGGGCTGCTCGCCGCCGCCCTGCGCGCGGGTACCGGGGAGGGGGAACGGGCGGCGATCGCCGCGTTTCTGCTGGCCAGGGACTCCGGGGCACACCGGACAGCACCCACCCGGCGCCAGGACGACTGGCGGTGAACGGGGGTCTCGTACCCGATGACGGCCCACTGACGGCCCGCCGATGGCAACGGCCGGAGCCGCCACCCCCCACAGGAGAGGCCCCGGCCGTCGCGCGGCACGGGCCGCGCGGCGGCCCGTATCTCCTACAGCGCCGCGCGTGCGTTTTCTGTCACACCCTCAGCGCGTCACGGGTTGGTTGCGCGTTGTACGGACATGGACGAGCAGCGGTTTCACGCCGTAACGTGCCTTTCGCTACAGGCTGCGGACGACAGGAAACTGCATCCACTGAGGTCTTGAGGTGTGCTCGGTGCAGGGGGACGACGCGGAGCTGACCACCGCGGTGCTTGCGGCACAGGCCGGGGACGAGACCGCGTTCCGGACTGTGTACCGCTCGGTGCACCCACGGTTGCTCGGGTACGTACGGACGCTGGTCGGCGATCCGGACGCGGAGGACGTGACGTCCGAGGCCTGGCTGCAGATCGCCCGCGACCTGGACAGGTTCGACGGGGACGCGGACCGGTTCCGGGGCTGGGCCGCGCGAATAGCCCGCAACCGCGCCCTCGACCACATACGGATGCGCGGGCGCCGCCCGGTGATAGGCGGCGACGAGACCGAGCTGTCCGGCCGGGCCGCCGACTCCGACACGGCGGGCGAGGCCATGGAGTCCCTGGCCACCGACCGCACGCTCTCCCTCATCGCCCAGCTGCCGCAGGACCAGGCCGAGGCCGTCGTCCTGCGGGTGGTCGTCGGCCTCGACGCCAAGACCGCCGCCGAGACCCTCGGCAAACGCCCCGGAGCCGTACGTACGGCGGCGCACCGCGGCCTGAGACGGCTCGCGGAGTTGCTCGGGGCGGACCCGGAGGCGACCGCCGCGCTCGACGCGCTGCCGCCCCAGCGGGAACCGCACGGACCTGCGGTGACGTCGGCCGGTGTGACGCATACGCGTTCGCGGACGCAGAAGGACATGTGATGGCCGACGACGACCGGTACAGGTGGCTGGACCGCGCCACGGCGGAGCGTTTGCTGAGCGGCGAGCCGCTGGAGGCTTCACCGGCGTCCGCAGACCCCGAGACCCGCGACCAGGCCGAGCTGCTCGCCAAGACCCTGGGCGCCCTCTCCGTGGACGCTCCGCGGAACGGCTGCGAACTCCCCGGCGAGGCCGCCGCGCTCGCCGCTTTCCGCAAGGCCCGCCCGACCCCTGACACGGCTCCCGTGACAGAGGCGGGGCGGGACATGGGTCTCGTACGGGTGGGCGGCTTCGGGCGGTCCGGTTCCCGGGCCCGTCCGGCCCGCTGGGGCCGACCCCTGCGGCTCGGGCTCAGTGCCGCGCTGGCCGCCGGCATGGTCGGCTCGGTCGCCGTGGCCGCCGGCGCCGGAGTCCTGCCGAACCCGTTCCGCGACGACGAGCCGGGCCGTCCCGCCGCCACCGTGTCGGCCGCCG
Source organism: Streptomyces sp. NPDC002680 (assembly GCF_042889145.1). Lineage (NCBI taxonomy): Bacteria > Bacillati > Actinomycetota > Actinomycetes > Kitasatosporales > Streptomycetaceae > Streptomyces > Streptomyces sp. NPDC002680. Next base: position 211,741 of record NZ_JBIAQP010000023.1, read on the forward strand.
AGCGCGACCCGATGCTGGCCTCGCCGAAGCCGGACCGCTCCCGGGGCAAGGGCGTCCCGTCCGTCCGGCCCGACGGCACGGCCGGGGGCTCCGTCGACAACGGCTCCGCCGGGCGCGAGGAGGCCCAGGAGGGCACGACCGGCTCGGAACAGGGGCCGCGCTCCGACCTGAGCCTGCCCGGCGACTGGCGCAGCGGACTCGCCTCGTCCTGCCGCGACATGCGCAGCGGCAAGAAGCTGGAGGCGGAGCGCAGACGGGCCCTGGAGAAGGCGGCCAAGGGTTCCAAGAAGGTGTCGCAGTACTGCGAGGACACCCTCAAGGACGAACCGGCCGTCAGTTCGAACTCCGACACCGATGCGGAGCCGCAGCCGCAGCCGGGGCCGGGCGAGGGCGACCAGAGCGGCGCCGGGGACACCGGCGGCAAGGGCAACGCCGTGACCGGCGACGACAAGGGCAACGGCGGCGGCGGCGGTGGAGGGCGCGGCAACGGGAACGGCACGGGCCGGGGCGACCGCGCCGCGACGAAGCCGACGCCCGAACCGACGTCCTTCGTCGTCGTCAAGGCGGACGACCCCCAGAACGAACCGGCGCCGGAGGCCTCCGACCCGTCGTACGGCATCCTGCCGCTGCCGACGGCCACCTGACCCCCGTACGACCTCCGTACGTCCCAGGGGCCCATCCCTGTCACCGCACCGCACCGCCCTGACCTGCGAAGACGCGCGCCGCTGAAGCTCTCCCGTGCCGGGTGTGACATTTTCAGCGGCGCCGACGCAGTAGTGAGTGAGCCGACTGGTCATCGGTTCCTCGCACAGAGCCGGGGGTTCCCCCCGTACCTACGGCTCGTGCACCTGGCGCGGGCGGGACACGTTCCCCCGGTCCCGTCCGCGCCCCAAATCACCCTCTCCGCCGCCTCACCAGTAGACGACGACCTTGTCGCCGACACTCACCTGGGCGAAGATCGCGGCGATCGCCAGCTCGTCCCGGATGTTCACACAGCCGTGCGAGGCGCCGCCGTAGCCACGGGCCGCGAAGTCGGCGGAGTAGTGGACCGCCTGGCCGCCGCTGAAGAACATCGCGTAGGGCATGGGGGAGTCGTAGAGCGTCGACACGTGGTGCCGTGACTTCCAGTAGACGCTGAAGACGCCTTCCCGGGTCGGTGTGAACTGGCTGCCGAACCGCACGGCCACTGTCGAGACGGTCCGGCCGTCGACCATCCAGCGCAGCGTGCGGCTCGTCTTGCTGATGCACAGCACGCGGCCCGTGAGACAGCGCCGGTCGGGATAGGCGGCCGGCTGCCCGCCCATCAGGAACAGCTCCCACTGGCCGGGTTCGCGTGTCATCCGCAGCAGCCGCTGCCAGGTGACGGTGTCGGTCTTCCCGGTGCGCGGCAGCCCGCGCTTGCCCTGGAAGCCCTTGACGGCGGTCTCCGTCAGATCGTCGTACGACCCGGTCGGCCCGTCGTAGAGCCAGGCGACCTGACGCAGCCGGGCCTGGAGTTCACGCACGTCACGTCCGCTGTCCCCGCGCGACCAGAGGACAGCGGGAGGAGGGGTGACGGGGGCCGCCTTCCTGGGAGTGGGCGTCGCCGTGGCGTCGGGTCGGTCATCGGGTTTGTCGTCGGTGGGCGGGTGTGAGACCTGGATGTGCACGGGTGACCTGGCGTCGCCGTCCGTGCCGGTGGTCTGCACGGTGCAGCCGCCCAGGGCGAGAGCCGTGAGAACAGCAAGAATCGCCTTTCGCATGCCTGTAGTACGCAAGCCGGACCCCCGAAGCTCATGATTGTTGTGTGCGGCGACTGGCAAGCTACGCGGAGGTACACACCATGACGCGTGAGTCCGAGTCGGGACTACCCATCGAACCGGCGTACGGACCCGGCGCACTCGTGAACTGGGATCCGGCGGAGAAACTGGGCGAGCCGGGCGCGTACCCCTTCACGCGGGGCGTGTATCCGACCATGTACACCGGTCGCCCCTGGACAATGCGCCAGTACGCCGGTTTCGGCACCGCCGCGGAGTCGAACGCGCGCTACCGGCAGCTCATCGCCCACGGCACGACGGGCCTGTCCGTGGCCTTCGACCTCCCCACCCAGATGGGCCACGACAGCGACGCGGCGATCGCCCACGGCGAGGTCGGCAAGGTGGGCGTGGCGATCGACTCGGTGGACGACATGCGGGTGCTGTTCGAGGGAATCCCGCTGGACAGGGTCTCGACGTCGATGACGATCAACGCCCCGGCGGCGCTTCTCCTCCTGATGTACGAGCTGGTGGCCGAGGAGCAGGGAATCCCGGCCGCCCAGCTCACGGGCACGATCCAGAACGACGTACTGAAGGAGTACATCGCGCGGGGAACGTACATTTTCCCGCCGACCCCGTCCCTCCGCCTGACCGCGGACATCTTCAAGTACTGCGGGTCCGAGATCCCGAAGTGGAACACGATCTCGATCTCCGGCTACCACATGGCGGAAGCGGGTGCGAGCCCCGTACAGGAGATCGCGTTCACGCTCGCGGACGGCATCGAGTACGTCCGTACGGCGATCGCGGCCGGCATGGACATCGACGACTTCGCCCCACGCCTGTCCTTCTTCTTCGTGGCCAGGACGACGCTGCTGGAGGAGGTGGCGAAGTTCCGCGCGGCGAGACGTATCTGGGCGAGGGTGATGAGGGAGGACTTCGGAGCCCGGAACCCCAAGTCATGGATGCTGCGGTTCCACACACAGACGGCGGGCGTGCAACTGACGGCCCAGCAGCCCGAGGTGAACCTGGTCCGGGTGGCGGTCCAGGCCCTGGCGGCGGTACTCGGCGGCACCCAGTCCCTCCACACGAACAGCTTCGACGAGGCACTCGCCCTCCCCACGGACAAGAGCGCCCGCCTCGCCCTCCGCACCCAGCAGGTCCTCGCCTACGAGACGGACGTGACGGCGACGGCGGACCCCTTCGCGGGCTCGTACGCCATCGAGAAGCTGACGGACGAGGTGGAGGCGGCGACGCTGACGCTGATGAGGCGGGTCGAGGACCTCGGCGGCGCGGTGACCGCGATCGAACACGGCTTCCAGAAGACGGAGATCGAGCACAACGCGTACCGCATCGCCCAGGAGACGGACGCGGCGGAACGGGTGGTGGTGGGCGTCAACCGCTTCCAACTGGACGAGGAGGAACCGTACGAGCCGCTCCGCGTGAACCCGAAGATCGAGGCGGAGCAGGCACAACGGCTGGCACGGCTACGGGCGGCCCGGGACCAGGCGGCGGTGGACGCGGCCCTGTCCGCCTTGCGGGAAGCGGCCGAGGGCACGGCCAACGTCCTGTACCCGATGAAGGACGCGCTGCGGGCCAGGGCGACTGTGGGGGAGGTGTGCGGGGCGTTGCGGGGGGTTTGGGGGGTTTATGTACCTAGTAATGCGTTCTGAGGCGCTGCGGCAGGCCGTGTCCGCCCCGTGAAATCCCAGCCCGGATTGTCGTACCCCCGTGCGACACTCCCCTCATGTTCGGCGTAACTGACCTCCCCACGTATCTCACCGGCCTGGTCCTCATCGTCCTGCTCCCCGGTCCCAACTCGCTCTACGTCCTCTCCGTCGCCGCCCGTCGAGGCATCCGCACCGGATACAAGGCCGCAGCGGGTGTCTGGTGCGGGGACGCCGTGTTGATGACCCTCTCCGCGGCCGGGGTCGCCTCGCTGCTCCAGGCGAACGCCCTGCTGTTCGGGATCGTGAAATACGCCGGCGCCGGTTATCTGACCTGGCTCGCGATAGGCATGCTCCGGGCCGCCTGGGGCATGTGGCGCTCGCGGCGGGAAGAGGCCGAGATCCAGGACACGGCCGTCGGCGCCGACGAGCGGCCCTATCGCCGTGCTCTCGTCATCAGCCTCTTCAACCCGAAGGCGATCCTGTTCTTCGTCGCCTTCTTCGTGCAGTTCGTCGACCCCGGATACGCCTACCCGGCCGTCTCCTTCGTGGTCCTCGGTGTCTTCGCGCAGCTTGCGAGCTTCCTCTATCTCACCGCGCTGATATTCGGCGGGACCAGGCTGGCCGCCGCCTTCCGGCGCCGTCGGAGCCTGTCGGCGGGGGCGACCTCGGCGGCGGGCGCGCTGTTCATCGGCTTCGCCGTGAAGCTGTCCCTGGCCAGCAGCGTCTAGCCAAGAAGGTCTAGCCAAGGTCTAGCCGAGGATGCCCATGGCCGCCGCGTACTCCACCAGCCCCTCCGCCGTCGCTCCCGCCCAGCCCACGTAACCGTCCGGGCGGATCAGGAACACCCCCGTGCCGTACGCCTCGTACGAGAGCAGGCGGACCGTGGGCACGGCAGGGAGCGGAGGCAGGGCTGTCGCCGTGGCCACCGTCAGCAGCGTCCAGTGCGGGCCCCGGAACGCGTCGAAGAGGCGTACGCCGTCCACCGTGCCGTCCGGTGCGCGGTCGCCCGCGTGGACCGGGCCCGGGGACGGACGGGTCTCCGCCGTCAGGGACGAGTCTCGGTAGCCGAGGCCCAGCTGGCGGGTCGCCTCGCCGCGCCTGATCTCGCCCCGGTGGACGCCCGTCGAGATGCCGAGCATCTGCGCGGCGATCGGCCGGCGCTCCTCCTCGTACGTGGCCAGCAGGGACTCGGGCGCCCCGCGCCTCAGTACCGCGCCCAGCTTCCAGCCCAGGTTGTACGCGTCCTGGACGCTCGTGTTCAGACCCTGGCCCCCGGCGGGGGAGTGGACGTGCGCCGCGTCCCCGGCGAGGAAGATCCGGTCGGCGCGGAAGGCGTCCGCCAGAGCCGCCCTCGGGCGGAAGTCCGAGGCCCAGCGGACCTCCGTCACGTCCTCGGGGGCCAAGTGCGAGCGGGCGGCCACCGTCTTCCGTATGGCCTCAAGGGACACGTCCAGGTGTTCCCCCTCCGGGAACTGGGCCACCAGCTGGAAGTCCTCCGTCCCGGCCAGCGGGCAGATGGCCATGAAGCCCTCGCCCTCCCCGCTCGGCGGGAAGACATGCCAGTTGTCGCGGTCCAGGCCCGTGATCCGTACGTCCGCCACCAGGATCGGGTTCGGGTCGACCGTCTCGCCCGTCATGCCGATGCCGAGCGTCCGGCGAACCGTCGAGCGGCCACCGTCGGCCGCGACGACATACCGCGCGCGAACCGGCGCACCCGCCGCGAAGGCGACCGTCACGCCCTCCTCGTCCTGGTCGAGCCCCACGACCTCCCTGCCGAACTCCACCCGCCCGCCCAGCTCCGTCAGCCGCGCGAACAGGATCTCCTGCGTTCGCCACTGCGGCACCATCCACGGCTCGGCCCCGTACGGAGACTCCTCGCTCTCCTCCTCCGCCGGGTCGAACATCCGGTGCTCGCCCGCCCTTTCGCCGTTCTGCCAGATCATCCCGACCGGGTACGGGCCCCCGGCCGCCCGGATCGCGTCCAGCACCCCGAGGTCGTCGAAGACTTCCATCGTGCGCGGCTGGATCCCCTTGCCCCGCGACCCGGGGAACAGCCCCTCGGCCCGCTCCACGACCACCGCGTCCACCCCGCGCCGCGCGAGGTCCACGGCGAGCGCCAGTCCGGTCGGCCCCGCGCCCACGACAAGTACGTCGGTCCTCATGTCCACTCCACTCTCCTTAACGTTGTTAAGTTGCCCTGCTCTCCGAGAGTGGACTTAACGGTGTTAAGTTGTCAAGCGTGAGTACGGAACGACGAGTCCCCCTCGACCGCAAACGCGTCGCCGACACCGCCCTGAAGCTCCTCAACGAGGTCGGTCTCGACGGCCTCACCCTGCGGGCCATCGCCAAGGAGCTGGACGTCAAGGCACCCGCCCTGTACTGGCACTTCAAGGACAAACAGGCCCTGCTCGATGAGATGGCGACCGAGATGTACCGGCGGATGGTCGCCGGCCCGGCCCCCGGTCCCGACGTCCCGTGGGACGAGCGGCTGCTCGTCGCCAGCCGCGGGCTGCGCGACGCCCTGCTCGGCTACCGCGACGGCGCCAAGGTGTTCAGCGGCTCCCGTTTCACCGGCGTCGAGCACGCCGTCCAGATGGAGGCGAACCTCCGCTGCTTCGTCGAGGCGGGCTTCACACCGGCCCAGGCCGTCCGCGCGAACATGACCGCGTACGTCTATACGATTGGCTTCGTCACGGAGGAGCAGGGCGTGCAGCCGCTGCCCGGTGAGCGCCGCGAGGGGTACGACGTCGAGGAGCGGGCCCGGCGGATGGCAGACTTTCCCCTGTCGGCCGCGGCCGGCGCCGAGGTCTTCCAGGACTACGACCGACAGTTCGAGGAAGGGCTGAGGCTGGTGCTCGCAGGAATCGGGGCGACGTACGGAATGACGTACGGAAAGTCGTCGTGATGCGGTGTGAGTGCGGCCCGGCCCTCATCTTTCGAGTGCTGTCCGATCAAGGTCGAGTTGACATCCGGCGCCGAATAACTCTTACTGTCGCGGAATCTGCAGCTGAGAGAGCCCAGGTGTACGCGTGACCAACCGTCCCCCGATACTGTCCGTCGTCGTGCCTTGTTACAACATCGAGACCTATGTCTCGGACACCGTGACGAGTCTCGTCAACAACGACCAGGACGACTTCGAGTTCATCTTCATCGAGGACCGCTCGACGAAGGACAAGACCTACGAGGCGTTGCTGGAGCTGACGAAGCGGCTGAAGAACGGCAGGGTGATCCAGCACGAGCAGAACGGCGGTCTGGCCACCGCCCGCAACACCGGCATCGACGCCTCCGAGGGCACGTACATCACCTTCCTCGACGGTGACGACTGGCTGGCCCCGGGCTATCTGAAGGACCTCGTCGACTCCATCCAGCGCCATGACGTCGACTTCGTGCGTACCGACCACGTACAGGTCAACGGCATAGAGCGGGCCGTCCACCGGGCGCCCGAGGGCCGCCGGAACGTCCCGCTGGACCCGCGCACCTCGATCCTCCCCGTCGACGACACCACGATGGTCGACTACCCCTACGCCTGGGCCGGCGTCTACCACCGCCGCCTCCTCGACAAGGGCATGCTGCGCTTCCACGACGGCCTCAAGACCGCCGAGGACCGCCCCTGGATCTGGGACCTGCACCGCAGGGCCGACTCCTACCTGGTCGCCAGCCTGCGCGGGGTCTTCTACCGCCGGGGCGTCACCACCTCGCTCACCCAGATCGGTGACGTCCGCCAGCTGGACTTCTTCCGGTCCTTCGACCTCGTACTCGCCGAACTCGCGAGCGACCCCGAGGTCGGGCTGCTGCGCAAGAAGGCGCTGCGCAACTACTGCGTCGTCATCGCGCACCAGCTGCTCCAGCGCAGCCGCTTCGACCGGCCGACCGCCGCCAAGCTGCGGCAGATGAGCGCCGACGCGCTGAACAAGATGTCCGAGGACGAGCTCCAGGCCGCCCTCATCGGTATGGGCGAGCAGCGCGTACACCTGCTGCGGCGCGTGCGCGGCGGTATGAAGGGAATCGCGGCATGATCCAGATCTTCTTCTCGGCGACGCAGTACGCGGCGGCGACCGTCACGGCCGCGATCCGCGCCGGGCTCTTCGGCCCGCGCGAGGAGCACCGCCGCATCCTGGTCGTCAGCAACACGGCCGCCATCCCGGAGGTCGGCACCCCGCTCGACAGAATGGCGGGCTTCGAGAAGCTGCGGCCCGAGTTCGACGAGGTGCGCTCCTGGAACGAGTTCATCTCCCCGCACCACCCGGCCGGCTGGTCCCCCCGCGCGCAGGACGCGATCATGTGGGAGAAGGCCGTACGCCTGGCCTGGGATCTCGGTGACGAGCCCGTCGAGATCGCCTGCGAGTCGATCCAGGCGAACCCCTCGCGCGCGGTCGCCGAGATCTTCGCCGACAGCCCGATCCACGTGTACGCGGACGGCCTGATGAGCTACGGCCCCACCCGCAACCGCGTTCCGCACGGCATGAGCAGCCGCATTGCCCGCGTGCTCCACCTCGACCTCATACCGGGACTGCGGCCCCTGCTCCTCGCCGAGTACGGCGTGGAGCCGGTGCCGATCCCGAACGAGCCGATCGTCGAGGTTCTCAACGAGATCGGGGAGCAGGGCGTCGACCTGCTCGCCGCCCGTATCCCGGCCGAGAACCGTCCGACGGCCGTGCTCCTCGGTCAGTACCTGTCCGCCATCAACCTCATCACCCAGGAGGAAGAGGAGGAGCTGCACGTCCGGATGCTCCGGGCCGCGGCCAAGGCCGGCCACACCGCCGTCCTGTTCAAGCCGCACCCGAGTGCCCCGGCCGCGTACTCCACGTCCCTGCAGACCGCCGCCACGGAACTGGGCGTGCACCTGAGCGTCCTCAACGAACCGGTGCTCGCCGAGACGGTGTTCGCGTACCTGAAGCCGCAGCTGGTCGTCGGCTGCTTCTCCACCGCCCTGATGACCGCCGCGACCTTCTACGGCATCCCGGTCGCCCGGGTCGGCACGGAGTCGCTCCTCGACGCCATCACGCCGTACGAGAACAGCAACCGCATCCCGCTCACCATCATCGACGCGGCCCTGCCCGACGCCGAACGCGACCTCGCGTCCAGCATCGGCGTGCCGTCCGACGACCCCGGCCTTGTCGCACGGCTGGAGCCGCTGGTGAAGGCGGTCGGGTACTGCATGCAGTCCCGCAAGCACCCGCAGCTGCGTGAAGAGGTCGCCGCCTGGCTGTCGGTCCATCTGTCGGAGAACGCCCACTACTTCAAGCGCCGCCGCCTGACCAGCCTCCGCCTCCCCGGCGGCAGCACGGTCCGCGCGGAGACGCTGCGGCGCAACCCGACGGTCCGCAAGGTCGTGAAGAAGGTCAGGGCCGCGCGGTCCTGACCGGCACAGCGACAGGAAAGGGCCCGGGGTCGGAATCCGACCCCGGGCCCTTTCACGCGCTCAACTCACTTGGCCTGCTTGAGCTTCTCGCCCAGCTGCTTCGACTGCAGCGTCATCGTCCGCTTCAGGCGCGGCCCGAACGGCTTCTCGACGAACTTGTGCATGAGCCAGGCCAGCGTCAGCAGGCTCGCCACCGACGCGAGGATCGTCAGATAGGGGTCGAGGCCCCAGCCGCGGTGCAGGACCCGGATGAAGAACCAGCCCAGGTGCTCGTGGATCAGATAGAAGGGGTACGTCAACGCACCCGCGATCGTCAGCCAGTTCCAGTTCGCCCAGCGCGTCCAGCCCAGCGCGACCACCGCGACGGACGCGAAGGCCAGCAGCACGATCCCCTGGATCACGTACGGGTTCCGGACGAAGTCGCCCTGCGCGCCCGGGTGCCACAGGGCCGTCACCGAGTAGCGCTGGCCCAGCAGGAACGACATGCCGACGATGCCCCACAGGAGCAGGTCGCTGCCGTAACGGTGGATCAGGTAGAGGGCCAGGCCGCCGATGAAGAAGGGGGCGTGGTCGCGGAAGGTCAGTTCCGAGATCAGCGGGTTGTCGGCGACCCGGGCGAAGGCGCCGGCCAGCGTCCACAGGATGCAGAAGGTCACCACACGGCGGTAGGTGACGCCCTTCCAGACCACGAACAGCGCGAACAGCACGTAGAACTTGAGCTCCACCCACAGCGTCCAGCACACGCCCAGGACACGCGGCACGCCCAGCGGCTGCTGCATCATCGTGAGGTTGACGAGGAACTCGTCACCGCGGACGTGGTGCACGACCACCGGCATCGCGAACGAGGCGGCGGTGACCATGACGATCGCCACCCAGTACGCCGGGTAGAGCCGCGCGATGCGCGAGCGGAAGAAGTCGCCCAGCGTCTTGCCCCAGCTGCTCATGCAGATGACGAAGCCGCTGATGACGAAGAAGAACTGCACCCCGAGGCTGCCGTAGGTGGCGAACCGGGACAGGGTCGGGAACATCACACCGGGCGACTGGTGCCAGGACTCGGCGACCTGACCGTTCTTGCCGGCGAAGTGGTACATGCAGACCATCAGCGCGGCCACCAGCCGCAGTCCGTCCAGCGCCCGCAGCCGGCTGACCGGGCGGGCCTTCTTGCCCTCGGCGGCGGGCGGAACGGCCGGTTCGGCACTCCCGGACCGCGGACCCGGCGGGGGAGCCGGGAGCGGGGGTGCCATGGTCTGGTCGGCCGCGGTCATCGGGTGGCCTTTCGCAGCGGGGACAAGAGAAGAGAACAAGCGAAGCTGACTCATCGACGGTAACCAGGAGAGTCAGGGGCAACCCAAAGAGGTAGCACAGAACTCTGACGGATGAATAACCGGTCAGGTCATTGACGTATGCAGGCACTCGAAGGTTGCGCGCACGCGAACGCGTCGCCACCCGTCCGTCGTATACGAATCGGTGGCGACGCGTTCGGCAGATTAGATGCCCGCGGGGCCTGTTGTCATCGCTTCACCGTTTTGCTCAGCGCACGGGCCCGGCGCGCGATCCGGCGCACGGTCGCGTTGCGCGGGATGAACGACAGCTGGGACGGCAGCGCGCCGGGCAGTGCCAGCGAGGTCAGCCGGCGGCGCTTGAAGTAGCGCCAGGTCCGCTCGGTGAGGTGCTTGGAGAGGTATGCCTCCGCCTCCGGGCGCAGCCTCGGGTAGATCCGGGGCTGCATGCAGAAGCCGATCGCCTTGATGAGCCCGGCGAGTTCCTTGCCGACCTGCTTGGCGGACGGCATCGACCACTTCTGCACGGCCTTGGCGTCGGCGAGGTCCGGCAGCAGGACGTCCACGATGGTCAGCGGCACGCGGTTGCTGTTCTGGTACGGCGCGATCTTCTCCAGCACGGTGTCCGTGCCGACCCGGGCGACCGGGATGCCGTACAGGCCCGCCGCCGTGAACAGGCCGGTCGAGAAGCAGCCGACGACCAGCGCGGGGCGCAGCCGCTGGAAGAGGACCTCGGCGAGCACGGGCCGGTCGAGGACGGTCAGTGTGGCGCCGAGCTTCTTCGCCTCCGCCTCCAGCGAGCCCGACCAGGCGGCGGGCGCGGTCGGGTGCGGCTTGAAGACGAGTGCGCGGTGTCCGGCCTTCACGGCGCCGCGCACCATGCGCAGATGCAGCTCCTCCTCCTCGGCCGCGGTGAGGATGTCGAGCGCGGAAAGATACTGGCCCAGCAGCAGCGCGGGCTGTTCCTTCGCGTTCTTCGCGGTGGCCGCCGCGAGCTCCGGCTCGGCCTCGGCGAGTTCGCCCAGCACCTTCAGGAACGCCTCGGTCGGCACCAGCTCGGTGGGCACGGAGAACTCGGTGAGCAGCAGCGGGGTGAGGCCCGGGACGAGGTCGAGGTGGAGCAGCCGCCCGATGCGGGTGCCGACCAGCGCGTCGATCTTCTCGCGTGTGGGGCCATAACTTATGAGGCCGTCCGCGTAGACGTCGACGGGGGCGCCGGTGAACAACTGGCACAGCGCCAGGGCCGGGTAGACCTGCACGGACTCGACGGCCAGCTGGATGTTGTCGTCGCCGAGGTTCCACAGCATCCGCAGATGCCGCTCCCACAGCGGGACGTCGTCGGCGCGCGGGCCCCAGCCGCTGGGGTGGAACGGGGCGATCGTCTCGTTCCAGGACAGCACCTCGTCGAACCGCTCGCGCACCCGGTCGAAACCGGACATCGCGTCGACCCCGGGGGTGATCTCGGGGTTGGCCGCGTTGTTGGTGACGAGCAGGATCCGGCGGTCGGCCGGCTCGAAGAGCCCCGCGTCGAGGGCGGCGGCCAGCGTGGCGGCGCCGTACAGCGTCGACGCGCAGTAGATCTGGGTGGTGCGGGACATCAGACGGACACCGTCCCGGCGGACGCGGAGACGGGCCTGCGCCGCACCTTCCGCAGCCGGTTGGCCCGCTGGGCGTCCATCGAGTCGATGGCCTCCGCGAGGACGTCCTGCGGCATCCGCTTCAGCGCGGCGGCGCTCAGCGAGCGCAGTTTTCGGGCCACGGCGGGTTCGAACCTCTCGATCGCTCCGAGATGATGAGCCATGATCGCGCAGTAGGTGCGCACTGCTTTCGGCAGCAGCCTATCCGCCTCGGGGTCCCGGGCCGTCTCCTCGATCACCTGGTCGAAGGCCCGGATGAAGTCGAGTTGGCGAACATCACCGATTTGGGTGAGCGAGGAGGCGACACCACGCCGGTAGAACACGCCGAGCAGCCCCACGGCGGCGAACGACTCCGCCTCCCGGTGCAGCTTCCAGATCCACGGCCGGTCCTCCGCCGTACGCAGCCCGTCGGTGAAGTGCAGGATGCCGCGGTCGACGAGCCGGCGGTGGTAAATGCCGGCCCAGGCATAGGCGTAGTCGACGGAGGTGGAGCGGTCGGTCGGCAGGATCGCGTCCCGCGGCGACATCACCACCCCGCGCCTGCCGTGCGGGACCCGATGGATCGCACGCGCCCTGTTGGTGCACTGGACATGGTCCGTACGAACGAAATCGCAGCCCAAGTCCTCAATAGCGGCGAGGAGTTGGGGGAAATAGCCGGGGGCGAGCCAGTCGTCGCCGTCGAGGAACGTGAGGTATTCGCCACGCGCTTTGTCGATACCGGTGTTGCGGGCGGTGGCCAGGCCTCCGTTCTTCTCGTGGCTGACCAGCACGGCGCCCGGCAGCTCGCGCTCTGCGCGCGCGAGGATGCTCGGAGTCTCGTCGCGCGAGCAGTCGTCGACGAGGATGAACTCGAAGTCCTCGCGCGCGTTGGCGCGCAGGCTCTTCAGAGTGTCGGGCGCGTATTGCTGCACGTTGTAGAACGGCACGATGACGGAGAGCTTGACCACGAGTCCGAGGTTAGAGCCTCTCCGGTGGTCCTACTTTACCCGGGGTTTGATGTCGGGTGAACTACATGTGTCGGGCCGGTGAATCAAGGGGGTTTCTGCACGTATGACGTCTTGATTCAAGTCGACGCGACCTTTTGTTAACCCTTTGTTGCCCACGGATTCGGCGGAAGCCCCCCATGTCGGCTTAAGGTCTTGGACGTGCCAGCCAGTACCACGAGCCCCATGAGGGTCGCCGTCCTCGCCGATTCCGACACTCGGTGGAAATGGGGTGCGCTCACTGCCAGCCGTATTTCTCCTGATAATTCGGACATTCATCTTGACGGCTACCTCCTCAGAGGCCGGGCCACCCCCACCGCCCGCCAGTTGCAGGAGGTAGGGGTCGAGGCGGACTCCCTGCGTGAGGTGACCGCCCTCGAGTTCCTGCGGGCCATGGGCCAGGAGGAGCCGTACGACATCCTCGTGCTCGCTCTCGTCGGCGGCGGCGTCCAGGCGATGCTGCACGGCCTCGCGAAGGTGTGGGACGACACAGCCCTGCGCCCCGTCGTCGTCACCGGCTATGTCGGGGTCGTCTACGAAAAGCTCGCCGACGGTCTGCTGCTGCGCCACGGCGCCGACCTGGTCCTCGCGAACTCCCGTCAGGACGCCGACCGTTTCAAGGCCGTGTACGACGGAGTCGGTGCCGATTCGTCCTCTGTGACCGAAGTCGCACTCCCCTTCCTGGGCGGTTCGACGTACACAGGTGAGCATGGTCACCCCTACACGGTCGTCTTCGCCGCCCAGCCCTCCGTCCCGGAGAGCCGCAAGGACCGTACGTATCTGCTCGACCGGCTCGTGCAGCACGCCCGGCTGCACCCCGAGCGCGAGGTGCTGCTCAAGCTGCGCTCCAAGCCCGGCGAGCACACCACGCACATCGAGGAACTGCCCTACCAGAAACTGGCCCAGCGCGCAGACCTTCCGCCGAACTTCAAGCTCGTCTACGGGCACATGGGCGAGGTCCTGGACCGCACGGACCTGCTGGTCACGATCAGTTCCACGGCCGCGCTGGAGTCCCTGCACCGCAGCATCCCGACCGTCGTGCTGAGCGACCTGGGGGTGCGCGAGGCGCTCGGCAACCACCACTTCGTGGGCTCCGGCTGCCTCGCCTCCTGGGAGCAGTTGGACGCCGGTCACCAGCCCGTTCCTGACGCCCAGTGGGTGGCCCGGCAGGGCGTTGCCGCTGATGGCTCGTACGAGACCGCCTTCGACGCGGCACGCGACAGGATCGACCGTCTTCTGGGATCCTCGAAGCTTCCGCCCCTGGCCCCGTACTACACACCGATGACGGCTCCCGGATATTTGCCGGGTATTCTCGCTCGGCACCACCTCGGCCCCGACGGCGTTCCGCTGCCCGGAGCCCCGGCCGCCGACAAGGAGCCGGGAGCGGTGCGGCAGATCGTGCGTCGCGCGGCCCGCGGCGCCTACCGGCACGGCGTGCAGCGCGTGGCGCCCGTGATCCGGCGCATGGGGGAGCTGTGACCGACCGGGTTCCCCGTCAGGCACGCGAACGTCAAGCACGCGAAGAGCGTCAAGGAGTACAGGCAATGTCCAAGCCGGAGTCCAACCCGCAAGCGGGCCGAGCGACCGCGCGGCCCCGCGTGCTCGCGGTGATCCCCGCGAGAGGCGGCTCCAAGGGCGTGCCCGCGAAGAACCTGCTGCCCGTCGGCGGGGTCCCGCTGGTCGCCCGCGCGGTGCGCGAGTGTCTCGCCGCCAAGCTGGTCACGGACGTCGTCGTCTCCACCGACGACCAGGCCATCGCCGCCGCCGCCCGCCAGGCCGGCGCCGAGGTCGTGCTGCGCCCCGCCGCCATTGCCGGTGACACCGCGACCTCCGAGGCCGCCGTCCTGCACGCCATGGACGCCCACGAGACGCTGCACAACGCCAAGGTCGACGTGGTCCTGCTCGTGCAGTGCACCAGCCCGTTCATCATCCGCGAGGACGTCGACGGCGTCGTCGGAGCGGTCGTGAACAACGGCGCGGACAGCGCGCTGACCGTCGCCCCCTTCCACGGCTTCATCTGGCGCGACGCGGCCGACGACCCGCAGCCCGCGCCGAGCGAGAGCGCGGCTGTCGAGGGCGGCGCCGACACCGTCACCACCACCGAGACGGTGACCGTCGGCGGCGGCTATGGCGTAAATCACGACAAGTCCTTCCGGCCCCGCCGCCAGGACCGCCCCCAGGACCTCCTGGAGACCGGCGCTGTCTACGCGATGGACGCGGCGGGCTTCCGTAAGTCGAAGCACCGTTTCTTCGGTCACACCGAACCCGTGCGTACCGACCCGGCCCGTGTGCTGGAGATCGACGACCCGCACGACCTCGCCCGCGCCCGGGCCCTCGCGACGCTCTTCGACGCGGAACGCCCCGGCGCCCTCCCGACCGCCGACGACATCGACGCGGTCGTACTCGACTTCGACGGCACCCAGACCGATGACAGGGTGCTGATCGACTCCGAGGGACGGGAATTCGTCTCCGTGCACCGCGGGGACGGACTCGGCATCGCGGCTCTGCGCAAGAGCAGCCTCAAGATGCTGATCCTGTCCTCGGAACAGAACCCGGTCGTCGCCGCCCGCGCACGGAAGCTACAGCTGCCCGTGCTGCACGGCATCGACCGGAAAGACCTCGCGCTGAAGCAGTGGTGCGAGGAGCAGGGCATCGCGCCGGAGCGCGTGCTCTACGTCGGCAACGACGTCAACGACCTCCCGTGCTTCGCCCTCGTGGGCTGGCCCGTGGCGGTCGCGAGCGCCCACGACGTTGTGCGCGGCGCCGCACGCGCGGTCACCACCGTTCCCGGCGGCGACGGCGCGATCCGAGAGATCGCCAGCTGGATCCTCGGCCCCTCTCTCGACCCCCTCAACAAGAAGTAAGGACCAAAAGTCATGACCTCCACCCGCTTGCGCTCGTTCGGTTCGAAGACCGCCGGCCCCGGCCAGCCCGTCTACGTCTGCGGCGAGATCGGCATCAACCACAACGGTGACCTTGAGAACGCCTTCAAGCTGATCGACGTGGCCGCCGAAGCCGGCTGCGACGCGGTCAAGTTCCAGAAGCGCACCCCGGAGATCTGCACCCCGCGCGACCAGTGGGACATCGAGCGCGACACCCCCTGGGGCCGCATGACCTACATCGACTACCGCCACCGTGTGGAGTTCGGTGAGGACGACTACCGCCAGATCGACGAGCACTGCAAGAAGCGCGGCATCGACTGGTTCGCCTCCCCGTGGGACACCGAGGCCGTCGCGTTCCTGGAGCAGTTCGACGTTCCGGCCCACAAGGTCGCCTCCGCGTCCCTGACGGACGACGAGCTGCTCGTCGCCCTGCGCAAGACCGGCCGTACGGTCATCCTGTCGACGGGTATGTCCACCCCGAAGCAGATCCGCCACGCGGTCGAGGTGCTGGGCAGCGACAACATCCTGCTCTGCCACGCGACGTCGACGTACCCGGCGAAGGCCGAGGAGCTCAACCTCCGCGTCATCAACACGCTGGAGAAGGAGTACCCGAACGTTCCGATCGGTTACTCCGGCCACGAGACGGGCCTGCAGACCACGCTGGCCGCGGTCGCCCTCGGTGCCACCTTCGTCGAGCGTCACATCACCCTCGACCGCGCGATGTGGGGCTCCGACCAGGCCGCCTCCGTCGAGCCGCAGGGCCTGACCCGCCTCGTCCGCGACATCCGGATCATCTCGGAGTCCCTCGGCGACGGCGTCAAGAAGGTCTACGAGTCCGAGATCGGCCCGATGAAGAAGCTGCGCCGTGTCTCCGGCGTCATCGCCGACGCGGAGATCGCGGCTGCCGCGGGCGAGCCCGTCACCGCCTGATCCGCGTCCCTCAGCGGCTTCACCGGCGCCAGCCGGTGACCACTCCGTCCACGCGGATCCCCCAGTCCGTACTCACGGAAGCGACGGTCGTACGTCGATGAGCCCTCGCGCCGGTACCACCGGCCCCCAAACTCTCGCCTTCGTCGAGAGTCCGGTCCAGCTCCTGAACGTGCTGGAATGGGCGCATGTGCATGCGCATGCGCTCAGCCCGGAGGGGGCCGGCGGTCCGGCGTCGGCTGTTTCCGCCCGCGAAAAGGGCAAAGTCCCCGGGCAGGCGTCCCGCCGCTGGCGCAGAGGCCAGAGCCGGCCGACGGTCCACCGGGAACCCGCCGCGGGCGGACTGACCCTGGTGGTCCTGTCCCCGGTCGACCCGATGACCCGGGGTCAGCTGCGCCGCATGGCCGAACTCGCCCGCGACGAAGGCCACGAGGTCCGCTGGGAGGACGCGCGAGCCGGTACGTCGGCCCCGTTCCGCACGATCGGCGGCCTGGCGCCCCTCCTGCGCCGGACGCAGCGGATCGTGATGGGGGACCCGTTCTCCCGCTACGTACAGGTACTTCTCAACATCACCAAGGCCCGTGACCTCGTCGTGGTCGACGACGGCACGGCGACCATGGAGTTCGTCTCCCAACTGGCGCGCGGCGAGCGCCTGGTGCGCTGGCACCGCAAGTCCCGCCGCCCCGGGGCGCGGGACCTGCTGTTCATCCCGGTGTCCTCGAAGGCCCGCCGTCGGCTGACCCCGGGCGGCAAGCGCCGGGTCGAGATCTTCTCGTCCATGCCGATCGAGGAGACCCCCAAGGGCGTCGAGGTCACGTCCAACGACTTCGCCTGGACCCGCTCCCGCTTCGGGCCCCCGCACATCTCCGAGGGCGCCGACATGGTCGGCACGTCACTGGTGGAGACGGGCGTGGTCGACGCCGATCGCTATCGCGAAGCGGTCCGCGCCCTCGCCAAGGCCCACGGTGTGACGCGTTACTTCGCGCACCGCCGCGAGAGCCCCGAGAAACTCCACGACCTGGCGGCCTGCACGGGCCTGGAGGTGGTCCGCCCGGACCTCCCCCTGGAACTGATCGCCCGCCGAGGCCCCATCGGCCGTACGATCCTCAGCTTCCCGTCCACGGTGGTCCACACCCTCCCCCTGGCCCTGGCGGGCACGGACGTCAAGGTCGCGGTCTGCGACATCGACCCGGCCTGGCTGACGGCGAACGCCTCACCGAGGGCCCAGGGCTTCCTGTCGGGCGTCACGGGCTCGGCCCGGGACGTACAGCGGGTGTCGACGGAGTCGGAACACCCGGCGAAGGAAGCGAAGGCGACGGGCTGACGCCCGCCCTAATTCCTCACCTCTCTCACCTACCTCACCTTCATCACCTCCCTCACCTTCATCACGCAGAACTCGTTGCCCTCCGGGTCCAGCAGCACGACGTGGTCGTCGTAGCGGGCCAGGACGGTGGCGCCCAGAGCCGTGAGCCGGTCCAGTTCGGTGGCCAGGTCGGGTGTCGACAGGTCCAGGTGGACCCGGTTCTTGACGCGCTTGGGCTCCGGGACGCGCTGGACGAACAGGCGGGGACCGCCGTCCCGCGGCTCCAGCAGGACCGTCGGGTCGTCCTCCGGGCCGTCGATGCCCAGTGCCCGCAGCCGGGCCAGTTCCGCCTCGTCGTACGGGGCGACGGCGTACCCGTCGAGTGCGGCGGCCCAGAAGCGGGCCAGCGAGGCCGGGTGGGCCGAGTCGATGACGATGTCGCGGAGGCGGGCCATGCGGTCATGGTGCCCGTCGACACCCATGGGTCGGGTGAGTGATGTACATCACAGTTGTTTCGCGGTCGGGTGGGTTCGTGTTCGCGCAAATAAGGGTCGGAAATCTCCCTTTTTGACAGATGGGCAGCTGAGTCGGGGTGGCGAAGTCTGGCGGGCGGTATGGCGGATCATGGCGGTATGCGTCAGCAAATCGTCGGATGATCTGTAAGTAAGGGAAGGTCACCTTCCGTTAGAAGCGACAGCTGGGTGGACTGCACATTTCGGTGGGGTGATCCGATTGTCTGTTCCCTGGAGCAACAAGGCTCCAGGTGCCTTCCCGACCGGAACGGGGGCCGGAACGGTCGGGCACCGCCGCGAAAGAAGGAAAACGAACACTGTGAACTACGACGTAGCCGGCTTCGTGCTGGCCCTCGCCGCCGCGGCGCGATCCTTCGCGCCCGACGTGTGGTTCTTAGTGCGGCGCCTCCTGGGCGCCGGAGTACGGATCGGGGCCGACGCCCTGATCGAGCATCGGTCCCCCTCCGTACAGTCCCCGTCCCGGTCCGCGCAGCCCCCGTCCGGACCGTCCCCCGCCAAGGTCTCCCTCGACGAGGGAGGCCGCCGATGACCAGCCCGCCACCCGAACCCGCAGGACATGCGATCCGTGAATCCGGCGCCCGGACCCCGGCCGCGTTCTGGGACTTCCACGCCCGCTACGACCAGCCCTACTACGAGTACAGCCGTATCCACCTCGGCAACGACAAGGCCGCCCGCCGCCTCGTCAACGGCGTCTTCGTCTGCCTGGCGGTCATCTGGCCCCGGCTGGAGCGCGGAAACCGCGGTCCCTACGCCTGGGCCCTGCTCAAGCAGCGGGTCGCCGGTGAACTGGCCGTGCTGGGCCGCAGCCCGGCCACGACCACCGAGACCCTGGCCTTCGCCCGGGCCATACGGGTCGCCGCCGCACCCCTGCTCGACTCCTTCCGCGCCACCTTCCGTGCCGAATACGACAGAGAGGTGACCGAACTCGAAGAAGGCCTGGGTCTCTACCGGCGGATGGCGCAGCTGAGCGAGCGCCAGTTCGACGTGCTCGTGCTGCGTGACGCGCTCGGCTTCGACACCCGGCGCACCGCCCTGATCATGGGCATCCGCGAAGCGACCGTCCGCTCCACCCGCCGCACCGCCAAGCAACGGCTCGCGACCGCCATGGGCTACCACCTCGACGAACACACCGACGACAAGGAGTGATGAGCCCGTGAACCGCACCCCGCGCAGCATCGACGAGGCACTGAGCCGTGCCCGCGTCTTCCAGGGCGACTACGGCGAGGCCGACCTCGAAGCAGCCCGGCACAGCATCGCCGGCGAACTGCACGAGCTGCGCTGGGTGCGGTTCCTCTCGGCCCCCGTCCCGGCCCTCGAACCGCCCCCCGCTCTGCACGAACAGGCCGCGCGGGACCTGCGGGTGCTGTGCCGGGGCATCGTCCGCCACCACGATGCCGCACTCCACATCACCGCCTTCGACACCGCGCGCGAACCCGACGGCGCCCTCACCTTCGCCTGTCTGCTCTTCCTCGCCGACAAGGAGGAAGGCGCCCAGTTCTGGTGGCAGTTCACCGCCGGCGCCGGCAATGTCACCGGCGCCCTGTGTCTGCATCTGCTGCATCTGCTGCACAGCGAACTGCGTGACGCCCAGCACTGGGCAAAGCAGCTGCGCGTACTGAAGCGCCTCGACTGGAGCGCCTACACCCCCGTCGACCACGACGCGGACCTCGCGTGCGTCGGCTCACCGCTCGGCCCCACCGTCCGCTACGCCCTGCCCGCCACCGACACGGTCGTGCCCGAGGCGGCCGTCAAGGACGCCGTCGACGACCTCGTCGAGGCACCCGCCGACGAGGACCACGGCCCGATCCCCCAGCCCAGTCCGGCCCTGGCGGACAACTGGGAGACCCTGATCACCGCGTGAGCCGCCGGGCCCGGGTCCACGCGACCCCGGCCTACGCGACCGGCTTGCGCGCGAGCAGGAACGCCCGCTGTCGGGTCTCCTCCTCGTACGGCTCCCGGATCGTCTGCGCCTGCACGGTCAGGCCCGCCTTGGTCAGGAGTTCGGCGACCCTGTCCGGCGTACGGAACCAGTAGTCCAGCGACATCTCGTGGCCGAAGCGTTCCGAGAGGTGCAGATGGCCGTCGTCGGCGCCCGCCTGGAAGCCGAGCAGGACATGGCCGCCGGGGGCCAGGACCCGGTGGAACTCCGTGAACACCGTGGGCAGATCGCTGTCCGGGACATGGATGATCGAGTAGAGGGCCAGCACTCCGCCGAGGGTCTCGTCGGGGAGGTCCAGGGACGTCATCGAGCCGACGTGGAACCGGAGTTCGGGGTGGGCCCGGCGGGCCAGCGCCACCATGCGCGGGGACAGGTCCACGCCGAACACCGGGACGCCGAGGGCGTGCAGTCTCGCGGTCACACAGCCGGGCCCCGAGCCGACGTCCGCGACGGGTTCGGGGCCCTGGGTCCGCACCAGCTCGGCGAAGGCGGCGACGAGGGCGCGGTCCAGGGGAAGCTCCGCCAAGTGGTCCGCGTATCGCTCTGTGTAGTCGGCGGCCATGGCGTCGTAGGACGCGCGGGTGGCGTGGATGAAGTCTTGGGTCGGGGCGGTCACGGGGGTGCACGTTACCCGGGGCCGGTCCGGGGGATGGGGCGTTTCCACGGGCTCCGGCGAGTGTGGGCGAGTGTTCACGCGGTGTGCCCTCGGCCGTTCATGTGCCGTGACCGTGGTCGTTTCGGTGGGTGGACAGATCCGGCGGGGCGACCTGCCGCGTGGCATCGTGGAGGGAGGGTGGACGGACACGGGTACCCGGAAAGTGCCCGCATGATCCGAATCGGCCGGAAAGGCGGGCGAGTTTACCCACTTCAGTGCACGAATATGCCTCCGGCGGCCAGATTTTCTTCCCCTATCGGGTTGAACTTTTGTTGATCGTGGGTCAGTTGACCGCCCGGGCGTCCTACCCTTCAAAGGGTGAACCAATTGATGTCCCGAGAGTCCGAGGCCGATCTCCCCGGGGAAGCCGCGCTCCCCGGCACACTGCCGGACGCGTTGCGCGCCGAACTCGTCGCCTTCCGGCGTGACTTGCACATGCACCCGGAGCTCGGCAACCAGGAGTTCCGCACCACCGCCGCGATCAAGGAACGGCTTGAGAAGGCCGGCCTGAAGCCGCGTGTGCTCTCCATCGGAACCGGGCTCATCTGTGACATCGGCGACGTGGGTGCCGATCCCGAGGGACCGGGCAGCGGAACCGTTCCGCCCATGCTGGCCCTGCGCGCCGACATCGACGCCCTGCCCATCCCGGACACGAAGAGTGAGTGCGCGTACCGCTCCACCGTGCCCGACCGCGCCCACGCCTGCGGCCACGACATCCACACGACCGTCGTCCTCGGCGCCGGGCTCGTGCTCGCCGAACTGCACAAACAGGGCCGGCTGCCACGGCCGGTGCGGCTGCTCTTCCAACCCGCCGAGGAGATCCTGCCCGGCGGCGCCACCGACGCCATCGACTGCGGCGTCCTCGACGGGGTCGGGCGGATCATCGCCGTGCACTGCGACCCGAAGGTCGACGCCGGCCGCATCGGACTGCGCCACGGGCCCATCACCTCGGCCTGCGACCGCCTGGAGGTCTCCCTCGACGGCGCCGGCGGCCACACCGCGCGCCCCCACCTCACCACCGACCTCGTCACCGCCGCCGCCCGGGTCGTCACCGACGTGCCCGCGCTGGTCGCCCGGCGCGTCGACGCCCGCAGCGGGCTCGCCGTGACCTGGGGCCGGATCGAGTCGGGGCACGCCTGCAACGTGATCCCGCAGCACGCCGAACTCTCCGGGACCGTGCGCTGCCTCGACCTCGACGCCTGGCACCAGGCGCCCGACCTGGTCCACGCGGCCATCGACGAGATCGCCAACCTGCACCGGGCCAAGTCCGAGATCAACTACGTGCGCGGGGTGCCGCCCGTCGTCAACGACCCGGTGATCACCGAGCTGTTGCGCGACGCCATGACCGCCCGGCGCGGCGCCCACTCCATCGAGACCACCGAACAGAGCCTCGGCGGCGAGGACTTCTCCTGGTATCTGGAGCAGGTGCCCGGCGCGATGGCCCGGCTCGGCGTGCGCAGCCCGGGGGAGCGCGGGGTGCGCGATCTGCACCAGGGCGACTTCGACGCCGACGAGCACGCGATCACGGTCGGCGTGGAGCTGTTCACGGCCGCCGCGCTGATCGAGCAGGGTTAGGAACGGCCGGGGAAGGGGTACTTGCGGGCGCCCGGAGCGGCGCACCGGCCGGTATCCCTTCCGTCCGCCTTCGTCCCTTTGTTTCACTCCGGTGTAACCGTGTGTGGGCAAACGTAACCCCCCTCGGCACGAATCGATAACGGCCTCTCGAAACCCCGTTCCCCTCCCTTTCTACGCGCGTTACTGTGCGCCGCAATCGCTGCCGTAGGTGGCGTATTGGGTAAGCGGGCCGGGGACGGTGCCGTGGGGATGAAGGGGTGCCTGCTGTGCGTCTTATTTCTCGGAGGACTCGGTTCTCACAAGCTGCGGTGACCGTCGCGGTCATCGCCCTCACGGCTGTCGGCTGCGGTGAGTCCAGCACCAGCTCGGGCAGCTCCGACGACGAGTCCGGCAAGTACACCGGCAAGGGCATCGGCCTCGCCTACGACATCGGCGGCAAGGGCGACCAGTCCTTCAACGACGCGGCCTACGCCGGCTTCGAGAAGGCCAACACCGAGTTCAAGATCGGCGGCCGGGACATCGAGCCGCAGGACGGCGAGTCCGACGCGGACAAGGTCCAGCGCCTCACCCAGCTCGCCCAGGCCGGCTACAACCCGGTGATAGGCGTCGGCTTCATCTACGGGGCCGCCGTCAAGGAGGTCTCCGCCAAGTTCCCGGACACCACCTTCGGCATCATCGACGACGAGTCGGTCGTCGCGAAGAACGTCGCCGACATGGTCTTCCACGAGGAGCAGGCCTCCTACCTGGCCGGTGTCGCCGCCGCCAAGGTGACGAAGGTGAACCACATCGGCTTCATCGGCGGTGTGGACATCCCCCTCATCCACAAGTTCGAGGCCGGCTTCGTCCAGGGCGCCAAGTCCGTCAACCCCAGCGTCAAGATCGAGTCGCAGTACCTGACCGAGACGCCCCAGGAGGGCGGCTTCTCCAGCCCCGACAAGGGCAAGGACGCGGCGAGCGGCCAGATCGAGGCCGGGGCCGACGTGATCTACGCCGCGGCCGGCCTGTCCGGGCAGGGCGTGATCTCCGAGGCCGCCGCCAAGAAGATCTGGGCGATCGGCGTCGACTCCGACCAGTACAGCCAGCAGGCGCTCGCCGCGTACAAGGACTACATCCTCGGCTCGGCCCTGAAGAACGTCGGCGGCGCGGTCTACGACCTCGCCAAGTCCGTGTACGAGGGCAAGCCGCTGTCCGGCGTCCAGCGCGCCGACCTCAAGACGGGCGGCGTCGGGTTCGCCGACAGCAACCCGAAGTACAAGGCGATGACCGACGTCGTGGCCGCGGTCGACAAGGCCAAGCAGGACATCATCGACGGCAAGGTCACTGTCAACACCAAGTGACGACAGACGGCGCCCCGGTCCACGCGACCGGGGCGCCGTCCGTCGTACAGGAACAGGTCGGGGACTGGCGCCGCTCACGCCATCCAGAAGAAGACCGCTGTCATCCGCTTCTCCTCCAGCGTCGTCCCGCAGTAACCGGTCGCGCTGTGCACGAGGTTGGCGTTGTAGAGGAGCAGACGGTTGTACCTGTGGGGGACCCGTACGTCCTCCTCGAACGCGTCCGGGGTCACGAACCGGGTGCCCAGCGCCTCGACCAGGCTGTTGTGCGGGGCCTGGACCGTGTTGCCGCCGAGCCGGCCGCCGGGCAGGGACTGGCGGAAGAAGCTGGTCCCGCAGTCCTTGGGGACGCCAGGGTTGAGGTAGAGCACGGCCGCGTACCGGCACAGCGACCGTGAGTCCGTGTGCGGGCGGGGCGTGCTCTCGCCCTCGCCGACCACCTGGACGCAGTTGTGGTTGAGGGTGCCGCCGCCGGGCGTCTTCTGCACCCACAGTTCCCTCGCACCGGTCGCCTGTCGCACCAGCCGCTCGATCCGCCCCAGCTCGGCGGGTTCGAGGCCCGGCATGGCCCGCAGCCCGGGCCAGCTCTCCGACGTGTACGGGTAACCCTTGGTCCAGTCGTCCTTGGCGAGACACCGCTCGCGTACGGCGTCCACATCGGGCAGGACGTCGTCGAGGACCCAGTAGTCGCGGCCCTTGGTGGGCTTGCGGTACGGCAGCACGGGAAGGGCGGCGGGGGCCCTGGGGGGTGGGGGTGGCTGTGGGGGCATGGGCCAGAACGTAGGGCGGGCTTGGTTTTGACTGTGTCTGTACTCGGTCAACCTTCCGTCGGCTTTGGTCAACCTTCGGTCAGCGGACCGCCGTATCGCTAGCCCTTGATACACCCGGCCGGGCATCGTTCCTGCACATACGCCCCTTGCCTCCCGCGAGGGGCACGTTCCTGTCCGTAATGTGGGCCGCGACTGCGGCCACAGCTCGATAACGGACCGGACAGTTGGGGTTTTCCGTCTGGTCTACGCGCGTTACGCTGCGGCGGAACCTGCGCCTGGTATGGCGCTTGCACAAAGGAGTCCCTTCCCATGCGCCGGCTGTCCCGAATCGCGGTTGCGGGTATCGCGTCCGCCACCCTCGCCGTCATCGCCACTGGCTGTGGCAGCTCGTCCTCCTCCTCGTCGTCCTCCAGCAGCAGCGACAGCGGCAAGGGCCTCGCCCTCGCCTACGACGTCGGCGGCAAGGGCGACCAGTCCTTCAACGACGCCGCGACCGCCGGCATGGACAAGGCCGACGCGGAGTTCGGCTACAAGAGCACCGCCGTCGAGCCGCAGGACGGCGAGTCGGACGCGGACAAGGCCCAGCGCCTGGAGCAGCTCGCCAAGCAGGGCTACAACCCGGTCATCGGCGTCGGCTTCGCCTACGCGCCCGCCGTCAAGGAGGTCGCCGCCAAGTTCCCGAAGGTGACCTTCGGTGTCGTCGACGACGAGCAGATCAAGGCCGACAACGTCGCCGACATGGTCTTCACCGAGGAGCAGGGCTCCTACCTCGCCGGTGTCACGGCCGCCCTCACCACCAAGACGAACGTCGTCGGCTTCGTCGGCGGTGTGGACATCCCGCTGATCCACAAGTTCGAGGCGGGCTACAAGCAGGGCGTCGAGGACACCAAGAAGGGCGTCACGGTCAAGTCGCAGTACCTGACCGAGACCGCGCAGGAGGGCGGCTTCTCCAGCCCCGACAAGGGCGAGAACGCGGCCGAGGGCATGATCGACGACAAGGCGGACGTCATCTACGCCGCCGCCGGTCTCTCCGGCCAGGGCGTCATCAAGGCCGCCGCCGCGAACAAGATCTGGGCGATCGGCGTCGACTCGGACCAGTACAAGCAGGACGCGCTGGCCAAGTACAAGGACTCGATCCTGACCTCGGCCATGAAGGACGTCGCCGGGGCCGTCTACAACCTGGCCAAGTCGGTCAAGGACGGCAAGCCGGAGACCGGTGTCGTCCGCGCGGACCTCGCCTCGGGCGGTGTCGGCCTGGCCGACTCCAACCCGGTCTTCAAGGACAACGCCACCCTGCAGGCCGCGCTGGCGAAGGCGGAGGCCGGCATCAAGGACGGTTCGATCAAGGTCAAGACCTCCTGACGTCAGGGGACTTGAGCGTGGTCCACGAGGCGCTGTAATAACAGCGTTACGGCCATGGAACGGGGCGCGGAGAGGATGACCAATCCGCGCCCCGTTCACGCGGCAGAATGCTCGGAACGGATCGGTACGGATCAATCGGTAAATGATCAAGTCCGGTCGGGTCCGGGCACTATTTAAAGCAGGGGCGCTACGCGCGTAGAAAGGCCCCTTTCCAGAGGAGAGTGCGCCATCGACGCGTCCAGCAGCCCTCCGCTCGCCGCGCAATCGACTACCGCGGTCGAGCTGACGGGCATCACCAAGCGGTTCCCCGGTGTCGTTGCCAACCACGACATCCACCTCACGGTGAAGAAGGGCACCGTCCACGCCCTCGTCGGCGAGAACGGGGCCGGCAAGTCCACCCTGATGAAGATCCTCTACGGCATGCAGAAGCCGGACGAGGGCACCATCGAGGTCGACGGTGAGCAGGTGGCCTTCTCTTCGCCCGCCGACGCCATCGCACGCGGCATCGGCATGGTCCACCAGCACTTCATGCTCGCGGACAACCTCACCGTCCTGGAGAACGTGGTCCTGGGCAGCGAGAAGCTCCACGGCATCGGCGGCGGCGCCCGCCGGAAGATCAAGGAGATCTCCGACCGCTACGGGCTGAACGTCCGCCCGGAGGTCCTCGTCGAGAACCTCGGCGTCGCCGACCGCCAGCGCGTCGAGATCCTCAAGGTCCTCTACCGCGGCGCCAGGACCCTCATCCTCGACGAGCCGACCGCCGTCCTCGTGCCGCAGGAGGTCGACGCCCTCTTCGAGAACCTGCGCGAACTCAAGTCCGAGGGCCTGGCCGTCATCTTCATCTCCCACAAGCTGGGCGAGGTCCTGTCGGTCGCCGACGAGATCACCGTCATCCGGCGCGGTACGACGGTCGGCACGGCCGTCCCCGCCGACACGACCCCGCGTCAGCTCGCCGAGCTGATGGTGGGCAGCGAGCTGCCGACGCCGGAGACCGCCGAGTCGACGGTGACGGACCGCCCGGTGATCGAGGTCCGCGACCTCATCGTCATCGACAAGGGCACGATCCAGCTCGGCAACCAGACATCGGCCGGCATGCTGATGTCCGAGGTGCAGGGCGGCACGGTGAAACTCGCCGTGGACAACGTCTCCTTCACCATCCACGCGGGCGAGGTTCTCGGTATCGCCGGCGTCGAGGGCAACGGCCAGACGGAGCTGATCGAAGCCCTCATCGGCCTCAAGAGCGCCGACTCCGGCACCATCGCCCTCGAAGGCGACGAGATCACCCCCTGGCCCACCCGCAAGCGCCGCGAGCACGGCATCGGCTACATCCCCGAGGACCGCCACCGCCACGGCCTGCTCCTCGAAGCCCCGCTGTGGGAGAACCGCATCCTCGGCCATGTCACCGAGAAGCCCAACAGCAAGGGCAAGCGCGGCTTCTGGCTCGACCCGAAGGGCGCCCAGGAGGACACCCGCCGCATCGTCGAGGCGTACGACGTCCGCACACCCGGCATCGACGTCACCGCCGCCTCGCTGTCCGGCGGCAACCAGCAGAAGCTGATCGTCGGCCGCGAGATGACCCACAAGCCCCGCTTCCTGATCGCCGCCCACCCCACCCGTGGTGTGGACGTCGGCGCCCAGGCACAGATCTGGGACCAGATCCGCGAGGCCCGCCGCGAAGGCCTGGCCGTACTGCTGATCTCCGCCGACCTGGACGAGCTGATCGGCCTGTCGGACACCCTGCGCGTCATCTACAACGGCAGGCTGGTCGCCGACGCCGACCCGGCCACCATCACGCCGGAAGAGCTGGGCTCGGCCATGACGGGTGCCGCGACCGGCCACCTGGAGCACGTCGAGTCCGGGGAGGACGAGGCCCGATGAAGAAGTTCGACAAGGAGCGGCTGCTCCTGGCGGTGGCCGGGCCGGTCATCGCGCTCGTCGCGGCGATCGCCCTGACCTCGGTGGTGCTGCTCGCCTCGGGCCGCAACCCGTTCGAGCCGTACTCCCTGATGCTGGAGCAGGCGTCGTTCTCCGACGTCCAGGTCCTCATCGTCAACCAGGCGTCGATGTACTACATCGCCGCCCTCGCGGTCGCCCTCGGCTTCCGGATGAACCTGTTCAACATCGGCGTCGACGGCCAGTACCGCCTCGGCGCGATGATGACGGCCGCCGTAGGCGCGAACATCTCGCTCCCGTCCTTCCTCCAGATCCCCCTCCTCCTCCTGGTCGCCATGCTCACCGGCGCCTTCTGGGCCGGTATCGCGGGCATCCTGAAGGTCACCCGGGGTGTGAGCGAGGTCGTCGCGACGATCATGCTCAACGCGATCGCCACCAGCCTCATCGGCTGGCTGATGCTCTCCGACAACTGGGGCGTCCAGGTCGGCAACAACAACACGACCGGCGTGATGAAGGAGTCCGGCTGGTTCCCGGGCATCGACCTCGGCGCGGACGTCGGCGAGATCTACGGCCTGGTCTTCCTCGCCGTCCTCCTCGGCATCCTGTTCTGGTTCGTCCTCAACCGCACCCGCTTCGGCTTCGACCTCCGGGCCACCGGTGAGTCCGAGTCGGCCGCCGCGGCCTCCGGCGTCGACGCCAAGCGCATGGTCCTCATCTCGATGCTGATCTCCGGCGGTGTGGCGGGCATGTCCGGCCTGCCGCTGCTGCTCGGCGAGGTCCACACCTACAGCCTGAGCTTCCCGGCGGGCCTCGGCTTCACCGCCATCGGCATCGCCCTCCTCGGCCGCAACAACCCCGGCGGCATCGCGTTCGCCGCGCTGCTGTGGGCCTTCCTCGACAAGGCGTCCCCCGCTCTCGACTACGCGACCCCGGTGGCGTACGAGAAGGAGATCGCCACCATCATGCAGGGCCTGATCGTCTTCGCGGTCGTCATCTCGTACGAGGCCGTACGTCAGTGGGGTCTGCGCCGCCAGCAGCGTCAGGTCGGCGCCGAACTGGCAGCGGCCGCCGCCGACAACAACTCCACCCAGAAGGAGGTGGCGGCCCGATGAGCACCCAGACCATCGCCAAGCCGCAGGCGCAGCAGCCCGGCAAGGGCAGCCGCCGGATCTCGCTCCCGGTACTCCTGCTGATCATCGCGGGCGTGCTGGTCCTGACGTCGATCGTGCGTCTGATCACCGGCGCCGACGGCATCACCTCCACCGGCCAGATGTCCACGGCCCTCCGCCTCGCCGTCCCGATCGGCCTCGCGGGCCTCGGTGGTCTGTGGTCCGAGCGCGCGGGCGTCGTCAACATCGGCCTCGAAGGCATGATGATCCTCGGCACCTGGTTCGGTGCCTGGGCCGGCTACCAGTGGGGCCCGTGGACGGGCATCGTCTTCGGCATCATCGGCGGTGCCCTCGGCGCCGTCCTGCACGCCATCGCGACGGTGACCTTCAACGTCAACCACATCGTCTCCGGTGTGGCCATCAACATCCTGGCCCTCGGCACCGCCCGCTACCTCTCCAAGTTCACCTTCGAGAACGCCGAGGGCGGCTCCTCCAAGCAGTCCCCGCCGATCGACTCCCTCGGCACCTTCGACATCCCAGGGCTGTCCAGCTGGCTGGACACGCTCAACCAGAAACACTGGTTCCTGATCTCCGACATCGGGGGCCTCCTGGGCGGTCTGGTCACCGACCTCTCCCCGCTGACGGTCATCGCGGTGGCCCTCGTACCCGGCACCTGGTGGGTCCTGTGGCGCACCGCCTTCGGTCTGCGTCTGCGCTCCTGCGGCGAGAACCCGGTGGCGGCCGAGTCGCTCGGCGTCAATGTCTACAAGTACAAGTACCTGGCAGTGATCATCTCGGGCGGCTTCGCCGGTCTCGGCGGCGCGTTCCTGTCGATCGTCGCCTCGAACGTGTACCTCGACGGCCAGACGGCCGGGCGCGGCTACATCGGCCTCGCCGCGATGATCTTCGGCAACTGGATGCCGGGCGGACTCGCCCTCGGCGCGGGCCTGTTCGGCTACACCGACAGCCTCAACCTGCGCGGCGGCACGACCAACGTGCACGCGCTGATCCTGCTGCTCGCGATCCTGCTGGTGGTCGGCGTGGCCTACCTGGTGTGGAAGAAGCGGTACGTGCCCGCCGCGATCACCGCGGTCATCTCGGCCCTGATGTTCTTCTGGTACGCCGACACGAACGAGGTCCCGCGTCAGCTGGTGACGGCGGCGCCGTACATCGTGACGCTGCTGGTGCTCTCCTTCTCGGCGCAGCGCCTGCGGATGCCCAAGGCGGACGGCATGCCGTACCGCAGGGGGCAGGGCAAGTGAGCGCCTCCGGGGCCGACTGGGAGAAGCTGCGGGCGGTGGCGAGGGACGCGATGTCCCGGGCGTACGCCCCCTACTCCGGCTACCCGGTCGGCGCCGCGGCCCTGGTCGACGACGGCCGCACGGTCTCGGGCTGCAACGTCGAGAACGCGTCGTACGGGATCGGGCTGTGCGCCGAGTGCGGCCTGGTCTCCGAGCTCCAGCTCACCGGCGGCGGCCGGCTGACGCACTTCACGTGCGTCGACGGCAAGGGCGACATCCTCGTCCCGTGCGGTCGCTGCCGACAACTGCTGTACGAGTTCGGGGGCGCGACCCTGCTCCTGGAGACCCCGGCGGGCATCCTGCCCCTCTCCGAGATGCTTCCCCAGGCCTTCGGCCCGGACCATCTCACCAAGTAACTCCCGTACGGCCCCCTGGAGTTGGTCGGCTGAGTTGATCAGTCACGCGGACTCCGGGGGGCCGCACAGTTTCGCAGAACGACCGGTTCTCAGAACTACTGGAACCACCGGAAGGAAGCCAAGCCATGGCCATGGACGTCATCTCCGTCATCCGCACCAAGCGGGACCGCGGCGAACTCAGTGACGAGCAGATCGACTGGGTCATCGACGCGTACACGCGCGGCGAGGTCGCCGACGAGCAGATGTCCGCGCTCGCCATGGCGATCCTCCTCAACGGCATGAACCGCCGCGAGATCGCCCGCTGGACGGCGGCGATGATCGCGTCCGGCGAGCGCATGAACTTCGACACCCTGTCTCGCCCGACGGCCGACAAGCACTCCACGGGAGGCGTGGGCGACAAGATCACCTTGCCGTTGGCCCCTCTGGTGGCGGCGTGCGGGGCGGCCGTACCGCAGTTGTCAGGACGAGGCCTCGGCCACACGGGCGGCACGCTGGACAAGCTGGAGTCGATCCCGGGCTGGCGCGCGCTGCTGTCGAACGAGGAGATGCTGCACGTCCTGGACACCACAGGTGCGGTGATCTGCGCGGCGGGCGACGGTCTGGCCCCCGCCGACAAGAAGCTGTACGCCCTGCGGGACGTGACGGGCACGGTGGAGGCGATCCCGCTGATCGCGTCCTCGATCATGTCGAAGAAGATCGCGGAGGGCACCGGCTCCCTGGTCCTGGACGTGAAGGTGGGCACGGGCGCCTTCATGAAGACGATCGAGGACGCACGGGAGTTGGCGTCCACGATGGTGGGGTTGGGGACGGACCACGGGGTGAAGACGGTTGCGTTGCTGACCGACATGTCGACTCCGCTCGGCCTGACGGCGGGCAACGCGCTGGAGGTACGGGAGTCGGTGGAGGTCCTGGCAGGCGGCGGCCCATCCGACGTGGTCGAACTGACGCTCGCCCTGGCCCGCGAGATGCTCGACGCGGCCGGTGTGAAGGACGCCGACCCGGCGAAGGCGCTGGCCGACGGTTCGGCGATGGACGTCTGGCGCCGCATGATCGCGGCCCAGGGCGGCGACCCGGACGCCCCCCTGCCCACCTCGAAGGAGCAGCACGTCATCAAGGCCCCGGCCTCGGGCGTCCTGACCCGCCTGGACGCGTACGGCGTCGGCGTCGCCGCCTGGCGGCTCGGTGCGGGGCGTGCGCGCAAGGAGGACCCGGTGCAGGCGGGCGCGGGCGTCGAGCTGCACGCCAAGCCCGGCGACACGGTCACGGCGGGCCAGCCCCTGCTGACCCTCCACACGGACACCCCGGAGCGCTTCGAGTACGCCCTCCAGGCGGTCGAGGGCTCGTACGACATCGGCGCGGCGGGGACGGACTTCGCGGCGGCGCCGGTGGTGCTGGAGCGGATCGCCTGAGCCGGTAGGCGTGCGGCCTGGGAGGGGGAGGCCTCTCCCAGGCTCTGGTTGGTCAGCCCAGCAGGGCGGCCACGACCACCAGCACCGGCACGGCCAGGATCGTCGACAGCAGGATCGACTCGCGGGCCAGGGTCTCCGCCACGCGGTAGCGGCCCGCGTACGTGAACAGGTTCTGGGCGGCGGGCAGCGCCGAGGTCACCACCACGTCGAGCAGGGGCGCGCCGTGCAGGCCGAAGACACCGGCGCCCAGCGCCCAGGCGGCCAACGGCTGACCGACCGACTTCAGGGCGACCGACAGCAGTACGGGAGTCCGCTCGGAGCCGCGCAACGGCAGGGTGCTGCCGGACAGCGAGATCCCGAAGGCCAGCAGCACGGCAGGCACGGACATGTTGCCGATCAGGGTCAGCGGGTCCATGACCGGTGCGGGGACGGTGAGCCCCGTCGCCGACACCAGCACCCCGGAGAGCGAACCAACGGCGATCGGATTGCGCAACGGCGTGATCAACTGCCGCCAGAGCGGGCCCTTCTCACCGGTGCTCGTGAGATCGAGGACGGTCAGCGCGATCGGCGTGACCACGATCTGCTGGAACAGCAGCACCGGTGCGACGAGCGAGGCGTCCCCCAGCACATACACGGCGATCGGGATACCGAGGTTGCCGGAGTTGACGTAGCTGGAGCAGAGGGCACCGATCGTCGTACGACCGATGCCCCAGCGGCGTACGACGCCCACCGCGATGAAGACACTCGCCGCCGCGATCGTGCTCAGCGCGGTGACCAGGAGCCGGCTGGAGAAGATCACCGACAGGTCGGCCTTGGCGAGCGTGGTGAACAGCAGGGCCGGAGTCGCCACGTGGAAGGCGAGCTTGGTCAGGACCTCGCGTCCGTTGTCCCCGAGGTAGCCGCGCAGCCCGATGACATAACCGACGCCGATGACCACGGCGATCACCGCGAACCCGGTCAACACCCCCTGCACGGAGCCTCCTTCGCGGGCGGGGAGGGAAGGAGGCCGTGGGGTATCGCGGGCGGGGCCGGTTCGTGGGGCATACACGCACTCTCCGGGGGAGGAAGGGCGCGAGTCAAAGCGATCTCAACGGGTGGGCGAGGCAGCCGGGAGTAGAGGCGGGCGATGAGTTACGGGTGGCTGCCCGGTCTACCGATCGTGGATGCCATGACACCGGCTGTACTCGTGCTGACCGGCCCCGTCACCAGGGATGAGGTGCCGGGGCTGTGCGAGGACGTGCGGGCGCTGCTGGGGGCCGGCGGGAGCGGGGTGGTGGTGTGCGATGTGGCGGGGCTGGGCCCACCGGGCCTGGACGCGGTGGAACTACTGGCCCGCCTCCAGCTCACGGCCCGCAGGTCCGGAGGCCGGATCCGCCTCCGGGACCCGGTACCGGCCCTACTCGCCCTCCTGGACCTGGTCGGCCTCACCTTCGACGTCGAGAGGGAACGAGGAGGGGAGACCGAAGAGCGGGAACCAGCGCTTCGTGTCGAGGAAGCAGTGGAACCCGGTGATCCGGCCGTCTGAGATCTCCAGCACCTGGACCGCCCAGGGGGAGAAGCCGCCCGTCTCCTCGTCCGGCTTGTACTGGGCGAAGCCCGGCAGGCCGTTGACGGAGACCGGCACGAGGTGCGAGCCCGCGCAGGCGGCGCCGAGGGTCGTCATGAAGCCCGTGATGTCCGCCGGCCCGGTCAGCCACAGGTCGAACGGCGGCATCGTCATGACGGCGTCCTCGTGCAGCAGCGCGGTGAGGGCCGTCATGTCGTACCCCTCGAACGCGGCGACGTAGCGCTCAAGGAGCTTCTGCTGCTCCTCGTCGAGCGGGTCGGAGACGGCGGCGTCGGCGCCGCTGTGATCGCGTTCGGCGAGGGTGGCGCGGGCCCGCTGGAGGGCACTGTTGACGGACGCGACAGAGGTGTCGAGCAGCTCGGCGACCTCGCTCGCCTTCCAGGCCAGCACTTCGCGGAGGATCAGCACGGCCCGTTGTTTCGCGGGGAGTTGCTGCAGGGCGGCCATGAAGGCGAGCCGGACGGACTCCTTGGCCACGGCTGCCTCCGCCGGGTCCTCGACGGTGGGCAGTACGCGGGCGTCCGGCATCGGCTCCAGCCAGGTGTTGTCCGGGCGGGGAGAGAGGGCGGCTCGGGCGAGGGGGGTGGAGTCGGTGAGGTCCATGGGGCGGGCGCGCTTGTTGCCGGCGGTGAGCATGTCCAGGCAGACATTTGTGGCGATGCGATACAGCCAAGAACGCAGACTGGACCGCCCCTCGAACTTCTCGTAACTCCGCCAGGCGCGGACCATGGTGTCCTGCACGGCGTCCTCGGCCTCGAAGGAGGAGCCGAGCATGCGGTAGCAGTAGCCGGTCAGCTCGACGCGATGTCGTTCGAGCTGCAGATCGAGATCCGTCGTAGCGGTAGCAGTGCCGTCACCCATCGCCAACCCACCCCATGGCTGTCTCCGTCGCCCCATCGCGACCCAACACGATGAAAGCTAGCGCAGCCCACTGACAACGGCGCGTGGTGCGAGAGAAGGCGCAGGTGGGAAGGTTTTCGCCCCCGCCGCCCCTACCCGTCCCATCCTTCTGGGGGCTGCGCCCCCAGACCCCCCTTTGTCCTCAAACGCCGGACGGGCTGACTATCCAG
>NZ_JBIAQP010000024.1:0-204252 GCF_042889145.1 Streptomyces sp. NPDC002680
CGTCCGGCGTTTGAGGACGAGCGCGTTCAGCGCGATACGGGGGTTCGGGGGCGGAGCCCCCGAGGATGGGACGGGTAGGGGCGGCGGGGGCGAGAAAAGCCTGGTCACGCAGTCGCCGACACCCGCACACTCCGCGCCGCCCGCGACCCCAGCACCGTGATCCCCACAACCCCGAGCACCGCCAGCAGCCCCATCCCCACGGTCCCCGACCAGCCCCCCGCGTGGAACGCCACCGCGCCCACCGCACTGCCGATGCTGGAGCCCAGGTAGTACGCCGACTGATACAGCGCCGAAGCCTGCGCCCGCCCCTCCTTCGCCGTATGGCTCACCGCAGACGACGCCACCGCGTGCCCCGCGAAGAACCCCGCCGTGATCAGCACCAGGCCCAGCAGAACCAGCCCGAGCGAGTCGGACAGAGACAACAGCAGGCCCGCCGTCGTCGTGCCGCCCGCCAGGTACAGCGCACCTCGCCGCCCCAGCCGAGCCACCAGCTTCCCCGCCGTCGACGCCGACACCGTACCCACCAGGTACACCAGGAAGATCGACCCGACCACACCCTGCGGCAGGCTGAACGGGGCCTCCGTCAGGCGGTACCCGATCACCGTGTAGACCCCGCCGAACACCGTCATGAACAGCGCGCCGATCGCGTACAGCCGCCGCAGCAACGGGTTCGCCAGATGCGTACGGACCGTGCGCACCAGCACCCGGGGCCGCAGCGAACCCGTACGGAAGTGACGCGGCGCAGGCAGCAGCAGCCGGAAGGCCACCGCACAGCCAAGGGCCACCACACCGATCACAGCCACCGCCGCCCGCCAGCCCCACTCCTGCGCGACCCAGCCGGTGATGACCCGCCCGCTCATCCCGCCCACGCTGTTGCCGGCCACGAACAGACCGATGGCCGTGATCAGCGCCTTCGGGCGGACCTCCTCGGCCAGATACGCCGTCGCCGACGCCGGCAGTCCCGCCAGCGCCGCGCCCTGCACCGCCCGCAGCGCGATCAGCGCGCCCAGCGACGGGGCGAACGGCACCAGCAGCCCGACCGTCACCGCCACGACCAGGGACGCCGTCATCAACGTACGCCGCCCGAACCGTTCCGACAGCGCGCTCATCGGGAGGACGAACAGGGCCAGCCCACCGGTCGCCGCCGACACCGTCCAGCTCGCGTCGCTCGCCGCCACCCCGAACTCGCCTGAGATCAGCGGCAGCAGTGCCTGCGTGGAGTAGAGGAGGGCGAAGGTCGCGACGCCCGCGAGGAAGAGCGCGAAGCTCATCCGGCGGTAGCCGGGCCCACCCGGGGCCATACGGGAGTCGGAGACGGGGCGTGAAGGAGAGGCGGCACCCACAAGCATGGGCGCCCCGGTACTGGCAGCAGGCATGCCTCGAAGTTACGTACGCCCCCGTTCATCCGTCCAATGCACGGAAACCCCATAATCGTTCCCATGGTGCATCAGCAGAGGTCAGCAGCCCGCCTGTCACCGTCCAGTGACACAGAAGACATCGTCACCCTCCTCGCCCCACGGCTCTCCTACTTCGCCGGAGTCGCCCGCACGGAGCACGTCACGCGCGCCGCCCAGGAGATGCAGGTCCCGCAGTCGACGCTCTCCCGCGCGATGGTCCGCCTGGAGCAGGATCTGGGCGTCGACCTGTTCGCGCGCAGGGGCCGGACGGTCTCCCTCACCCCGGCAGGCCGCACCTTCCTGGCCTCCGTCGAGCGGGCCCTCGCCGAGATCGAACGGGCCGCCGACGAGGTACGCGCCGACGCCGACCCCGCCACCGGCAAGGTCGCCTTCGGCTTTCTGCACACCATGGGCGCCGAGACCGTACCCGGCCTGCTGCACGCCTTCCGCGCCGACCATCCCCGCGTCCGCTTCACCCTCGTACAGAACTACGGCGAAGCGATGATCGAACGCCTCCGCTCCGGCGAACTCGACCTCTGCCTCACCTCCCCCGTCCCCGACGCCCCCGACCTGGTCGCCCGCCGCCTCGACGAACAGAAGCTCCGCCTCGTCGTCCCCGCCGACCACCGCCTCGCCACCCGCAGACGAGTCCGCCTGGCGGAGGCAGCCGACGAAACCTTCGTCACCCTCGAACCCGGCTACGGCCTCCGCCGCATCACAGACGACCTCTGCAAGGAGGCAGGCTTCCGCCCGCGCATCGCCTTCGAGGGCGAGGAGGCCGAGACGTTGAGGGGCTTGGTCGCGGCCGGGCTGGGCGTGGCGCTCCTGCCTCCACCGGCCGTCCCCCGCCCGGGAGTTGCAGAACTGACGGTCACATCGCCACGAGCGGCAAGGGAAATCGGAGTGGCTTGGCTCGACGGCCACCCGGACACTCCGCCAGTGGCCGCCTTCAAGCGCTTCCTCTTGGCAAGAAAGGGCAACCTGCTATCCGGCTGAGGGGCATTCCCCAGGGGCGCGGGGAACTGCGCGACAAGCCCCCACCGGCCGGCACCCCGAACACAACCCGAACCACCCCAAACCTACCGCCGCAGAGACCTACCGAACCCCGCAGCCAACGGCATCCTCAACCCCAACGGCGGCGGAGCCACCAGCGCATCCTCCACCGGCCGAGAAAACCCCCGCCCGAACAAAACCCCCATCACGAAATCCTCCGCCAACGCATGCACCTCCTGCCGGTACTGATGCAACCCGTGCCCATCCGCATGCACTTCGAACCGACAGATGTCCCGATTCGCCTTCTTCGCCCGCGCCGCGAACCGGAACGACAGTTCAGGATCGGTCCGTTCGTCGTTCGTGCCGTGCACGATCAGCACGCGTCGCCCGCTCAGCTGCCGTACCGGCTCCGGCGGCGCCGCCATGTCGTCCTCGGGGAGCCAAGGCGCCAGCGCCAGTACGGAGTTGACGGCCTCGTGATCCGCCGCGCGCAGCGCCGCCCGGCCGCCCATGTCGACGCCGGCGAGGCACACGGAGACATCGCCGTACCGCCGGACGATCTCGTCGGTGGCCCAGCGCGCGTCGTGCGCGAGCTGCGCCTCGCTGCCGTTCCAGCCGCGGTAGCGGTAGTGGACGACGTGCACGGCCAGTCCGTCCGTACGGCCCGCGCGGGCGAGTCGGCGGCCCAACGCCCGTACGGAGGCCGCCGCCAGCAGCGGTGACGGCCTGCGCGTCGATACCTCGTCACCGCCGGGAAGCAGCAGAACCGCGCCGCTCACCGATGTCGGCTCCGGTCCCAGTGCCCTCCCCAGCCGGGCCTGTCGCACCGGCGTCACTTGGTGTGCCATGACAGAACAGTGTCAGAAGCAACGGTGTACGAGACCTGTCGGCGCGGTCACCATTACGTATCGGCGGAAACGTACAGGCGAAGAAACGGGAAACAGGACAGGCGATCTACGCGCGTAGGAGTTAGAGTGCGGAAATGACGAGCGAGAGTGATCGGACGACGAGTCAGCAGACGCAACAGACGACCCAGAGCGCCGGCGCGAACCCCGGTCCCGGGCCCAGCCCCACCCCGGACCAGATCCGCCGCGCCCCCAAGGTCCTCCTCCACGACCACCTCGACGGCGGCCTGCGCCCCGGCACCATCGTCGACCTGGCCCTGGAGACGGGTTACTCCCAACTCCCCGAGACCGACCCCGACAAGCTCGGCGCCTGGTTCCGGGACGCCGCCGACTCCGGTTCCCTGGAGCGGTACTTGGAGACCTTCGCCCACACCTGCGCCGTCATGCAGACCCGTGACGCCCTCGTCCGGGTCGCCGCCGAGTGTGCCGAGGACCTCGCCGAGGACGGTGTCGTCTACGCCGAGGTGCGGTACGCGCCCGAGCAGCACCTCGAAGCCGGGCTCACCCTCGAAGAGGTCGTCGAGGCCGTCAACGAGGGCTTCCGGGAGGGGGAAAGGCGGGCTCGCGAGAACGGCCACCGGATTCGGGTCGGAGCGCTGCTCACCGCCATGCGGCATGCCGCCCGCTCCCTGGAGATCGCCGAACTCGCCAACCGCTACCGCGACTTGGGCGTCGTCGGGTTCGACATCGCCGGTGCCGAGGCCGGCTTCCCGCCCACCCGGCATCTCGACGCCTTCGAGTACCTCAAGCGCGAGAACAACCACTTCACCATCCACGCCGGTGAGGCCTTCGGGCTCCCCTCCATCTGGCAGGCCCTCCAGTGGTGCGGCGCCGACCGGCTCGGCCACGGGGTGCGCATCATCGACGACATCCAGGTCCAGGACGACGGCACGGTGAAGCTCGGCCGCCTGGCCTCCTATGTACGGGACAAGCGCATCCCCCTCGAACTGTGCCCCAGCTCCAACCTCCAGACCGGTGCCGCCGCCTCCTACGCCGAACACCCCATCGGGCTGCTCCGGCGGCTGCATTTTCGCGCGACCGTAAATACCGATAATCGGCTGATGTCAGGTACCGGAATGAGCCGTGAATTCGAGCATCTTGTCGAGGCGTTCGGTTACACGCTCGACGACCTGCAATGGTTCTCGGTCAATGCTATGAAGTCAGCATTCATTCCTTTCGATGAACGACTCGCGATGATCAATGACGTCATCAAGCCCGGCTACGCCGAGCTGAAATCCGAATGGTTGTTCCGGCAGACCGCCTCCACCAGCGGTTCTGTCGAGGAGCAGGACTGATCGAGGGCGGGCGGAAAGCGGTCGGTCGGTGCGACTCGGCCGCTTTCCGCTGTTTGCGGCGGACCGCCGGGCATGTTTACGGTCTTGGACCGCTCACATCCCCGTCATCGCATTCAAGGACGCATTCACTATGAAGCAGTCTGCTGCCAAGACCCTCGGTGTCGCCGCTCTCGGTGCCGCCTTCGCCGCGGCGGGTGCGGGTGCCGCCAACGCCGCCCCGGCCCTCCCCGCCCTCCCGGACTCCGCCGCGCTGGGCACCGTGACCCAGACGCTGCCCGTGGAGAGCGTGTCGCAGGCGCTGCCGGGTGCCGCCGAGGCCGTGGCGCAGGGTCAGAGCGCGCTCGGCGCTGGTGTGGCCGCCGCACAGCCTGCCGTCGCGAAGCTGGCGTCCGAGGGCCCGACCGCGCCGGTCGCCGGTCTGCTCGGCGGCCTCCCGCTGCAGGGTCTGCCCACGCACGGCCTCCCCGTGAACGGGATTCCGCTGGGCTGAACCGTCCCGTGAACGCGCCGATGGGGCGCACCTCCGTAGCCCGGGGGTGCGCCCCATCGGCGTGTGTGCGGGACGACTACCAGGCGGCGCGGGCCTTGTCCTCGTACTTCTCGGAGGGGAGCAGGATCCACAGGGCTATGTAGAGCAGGAACTGCGGGCCGGGCAGCAGACACGAGAGCACGAAGATCACGCGCATCGTCGTCGCGGACATCCCGAAGCGCCGTGCCAGCGCGGCACACACTCCGCCGATCATGCGGCCGTTGGTGGGGCGGGCAAGGCGGGCCATAACGTCTCCTATGCGAGGTCGGGTCCGAGTTCGAGTTCGGTGAGTCACCGGGCCTGCCCGGCTTGTCCGGGCGGCTCATCTGCACTCAACGTTACGGACGCACAGGGGACGAAGCGTCGCTCTACGGGGCGATCCCGACCCTGGGAATCGTCGGGGTACGACCCTGAGTCGCTTCCTCCGTACGGATGGTCGCCCGGCGCCTGCGGTCGCTCCTGCGGCGCAGCCAGGACCGTACGAGGGGCACCACGGCGACATGGGCGAGGCCCACGCCCACCGTGTTCAGGAGCAGCGAGTCGACGTCCACGACCTGGCCGGGTACGCCGGTCTGCAGCAGCTCGATGCCGAGCGACAGCATGGCGCCCGCCATGACCGTACGGAACAGGGACGCGAGCGGGGAGACGTCGAGACGGCCGCCCGCCATCGGGAGCAGCACACCCAGTGGGGCCAGCAGTGCGAGCCCCTCCGCGATGCGCCGGGCCGCCTCCGGCCAGCCGAGGGCCAGGTCGGCCCGTATGCCCGCGAAGGGGCGCAGGTTGGCGGGCAGTTGCCACGGGACGTCGAGGGGGCGCAGCGTGAGCCAGGCGACGAGCGCGAGATGGGCGACGAGGAGGACACCTCCCGCCGCGCGGATGCGGATCGCGGCGCTTTTGCCGCCCGAGCGTTGACGCTGCACGTCCCCCAAGACGCGGGGGTCGGCACGATCGGTTCCGGGGTGTGCTCGTGCAGGGGGGTGAGTTGTGTGCCACACGGGGATCGGTGCGTTCGTTGGCTGCGGGTCGGTGGGGGCTGGTCGCGCAGTTCCCCGCGCCCCTCAGGTCAGCTGCCGTTGACGTCCGACGATGGCGGAACCTGGGCTCCCGGGCGTGAGCGGACCTCCGGCGTGCACGCGTATCGACGCAGTGGAGTGGTGTCCGGGCCGCCCAGGACCACGGAGCCGTCTCCCTCGGCTGCTGCCGAGTCGGAGAAGGTGCAGACGATCTGGGCGAGGGCGTAGGAGGCGAGGTCGTTCGGGGACGTGCTCAGGCGGAGGGTGTCCTCGGGGTCCCGCGGGCCGGGGCCGCTCACGCTCATGCCGCCGCGTACGTCCGTCGTGTAGCCCGCCTCGGTCTCGTCGGCCGACGGGGTCTCCGCCAGTTCGTCCAGGAGGCCCTGGGCCACCAGGACGCGCCGCTCGGCCTCCCCCGTACCGTCCGGGACGCGCACCGAGCGGTCGACGGTGACCAGCTGGGAGGCGCACAGGAGGAACACCTGGACGGGGACGCCCCCGGCCGACTGCGCGGCGGCGTCCGACGCGGAGGGTGCGGCGACGTCGGAGAGGGAGCACGGGACCCGGGAGGGCGCCGGGCCGAAGTCCGTCGGGACCTCGGTGGCGCGGATCCCGCAGCCGGTGAGCAGCGCGGCGAGCAGCGGCACGGCCAGCCCCCGGCGCACGCCCCGCGCGGACGGTACGCCCAGCGCGCTCTCCAGGCCCCGCGCGCCCTGTCCACCCCGTACGCTCCGTACGTTCCTCACGCGCCCTCCCCGTTGCCGTTCGCGCCGTTCGGGTCGGGTGGGGGCTCCGTCAGGGTTGACGGGTCCCTCGGCAGCCGCAGGGTGAACACCGCGCCGCCCTTCGGGGAGTTGGCGGCGGTGATCTCGCCGCCGTGGATGTGGGCGTTCTCCAGGGCGATGGACAGGCCGAGGCCGCTGCCCTCGGAGCGGGGGCGGGAGGCGCTCGCCTTGTAGAAGCGGTCGAAGACGTGCGGCAACACGTCCTCGGGGATGCCCGGACCGTGGTCCTGTACCTCGATCAGCAGGTCGTCATCGGCGGCGTCGTCGTCGGACACACTCACCGACACCCGTACCGGCGAGCCGCCGTGCTTGAGGGCGTTGCCGATGAGGTTGGCCAGGATGACGTCCAGGCGGCGCGGGTCGAGCCGGGACATGATGCCGCGCTCGGCGTCCAGGTCGACCGCGTCCAGCCAGGCGCGGGCGTCGATGCAGGCGGTGATCTGGTCGGCGATGTCGACGTAGTCGAGGACGAGGCGGGCGGTGCCCGCGTCGAAGCGGGTGACCTCCATCAGGTTCTCCACCAGGGAGTTGAGCCGCCGTGTCTCGCTGACCACCAGCTTCACCGCCGGTTCGATCATCGGGTCGATGCTGCCGGTCTCCGCGTCCAGTTCCTCTTCGAGGATCTCCGTCACGGCGGTGATCGCGGTGAGCGGCGTACGCAGTTCGTGGGACATGTCCGCCACGAACCGCCGCGAGGCCTCGTCCCGGGCGCTCATGTCGGCCACCCGGGTCTCCAGCGCCTCCGCCGTGTGGTTGAACGTCCGGGCCAGGTCGGCCAGTTCGTCCGTGCCCGACACTCGGAGGCGTGTGTCCAGTTTGCCCTCGCCGAGTCGGCGGGCCGCGATGCCGAGGCGGTGCACCGGCTTCAGTACGGTCGTCGCGGCGGCCTGCGCGAGCAGTGCCGAGCCGATCAGCGCGAGGCCGGTGGCGATGCCCAGCGACCAGGCAAGCGAGTTGAGGTCCTTCTCCTCGGGCTCCAGCGACTTCAGCATGTACCCGGCCGGACCCCCGCCGATCACCTTCGTGCCCGCGACCAGGTACGGCTTGTCGCCGTCGATGATCCGCTGCCAGTACAGGTGGTACGGGTACTTGTTGCTCGACGTGATCGACTGCTCCTTGCCGACCGCCGTACGCAGCGACTTGGGCACGTCCGTCAGCGAAAAGGTGTCCAGCGCCCCGGAGTTGCCGACGACCGTCCGCCCACTGCCGTCCTCGGCGACCAGCAGCACACTGAACCGCTGGCTGCTGGCGGCCATCTGGCCCGCCGTGTGCTGGAGTTCGTCCTGCGTGGGGTGGGCCGGCAGCGCGCCCGCGCGGTTCTGCATCTCCTGCTGGAAGTCGCGCAGCACCGCGTCCTGCGTACGCGTGAGCACCGCCTCGCGGTTCAGCCAGTACGCGATCCCGGACGCCGACACGGCCGCCGTCAGTGCCACCAGGCCGAACACCACGACCAGCCGCAGCCGCAGGCTGGTGAAGCGCAGCCCGGAAAGTATCGCCTTGCGTGCCGCGGCCCAGCCACGGAGCTTGTCCTGCGGTTTCGTCACTGAGGCGAGTCCAGCCGGTAGCCGACGCCACGGACGGTACGGATCAGCGTGGGCGACGACGGGACGTCCTCGACCTTCGCGCGCAGCCGCTGCACACACGCGTCGACCAGCCGGGAGTCGCCCAGGTAGTCGTGCTCCCAGACCAGCCGCAGCAACTGCTGCCGGGACAGCGCCTGACCGGGCCGCCGGCTCAGCTCAAGGAGCAGCCGCAGCTCGGTGGGCGTCAGCTGCAGATCCTCGCCGTTCTTCGTCACCGTCATCGCCGAGCGGTCGATGACCAGCGAACCGAAGGACGCCGAGTCGTTGGACTCACGCTCCCCGCGCCGCAGCACCGCACGGATACGGGCGTCGAGCACCCGCCCCTGCACGGGTTTGACGACATAGTCGTCGGCGCCGGACTCCAGCCCGACCACCACGTCGATGTCGTCGCTGCGCGCGGTGAGCAGGATGATCGGCAGCTGGTCGGTGCGCCGGATGCGCCGGCACACCTCGAATCCGTCGATTCCGGGCAGCATCACATCCAGGACGATCAGATCCGGCCGCTGCTCACGCAGCAGTTTCAGACCGTCCTCACCGGTGGCAGCGGTGGCTACCCGGTGGCCCTGGCGCGTCAAAGACAGCTCCAGTGCCGTACGGATGGCGTCGTCGTCCTCGATCAGCAACAGGGAAGGCACGGATGCATTCTGGCCCATGGCCGGGCCGGGCTGCGACTGCCAGGCGATTGTCGGGTCATTGTCCGGCGATTGTCGGGTGATTTCGGGGCACCGCGGGTACATATCGCCCCTCACTGTGGACTCGCTGTGGGTGTGCTGAGCCGTTCCTGCGGAAGGGGCCCTGTTGCACGCCTGTGACAGTCGGCGGACACCGTCATGAAGTGGCTTGGGCAAGCTTCTCGGCACAGGCAAGGAAGCACCACGAACCAAGCCGAAGTCCGGGTAAGTCCACGACGGGGGGCGCGAGATGAACACGCTGCACAGCACGAGCGCGAACGCAGTGATCACGCGTCTGCACGACGTCACCCGGGTCACTGAGAAGTCCGGTGCCGTGAACGGGCGGGGGTGCGTTCGCGGCACCGGGCGTCAGCACACGACGTACATGTCGGTGGTTGACGCACACACGGGGGGAAGCGGCAGCGGTACCACGGGGGGTACGGGGGCCGCGTACAGGGAGGAATCCACGGGGGAGCGCCGTTCGCTGTCGGAGGCGGAGTTCACCGCCTACGTCCAGGAGCGCCGCGCCTCCCTGTACGCAACCGCCTACCACCTCACCGGTGACCGCTTCGAGGCCGAGGACCTGCT
The DNA here is from genome assembly GCF_042889145.1 of Streptomyces sp. NPDC002680. Taxonomy (NCBI): domain Bacteria; kingdom Bacillati; phylum Actinomycetota; class Actinomycetes; order Kitasatosporales; family Streptomycetaceae; genus Streptomyces; species Streptomyces sp. NPDC002680. The sequence goes on from NZ_JBIAQP010000024.1 coordinate 9,760, forward strand.
CCAGAGCGCGCTGTTCTCGACGTACCGCGCCTGGGACCGGATCAGTGACAAGGCAGCGGTCGGGGGCTACCTCCGCCGCACCATGACGAACCTGCACATCAGCGCGTGGCGCCGCCGCAAGCTGAACGAGTACCCGACCGAGGAACTGCCGGAGACGCCCGGCGACACGGACGCGATGCGCGGCACCGAACTGCGCGCCGTCCTGTGGCAGGCGCTGGCCCGGCTGCCCGAACTCCAGCGCACGATGCTGGTCCTCCGTTACTACGAGGGCCGCACCGACCCGGAGATCGCGGAGATCCTCGACATCAGTGTCGGCACGGTGAAGTCCAGCATCTGGCGGTCGCTCCGCCGGATGCGCGAGGACGAGGTCCTCAGCTTCGGCCGTGACGAGGAGGAGTCCTTCGGGGAGCTTGTCGCCTGAAGGTCCGGGGGGGGCACCGCTCGGGGGAGCGGTGAAGACGGGGGAGCGGTAGACGGGGGAAGCACGGGGGAGCACCACCAGGGGGGAACCACCGGGGTCGGGGGGCCGCGGGGGAGCACCAAAAAAGGAGCGGGGCTGGAGGGCCGGGGGGTCCATCCAGTCCCGCTTCGGTGTGTGTCCGCGCGTTCCCGGTTGTCTATGTGGTGCGTACGTAGGTCCTGGTGCCCGCCGCCGCGTCCGCGAGCCTGCCCATCGCCTCGTCCCGGTCGCACGCGTACGCGCCCAGGGCCGTCTGGCGGGCCACGATGGAACGCTCGGCGCGCATCAGGCGCCAGCCGCGGCGCAGCAGGAACGGCACCGACTTGCGGCCCTCGCGCAGATCCCGCAGGAAGCGCCGGCGGAACGTCTTGACCGGGCCCCGGCTCAGGCAGAGCGCGTCCGCGAGGACACCCTCCTCCTGGCAGCGCTCCACGATCTCGGCGGCGAAGATGCCCTCCGCGATGAACAGCGGAGTGCGGCCGATGTCGACGCGCTCCTCGCCGGTACGGGCGCTCAGCGAGATGTCGTACACCGGCACGTCCGTACGACCCGTGCGGCACAGCTCGGTGATCGCGGCGACCGCCGTGTCCGCGTCCCACGACTCGGGGTGGTCCCAGTCGATGTCGGTGCTTCCCAGAACCTGCGGCAGCGTCGGGTCGGTGCCCTCTTTGTAGAAGTCGTCGAGCCGCAGGACCGGGAGGCCGGAGCGGGCGGCGACGAGGGACTTGCCGGAGCCGGAAGGGCCGCAGAGCAGCACGACTCGGGTGGGTATGGGCGGGTGGGAGGTCACGAGACACCAGTGTGGGGCATCGGGGGCCCCGCTGCCGACCCCGCGGGTCGGCTTTGAAAGGTGCGTCACACCTCAACTACCCTTCGTGTCGACCTGATTACCCGGCGTACCAGAAGGTGGCAACCAGTCATGGCACGACACGCGTCCTCCCAGAACCAGACCGCCCAGACCGCCCAGCGTGCCCTGATCGCCCTCGCGGCCACGGGCGTTGCCCTGGGGGCGGGTGCGGCGACGGCCGCCGCGGCCGAGGGGGGACCTGCGGTGGACGTCATGCGGGCCAACCCCAGCACCTCGCTGGGGCAGATCGACCCGCAGGCGGGGTTGGCTGCGCTCACGGGCTCGGTCGGGTATGTCACGGGGCCGGTTCAGGGGCTCAAGCCGAATCCGCTGGCGGGGACGGGGGTTGACCCGCTGGACAACGGGGTTGCCACGCAGCTGTCCGACTTCCAGCCGGTTGCTTCGCAGATGCTGACTGCGCCTGTTGCTCAGGCGCAGTCGATCGGGAGCATTCCGGTGCTGGGGCAGGCATTGGGGGTCTTGGGGGGTTGATGTGCGGTGCGGGGAAGGGGTGGGGAGGTGCTGACCGTTGCCGGGTGCGAGTGCGTCGTGGCCGGTCGCGCAGTTCCCCGCGCCCCTAAGGGGCGGCCTCCGGCCGCCTCCTGGGGGGACGGCCGGAGGTTGTTTCTAATACGACGAGCCCGATGCGCCCAGCGCGCCCGTGGGGTGCCAGACCGTCTTCGTCTCCAGGAAGGCGGTCATGCGTTCGGTGCCCGGGGTGGCGAACCACTCCGCGTTGTCCACAGTCTGTGGACGGAGGACGCGTTTGAGGTTGTCGGCTGCCGCGATCTCCAGTTCCTTGGCCAGTGCCTCGTCCGCGCCCGCCAGGTCGATCGCGTTGACGTCCTGGTGTGCGGCGAGGGACGGGGTGATCTCCGACGTACGGCCGGAGAGGATGTTGACGACTCCGCCGGGTACGTCCGAGGTGGCCAGGACCTCGCCGAGGGAGAGGGCCGGGAGCGGGGACTTCTCGCTGGCGACGACGATCGCCGTGTTGCCGGTGGCGATCACGGGGGCCAGGACCGACACCAGGCCCAGGAACGAGGACTCCTGGGGGGCGAGGACGACGACCACGCCGGTCGGTTCGGGGGAGGAGAGGTTGAAGTAGGGCCCTGCGACCGGGTTTCCGCCCCCTACCACCTGGGCGATCTTGTCGGTCCAGCCCGCGTACCAGACCCAGCGGTCGATCGCCGCGTCGACCTGGGCGGTCGCCTTCGGCTTCGACAGGCTCTCCGCGTCGGCCACCTCGCGGACGAACTGCTCCTTGCGGCCCTCCAGCATCTCGGCGACGCGGTAGAGGATCTGGCCGCGGTTGTACGCCGTGGCCCCGGACCAGCCGCCGAACGCCTTGCGCGCGGCGACGACCGCGTCACGGGCGTCCTTGCGGGAGGAGAGGGGGGCGTTCGCCAGCCACTTGCCCTTCGCGTCGCTCACCTCGTACACCCGGCCGCTCTCGGAACGCGGGAACTTCCCGCCCACGTACAGCTTGTAGGTCTTGAAGACGGACAGACGCGGGTCCGGCCGTGTGTCCACTCGGGGGTCAGACATCGAGGTACGCCTCCAGGCCGTGGCGACCGCCCTCGCGGCCGAAGCCCGACTCCTTGTAGCCGCCGAACGGCGAGGTGGGGTCGAACTTGTTGAACGTGTTGGACCAGACGACACCGGCGCGCAGCTTGTTCGCGACGGCGAGGATCCGTGAACCCTTCTCCGTCCAGATGCCCGCCGACAGGCCGTACTGGGTGTTGTTGGCCTTGGCGACGGCCTCGTCCGGGGTGCGGAAGGTGAGGACCGAGAGCACCGGGCCGAAGATCTCGTCGCGGGCGATGGTGTGCGCCTGGGTGACGTTCGTGAAGAGCGTCGGGGCGAACCAGTAGCCGGAGGAGGGGAGTTCACAGGCCGGGGACCAGCGTTCGGCGCCCTCCGCCTCGCCCGCCGCGACGAGCGAGGTGATCCGGGCGAGCTGCTCGGCGGAGTTGATCGCGCCGATGTCCGTGTTCTTGTCCAGCGGGTCGCCGAGGCGGAGCGTGGACAGGCGGCGCTTGAGCGAGTCGAGCAACTCTTCCTGGATCGACTCCTGGACGAGGAGTCGGGAGCCCGCGCAGCAGACCTGGCCCTGGTTGAAGAAGATCCCGGTGACGATCCCTTCCACCGCCTGGTCGATGGGGGCGTCGTCGAAGACGATGTTGGCGCCCTTGCCGCCCAGTTCGAGGGTGACCTTCTTGCGGGTGCCGGCGACGGTCCGCGCGATCTCCTTGCCTACGGCCGTGGAGCCGGTGAAGGCGACCTTGTTGACGTCCGGGTGCGCGATGAGCGCGGCGCCCGTGTCGCCGTACCCGGGAAGGATGTTGACGACGCCCTTCGGCAGGCCCGCCTGACGGCAGACGTCCGCGAAGAACAGGGCGGAGAGGGGGGTCGTCTCGGCGGGCTTCAGGACCACCGTGTTGCCGGTGGCGAGCGCCGGGGCGATCTTCCACGCCAGCATCAGGAGGGGGAAGTTCCAGGGGATGACCTGGCCCGCGACGCCCAGGGGCTTGGGGTTCGCGCCGAAGCCCGCGTGGCCGAGCTTGTCGGCCCAGCCCGCGTAGTAGAAGAAGTGGGCCGCCACCAGGGGGAGGTCCGCGTCGCGCGTCTCCTTGATCGGCTTGCCGTTGTCCAGGGTCTCCAGGACGGCCAGTTCGCGGCTGCGCTCCTGGATGATGCGGGCGATACGGAAGAGGTACTTGGCGCGCTCGGCGCCCGGCAGCGCCGACCACTTCGCGAAGGCCTTGCGGGCGGCCTGCACGGCACGGTCGACGTCCGCCTCGCCCGCCTGGGCGACCTCGGAGAGGACCTCTTCGGTGGACGGGGAGACCGTCTTGAAGACCCTGCCGTCGGCGGCCTCCACGAACTCGCCGTCGATGAACAGGCCGTAGGAGGGGGCGATGTCGACGACGGAACGGGATTCGGGCGCGGGCGCGTACTCGAATGCGGACGACCGCTTTTCGATCTTTTCGATGGTCATGGTGATCAGTCCACCGTCACGTAGTCGGGGCCGGAGTAGCGGCCCGTGGTCAGCTTCTGGCGCTGCATCAGCAGGTCGTTGAGGAGCGAGGACGCGCCGAAGCGGAACCAGTGGTTGTCGAGCCAGTCCTCGCCGACGGTCTCGTTGACCAGGACCAGGAACTTCACCGCGTCCTTCGTCGTACGGATCCCGCCGGCCGGCTTCACGCCCACCTGGACGCCGGTCTGCGCGCGGAAGTCCCGGACGGCCTCCAGCATGAGGAGGGTGTTCGCGGGCGTCGCGTTGACGGCGACCTTGCCGGTGGACGTCTTGATGAAGTCCGCCCCGGCGATCATGCCGAGCCAGGAGGCGCGCCGGATGTTGTCGTACGTCGACAGCTCGCCGGTCTCGAAGATGACCTTGAGCCGGGCGGACGCCCCGCAGGCCTCCTTCACGGCGACGATCTCCTCGTACACCTTCAGGTAGTTGCCCGCGAGGAACGCGCCCCGGTCGATGACCATGTCGATCTCGTCGGCACCGGCGGCGACGGCGTCCCGTACGTCGGCCAGCTTGACGGGGAGGGCGGCGCGGCCGGCGGGGAAGGCGGTGGCGACGGAGGCGACCTTGACGGTCGAACCGGCGACGGCCTCCTTCGCGACGGCCACCATGTCGGGGTAGACGCAGACCGCGGCCGTGGCGGGGGCCGTGCGGTCGGTCGGGTCGGGGCGGACCGCCTTGGCGCCGAGGGCCCGGACCTTGCCGGCGGTGTCCGCGCCTTCGAGCGTCGTCAGGTCGACCATCGAGATGGCGAGGTCGATGGCGTATGCCTTCGCGGTCGTCTTGATGGAACGCGTACCTAGGGAGGCGGCACGGGCCTCCAGGCCGACCGCGTCGACGCCGGGCAGCCCGTGAAGGTAGCGGCGCAGCGTGCTGTCGGACGCGGTCACGTCCTTGAGCGGGAGTGCGGTTGATGCAGTGGTGGGCATGGTCACAAGCCGAGCATATCTACGCGCGTAGCGGCTGTACAGCCCGAGGAAATGGGTGCGAGTGCGGGCTGGGATCGGTGGGGGATTCGAAACATTCGGGAAAATGGGTCTGGAGCATTTGCTTCGGATTCTGGGGTGGGGTGATGTGAATTTGCGGTGGTGGGTCTCTCTGCTGTTCAGTGGTGTGTTTCACTCTATCTCGGGGTTCGAATGTTTCGAAGTGAATACCGAAACTATTGACACATGACATGGTCCGGCCAACACTCCGCGCATGGACAACGCACCCGCATCCGTATCCGCATCCCGGCTCAGGCTGCTCCTCAGCGGCGTCTGCACCATGCTGCTGGTCGCCGTGGCCGCACTGGCCCTGCCGGGCACCGCTCAGGCCGCGACGGTCGTCACCACCAACCAGACCGGTACCAACGGCGGCTACTACTACTCGTTCTGGACCGACGCCCCGGGCACCGTCTCCATGACCCTCAACTCCGGCGGCAACTACAGCACCGCGTGGAGCAACACCGGGAACTTCGTGGCAGGCAAGGGCTGGAGCAACGGCTCGCGCAGGACGGTGAGCTACTCGGGCAGCTTCAACCCGTCCGGGAACGCCTATCTGACGCTGTACGGCTGGACGTCCAACCCGCTGGTCGAGTACTACGTCGTCGACAACTGGGGCACCTATCGGCCCACGGGGACGTACAAGGGGACCGTCACCAGTGACGGCGGGACGTACGACATCTACCAGACGACCCGTTACAACGCCCCGTCCGTGGAAGGCACCCGGACCTTCAACCAGTACTGGAGCGTCCGGCAGTCGAAGCGGACCGGCGGCACCATCACCACCGGCAATCACTTCGACGCGTGGGCTCGCGCTGGGATGCCTCTGGGGGGCTTCAGTTACTACATGATCCTCGCGACCGAGGGTTATCGGAGCAGCGGCAACTCCAACATCACGGTGGGTTAGCCATGACCTTCAGGAACTCAAGGCGTCTTTCGTTACTGGCTGTCGCTGCTCTGGCTGTTGCCACCGCCCTCACTGCATCTCCCGCGCGGGCCGCCGTCTGCAACGGGTATGTCGGGCTCACGTTCGACGACGGTCCCTCCAGCAGTACGACGGCTCTGCTGGGTGCCCTCACGGGGAACGGGTTGCGGGCCACGATGTTCAACCAGGGGCAGTACGCCGCCGCCAGTCCGGCGCTGGTGCGTGCGCAGGTGAGCGCCGGGATGTGGGTGGGGAATCACAGCTACACGCATCCGCATCTGACCCAGCTCGGGCAGGCGCAGATCGACTCCGAGATCGCTCGGACCCAGCAGGCTGTCGTGGGGGCGGGGGGTAGTACTCCGGTGCTGTTCCGGCCGCCGTACGGGGAGACCAATGCGGTGGTGAAGGCGGTCGCCGCGAAGTACGGGTTGACCCAGATCATCTGGGATGTGGACTCGCAGGACTGGAACGGGGCGAGTGTTGATGCGATCGTGCAGGCCGCTGCGCGGCTTGTCGGTGGGCAGGTGATCCTTATGCACGACTGGTCCGCGAATACGCGTGCCGCGGTGCCGCGTATCGCGCAGGGGCTGGCCGCGCGGGGTCTGTGTGCGGGGAGGATCTCCGCGACGACGGGTCGGGCGGTGGCTCCGTAGCGGGCTGCTGGGTCTGGGTTTTCTCGCCCCCGCCGCCCCTACCCGTTCCCATCCCTGGGGGCTGCGCCCCCAGACCCCCGCTCCGGCCCTGAAGGGGCCTTGTCCTCAAACGCCGGACGGGCTGGATGGTCAGCCCGTCCGGCGTTTGAGGACAAAGGGGGGTCTGGGGGCGCAGCCCCCAGGGATGGGACGGGTAGGGGCGGCGGGGGCGAGGGAAGGTGCCTCCGTGCGTCGGGCAGAATCGGGGGCATGACCACCCCGGACCATCCGTCGCCCGCGCAGGGGCCCGCCGCGCCCGAGTCTCCTGACCGGGTCTACCGGTCACCCTCCTCGATCGTGGCCGGCGTGCTGCTGCTCGGGCTCGCGGGCTGGCTCGGCGGCGACGCCGTGATCGTCGGGCACGGGCGGACCCCGTGGCTCGCGCTCGCCGCGCTGCTCTGCGCCGTACCGCTCGTGATCGCCTTCACCCTGCGCCCCGGTGTCTTCGCCAACGACCATCGGATGCGCGTGCGTAATCCCTTCCGAGTCATCGTGCTCCCCTGGGGGCAGGTCGCCGGGTTCCGGTCCAGCTTCTCGAACGAGGTCCTCGTCGAGTCCGGCGACAAGTACCAGCTCTGGGCCGTACCGGTCTCGCTGCGCGCCCGCAAGCGTGCCAACCGCGCCAAGATGCGTGAGGCACGAGAAGCGGGCGGCGGCCGGCCCGGACTGTCCATCGTGCCGCCGGGGCCCACCCGGGCCCAGACCGACCAGATCATGGACGACCTGTCGCAGTTGTGGGAGGCCCGGGAGAAGGCCGCCACCTCGCAGGGCGAGGTGACCGTGAAGTGGGCGTACGAGATCATGGCGCCCGCCGTCGCGGGCGCCGTTCTGCTGGCGATCCTGCTCGCGGTCGGCTGAGCCGCGTGACCTTCCCCGACGAGCCGCTGCGGCTGCCCCTCACCGCCATACCCGACGGCTGCCAGGACTGGACCACCGTCCGCGCGGCCCGCTGGTCGGCCGCCCTGCCCCCGCGCTGGACCTTCCTGCGGGTGCGCCGCTCGGTCGCGGCCGGTCTTGCCACCCTCGTGCTGTGCGTGGGCGCCCTGGTGGCGATGGCCGGCGGTCTGTGGCCGTTCGTCGCGGCCGGGTTCGCCGTGTACGTGCTGTGGGTGCTCGCCCGGCCCGAACTGGTGTGGGCCGGCGCACCCCTGCTGCTGCTCGCCCTCGCCGTCGAGGCGTCCTCGATGGCCTGGGCGTTGACCGGCTTCGGTGTGGTGGTCGTGCTGGGCTCCTGGGCGGTTGTGGCGGTACGGCTGCGGGCGCGGAGCGAGCAGTTGGAACGGGCCGTGGCCGCCGCCGGGGGCGTCGCCGTGCCCGTGCCGGGTGCCGGGGCTCCCGTACGGCGGGGGCGGGTGCTGTTCGCGCTGGGGTTCGTCGTGCTCGCGCTCGGTGCGCTGAGCGGGGGCACCGCCGGTCTCTGGGGCTCGGCCCAGGACCAGCAGGGCGCCTGGGTCGTCACCGTCTTCCTGGCCGGCCTCGGGGTGACCGCGCTGGCCTCGGCCTGGCTCGGCCGGCAGCGGGCGGGTGCCCTACGCGGGGCCCCGGTCCCGGTGCTGCGCGTGCTCGTACGGGACGACGCGCAGGGCGGTACGGAGGTGTACGCCGCCGACGATCCCGCCGCCGAGCGGCCCCTGTTCACCGTCGACCTCGCCTCCTTCGACGAGGACGACGAGGACACCGACGAGGACGAGGAACAGGACGGTGACGACTCTCTTCAACGTGTGCTTCTCGGGCTCGACGACGACACCTTCGGGCCCGTCCGCGAAGCCGTTCTCTACGGTGCTCCCTTCGACGGCGCCGAGGTGCTCGTCGTCAGCGCCGACGAGGATCCCGAGCAGCCGCCGCTGACCGAGTGGTCGGAGGGGCCCGTACGGCCGCTGTCACCGGACGCGGGCCGCCGGCGTGCCGCCCGGCAGCGCGAACTGGCCGCCGACAGTCTCCAAATGGAGCTTCAGGGGCGGGAGCTGGCCGAGCAGCAGGCGGCCGTCAGCAAGGTGCGGCACTGGCGGGCGGGGTGGCTCGACTGGGTGGCCACCGCGCTTCTCGTGCTGTGGGGCCTGTGGCTGGGCTGGCTCTGGTTCGACGAGTCCGGCTTCTCGATGTGGAAGCTGGCGCTTCTCACCCTGCTCGGGCTGTACGGGGCCGTCCGCGTCCCCCAGAAGCTCGCCTGGCGTATCACCGCCGACCGGTCCGGGCTCTGGATCGCGGGACTGCGCGGGCCCCGCCATGTGTCCTGGGACGACCTCCGGTTCGTACGGCGGCGGTCCCATCAGCTGAAGATCGACTGGCAGGACGGCGACTGGGCGGTCTCCGCACCCCGCTGGGGCTGGCTCCAGAGACGCCGGGGGCTGACCCATCCGTACGACGCCCTCGCCGCCGAACTCACCGCCATGCGCCTCGACGCCGAGCTGCGGCCGACCGGGGAGAGCGGCGCGGCGGAGCGGGGGCGGCCGGTGTGGCCGATGGCCGCGGTGCTGGCGGGCGTGTGGGTGGTGGCGTTGGTGGCGGTGCGCTGAGGGGGGCACCGGGCGGGGCAGGGCACGGCCCGTCGGCCAGTCGGCCAGTCGGCCCGTCGGCCCGTCCGGCCGCCGGTCGGCCCGCCTGCCGGTGGGCCGGTCAGCCCGCCCGCCGGTCAACTGGTCGGCCCGTCCGCCTGCCGGTCGGCCTCCCTGCCGGTCAGTCCACCCGCCCGCCCGTCCGCCCGCCCGTCGGTCGGCCCGCCCGCCCGTCCGCCCGCCCGTCGGTCGGCCCGTCCGTCTGCCCGTCGGCCGGCCCGTCCGCCCGCCCGTCGGTCGGCCCTTCCGTCCGCCCGCCCGCCCGTCCGTCCGCCGGTTGGCCCGCCCGCCCGCCCGCCCGTCCGCCTGTCCGCCCGTCAGTTCGGAGAGGCAGTCGCTGCGCCGAACGGGCGCAAGTGGGCAGGGCGATCAGGGTCCCCGTGCGGGGTTGTACGGCGGTGGCCACGGTGACCCCGGTGGGGCGGGTCGGCCGGGGAGGGCCGCGTGTGGGGTCGGCCGTGGTCGGGCGCCAGGCCCCGCCTCTGTGGGAGACCCGGCGCCGTTCGTACGGGGGTCAGCCCACCACGTTGACGAAGGCGGCCGGGGAGAGCGCGGCCGAGGTGGTGGTCGTACCGGCGTAGGACCAGCGGTAGTAGCCGTCCGTGTACGCGCGGACCGTGGTGGAGAGGGTGCCGTCCGAGGCCGTCTGGACGGTCTTGACCGTGCAGTAGGTGCTGCTGCCCCTCGGGCGGAACTCCAGGGTCGCGGGCAGGCCCGCCTCGGCGCCGACGGACGTGCCGGTCGCCCAGTTCGCGTTGGTCACACCGCCCGTGACGGTGAGCGTGCGGCCCCACTTCACCGGCTTGGGGGAGGTGGCGACGGTCACGTCGGTGGCGCGCTGCAGGGTGAACGAGGCCGCGTTGTCCCGGAAGACGGCGTCGCTGTCGGGCGCGATCGCGTAGGCGCTGACGCTCCAGCCACCGGCCAGCGAACTGGTCGCCGGGACCGTGCCGGGGGTGAGGGTGAAGGTCAGGGTGCAGGTGGTCGTCGTGGCGGCCGTCGGACCGCAGGTCGCCGCCGGGGCCACGCTGCTGTCCGGGGCGCCGAAGGAGCCGTGGTAGAGCCTCGCGCTGATCTGTTCGAGACCCGACGGGTCGGTCGCGGTGACCTCGACGGTCACGGTTCTCGCACCGGTGCCGACGACGACGGGGTCGCCGTCGTTGACGACCACACCGGTGATCTCGGTGTCGCCGAACTGCTCGTCCGCGTGCGCGGCCGGAACGGCGAGGGCGGTCAGGGCCACGACGCCACAGGCCGCGGCGACAGCTGAGTTCATACGCATGCGAATTCCCCAATGTGAATGCCATGGCCTGTCAATTTCCCACCGGCAGGCCCGAATTGACGTGTGCCGTGCGCAGCGTACTCGCCTTCGCGGGACTCAATAGGGGCCGATATCGGGTGCGCGAATTTCAAGGAAAGCCGAAGGGGAAATTCGGTTCAAATTTCAGCGGACCTGGCGAACCCCTACGCGTACCACGCCAAGGGTGGCGTTCCGGCCATTTATGGTCCAGGGGTCCGGCGTATGAACGAGGGGCAACTTCCGGGTGAAACATCCCCCACGAGTGGATCAAGTTCCTCTCCCGTCTCAGTAACCTGCGGATGCCGCATGGCCGACGAACCAGCGCCGATTCATGCGGCTTCCTGATATGGGGAAACAGGAGTGGGGATGGATGGCGACAAGGATGGGGGGCGCGGCCGCACCGGGCACGCGCTGCCACATAGACATAGGTGCAGATGGCACTTACTCGTGGCGGCTGACCGCCACGAACGGGCGGGTGATCGCCGTGGCCGCGAGGGCGTACCGGGACTACGGGGGATGTCGCGCCGCCTTCGACCGGATGTGTACCGACATCGGGGAATTACCGGGCGCGGTGCACCACACATCGGAAGGCAGTGGCTGGGTCTGGCGGTTGCGTGATCGTGCGGGGGGTGCGGTGGCCGTCTCCGCACGCTCCTATGAGCGTCATTCGACCTGCCAGGCCGCTTATGAGCGTTTTCGGATGCTGTTGGCCGTACTCGGGTCGGGTGGGGTGATTTCGTGGGACGACGCAGAATGACCCGGATGAGGGGGCCGAGCTGACGGGTAGGTCAGCTCGTATCAATTCGCGTCGAGCAGGAATTCCACGCCAAGGGGTCGGGGCCCGCCATGCCGGCGAGCGTCGGCCCTCACGTGTTTCTGGTCGCCGCGTTCACGTCAACATTGGAAGTTGCCTCGCGGGAGCGTCTCGTTCATGTTCGCGTGAACGGGCGTCCACCACGCCTCAGGAGTGTCGTCCTGTGTGACGACCCGAATGTTTGAGCGATCTGTGGCTCCGGCGGACGACCCGCCGAGACGCCTGCACCCCGACAGGGGTGTGCCCGACCGTGTGTTCAGGGGCATCCTGCGCGGCGGTGGCGGCCTGGTCCTCGCGATCATGCTGCTCGTCGGCGGCTTTCTGACGTACCGGGCCTGGCAGGCGCTGTCGCTCGTGAAGTGGGACTTCGTCACCACCGAGGTGTGGGAGCCCGAATCGGGCAACTTCGGGATCGCGGCGGTGATCGTCGGGACGGTGCTGATCGCCGGGGTCGCCATCGTGTTCGCCGTACCGCTGGCGCTCGGCACCGCGCTCTACATCTCCGAGTACGCGCCGCCGCGCCTCCGTCAGACCATGATCAGCATCGTCGACCTGATGGCGGCCGTGCCGTCGGTCGTCTACGGACTGTGGGGCCTGTTCTACTTCCAGGGGCATGTGGTCACCCTGTCGCGCTGGATCTCGACCTACTTCGGGTGGATCCCGCTCTTCAAGGTCGACGGCACCGACCCGGACGACCCGCTCGCCACCGCCACGGTCTACACCTCCTCCACCTTCATCGCGGGCATGGTCGTGTCCCTGATGGTCGCGCCGATCATCTGCTCGGTGGTCCGTGAGGTGTTCTCGCAGGCCCCGGTCGGCGAGCGCGAGGGGGCGTACGCGCTCGGCGCCAACCGCTGGGGCATGATCCGCAGCGTCGTCCTGCCCTTCGGCAAGGGCGGCATGATCGGCGGCACCATGCTGGGCCTGGGCCGGGCGCTCGGCGAGACCATCGCCGTCTATCTGATCATCTCGCCGGTGTTCGTGATCCAGCCGCACATCCTGCAGAACGGCACCAGCTCGGTCTCGTCCCTGATCGCCCTGCGCTACGGCGAGGCGAAACCCCTGGGCATGTCGGCGCTGATGGCCGCGGGCCTCGCGCTCTTCCTGATGACCCTCGTCGTCAACTTCGCCGCTTCGTCGATCGTCGCCCGCAGCCGTTCCGGCGCGACGAGCGACTCCTGAGGAGACCGCGCCCGATGACCGTCACCACTCCACAGAGCCACGTGGGTCCGACCGAAGAACCGGCCCCGGCCACCGAACTTCCCGGACGCCGGTCCGCAGGCAGGTCGACGCGCGGAGAATCGCGTCGGAACCTGTCCACCCTGCGCGCCACCGACGTCTACGCCATGACCGGCGCGGCCGCCGCGTCCCTCGCCGCCACCTGGGTGATGTTCGACCGGCTGCTGCCCTTCAACGGCGCCCTGGGCTTTCTCGTCATCGCGTACGTCCTCTTCCTCGGCCTGTACGCGCTGCTGGTCTCCTTCGACGAGGACGGCCCCGCGGTCCGCGACCGGCTGGCGGCCGCGGTCGTCCAGAGTCTCGGCCTGGTGATGCTGGCCGTCCTCGGATTCGTGGTCGTCTACACCCTCTACGAGGGCCGTGAGGCGCTGGTGCACCTGAACTTCTACACCGACTCCCTGGCCGCCGCGGGTCCGCTCGATCCGCTCACCGCCGGCGGCATCGTGCACGCGATCGTCGGCACGCTGTGGCAGATCTCCATCGCGCTGATCCTCTGCATACCGGCCGGGATCGTGTGCGCGGTCTTTCTCAACGAAGTCCCGGGCGCCTTCAGCCGGTTCGTGCGCACGATCGTCGAGGCGATGACAGCGTTGCCGTCCATCGTGGCGGGCCTGTTCATCTACGCGACCTTCATCCTGACCCTCGGCTTCGGACTCTCCGGCCTCGCCGCCGCGCTCGCGATCTCCGTGATGATGCTGCCGATCATCATCCGCGCGGCGGACGTGGTGATCAGGCTGGTCCCCGGCACGCTGCGCGAGGCGTCGTACGCGCTCGGCACCTCGCGCTGGCGCACGGTGTGGCACGTGGTGCTCCCCACCTCCCGGTCCGGGCTGACCACGGCGATCATCCTGGGCACGGCACGTGGTGTGGGCGAGACCTCGCCGGTCCTGCTGACCGCCGGCTACACCGCGGACCTCAACGCCAACCCGATCGACGGCCCGATGGTGTCGCTGCCCCTGGCAGCCTTCAAGCTCGTCGAGAACCCCGAGCCCACCTACATCGCCCGCGGTTTCGGCGCCGCGGCGGTCCTGCTGCTGGTGGTGCTCATCCTGTTCGTCGCCGCCCGCATCGCCGGCGGCCGCGGACCGGGCAAGCTGACCCGCCGTCAGGAACACCGCCGGGTCAGGGCCTCCCACCGTGACGCGCGGCGCTTCGCGGCGCGCACGGACTCCGGCCGGCCCACCGCCGGCCCCGCCTCGACCAGTCCCGCATCGACGAGGAGCACCACGTGATACGCCGGTCTGCCGCGCGACGTCCGCGCCGGTCACCTGAGCCGACCCGCCCTTCTGCCGGGGGTCCGGAGGTTGTCCCCCGGGAAGACACAGTCGCACCCGTCCGTCGTTCACGCGGCCCACGTGTGTACCAGGCCTCGATGCTGGTCGTCGCACTGGTCTGCGCGCTGCTGGCGATCCACCCGCCGGGTGCCGACGCCGCCACCTACACGAAGATCAGCGGCTCCGGCTCGACATGGAGCGCCAACGCGATCGAGCAGTGGCGCCGCAACGTCCGTCAGCAGGGCATGACCGTGAACTACGCGTCGGTCGGCTCGTCGGTCGGCCGTACCCAGTTCGCGAACGGCACCTCGGACTTCGGCGTCTCCGAAATCCCGTACGGCCTCACCGAGTTCGGCCAGCAGGACCCGCCGCCCGCGCGCAAGTTCGCCTACATGCCGATCGTCGCCGGCGGTACGTCGTTCATGTACAACCTGAACATCGGCGGCAAGCGGGTCACCAACCTCCGGCTGTCCGGGGACGTCCTGACCAAGATCTTCACCGGGAAGCTCAAGCAGTGGAACGCCCCGGAGATCAAGGCGGACAACCCCAAGCTGGCGCTCCCGGCCCGCCGGATCGTCCCGGTCGTCCGCTCCGACGGCTCCGGTACGACCGCCCAGTTCACCCTGTGGATGTCCAAGCAGCACGGCGCCCTGTGGAACGACTACTGCAAGCGGGCCGGCAAGCCCACGCCCTGCGGTCTGACCTCGTACTTCCCGAACATCCCGGGCTCCGGCTTCGTCGCCCAGTCCGGTTCGCTCGGCGTCGCGGGCTACACCAAGCAGTCGCAGGCCGACGGGGCCATCACGTACGTCGAGTACTCGTACGCCCGTAACGCGGGCTTCCCGGTGGCCAAGCTCCTCAACAAGTCCGGCTACTACGTCGAGCCGACCGCCTCCGCCGTGGCCGTCGCGCTGACCAAGGCCGCGATCAACAACGACCCGCGCTCCGCGAACTACCTGACCCAGAACCTGGACGGGGTCTACACGTACGGCGACCGCCGGACCTATCCGATGTCCAGCTACAGCTACATGATCGTCCCGACCAAGGTGGAAGGGAACTTCAACACCGACAAGGGCAAGACGCTCAGCGCGTTCAACAACTACTTCCTCTGCGAGGGCCAGCAGCAGGCCGACCGGCTCGGCTACTCGCCGCTGCCGAAGAACCTGGTCGAGGCCGCGATGGCCCAGACGAAGAAGATCCCCGGTGCCGTGAGCGCGAACATCGACATCAACAAGTGCAACAACCCGACGTTCTCCGGCGGCAGGAACCTGCTGATCGAGAACGCCCCCTACCCGGCGGCGTGCGACAAGAAGGGCTCGGACCAGTGCTCCACGGGCACCGGCGGAGCCAAGACGCCGACCGCCCCGAGCGGAGGCGGATCGGGGACCACCGGCGGCACCGGCTCGGGCGGCTCCGGCACGACGGGCGGCACGGGGACGACGGGCGGTACGACCGGGGGCACCACGGGCGCCGGGACGGCGGGCACGACGGGCGGCACCACCGGCACGACCGGTGCCGCCGGCACGGCGAGCACGACCGGGGGCGCGACGGGCACCACGACCGGCGGAACCGTAGTCGACCCCGACACCGGTGAGGTGGTCGGCACCGGGCAGGGCACCGGTGACACCTCGATCGTCGCCAGCCCCGTCGCCCTCGGCTCCGGCAACGAACTGGGCCTGCGCACCGCGCTGATGACACTGTCGGCCCTGCTCCTGCTCGGCGTGGTCGTCGGACCACCCCTGGTCGGGCGCCTGCTGGCCAACCGCGCGCGCCGCAGGGGAGGCGTCGCATGACCGCCACGACCGGATCCCGGCCCCGCGTCGTCGCGGCCGTGGGCGCCCTGCTGGCCGGACTCGTCCTCGCCCTGCTCCCCATGGCCCCCGCCACCACGCCCGCAGCGGCGGCGGACGGGACGGAGGACTCCGCGCTGACACTGACCGGGCGGAAGGGCGCGTACGACGACTTCTCCGACCTGAAGGTGACCGTCCACCAGACCAGGAACCTGCGCTCCCAGGGCGTGCGGGTCAGCTGGGAGGGCGCGGCGCCGACACTGCCGGACACCGGCTTCAACGCCAACTACCTGCAGATCATGCAGTGCTGGGGCGACGATCCGACCGGTCCCACCCGCGACCAGTGCGAGTACGGGACGGGGCTCGTCCCGGGCACCTACACCGGTACGCGGAGAGTGGACGACGGGGCGGCCTACGACCCGGGGGAGAAGCAGTACACGGGCGCGGGCGCCTTCGTCCCGTTCCGCCCCGCCACCGGGAAGCCGGCCACCACCCGCTCGGACGACTACACCTACTTCAGCCCGCTCGACAGCAACGAGCAGGCGGCCACCCGTACGTTCGCCAACGGCACCGGCGAGGTGGAGTTCGAACTGCAGGACGGGGTCCAGTCGGACTACCTCGGCTGTGGAGTGAACACGGCGCCCGAGGGCAGCACCCCGAAGCCGCGGCCCTGCTGGCTGGTGGTCGTGCCCCGGGGCACCCACGAGGCGAACGGCCGGGAGGTCGTCAACCCCAGCAGCAACAGCCTCAACACCTCGCCGCTCTCCGCGACGAACTGGGCCCAACGGCTCGTCTTCCGGCTGGAGTTCCTGCCGGTCGACCAGTTCTGCCCGGAGGGCCAGCCCGAGCGGCCCACGGTCGGCTCCGAACTGGTGACGGACGCCGTCACCTCGTGGCAGCCCAAGCTGTGCGCGTCCACGGCGAGCACCTACAGCTTCAACTCGGCCGGCGAGGAGGACGCCAGGGGCCAGGTGGCGAACACGTCGAGTGAGACACCCCTGCTGGGCTTCACCGTCGACCCGGTGCCCGGGGCGGAGGGTGCGCCGGCCGTCGTACACGCGCCGGTGGCCGTGTCCGCCCTCGCGATCGCGTTCTTCGTGGAGGGCCCGTCCGGCGTGGTGCAGGAAATGAGACTGAACCCCCGGCTCGTCGCCAAGATGCTCACCCATTCCTACGTGGGGGACGTACCGCAGGCCGTCCCCACGCCGGCGCATGTGAAAGGGAACCCGCAGTACTACACCCAGGATCCGGAATTCCAGAAACTGAACCCGGATTTCCCGAAGCAGTTGCCGGGTGAACCCATGAGCCTCGTGGTCCCGCTGGGGAGCTCCGACACCGCACGGCTGGTCTGGAACTGGCTACAGTCGGACACGGACGCCCGTGAATTCCTCGCCGGGAAGAAAGATCCATGGGGAATGCGGCTGAACTCCTATTTCACGGGTCTGGACAAGAACACGATCCTGAACAGCTACCCCAAGAGCGACGAGACGCGGGCGCAGGCCCTGGCCGCGGGCGGGGCCCATCCTCTGGACTACGGAATCCTCGACCTCGCCCCGTACTCGGCCGACCTCCACGACGGCGCCGTGCGGGCCCGCCGGGGGTCCAACGGCCGCACCATCATGCAGAACGAACAGCAGTCACCGACCCCGAAACTCATCGAGGAACAGATCTACCCGGGCCGGCACGCCGTCATGGCCTTCGTCGAAGCCGCGTCGGCGGAGCGCTACGGACTGAACGTGGCCGCCCTGCCCAACGCGGACGGCCGTTTCGTGAAGCCCTCGACCGACACCCTGCTGGCCGGCGTCGCCGCCATGCGCCCGTCGTCCGAGAACGCCTCGGTGCTCAAGCCCGATCCCGCGCGGGCCAAGGGCCAGGCGTATCCGCTCACGGTGGTCACCTATGCGGCGGCCTCCGTGAACCAGGACGCCGAATCCCGCAAGGCCTACGCGCAGTTCATCAGGTTCGCCGCGGGCTCGGGCCAGACGCCCGGCCTTTCCGCGGGTCAACTGCCGCCCGGTTACGCGCCGTTGCCGACGAAACTGCGGCAGCAGGCCGAGACCGCCGCCGACGACCTGGTGCGCGGAGCGGTCTCGGAGGACCCGCCGGCCGACGATCCCGGCTCGGGCGATCCCGGGGGAGTCACGGGCGGGGCGAACACCGGAGGAGACACCTCCGGTGGGGCGGCGGCCTCCGGCGGGACGACCGGCGGCTCGACGGCGGGCGGTGGTGACGGCAGCCCGACGCCGTCGCAGTCCGTCGCCGCCAATGGTTCCCCACCACCTTCCTCGGGGCCGCAACAGAATGTTGCGGAATCCCGGGAAGGTGTCACTCCGGGAGAGATTCTCGGAATTATCCGCTGGGTTCTTCTCGTCGTCCTATTGGTGGGCGGGGCGGCGGGGCTTTCAGGCCCGATCATGCTGTATTTCGCTCAGCGCCGGACTCCCTAGGAGACATCTAGGAAGCCTGCCCGTAACCTTTCCCTCTTCGGGAATTGGTGGTCATCGCACGGAACCTTTGGAAATGTGTGCGGTGACCGGTCGACGGGTCGGTCGCAGAAAAATCCGGATTCAGGTTGAGCGTCCAGTCTTCGAAATTCCGAAAACGAGGAGTTCAGAAGTGAACGTCAAGTCTCGCGCCAAGGTCGGCGCCGCGGTTCTCGGTGCTGCCGCCCTGGGTGTCGGCGTCATGTCCACCCCTGCCTCTGCGGACTACTCGACTCCCCCGTGGCGTGCCCTGGCGGGCGTCGGCTCGGACACCACGCAGTACGTGGTGAACGGTCTCGGCGAGGTCGCCGTCGACGCCGCCGGCAACAAGATCATCGGATCGTGGGACGCCGTGCCGCCCACCGGCGCCACCACCACGATCACCCCCAAGGACCCGGCGACGAGCCCGCACTGTGCGAACATCGTCCGCCCGAACGGTTCCTCGGCCGGCATCGACAGGCTGAACGCCGAGGTCGCCGACACGACGACGTCGGACTGTGTCGACTTCGCCCGTTCCTCGCGCGGTCCGTCCACCGCCGGTACGAACCTCACCTTCATCCCGTTCGGCAAGGACGCGGTCACCTACGCGACCGACCTGGGCAGCACCCTGCCGACGAACCTCACGACGGCCCAGCTGGCGTCCATCTACAAGACGTGCACCTACCTGGACGCCGCCGGCGCCACCCAGACCGTCTCCAAGGCCCTGCTGCCGCAGAGCGGTTCGGGCACCCGGACGTACTGGCTGACCTCCATCGGCGTGACCGAGGCGCAGATCGCCACGGCCAAGGCCGCCGGCTGTGTCGACGACACGGTGCAGGAGCACGACGGTACGGCCATCGCCAGCGGCACCCAGATCATGCCGATGTCGGTCGCCCAGTGGCTCGCGCAGGGCAAGGGCCTCACGAACGTCCCGAACCGTCGCGGCGAGTCCCGGCTGCGCAGCATCGAGGGCACGGCCCCGACCACCGGTACGGGTACGGCCATCGAGCTCAACCCGAACTTCTTCTTCTCCCGCGACGTGTACAACGTCGTCCCGACCACCAAGATCACCGGAGCGACCGCCGACGCGACCCTCGTCCGCGCCTTCGTCGGTGCCACCTCCCAGGTCTGCGCCAACATCGCCACGACCAAGACCTACGGCTTCGGCGACCTCAGCGCCGACACCGGGGCGTCCAGCTGCGGTGACACCAACCTCACGGGCAACCGGTAGTCGTTGATCACCACCTGACCTCCGCGTGACGGCCGGGCACCCCTCCA
Organism: Streptomyces sp. NPDC002680; assembly: GCF_042889145.1. NCBI lineage: Bacteria > Bacillati > Actinomycetota > Actinomycetes > Kitasatosporales > Streptomycetaceae > Streptomyces > Streptomyces sp. NPDC002680. Next base: position 29,416 of record NZ_JBIAQP010000024.1, read on the forward strand.
GGTGCCCGGCTCCACGCGCTGTCCCGTTCTCCGTCCGTCAACCGTCCCTCGGGGGGCAACCGCAATGACAGTGCTACGTCCGTTCCGCAGAGTCGCCGCGATCGTGGCCGCCTGCGCCCTGCTCGCCCTGGGGGTCGTGACCCTGGTCGCGGTCCAGAGCGAGCCCGCCCGGGCGGCGTCCGTCGGGGAGTTCACCCTGGAGCCCGCCGGCGGGAAGCTGAGCGATCCGCAGCCCTTCGCCGGTTCCATCGGGCTCCCCGGCGCGTGCCCCGCCGTCACGGTCGAGGAGCTCAACTGGAACAACTTCCTCAACCTGTACCTGGTCAAGGCCGACGACACCCAGGTGACGGCGCTGAAGGGGATCAGCGCGGGGGCGCCCTTCACCGAAGCGACGTCGACGGTCTCGCTGAAGCCGGCCGACAACCCGGGGATGGCCGTGTCCAGCCTGGCGGGAGCCATCACGGGCGACGGCACGTACGAGCTGCGCGTACGGTGCGTGGACCCCTTCGACCTGAGCCCCGCCCCCGAGGCGTGGGTACCGGGCGACCCGTACTGGACCCAGAAGATCACCGTCACCGGCGACAACTGGGTGGTCGGTGAGGGCGCCCAGGCCACCACCGCCGAGCTGACGTACAGCCCCTCCGTCCCAGAGCCCGGCCAGCAGGTGACGCTCAGCGCGACCGTCACCCCCACCGACGCGGCGGGCACCGTGGCCTTCCTGGACGGCGAGACCTCGCTGGGACAGGCCACGGTCGCCGACGGCAAGGCCGAGCTCAAGACGACGGCGCTGACCGAGGGACCGCACAAGATCGTCGCCCGCTTCACGCCCACGGACACCACCAAGTGGGCGGTCTCCGAGTCCGCGTCCAAGGACGTGACCGTACAGGCGCCGCGCTTCGAGATGCAGAACGCCTCCGGAGAGCGGCTGGCCGTCAACCCCGAGCTGGAGCGCGGCCAGGAGATCAAGCTCATCCTCCGCGGCTGCGTGGTGGGCACGTCGTACGCCCTCGCCCTGAACGGCAACGACACCGCGTTCCCGGCCGCCACGGCCGACGCGAACGGTACGGCGACCTGGGCGTCCCTGAAGATTCCGGACGACGCGGTCGGCGGGAACAACGCGTGGAAGCTGACCCCGAAGTGCGGCGAGGTCGACACGGTCTCCTTCACCGTCCCCGAGCCGTCCGGGTCCCCGTCGCCGTCGTCGACGACCACCGACGACCCGACCGGTGATCCGACGGACGATCCCACGGACGACCCGACCGGTGACCCGACCGACGACGGTTCGGGCGACACCTCCGGTACGACGTCCGGCACCACCGGCGGCACGACCGGCGGCGACGGTACGACCGGCGGGTCCGGCACGACCGGGGGCAGCTCGCCGCAGGGCGGCCTAGCCTCCACCGGCAGCCAGATCGCGCTGTTCTCCGGCATCGGCGCCGTCGTCCTCGTCACGGCGGGCTTCGTCGCCATCAGGTTCGGCCGCCGCAACGGGCTGCTGACCTTCGGCGAGCCCCGCCCCTAGGGCCTGTCCGGCGGATCATGCCGGGGACGCGGGGCTTGGCACGCACTCCCCCAGAGGGGGGACCCCAGCGGCGTTGTCGCTGCACGCACCAAGCCCCGCTCCCGTCCGCCGAAGAGGCACCGTTGTTTCCCTCCGACCTGATCCGCCGGACAGGCCCTGACAGCGGACCGGACGGAGCACGGGCGGCGGGCCACCACCCGCCGCCCGCTCCTGCCGTCCCTCCACCCCACCCCTCTCACAGGAGCGCAGCCCGTGACCGTGTTGTCCCCGCCCCCGCCGGCCGCCGCGCCGCCGGTGCCGGCGCCCGCACCCGAGCCCCGGCCCGCCTCCGGGCCGCCACGGGCCGAGCGCCCCGGCTTCGCGTTCGCCGGGGCGGCGATGTGCCTGCTCGCGGCCCTGCTGCTCGGCTTCGCGGCCAACCTCACCCTCGTGGGCCACCTCCAGCACGCCCGCGACCAGCAGACCGCCTACGACGAGCTCCGGCTTCAACTCGCCCTCGGCACCGCACCGGTGGGCCAGCAGACGTACGACGGCAAGATGCTGCAGCCGGGCGCGCCCGTCGCGCTGCTGCGCATCCCCGCGCTGGGCCTGAAGGAGGTCGTCGGGGAGGGCACCACGTCCGGGGTGCTGATGTCCGGCCCCGGCCACCGCCGGGACACCCCGCTGCCGGGACAGGCCGGCACCAGCCTGATCATGGGCCGCCAGTGGGCGTACGGCAGCCCGTTCAACGGACTGGGCAAGCTGCCCGTCGGCACCGAGATCCGGGTGACGACCGGTCAGGGCACGGCCGTCTACGAGGTCTCGGGCATCCGCCGCGAGGGCGACCCGCTGCCGCCCGTCCTCAAGGAGGGCGAGGGCCGGCTCACCCTCGTCACGGCCGACGGGTCGCCCTACACACCCTCGGGCGTCCTGCGCGTCGACGCCACCCTGACGAGCGACGCCCAGCCGAGCCCGCCCCGCCCGCTGACGCTCGCCTGGATCGGCGAGGCGGAGCAGGCCATGGGCACCGAGGACGGGGCCTGGCTCCCGGTCTTCCTCTGGTCGCAGGCGCTGCTCGCCGCGGCCCTGCTCACCATGGCCGCGTACCGCGTGTGGGGCCGCTGGCAGACCTGGGTCGTCGGCGTGCCCGTCCTGGCCGCCCTCGGCCTCGCGGTCTCCGGCGCCGCCACCCGTCTGCTGCCCAACCTGCTCTGACCGACGAGGAGTCCAACCACCATGTCCGACACCAACGACACGCTCGTCGACGCGGTCCCCGCCCAGACGGTGAAGCTGGAGACCGTGAGGGCGAGCAGGCCCGCCGGGGCCCCGTCGAGCAACCCGGCATCCCTGGAGGCCGACTCCATCTCGGCCTGGTTCGGCGACCACAAGGTCCTCGAACAGGTGTCGCTCGCCATGCCCGCCCGCAAGGTGACCGCGCTCATCGGCCCCTCCGGCTGCGGCAAGTCCACCTTCCTGCGGATCCTCAACCGCATGCACGAACTGATCGGCTCCGCCTCCCTCGCGGGCCGCGTGCTGCTCGACGGCGAGGACATCTACGACCGTGGCCGCCGCATCACCCACGCCCGCCGCCAGATCGGCATGGTCTTCCAGAAGCCCAACCCCTTCCCGGCGATGTCGATCTACGACAACGTCACCGCGGGCCTGAAGCTCGGCGGCATCAGGGCGGGCCGCGACGAGAAGGACGTACTCGTCGAGGAGTGCCTGACCAAGGCGGGCCTGTGGAAGGAGGTCCGCGACCGCCTCCGCCAGCCCGGCGGCGCACTCTCCGGCGGCCAGCAGCAGCGCCTGTGCATCGCACGCTCGCTCGCGGTCCGCCCCCGTGTCCTCCTCATGGACGAGCCGTGCTCGGCCCTGGACCCGACCTCGACCCGCCGCATCGAGGAGACGATCCACGAACTCTCCGAAGAGGTCACGATCGTGATCGTCACCCACAACATGCAGCAGGCGGCCCGCGTCTCCGACCAGTGCGCGTTCTTCCTCGCCGAGCAGGGCACCCCCGGCCTCATCGTCGAACACGGCACCACGGACGCGATGTTCAACAACCCCCAGGACCCGCGCACGACGGACTACGTCAACGGACGCTTCGGGTAAGGGCGTCCGAGCCGCGGCCCAGCAGACGAGGAGTTCACCCATGAACGTCAGGTCCCGCTCCAGAACGGCCGCCGCACCTCTCGGCGCCGCGGCTCCCTGTCTCGGCGTGCTGTCCACCCCGGCGTCCGCCGACCACCAGTCCCCTCCGTGGCGTCCGCAGGCGGGTGTCGGCAAGGCGGACAGGGTGAGCGGGCCCGCGATCCACGAGGCGTTCGTGGGCAGCGGATCGGACGCCACGCTCATGGGCGGCCCGTGGTCGTGACGGACTCGTCCCGCGCCCGCACGGGCGCTGCCCGGGCAACCGCCGCGGCCGTCCTGGGAGTTGTCGCGGCCGTCGCCCTCGCGGGCTGTGCCGTCCCCGGCGGGTCCGACGAGCCGCCGGCGGTCCCGCCCGCGTCCGCCCCGCCCGTACGCCCGTCCTCCGACGGCGAGTCGGCGGACGCGGCCGGGCGGCCGACCGGGGCCGCCACCGCCGTGGAGCCGACCCCCGAGGCGCTGCCGGCCGACCCCACACCCACGGCGGCCACTCCCCGCCCCACACCGTCCAGGAGCGCGCCGGCCGCGTCGCCGAAGGCGAAACTCCCGGACCTGTCGCTCAACACCTCGTCCCCGTCCCCCTCGTCGAGCCCTCGCGCCACACCTCCCGAACCGTCGTCCACCACGCCCCGCGCCGAGACGTCCGACGGGCGCAGCCTGGACGGTTCGACGACCCTCCGGATCGGCTCCTGGTCGGCGCGTGTCGTGCGGGGCGGGCAGGAGGCGGTGGACGAGTGCCGGGACGCCGTGCTGTGGACGGGTCCTGACCTCGGGACGACGGAGGACGGCTTCGCGCTGCGGACCGCCGTCGTCGTGGGCCACGACTACTGCGGGTTCGACCGGTTCGCCGAACTGCCCGTGGGCACGGTCGTCACGGCCACGACACCGCGCGGCACCTTCGCGTACCGGGTGTACGCCCGCCATGTCTCACCCGGCCGCGGCACTCCCTCCCACGGCCTCTACTGGGGCGACCTCACCCTCCAGTCCTGCGTCGGCCCGGACACGGGCTTCAGCTATCTCATGCGCGTGTGAAACACGACCGTCACCATCACCGTCACCGGATGGAGAACGCGATGTCAGCGCAGAAGAAGAACCACGAGGGCGGCCCGCCGAACAGTTTCGGCATGGGCATGGGCGGCCCGCTGCTGGCCGGCGGGTCATGGACGGTGTGGAAGAGCGGGTTCATCGGGCTCATCGGTGTCGGCGGCCTCTGGCTCGGCCTCGGGATCGGGTCGTGGGCGATCGCGGCCTTCTCCGGTCTCGTGACGCTGGTGGCGGCGGTGTGGCTGCGCGGCGCGCTGAGAAGCCACCGGGACGCGCGGCGCCTGGAGCGACGAGCGGCGGCCCGCGCCTCCGACGAATGACGACGGCGGCGCCACCAGCCACCCGTCACCTGTCACCGAACCGGCCACGGGGTGCAGTTGACTCATGTGTGACTGCACCCCGTGACCGGCCCGTGCACGGCATCGGCAGCCCGCCAGGGTGAGAGGGGCGGCGGGTGCCTGGGGGCGGATGCCCTCCAAGGGGGGCGAGGAATGCATCCGAACCGCCGTTCCAGGATGGAACGGGCGGGAAGGGGAAGGGCAGCCGGGGAGCATGCGACAGCCCAACACCCGGTGAACCAGGGCCGGACGGAGTCGGTTCGGCGGCTCAGATGCCCGCCGCCGAGGACAGGTCCCGCTTGATCGTCTCCAGCAGGCCGGCCGCCTTCGCCCGGGCCGCCGGGAGATCCGCGTGCACGGGCACGGGGATGACGACCTCCAGGTAGCACTTCAGCTTCGGCTCGGTACCGCTCGGCCGGACGATGACCCGGGCGCCGTCGAGCGTGTAGCGCAGACCGTCCGTGGGCGGGAGCGTCTCCGTGCCCTTGGTGAGGTCCTCGGCCTTGGTGATCGCCAGGCCCGCGAGCCGGGTCGGGGGCTGTTCGCGCAGCCGGCGCATGGCGTCGGCGATGACCGACAGATCCTCGACGCGCACCGACAACTGGTCCGTGGCGTGCAGCCCGTGCTCGACGGCGATGTCGTCGAGCAGATCGAGGAGCGTACGGCCCTCCTCCTTCAGCTCGGAGGCGAGCTCCGTGATGAGGAGCGCGGCCGTGATCCCGTCCTTGTCCCGTACGCCGTCCGGGTCCACGCAGTAGCCGAGGGCCTCCTCGTAGCCGTAGCGCAGGCCCTCGACGCGGGCGATCCACTTGAAGCCGGTGAGGGTCTCCTCGTAGGGGAGGTTCGCCTTCTCGGCGATCCGGCCGAGGAGGGAGGAGGAGACGATCGACTCGGCGAAGGTTCCCCGCGCGCCGCGCCGGACGAGGTGGGTGGCGAGGAGGGCGCCGACCTCGTCACCGCGCAGCATGCGCCAGCCGTCGCCGGGCACGGGTACGGCCGCCGCGCAGCGGTCCGCGTCGGGGTCGTTCGCGATGATGAGATCGGGGTTGGTCTCGCGGGCCTTGGCGAAGGCGAGGTCCATCGCGCCGGGCTCTTCCGGGTTGGGGAAGGCGACGGTCGGGAAGTCCGGGTCGGGGTCGGCCTGTTCGGCGACCAGGGTGGGGGCCGGGAAGCCCGCACGGGCGAAGGCGGCGAGGAGGGTGTCCTTGCCGACGCCGTGCATCGGCGTGTAGACCGTGCGGGCGGTACGGGGGGAGCCGGGGGAGAGGACGGCGTCCGTACGGGCCAGGTAGGCGTTCAGGACGGTGTCGTCGAGGGTTTCCCAGCCGGTGGAGGGGCGAGGGACGTCGGCGAGGGCGTGTACGGCGTCGATCTCGGCGGCGATCTCCGCGTCCGCGGGCGGGACGATCTGCGACCCGTCCCCCAGGTACACCTTGTAGCCGTTGTCGCGGGGCGGGTTGTGGCTGGCGGTGACCTCTACGCCCGCTACCGCGCCGAGGTGCCTTATTGCGAACGCCAGTACGGGGGTGGGGAGGGGGCGGGGGAGGACCGCTGCCCTGAGGCCGGCGCCGGTCATCACGGCGGCTGTGTCCTGGGCGAAGTCGGCGGACTTGTGGCGGGCGTCGTAGCCGATGACGACGAGGCCGTCGGTCTGGCCCTTCGCCTTCAGGTACGCGGCGAGGCCGGCGGCGGCGCGGATGACGACGGAGCGGTTCATACGCATGGGGCCGGCGCCGAGTTCGCCTCGGAGGCCCGCGGTGCCGAACTGGAGGGTGCCTGAGAAGCGGGCGGTGAGTTCGGGGAGGTCGTGGGCGTCGATGAGCTTGGCGAGTTCGTCGCGGGTCTCCGCGTCGGGGTCCTCGGCCAGCCACGCCTTGGCCCGTGCGATCAGCTCGTCGTCGTGCACGTCGGTGCCTCTCGGTGTGGTGGTGGTGCGGTTACGTGGTCGGGCGCGGGCCCATTGTTTCTCGCCCCCGCCGCCCCTACCCGTCCCATCCTTCTGGGGGCTGCGCCCCCAGACCCCCCTTTCGGCCTGAACGGCCTCGTCCTCAAACGCCGGACGGGCTGGATGGTGGCCCCTCGTCCTCAAGCGCCGGACGGGCTGGAGGGTGGCCCCCCGTCCTCAAGCGCCGGACGGGCTGGAATGCCTGGGGCTGGGCTGAATGATCAAGCCCCGACGGCCACCATCCAGCCTCGACGGCCACCCTCCAGCCTCGGTCGGCACCATCCAGCCCGTCCGGCGTTTGAGGACGAGCGCGTTCAGCGCGACAGAGGGGGGTCTGGGGGCGCAGCCCCCAGGGATGGGAACGGGTAGGGGCGGCGGGGGCGAGAAATGACCTACAGGCGGTCCAGGACCTGGGCCAGTAGTGAGCCCATGCGGGTTGCGCTGTCGCGGCCCGCCTGGAGTACCTCCTCGTGGTTCAACGGTTCCCCCGTCATCCCCGCCGCCAGGTTCGTCACCAGCGAGATGCCCAGGATCTCGGCCCCGGCCTCACGCGCCGCGATCGCCTCCAGAACCGTCGACATGCCCACCAGGTCCGCCCCGATCACCCGCGCCATCCGGATCTCGGCAGGGGTTTCGTAGTGCGGGCCCGTGAACTGGGCGTACACGCCCTCCTCCAGGCTCGGGTCGATCTCCTTGCACAGCGCCCGCAGCCGAGGCGAGTACAGATCCGTCAGATCCACGAAGTTCGCGCCGACGATCGGCGACGTCGCCGTGAGGTTGATGTGGTCGCTGATCAGGACCGGCTGGCCGGGACGCATGTCGGGGCGCAGGCCGCCGCAGCCGTTGGTCAGGACGATGGTCTTGCAGCCGGCGGCCACGGCGGTACGGACACCGTGCGCCACGGACGCGACGCCCCGCCCCTCGTAGTAGTGCGTGCGCCCCAGGAAGACCAGCGCGCGCTTGTCACCGATCCGGTACGAGCGGATCCTGCCGCCGTGGCCCTCGACCGCCGGCGGCGGGAATCCGGGCAGCTCGGTGACCGGGAGGTCGGCCTCGGGGGAGCCCAGGGCGTCCACTGCCGGTGCCCAGCCGGAGCCCATCACGAGGGCGACGTCGTGGGTCTCGGCGCCCGTCAGCTCCCGCAGGCGGGTGGCGGCGGCGTCGGCGGCGGCGTGGGGGTCGCCCTGGATGTCGTCCGGAAGAAGAGATGCGTTCACGCGCAAGAGCGTATCCGGTCGGAGCCTACGCGCGTAGATGACAGAGGCCACGGGATGGCGATCGTTGTCTTGTCGTTTCCAACCAAACGCGATGCGCGCTCGGCTCAACAGGGACGTTTTCTCAGTTCCATCACATAGTCGTGCGGAGCCCCCGCAGACTCCGCCGCGTCGGCGATCTCGCCCAGGTACCGCGCCGACGGCAGCCCGCCCTCGTACCCGTTGAGGACGTACACCCACGCCGGCTCCTCGCCCTCCAGTGTGTGGACGCGCAGCCGCATCCGGCGGTAGATGTCGAGGCCCACGCCCTCCCAGCGGTCCAGCGACTCCTCGTCGGGCGGGGCGATGTCGTACAGGGCGACGAAGACCTGGGAGCGGGGGGCCTCGACGATCGTCGGGAGGGCGCCCTCCCAGCCCATGTGCTCGCCGCCGAACGTCAGCCGCCAACCGGTCAGCCACCCGGTGGCGCGCAGCGGCGAGTGCGGTGCGCGGCGCGTCATGAGCCGCGCGTCGAGATTGCCGGCGTAGGCGGCGTAGAGCGACATGGGTCGAGAGTACGGCAGCGGACACGGCCGTCACTCCGACAGCACAGGCCCCTCCCGCACCCGTACAACCGTGCGCCCGCACCGGTCCCGTACGGCCACGCATGCCCCGGGGCGCGGGCACCTCCGGGCATGCGGGACAATGGAGCATGTGACTCGGATCGTGATCATTGGTGGCGGACCCGGCGGGTATGAAGCTGCGCTGGTGGCAGCGCAGCTCGGCGCGGAGGTGACCGTCGTCGACTGCGACGGTCTGGGCGGGGCGTCGGTGCTCACCGACTGCGTACCGTCGAAGACCCTGATCGCCACGGCCGAGGTGATGACCACCTTCGACTCGTCGTACGAGGAACTGGGGATCATCGTCGCCGACGACACCCCACCCGACCAGCAGGCCGCCCGCGTCGTGGGTGTCGACCTCGACAAGGTCAACCGACGGGTGAAGCGGCTCGCCCTCGCCCAGTCGCACGACATCACCGCCTCCGTCACCCGGGCCGGCGCCCGTGTCCTGCGCGGCCGTGGCCGGCTCGACGGCATGCAGGCCATCGACGGCTCCCGGAAGGTCGTCGTACGGGCCGCGGACGGCACCGAGGAGACCCTCGTCGCCGACGCCGTACTGATCGCCACCGGCGGCCACCCGCGCGAGCTGGCCGACGCGCAGCCCGACGGCGAGCGCATCCTCAACTGGACCCAGGTCTACGACCTCACCGAGCTGCCCGAAGAGCTGATCGTGGTCGGGTCCGGTGTCACCGGTGCCGAGTTCGCCGGTGCCTATCAGGCCTTGGGTTCGAAGGTCACCCTCGTCTCCTCCCGCGACCGTGTGCTGCCGGGTGAGGACCCGGACGCCGCCGCCGTCCTCGAAGAGGTCTTCCGGCGCCGTGGCATGAACGTCATGGCCCGCTCCCGCGCCGAGTCCGCCAAGCGCGTCGGCGACCGCGTCGAGGTCACCCTCTCCGACGGGCGTGTCATCACCGGCTCGCACTGTCTGATGGCCGTCGGCGCCATTCCCAACAGTGCCGGAATGGGCCTTGAGGAGGCCGGGGTCAAGCTGCGCGACTCCGGGCACATCTGGACCGACAAGGTGTCCAGGACGACCGCCCCGGGCGTGTACGCCGCCGGTGACGTGACCGGTGTCTTCGCCCTCGCGTCCGTCGCCGCCATGCAGGGCCGGATCGCCATGTACCACTTCCTCGGCGACGCGGTGGCCCCGCTCAACCTCAAGACCGTCTCCTCCAACGTCTTCACCGACCCCGAGATCGCCACCGTCGGCTACACCCAGGCCGACGTCGACGCCGACAAGATCGACGCCGTGGTCGTCAAGCTCCCGTTGCTGCGCAATCCGCGCGCGAAGATGCAGGGCATCCGCGACGGCTTCGTCAAGCTCATGTGCCGTCCTGGTACGGGGATTGTCGTCGGCGGGTGTGTCGTGTCGCCGCGTGCCTCCGAACTCATCCACCCGATCTCGATCGCGGTCGACAACAATCTGACGGTCGAGCAGATCGCGAACGCGTTCACCGTCTATCCGTCCCTTTCCGGATCGATCGCAGAGGTCGCCCGGCAGCTCCACACGCGCAAGGCGGCGGGCGAGGCCTGAGCCTCCGAGCGGAACTTCCCGCTGGTCACGGGGAGTTGCGGCCCATTCGTACGGCATAGGCGGAGCGGATAGGCGCGTATACCACTTCCCGTACCCCCATGCGAACAACTTCTGTTATTCGGCGCAAACTGCTGAAAGCAGACGGTCGTTGGGGTTACTGTCAGTTTCGTGTTCGCTGCAGAACGTCGTCAATTGATCCTCGAAATGGTGCGAGCGAATGGGGCCGTGTCGCTCCGTGAGCTCGCCCGCGTCGTCCAGACCTCCGAAGTGACCGTACGGCGGGACGTGCGCGCACTGGAGGCAGAAGGACTCCTCGACCGCCGGCACGGCGGTGCGGTATTGCCGGGCGGCTTCACGCGGGAGTCCGGCTTTCCGCAGAAATCCCATCTCGCGACCGCCGAGAAGACGGCCATCGCCGACCTCGCCGCGAGCTTCGTCGAAGAGGGCGAGGCCATCGTGGTCGGGGCGGGGACCACCACGCAGGAGCTGGCACGCCGGCTCGCGCGGGTCCCCGGGCTGACCGTCGTCACCAACTCCCTGTTGGTGGCCCAGGCGCTGGCCCACGCAAACCGGGTGGAGGTCGTGATGACCGGCGGCACTCTGCGCGGTTCCAACTACGCCCTGGTCGGCAGTGGCGCCGAGCAGTCCCTGCACGGGCTGCGGGTGTCCAAGGCCTTCCTCTCCGGAAGCGGGCTCACCGCCGAACGCGGACTGTCGACCTCCAACATGCTGTCGGCGTCCGTCGACCGCGCGCTGGTGCAGGCCGCCGCCGAGGTCGTCGTGCTCGCCGATCACACCAAGCTCGGTACGGACACCATGTTCCAGACCGTGCCCACGGACGTGATCACCCGCCTCGTCACCGACGAACCGCCCGTCCACGACGACCGCGCGGGTACGGAACTCCAGGCCCTGGCCGACCAGGGGGTACAGATCGCCGTCGCCGGATCGTCCGGCTCGGGGAACGGCTCCCAGGCGACCGGACCGGGCGGCGGTGATCAGGTCCCGGCGCGCCAGCAGCGCCGGGACGTGCCGCTGCCCAACCCACGCCGGGGCCAGCTGCCCGGCGGCGCGGCGGGTCATCCGCTGCGCGGCACGATGCTGGGCGAGCAGCCCGGCGGACCCGGTGAGCGCGAACGGGAGCGGGAGCGGGCCCGGGTGGCGGATCTTCGCCGCCGCTGACCGCCGTACCGGCTCTCAGGCCTTCACGCCCCGCAGTGTCAGGGTCAGGAGGCGGTCGGCCAGGCCCGGGTCGTCCGGGGTCTCCTCGGCTGCCAGCGCGATGGCGTTGGTGAGCTGGAGCAGGTCGCCGATGGAGACGTCGGTGCGCAGGGTGCCGGCCTGCTGGGCGCGGGTGAGCAGGGCCGCGCCCGCCTCCCGCATCGGGTTGCTGCACCTGGCCAGCGCCGAGTCGGCGTCGTACGACACCGACATGAGCGCCCGTGCCAGGCCGCGGTACTCGCCGGCGTGCGTGACGATCTCGCGCAGCCAGGTGACCAGGGCGGTGCACGGGTCCGGGGCGGTGAGCAGCTCGCGGGAGCGGGCGAGCAGGTCGTTCACCGCGTCCTCGAAGACCGCGCTCATCAGGGCGTGGCGGTTGGGGAAGTGGCGGTAGAGGGTGCCGATGCCTACGCCTGCGCGGCGGGCGACGTCTTCGAGGGAGGTGTCTGTGCCGTGCTCTGCGAAGGCGGAGCGGGCTTCTGTGAGCAGGCGCTCGTAGTTGCGGCGGGCGTCCGCGCGGAGGCCTGCCGGCGGGTGGGCCATGGTTCACCTGCCCTTCGTTTGCTTGGTCTGTGGGGTCAGCATGCCATCGGTTGTCTTTTGGCTGCGGGCCGGTGGGGGCTTGTCGCGCAGTTCCCCGCGCCCCTAAAAGAGCTGCCCGCACCGTTTGTCAGAAAGTGAAGCGCCCGGTGGCTGATCGCTCAGCCTGCCGGGCGCCTCGTAATTTCGTGCTGTCAGTCCTTGATTTCGCAGATGGGGGCGCCGGAGGTGAGGGAGGCGCCGACCTCTGCCGCGAGGCCCTTGATGGTGCCGGCCTTGTGGGCGTTGAGGGGCTGTTCCATCTTCATGGCCTCCAGGACGACGACCAGGTCGCCTTCCTTGACCTCCTGGCCCTCCTCCACGGCCACCTTGACGATGGTGCCCTGCATCGGGGAGGCGAGGGTGTCGCCGGAGGCCACCGGGCCCGACTTCTTGGCCGCGCGGCGCTTGGGCTTGGCGCCCGCCGCCAGGCCGGTGCGGGCCAGGGACATGCCCAGCGAGGACGGGAGGGAGACCTCCAGGCGCTTGCCGCCGACCTCGACGACGATCGTCTCCCGGTCGCTCTCGTCCTCCGCCTCGGCATCCGTCGGAGCGGCGAAGGGCTTGATCTCGTTGACGAACTCGGTCTCGATCCACCGGGTGTGGACCGTGAACGGGTCCTGACTGCCCGTGAGTTCGGGGGCGAAAGCCGGGTCGGTGACGACCGCGCGGTGGAACGGGATGGCGGTGGCCATGCCCTCGACCTGGAACTCGGCCAGCGCACGGGCCGCGCGCTGGAGGGCCTGCTCGCGGGTGGCGCCGGTGACGATCAGCTTGGCGAGCAGGGAGTCCCAGGCGGGGCCGATGACGCTGCCGGACTCGACGCCCGCGTCCAGGCGCACCCCGGGGCCCGACGGCGGGGCGAAGGTGGTGACGGTGCCGGGGGCGGGCAGGAAGCCGCGGCCCGGGTCCTCGCCGTTGATCCGGAACTCGAAGGAATGACCGCGCAGCTCCGGGTCGCCGTACCCGAGTTCCTCGCCGTCGGCGATACGGAACATCTCGCGCACCAGGTCGATGCCGGCGACCTCCTCGGTGACCGGGTGCTCGACCTGGAGGCGGGTGTTGACCTCCAGGAAGGAGATCGTGCCGTCCATGCCGACCAGGAACTCCACCGTGCCGGCGCCGACGTAGCCGGCCTCCTTCAGGATCGCCTTCGAGGAGGCGTACAGCTCGGCGGTCTGTGCCTCGGACAGGAAGGGCGCCGGGGCCTCCTCCACCAGCTTCTGGTGGCGGCGCTGCAGCGAGCAGTCACGGGTGGAGACGACGACCACGTTGCCGTGGGAGTCGGCCAGGCACTGGGTCTCCACATGCCGCGGTTTGTCGAGGTAGCGCTCGACGAAGCACTCCCCGCGCCCGAACGCGGCCACCGCCTCACGGACCGCGGAGTCGTACAGCTCCGGGACCTCTTCGAGGGTGCGGGCGACTTTCAGGCCGCGTCCGCCGCCGCCGAAGGCGGCCTTGATGGCGATGGGCAGGCCGTGCTCCTGGGCGAAGGCGACGACCTCGTCCGCGCCGGAGACCGGGTCGGGCGTGCCGGCGACCAGTGGGGCACCGGCGCGCTGGGCGATATGACGGGCGGCGACCTTGTCACCGAGGTCACGGATGGCCTGCGGCGGCGGGCCGATCCAGGTCAGACCCGCGTCGAGGACGGCCTGGGCGAAGTCGGCGTTCTCCGAGAGGAAGCCGTATCCGGGATGGATCGCGTCCGCCCCGGAGTCCTTGGCGGCCTGGAGCACCTTGGCGATGTCGAGATAACTGGTCGCCGGGGTGTCACCGCCCAGGGCGAACGCCTCATCCGCGGCGCGGACATGCAGAGCGTCCCGGTCCGGGTCGGCGTACACGGCCACGCTCGCGATTCCGGCATCCCGGCAGGCCCGGGCAACGCGGACAGCGATTTCGCCACGGTTGGCGATGAGCACCTTGCGCACGATTGAGGCTCCCTCCTTGAAACAAGCCGAGTTTAGGGACTGCCGACACGGCGCATCGACCCGTCCCCACTGGTGAGCTTGCCCACACGGAGCGTGATACGAGGCTCGCTCGACCCGCGAAATCCCTTGTCGCACCTACTTATGCAGGACTCCTGCGGGAAACCCTAGCCCCCTCATGTGGTCAAGGTCTCTGTGAGAGCGTGCTGCGGCCCACTCCGTTTCTTTGTGGAGTCCCTACGAACGGCCCAATGATTCTTTGCCCGTCGAGCAACCTCGGACGAACCCTTGTCCGCGCGTTTACCCGTTAGTAGCGTTCACGTTGTACCGAACGTAGTGCCAACCGAACGTAGTACTGGCCGCATGAGCGGCAGTCGAAAGTGGGTGGGGGCCAGTGGTCCGCAGACCGGTGGCTTGGATCGTCGCGGTCATCTTGTTCGTGGAGGCGTTCGGCGTCGCCGCGCTGAACTGGCTCCTGGGGACCGTCGTCGACAACCAGCAGATGTCCCTCGCCGGTCTCGACCCGGACATGATGTCCGTGTCCTCGAAGATCGGCGGCCTGGTCTTCGGCGCCTACTTCGCGCTCTGCGGGGTGGTGGCCCTGCTCGTCGCCCTCCGCGACCGCTCCCCGGCCGGCCTCGGCCGCATCCTGCTGATCAGCGTGGCCGTGGTGCACGCGCTGCTGGGGGCGTTCGCCTGGGGCCTGGTGGGCTGGACGGCGTTCCTGACCATGGTCGTGGTGATGGCGCTGGTGGTGCTCCTGCTGATGACGTATGACCGGCAGAACGGCACGGCGGCCTCTCAGAGCCCTGAGGACGGTACGGGCGGTACGGGCGAGAGCGGCTCGCCGGCCAAGGGGAACGGCGGCGGCTCGCCGCTCACCCCTCCGCCGACGCCCAGCACCCCCTGACCGCTACTTCTCCCCGGGCGTCCACAACTCCGTGATCCCGACGCCCAGTTCGGCGAGCAGCCTGCGTACGAGGGGAAGGCTGATGCCGATGACGTTGCCGTGGCCGCCGTCGATGCCGTCGATGAACGGTGCCGAGCGGCCGTCGAGCGTGAACGCCCCGGCGACATGGAGGGGCTCGCCGGAGGCGACGTACGCGGCGATCTCGTCGTCGGTCGGCTCGCCGAACCGCACGACCGTGGACGCGGTGGCCGACACATGGCGGTTGTTCGCCGTGTCCCAGACGCAGTGGCCCGTCTGGAGCGTGCCCGCCCGGCCGCGCATCGCCTTCCAGCGGGCGGTGGCCTCCTCGGCGTCTGCGGGCTTGCCGTACGCCTCGCCGTCCAGGTCGAGGACGCTGTCGCAGCCGATCACCAGCGCGCCCCGCACCTCGGGCTTCGCGGCCACCACGGAGGCCTTGGCCTCGGCGAGGGCGAGGGCCAGGTCGGCGGGGGTCGGCGCCGTCACGGCGTCCTCGTCGAAGCCGCTGACGATCACCTCGGGGTCGAGTCCGGCCTGCCTGAGGAGGTTGAGCCGGGCGGGTGACTGGGAGGCGAGTACGAGGCGGCGGCGTGGCTGATCGGTCATGTGGTCAGGGTATCGGCGGGGGTTGGCCTACAACACGCCGAGGACGATCATCGCGAGGAGCATGGCCAGTGCCATGAGAAACCCGAGCCGCCGAAGCATCTGCTGCGCTTCGCGCAGTTCCTTCGGCGGCTCGTTCTCTGGGTCGGACCACAACATGCCATCCAGCGTGACGCTCTGCGGGTTGGGGCGCCTGAGTACGCGTACTTAACTTGCGGCTGCGATGTGCAGTTCGCTTGCTGCGGGCCCGGTGGGGGCTGGTCGCGCAGTTCCCCGCGCCCCTTTCGGGGCGCGGCTGCTCAGCTCGGCCAGTAGGTGCGGGTCCAGGACGATGGGCCCGGGTGGGGCAGGCGCTGGGCGGCGATTCCTGCCGGGTCCGCCCAGGCGTCCTTGGTGCCTGGTGCGCCGGGTGCCGTGGAGGACGCTGCCACGGCTCGGGCGCGGACCACTGCCAGGGCGGCGGCCAGCTCCTCGGGGGTCGGGTTGCCCCGTACGACCTTGATGTTCACAACGGCTCCTGAACGGTCTAGAGGGGGATGTTGCCGTGCTTCTTCGGGGGCAGGGACTCGCGCTTGGTGCGGAGCTGGCGCAGGCCCCGTACGACCTGGCGGCGGGTGTCGGACGGGAGGATCACCGCGTCGACGTAGCCGCGTTCGGCCGCGATGTAGGGGTTGAGGAGGGTGTCCTCGTACTCCTGGATCAGGCGGGCGCGGACCACGTCCAGGTCCTCCCCGTTCGCCTCCGCCTCGGCGATCGTGCGGCGGTGCAGGATGTTGACCGCGCCCTGGGCGCCCATGACGGCGATCTGGGCGGTCGGCCAGGCCAGGTTGAGGTCGGCACCCAGGTGCTTGGAGCCCATGACGTCGTAGGCGCCGCCGAAGGCCTTGCGGGTGATGACCGTGATGAGGGGGACGGTGGCCTCGGCGTAGGCGTAGATCAGCTTGGCGCCGCGCCGGATGATGCCGTCGTGCTCCTGGTCGACGCCCGGGAGGAAGCCGGGGACGTCCACGAAGGTGAGGACCGGGACGTTGAAGGCGTCGCAGGTGCGGACGAAGCGGGCGGCCTTCTCGCTCGCGGCGATGTCGAGGCAGCCCGCGAACTGCATCGGCTGGTTGGCGACCACGCCGACCGGACGGCCCTCCACCCGGCCGAAGCCGGTGAGGATGTTGGGCGCGAACAGGGACTGCGTCTCGAAGAACTCGGCGTCGTCCAGGACGTGTTCGATCACCGTGTGCATGTCGTACGGCTGGTTCGCGCTGTCCGGGATCAGGACGTCCAGCTCGCGGTCCTCGTCCGTGACGGCGAGGTCCGCCTCCTCGGGGAAGAGCGGGGGCTCGGAGAGGTTGTTGGACGGCAGGTACGACAGCAGCTGCTTGACGTACTCGATGGCGTCCTTCTCGTCGCCGGCCATGTGATGGGCCACGCCCGAGGCGGAGTTGTGGGTGCGCGCGCCGC
Source organism: Streptomyces sp. NPDC002680 (assembly GCF_042889145.1). Lineage (NCBI taxonomy): Bacteria > Bacillati > Actinomycetota > Actinomycetes > Kitasatosporales > Streptomycetaceae > Streptomyces > Streptomyces sp. NPDC002680. Next base: position 46,447 of record NZ_JBIAQP010000024.1, read on the forward strand.
CCAGCTCCTCCATGCCGACGTCCTCGCCGGTGACCGTCTTGATGACGTCCGGGCCGGTGATGAACATGTGCGAGGTCTGGTCGACCATGACCGTGAAGTCGGTGATGGCCGGGGAGTAGACGGCCCCGCCCGCGCACGGCCCGACGACGAGTGAGATCTGCGGGATGACGCCGGACGCGTGGGTGTTGCGGCGGAAGATCTCGCCGTACGCGCCCAGCGAGGCGACACCCTCCTGGATACGGGCGCCGCCCGAGTCGTTGATGCCGATCACCGGACAGCCGGTCTTCAGCGCGAAGTCCATGACCTTGACGATCTTCTGGCCGTACACCTCGCCGAGTGCGCCGCCGAAGACGGTGAAGTCCTGGGAGAACACGGCGATCGGACGCCCGTCGACGGTCCCGTAGCCGGTGACGACACCGTCGCCGTAGGGGCGGTTGTTCTCCAGGCCGAAGTTGGTCGAGCGGTGGGTGGCGAACTCGTCGAGCTCGACGAACGAGTCGTCGTCGAGGAGCAGTTCGATCCGCTCACGGGCCGTCAGTTTGCCCTTGGCGTGCTGCTTCTCGACCGCCCGTGCCGATCCGGCGTGCGTCGCCGCGTCGACGCGGCGCTGCAGGTCCGCGAGCTTGCCAGCGGTGGTGTGGATGTCGATCTGCTGCGGCTTTACCGGCTCGGCCATCGGGATGCGGCTCCCTGCAAAGAGTGACGTGCTCAGAAGGGGGATTGGCTACTCATCCGTAGCGTAGTGGGGTGCCTACCCATCGGCAGTGCGGCGTTTACCACATCTAGTGTGGCTTGCATGACGCCGCGAGATGACTCAGCCGACGGCCGCTGGTCCGACCTGGACCGCCCGCCCCTCAACGCCGGTGCCCTGCGCCGGGCCCTGGTCCGGGAAGGGGACGGGCTCTGGTCCGGGGTGGAGGTTGTCCGGAGTACGGGGTCCACGAACGCCGATCTCGTCGCCCTCGCGACTGCGGGCAAGGCGGAGGAGGGGCTCGTCCTGGTCGCCGAGGAGCAGACCGCCGGGCGCGGGCGGCTCGACCGGCAGTGGACGGCGCCCGCCCGCTCCGGGCTGTTCTTCTCCGTCCTGCTGAAGCCGACGGAGGTGCCTGTGGCCCGCTGGGGCTGGCTGCCGCTGCTCACCGGGGTCGCGGTGGCGACGGGGCTGTCGCGGGCCGCGGGCGTCGATACGTCACTCAAATGGCCCAACGACCTGCTGGTGAGCGTGGGGGGCGCGGAGCGCAAGGCGGGCGGGATCCTCGCGGAGCGGGCCGGTACGGACGCGGTGGTGATCGGCATCGGCATCAACGTCACCCTGCGCGAGGACGAGCTGCCGGTGCCGACGGCGGGGTCGTTGGCGTTGGCGGGGGCGGTGGGGACGGACCGGGATCCGTTGCTGCGGGCGGTGCTGCGGTCGTTGGAGCAGTGGTATGTGCGGTGGCGGACGGTGGAGGGGGATCCGGTGTTGTCCGGGTTGCAGGAGACGTATGCGGCGGGGTGCGCGACGTTGGGGCGGACTGTGCGGGCGGAGTTGCCGGGGGAGAGGTCTGTGGTGGGGGAGGCGGTTGCCGTGGACGGGGACGGGCGGTTGGTGCTTGCCACGGGGGAGGGGGTGCAGGAGCCGGTGGGGGCGGGGGATGTGGTGCATCTGCGGCCTGCGTGAGTTTTTCGCCCCCGCCGCCCTTACCCGTCCCATCCCTGGGGGCTGCGCCCCCAGACCCCCCTATCGCGCTGAACGCGCTCGTCCTCAAACGCCGGACGGGCTGGAGGGTGGCGGCCGGGGTTGATTTCTTAGCCCGTCCGGCGTTTGAGGACGAGGCCGTCCAGGCCGACAGCGGGGGTCTGGGGGCGGCAGCCCCCAGGGGGTCACACCAACACCGGGTGCGTTGTCACTGCTGGACCTAGCGGAGCGAGGCCGTATCGTGGAGGGCGGTCGATATCTGACCGTGACAGATCGGAAGGGCAGCAGGCGTGACCGTCGACGACACGGGCTCCGACGCGGCGGGCAGCCGGGTGGACGGGCAGGACGCCGACCCCGGTGAGGACCCGCTCGCCCTGCGTCTCGAACAGCTCATCCTCGGGGCCGAGCGGCGCTACACCCCCTTTCAGGCCGCCCGCAGCGCAGGCGTCTCCATGGAGCTGGCCTCCCGTTTCTGGCGGGCCATGGGCTTCGCCGACATCGGGCAGGCCAAGGCGCTGACCGAGGCGGACGTCCTCGCGCTGCGCCGGCTCGCCGGTCTCGTCGAGGCGGGGCTGCTGAGCGAGGCGATGGCCGTGCAGGTGGCGCGTTCCACGGGGCAGACCACCGCCCGGCTGGCGGAATGGCAGATCGACTCCTTCCTGGAGGGGCTGACCGAGCCGCCCGAGCCCGGAATGACCCGCACAGAAGTCACGTATCCGCTGATCGAACTGCTCCTGCCCGAGCTGGAGGAGTTCATCGTGTACGTCTGGCGGCGCCAGCTCGCCGCCGCGACCGGACGGGTCGTCCAGGCCGCCGACGACGAGGAGATGGTCGACCGGCGGCTTGCTGTCTGCTTCGCCGACCTTGTCGGCTTTACGCGGCTTACCCGTCGTATGGAGGAGGAGGAACTCGGCGAACTCGTCGAGGCCTTCGAGACCACGGCCGCCGACCTGGTCGCCGCGAACGGCGGGCGGCTCGTCAAGACGCTCGGCGACGAGGTGCTGTACGCGGCGGACGACGCCGGTGTCGCCGCCGAGATCGCGCTGCGGCTGATCGAGACGATGGCGCACGACGAGACGATGCCCGAGCTGCGCGTCGGGATGGCCTTCGGCACGGTGACCACCCGTATGGGTGATGTGTTCGGGTCGACGGTGAACCTGGCCTCCCGGTTGACGTCGATAGCGCCACGGGACGCCGTGCTCGTCGACGGGGCCTTCGCTCAGGAGCTGATCCGGACCGGGGACGCGCCCGCCTCCGAGGCGGAGGCGGCCGAGGCCGCTGCCGCCGCGGAGAAGGAGGGCGAGGAGCCGCCGGTGTACCGCTTCGCGCTCCAGCCGATGTGGCAGCGGCCGGTGCGCGGCCTCGGCGTGGTGGAGCCCTGGCTGCTGACCCGGCGGGCCGGGCCTGTGGCGTAGGACCGCCCGTTCGTCCATCTCCCTCCGCTCAGTGGCGGTGGTTCAGCGCGTCCACGCACAGACCGATCAGCGGTACGCAGACTCCGCCGGGCGCGGAGGGCTGCGGGGCCGGTGCGGGGGCCTGGGGCGGCGCCGGGGCCACCTGCTGTGGGGGTTCGGGCGCGAGGGGTGCTGGGGCCGGTGTCGTAGCCGGCGGCTGTTCAGGGGTGGCGACCGGCGCCGGTGTGTCGGGCCGCTGCGGGATCGTGGTGGCGTCGGGGGCGGTTCCGGGGGTTGTGGGGTACGGGCCCAGGGGCTGAGGGCGCAGGGGGCCGGTCGCGCTCGGGAGAGTCGTCGGCAGTGCTGTCGTCGGGGCCGGGGCGGGGGTCGCGCCGCCCATCGGGGCGCTCGCCGACGGGGTTGCCGTGGGGGTCGTCCCGACGGTGGCGGCCGTGTTGTCGGTGCGGTCGGTGTCCCCGTACGTGTCGCCGCCCGTGTCCGTGCCCGCGTCCGTGCCTGTGTCCGTGTCCAGGTCGGACTGGGCCTGGGTGTTGCCGACGCCGCCCACTCCGCCGTCGGGCGCCAGCCGTACGAGGCTCAGGACGCCGGCGGCCAGCGCGAAACCGCCCGCCGCGAGCAGGACCTTGCGGGGGCGGGGTTTGCGGTGCCGGCCCCTGGGGCGGGTGACGGGCGGCTCGGGGGCGGGCGGCGGGGGAGGCGTCCAGGTTCGGGCGGGGCCCGTGAACTGGCGCGGGACCTGGGCATGCCTCGGTGTGCCTGTCTCGACCGGCCTGGTCGTCGTGTCCGTCATCGCGATCCCTCCCCGTTGCGCTCGTGCCCCCGATGCGCCGAGGCGGTGCGCACGTTATGCGCTCCCCGGGGCGGGATTTCGGGAGATCGCTGCCGTGTCACCCGAACGGGGAGAGGGATCCCTTCTGCGGCCGTTCTTCCCTTGCGTGTACGTGGGCTGCGATGATCGGGGTGGTCGTAGTTAACCCACGTTAACCGGGAGGGTGTCATGGGTGAGGAGCGGTTCGGGGAGTTCGTCGTGGTGCGGCGGCACGAGTACGTCGCCGAGCTGGTCCTCGACCGGCCGAAGGCCATGAACGCGGTCTCCTCGGCCATGGCCCGGTCCATCGCGGGCGCGTGTGCCGCGCTGGCCGCCGACCGTGACGTACGCGCGGTGGTGCTGACCTCCACCCATGAGCGGGCGTTCTGCGTCGGGGCCGACCTCAAGGAGCGGAACTCGATGACCGACGCCGAGCTCGTTCGGCAGCGGCCGGTGGCGCGGGGGGCGTACACCGGCGTACTGGATCTGCCGATGCCCACGGTCGCGGCGGTGCACGGGTTCGCGCTGGGGGGCGGGTTCGAGCTGGCGCTGTCCTGCGATCTGATCGTGGCGGACGGTACGGCGGTGGTGGGGCTGCCCGAGGTGTCCGTGGGCGTGATTCCCGGGGGCGGTGGTACGCAGTTGCTGCCCCGGCGGGTGGGCGCCGCCCGGGCCGCCGAGCTGATCTTCACGGCGCGGCGGGTGGAGGCGGCCGAGGCGCGGGAGCTGGGCCTGGTGGACGTACTGGTGGAGGAGGGGCGGGACCGTGAGGAGGCGCTGGCGCTGGCGTCCCGGATCGCGGCGAACTCCCCTGTGGGGGTACGGGCGGCCAAGCGGGCCTTGCGGGTGGGGTTCGGGCTGGACCTGCGGGCCGGGCTTGAGGTGGAGGACGCCGCATGGCGTGCCGTTGCCTTCTCGGGCGATCGGGCGGAGGGGGTGGCGGCGTTCGCGGAGAAGCGGACGCCTGCCTGGCCGGGGGAGTAACCGTCACGCCTCTGGCGGGCCGGGTCGTACGGCGCTCCGCGCCGCCTCCCCTCCGGCCTCCCCTGTTCGCCCTCCCAATGTCTCAATTCACTACAAACCTTCCTAACCTGGATCAATGGGTGAGGAAAGCCGGCTCAGCGCCGTCGTGACGCTCGCGCAGGGCATGGCCGCCGCGCACAGCCCCCGCGACTCCTGGCGTGCCGCCGCGCTCGGTGCCTGTCATGCCCTGACCGGGAACTTCGCCGCGCTGTCGGTCTGGGAGCGGGAGCTGGGGCGGTTGCGGGTCCTCGCGAACGTGGGGGAGCTGGCCGTCGACGAGGAGGAGTTCCCGGAGGGGGAGGCGTACCCCGTGCACCAGTTCCCGGAGATCACCGAGTTCCTGCACGAGCGGTGGGCGGGCGGTGGTGAGCCCAACGCCTGGGTCGAGACCGCCGAGGGGCCCGCCGACGGGGCCTTCGAGGGGCGCGCCGGGTACTGCCATCAGCGTGTCGCCGCGCTACGGCGCCGGGGGCGCGGCTGCTGTGTCGTCGCCCCCGTCGTGCTGCACGGACGGGCCTGGGGCGAGCTGTACGTCGCCCGCCCGGTCGGTGCGCCCGTCTTCGACCGTGCCGACGCCGACTTCGCCACCGTCCTGGCGTCCGTCGTCGCCGCCGGGATCGCCCAGACCGAGCGGCTGGAGGAGGCCCGGCGGCTCGCCTTCACCGATGCGCTCACCGGGCTTGCGAATCGGCGTGCGGTGGACGCGCATCTCGACGAGGCGATCGAGCGGCATCGGCGGGACGGGGCGGTGGTCAGTCTCGTCGTCTGCGATCTGAACGGGCTCAAGCGGGTCAACGACACCCTGGGGCATGCCGTCGGTGACCGGTTTCTCGAGCGGTTCGGGTCTGTGCTGTCGCTGTGCGGGGCGATGTTGCCGGGGGCGTTGGCCGGGCGGCTGGGGGGTGACGAGTTCTGCCTGTTGGTGGTCGGTGCGCCGGCCGATGACGTGGTCCGGGCGGCGGACGAACTCTGCCGTCGTGCGGCCGGGTTGGAGTTGGGGGAGGGGGTTGCCTGTGGGGTGGCCTCGACGGCCGATCCGATCGGGGTGGTGCGGACGGCTCGGCGGTTGTTCCGGCTGGCGGATGCGGCGCAGTATCGGGCGAAGGCGGTGCATGCGGATCGGCCGGTGGTCGCGGGGCGCGAGGGTCCCGACGATCCGGTGGTACGCCTCGCCGACGCGAGGCCGTCCCGGGAGGGGGCTGTTGAGCGGCGAAGGTTCCGCGGGCGCAGGCCGTGAGGCGGGGCATTTGTTTTCGCCCCCGCCGCCCCTACCCGTTCCCATCCCTGGGGGCTGCGCCCCCAGACCCCCCTTTGTCCTCAAACGCCGGACGGGCTGAAAGATCCAGCCCGTCCGGCGTTTGAGGACGAGGCCGTTCAGGCCGACAGCGGGGGTCTGGGGGCGGCAGCCCCCAGGGATGGGAACGGGTAGGGGCGGCGGGGGCGAGTAATCGCTGTAAGGGGTGTACCGCCCACCCGGTAGTGACATCCTTGAATTCACTGCGTACGCTCCTGAATATGGATATGCACACTGTGGTGGTGGGGACGTCCGGGGTGACCGCGGGCGACGTGCTCGCCGTGGCGCGTGGCGGGGCCCGGATCGAGCTGTCCGGGGAGGCCCTCGCCGCCCTCGCGAAGGCCCGCGGCGTCATCGACGCGCTGGCCGCCAAGCCCGAGCCCGTGTACGGCGTGAGCACCGGGTTCGGTGCCCTCGCGACCCGGCACATCAGCCCCGAACTCCGCGCCCGGCTCCAGCGCAACATCGTCCGCTCGCACGCCGCCGGCATGGGCCCGCGCGTCGAGCGCGAGGTCGTACGGGCCCTGATGTTCCTGCGGCTCAAGACGGTCTGCTCGGGACACACCGGCGTACGCCCCGAGGTCGCCCAGGCCATGGCCGACCTGCTCAACGCCGGCATCACCCCCGTCGTCCACGAGTACGGCTCCCTCGGCTGCTCCGGCGACCTCGCGCCCCTCTCCCACTGCGCCCTCACCCTCATGGGCGAGGGGGACGCCGAGGGGAGCGATGGGGTTGTGCGGCCTGCCGCCGAACTGCTCGCCGAGCACGGCCTCGTCCCCGTCGAACTCCGCGAGAAAGAAGGCCTCGCCCTTCTCAACGGCACCGACGGCATGCTCGGCATGCTGGTCATGGCCCTCGCCGACCTCGACACCCTCTACAAGTCCGCCGACGTCACCGCAGCGCTGAGCCTTGAGGCGCTGCTCGGTACCGACAAAGTGCTCGCGCCCGAGCTGCACGCCATCCGGCCGCATCCGGGGCAGGGAGCCAGTGCCGCCAACATGCTCGCCGTGCTCAAGGGGTCCGAGCTGACCGGGCATCACCAGGACGGCGCGCCGCGCGTCCAGGACGCCTACTCCGTGCGCTGCGCCCCGCAGGTCGCCGGCGCCGGACGGGACACGTTGGCGCACGCGCGGCTCGTCGCCGAGCGGGAACTCGCCTCCTCCGTCGACAATCCGGTCGTACTCGCCGACGGGCGGGTCGAGTCCAACGGGAACTTCCACGGGGCCCCGGTGGCGTACGTCCTGGACTTCCTCGCCATCGCCGTCGCCGATCTCGGGTCCATCGCCGAGCGGCGTACCGACCGGCTCCTCGACAAGAACCGCTCGCACGGGCTGCCGCCGTTCCTCGCCGACGACCCCGGTGTGGACAGCGGGCTGATGATCGCCCAGTACACCCAGGCCGCCCTGGTGAGTGAGTTGAAGCGGCTCGCCGTGCCCGCCTCGGCGGATTCCATTCCCTCCTCCGCGATGCAGGAGGACCATGTCTCGATGGGCTGGTCGGCGGCGCGCAAGCTCCGTACGGCCGTCGACAACCTCGCCCGGATCATCGCCGTCGAGCTGTACGCGGCCACGCGCGCCATCGAGTTGAGGGAAGGGCTGACGCCCGCGCCCGCCTCCCGGGCCGTCATCGACGCCGTACGGGCGGCCGGTGTCGAGGGTCCCGGTCCCGACCGGTTCCTGTCGCCCGACCTCGCCGCGGCGGACGCCTTCGTGCGGGGCGGGCACCTGGTCGCCGCGGTGGAGCCGGTGACCGGCCCGCTGCAGTAGGCGGACTCGGGGCCTGCCGGGGCGAACGTCAAGTTTCTCAAAAAACTGGCGCCCCGGCGGTCCCCGCCGTCTCGTTCGGAGGTCTCGGAGGTCCTGGGGGGGCTTGGGGGTCTCAGAATCCCAGGCGTTCCCGTCGCAGCGAATACACCACGAAACCCGCGCCCAGGCCGAGGCAGAGCGTGCCGCCCACGACGTACGGGGTGGTGTTGAAGCTGCCGGTGTCGGCGAGGCGGGTGCCGTCGCCGGTACCCGAGTCCGCGGAATTCGAGGAGTCCGAGGTCGTCGTGGCCGCCGTACCGCTGCTCGTACTCGTGCTTGTTGTGGAGATCTGGCGGGTGAAGTCCGACATCGTGGACAGGGACGTATCCGCTCTGTGCTGCTGCTCCACCGACTTCTCCACCGGCTTGTCTCCCGTCGCGTTGGCGGACGGGACGAACCACAGGGCACCCAGGAGGGTCCCCGCTGCGGTGGCGGTCAGCAACGACCGACGTGCGGATGACACGGAATATCGATCCCCTTGTGGCTCTGGCGAATTGGCCGTGGACCCGATGCTAATGACAGGCGCGGGTCGTGGGAAAGTTGTGGGAGCTGTGAGCCGTACGCTCTCCGACCATGAGTACTTCAGAGACATCACGTTTTGTACGGCTTCGGGTGGAACTGGTCGTCGAGGTCGACGACCCGGCCTCCCTCACGAAGGCCGCGTTGCGGCGGATCGCCGAGGACACCGAGATGCCCGCCGACGAGCGGGTGCACGCCGAGGACGCTGTGACGGAAGACACTGCGGAGGCGCTCGCGTACCTCGTGGACCCGTTCGACCTGGTCGGCGAGGTGCCGGGGATCGAACTGGCGCAGGCCTCCTGGAGCAGCGAGGAGATCGACTACGACCCGGATTCGCCGGACTGGGATCTCGACGAGGATGATGAGGTGGACGGCGACGAGATGGTCGGGGAGCGGGTCGGCGGCTGAGGGTCTTGGAAAAATCGTGACCCCGGGTGGCAACCGCGGCCCGGGGTTTCTTCGTCTCAGGGGGAGCAGTGACCGGCAGTGGCACCACGCGACCCGGTGGAGTACGGGATGGGCGGAGCGCCCCCTGTGACCCAGGCGACGTGGTGTGCCCCACACATCGAGCGAATGTGGAACGGGACGAACCGGTCGTAGCGTTGAAGTGGGTTACGGGGACTTGCATGTTCGGTTCGGTACGGGGACTCGTGGTCCTGACGGTTCGGGGATTCGGCAACGATGGAGAAGCGTGTGATGACGGACAGTAGGCGGCGCAAGGGTCTGATGGCCGCGTCCGCCCTGCTCGGTGGCGTGCTGGTGCTCTCTGCGTGCAGCGGAGGCGACAGCGACAGTGCCTCCAAGGGCGACAGCGGCACCGACACCTCGCAGGCCAAGGCCGACGAGGCGGCGGCGGCGAAGACCTCCGAGGCCCAGATCAAGATCACACCCGGGGACGGCTCGAACAACGCCTCCATCAACAACGCGGCCCAGGTGGCGGTGACCAAGGGCACCCTGACGTCGGTGGAGATGACGACGGCGGACGGCACCGCGGTCGCCGGTGAGATATCCGCCGACAAGACCAGCTGGAAGCCGAGCGCCCAGCTGGAGCGCGCCACCACCTACAAGGTGACCGCGGAGGCCACGGACACCAAGGGCCGTACCGCCCACGAGAACGCCTCCTTCACCACGGTCTCCGCCGGGAACAGCTTCGTCGGCTACTTCACCCCCGAGGACGGCTCGACCGTCGGTGTGGGCATGCCCGTGTCGATCAACTTCGACAAGGCGATCACCGAGAAGGCGGCCGTGCAGAAGGCCGTCACGGTCTCCTCGACCAGCGGTCAGGAGGTCGTCTGCCACTGGTTCAACGACACCCGCATGGACTGCCGGCCCGACGACTACTGGCAGGAGAACTCCACCGTCACGCTGAAGCTGGCGCTCGACGGCGTGGAGGGCGCGAGCGGTGTCTACGGCGTGCAGCAGAAGACGGTCACCTTCAAGATCGGCCGCAACCAGGTCTCCATCGTCGACGCCAAGACGAAGACGATGAAGGTCATGCACAACGACACGGTCATCAAGACCATCCCGATCTCCGCCGGTTCGCCCGAGAACAAGACGTACGAGGGCAAGATGGTGATGTCGGAGAAGTTCAAGGAGACGCGCATGAACGGCGCGACCGTGGGCTTCACCGACGACGACGGCAAGGGCGAGTACGACATCAAGGACGTGCCGCACGCCATCCGTCTGACCACCTCCGGCACCTTCGTGCACGGCAACTACTGGAGTTCCAGCAGTACTTTCGGCAGCGCCAACGTCAGCCACGGCTGTGTCGGCCTGGACGACACCAAGGGCGCCAACGACAAGAGTTCGGCGGGCTACTGGTTCTACACCAACTCGATCATCGGTGACGTCGTCGACGTCCGTAACACCGGTGACAAGACCGTCGACCCGGCCAACGGTCTCAACGGCTGGAACCTGAGCTGGGCGGACTGGAAGGCCGGTTCGGCCGTCTGATCCCGGGTCCCCCTGGGGGAGTTCACAGCTTTCCGATGCCGCCCCCAGGGGCGGCATCGGTGTTTCTGGGGTTCACCACAGCCTTCTCATGCATCTCTTATGCGGGGCTTATCCCGCCATCACACGGTGTACCTACCTTGCGGCCATGTTCTTCACCTACCTGAGGCGCGAACTGCGCCGCCGCAGAAAAGCGGCACTCGTCGTCGCCTCCGGGCTCGCGCTCGGCATCGCCCTGGTCATCGTGGTCACGTCCGTGTCCTCCGGCATGTCGAAGGCGCAGGACAAGGTCCTGGAGTCGCTGTACGGGCTCGGTACCGACATGACCGTCACCAAGGCCGCCGCGGCCCAGACCGGCACCGGTGACGCCCAGCGCCCGCGCTTCCAGTTCGACGCGCAGGACAACGACTCCGACACGGAACAGAGCAGCGACCGGGTGATGGTCCAGGGCTTCCAGACCCTGGCCTCCTCCACGGTCACCAAGGTCGGTACGCAGAAGGGCGTTTCGGACGCCGTCGGCGGACTGAGCCTCCAAGTCATCAAGGTGAGCGGCCAGTTCAGGCAGGGCCAGTTCCAGCAGGACGAGAGCGCCAGCGGCGGCACCGGCAACCAGCAGGGCGGCGGCCCGGGAGCGGGCGGCAACGGCGGCTCAACCGGCGCTCCCCAGGGGCGTGTTGAGGGCGGCGGCGCCGAGTTCGACGTCAACAACTACTCGGTGTACGGCACCGACGTCACCAAGCCGGAACTCGGCCCGCTGACCTCCTCGAAGATCACCAGCGGCCGTACCTTCACGACCTCCGAGACCGATGCCAAGGTCGTGGTCGTCGACGCCTCCTACGCCAAGGAGAAGAAGCTCAAGGTCGGCAGCACGGTCACCATCAAGAGCGTCAAGTACAAGGCCATCGGCATCGCGACGCCCGAGAGCGGCGACGCGGCGGCCAACCTCTACATCCCGCTGAAGCAGGCCCAGACCCTCAGCGACTCCAAGGACAAGGTCACCACGATCTACGTCCAGGCGACCGACTCCCAGCAGATCGGCGCGGTCAAGTCGACCATCCAGAAGAACATCTCGGGTACGACCGTCACGACCTCCGCCGATCTCGCCGACACCGTCTCCGGCTCCCTCTCCACCGCCTCCGACCTGGCCTCCAGCGTCGGCAAGTGGCTGTCGATCGCGGTGCTCGTCGCGGCCTTCCTGGTCGCGGGCCTGCTCACCTCCTCGGCGGTGTCCCGGCGTGTGCGTGAGTTCGGCACGCTGAAGGCGCTCGGCTGGAAGTCGGGCCGGGTCACCCGGCAGGTCGTCGGCGAGGCCATCGTCAACGGCCTGGTGGGCGGCGCCCTCGGTATCGCACTCGGCCTCGCCGGCGCGTACGTCGTCACCGCGATCAGCCCCGAACTCCAGGCGGAGCTGGGCAGTTCGGGCGGCAACGGCGGCGGTCCCGGCGGGGGCGGCGGCTTCCCCGGCGGCGGAGGCGGCCCCGGCCGCCAGACAGCGACCCAGGCCCTCTCGGTCGCCCTCACGGCCCCGGTAGCCCTCTCCACGATCGCCCTGGCGGTAGGCCTGGCGGTGGCGGGCGGCCTGATCGCGGGCGCCTTCGGCGGCTGGCGAGCATCAAGGCTCCGCCCGGCGGACGCGCTGAGGAGAGTCGAGTAGCGAGGGGGTTCGCTCAAAAACGGGCGGCGGCGGGGGCTTTCAGGGGCGCGGGGAACTGCGCGACAAGCCCCCACCGGCGGCCAGCCGACAAACAACCCCTCGCACCCCAATCCCACCCAGGAGCCACCACCATGTACGAACTAAAAGGCGTGACCAAGACCTACACCCGAGGCAAAAAAACGGTAGACGCCCTCGCGGGCATCGACCTCACCATCGCCGACGGCGACCGCCTCGTCATCCAGGGCCCCACCGGCGGCGGCAAGTCCACCCTCCTCCAAATGCTCGGCGGACTCGACCGCCCCACGGGCGGCAGCATCGACCTCGACGGCACAGATCTCGCCAAACTGTCCGAGAGCCGCCTCACAAAAGTCCGCAGCGAGAACATCGGTTTCGTCTTCCAGAGCTTCAATCTCATTCCGACCCTGTCGGCCCAGGAAAACGTCGAGACCGCTCTCGTACCGCTGGGCGTGAAGACCAAGGAACGCCGCGAACGGGCCGCCGAGGCACTGAAGTCGGTCGGCCTCGGCGAGCGCCTCGGGCACCTCCCGGGCGAGATGTCCGGCGGCCAGCAGCAGCGCGTCGCCATCGCCCGTGCGCTGGTCAAGCAGCCGAAGGTGCTCCTCGCCGACGAGCCCACCGGGAACCTCGACGAGTCGATGCGCGACGAGATCATGGACGTACTCGAAACCATGTGGAAGGAGCTGGGGCTCACTTTCATCATGGTCACGCATGATTCGGCGATCGCGAAGAAGGCCCCGCGGCTGGCCACCATCCGTAAGGGGAAGATCACGGTGAAGGAGAACGCGGGCGCGTAGGAATGTGACCACCGGCGCGTAAATGGAGAAAACCGGCGCGCAAAGTTTCGTAACTGCCTCGTAACAGCCCACTCGTGAGCGTCCAGTCTATTGAGCGGCTGATCACCCCTCGGCATAATTCACGGTCGGGGGGTGTACGCCTGTGCGTACGGGACCGCCCCCAGCCGGATGAACGGGGAATTTCTCCGGCACCTCAGCCACAGGCTCCAGGGGGAGACTTGCGCAAACAAGTGAAAAGAGCATGCGCGGCAACCGTAGCCACGGCAGCCGCAGTTGCCCTCGCGGCGGGCATGACCGGCCCGGCATCCGCGAAGGGCGAGGCGAAGGTCGAGCAGCAGCGGGTGACCGACGCTGCCCAGAAGCTCAAGCCTGCGCACCGCATCACCCTGATCACCGGTGACCGGGTCGCCGTCGACGCCAAGGGCCGTGTGATCGGCCTGGAGCGGGCGGCGGGGCGCGAGAAGATACCCGTACAGATCCGCAAGATCGACGGGCACACCCTCGTCATCCCGGCCGACGCGGCCCGGCTGGTCTCCAGCGGCAAGCTGGACCAACGGCTGTTCGACGTCACGGAGTTGAACAAGGCGGCGACCCGCAAGTCCCAGCAGAAGGGACTGAAGGTCATCGTCGGCTACACGGGGGCCGCGGCGGCCACCAAGGCCGACGTCCGCGACGCGGGCACGCTGCGCCAGACGCTGAAGTCCCTGAACGCGGACGCCGTACAGACACCGCAGAAGGACACTCCCGAACTCTGGGACGCGGTGACCAACGGTGACAGGACCGCCGCCGGGATCGCACACGTCTGGCTCGACGGCACCCGTAAGGCCAGCCTCGACAAGTCCGTGCCGCAGATCGGCGCGCCGAAGGCGTGGGCGGCCGGGTACGACGGCAAGGGCGTCAAGATCGCCGTCCTGGACACCGGGGTCGACGCCACCCACCCGGACCTCAAGACCCAGGTGATCGCGGCCAAGAACTTCTCCACGGCCGCCACCACGGACGACAAGGTCGGCCACGGCACGCACGTCGCGTCCATCGCGGCGGGCACCGGGGCCAAGTCCGGCGGCAAGTACAAGGGTGTCGCACCCGGCGCCAAGATCATCAGCGGCAAGGTCCTGGACGACACCGGCTCCGGTGACGACTCGGGCATCCTCGCCGGCATGGAGTGGGCGGCCGAGCAGGGCGCCCAGGTCGTCAACCTCAGCCTCGGCGGCCAGGACACCCCCGAGGTGGACCCGCTGGAGGCGCTGGTCAACAAGCTGTCCGAGGAGAAGGGCATTCTCTTCGCGATCGCGGCGGGCAACTCCGGTCCGGAGTCGGTCGGTTCGCCGGGCAGCGCGGACAAGGCGCTCACCGTCGGCGCGGTCGACGACAAGGACGTGCTGGCCCCGTTCTCCAGCACCGGCCCGCGCGTCGGCGACGGCGCCATCAAGCCGGACGTGACCGCGCCCGGCGTGGACATCACGGCCGCGGCGGCCCCGGGCAGCGCCATCGACCAGGAGGTCGGCGAGAACCCGGCCGGCTACCTCTCCATCTCGGGTACGTCGATGGCGACCCCGCATGTGGCGGGCGCGGCGGCGATCCTCAAGCAGGAGCACCCGGACTGGACGTACGCCGAGATCAAGGGCGCGCTCACCGGCTCCGCGAAGGGCGGCAAGTACACGCCGTTCGAGCAGGGTTCGGGCCGGATCCAGGTCGACAAGGCCATCAAGCAGACCGTGATCGCCGACCCCGCGTCGGTGAGCTTCGGTACGCAGGAGTGGCCGCACACCGACGACACCCCGGTCACCAAGCAGCTGACGTACCGCAACCTTGGCAAGACCGACGTCACGCTGAAGCTGTCGGCGACCGCGACCAACCCGAAGGGCCAGGCCGCTCCGGCGGGCTTCTTCAAGCTGGCCGCGACGACGGTGAAGGTCCCGGCGGGCGGCAGCGCCTCGGTCGGCTACACCGTCAACACCAAGCTGGGCGGCACCCTCGACGGCGCGTACTCCTCGTACGTGACGGCGACGGCCGGCGCGCAGAGCGTCCGTACGGGCGCGGCGGTCAACCGTGAGGTCGAGTCGTACGACCTGACGGTCAAGCACATCGACAAGACCGGGCAGCCGACCGGCGAGTACAACACGATCGTCGCCGGTTACTCCGGCCTGGCCACCGACCGCGGTTACCAGGTCCCGACCTCGGCCACCGGCACCACGACCATGCGTCTGCCCAAGGGCACGTACCTCCTGGACGCGTGGATCGCGAAGGACTTCACCAAGCCCGACCTGGGCGGTGAGGGCCTCGACTGGGTGGTCCAGCCGAAGCTGGCGGTCACCAAGGACACCTCGGTGACGATCGACGCCCGCACCACCAAGGCGGCGGACATCACGGTGCCGGACGCCGACGCCAAGCCGCTGGGCGCGATGATCAGCTACATGTACGACGACGCGGGCATCGGCATCGGAGTCGGCCTCGACTCCTTCGCCAACCTGCGGATGGCGCACCTCGGCGCGGAGACCCCCGGCCTCTCGCAGACCTGGTTCGGCCAGTTCAGCAAGGGTGCGGGCGCCGAGTACGACGCGATCACGACCGCCAAGGTCAAGAAGATCACCGGCGACAAGGTCCGGCACTTCAAGGCGAGCGAGTTCGCCACGGTGTCGAACAAGCTCGGTGGCGGGGCGCCGGGCAAGACCGGCGCGCTCGGTGCGATCGCGTTCCTGCCCGAGGACGTCGCCTTCGGCGGCCTCGTCGAGCAGGCGCTGCCGGCCACGCGTACGCAGTACGTGTCGACGGGCGAGAAGGTGCAGTGGCTGTTCGACTTCACCCAGTTCAAGGGGAAGGACGCACAGGGCTTCTCGATCCCCGAGGCCTACTACACGCTCGGTTCCGCGCAGACCCTGAAGGCGGGCGGCAAGTACTACCGCACGTTCAACACGGCGGTCTTCGGACCTCGTCTGCTCCCGGACTACGGCCTCTTCCGTGACGGCAACTACATCTACGGCCTGATCCCGCTGTTCTCCGACGGCGCGGGCCACCCCGGCTCGTCCGACTTCACGTCGGTCGCCACGACGCTCTACCGCAACGGGAAGAAGGTCGCCACGACCGACGACCCGCTGTTCGCCGAGAAGCCGTTCACGGTTCCGGCGGGCGACGCGGAGTACAAGCTGACGACGTCGGTCAAGCGCAGCGTCAAGGTGGCGCAGGCGTCCACGCGGATCGACGCGAGCTGGACGTTCCGGTCGAAGAAGCCTGGGGAGAACGGGGCCAAGCTCCCGGCGTCCTCGGTGCGCTTCAACGCGCCGGTCGGCCTGGACAACAAGGTCGCGGCCGGTACGAAGGTCACGTTCCCGGTCGTCGTCGAGGGTGCGGCGCGTGGCAGCAACCTGAAGTCGCTGTCGGTGTACGCGTCCTACGACTACGGCAAGACGTGGAAGAAGCTGACGGTGAAGGACGGGAAGGTGACTGTCGTGAACCCGAAGAAGGGGGAGGCGATCTCCTTCCACGCGAAGATCGCCGACAAGAAGGGGAACAAGTCGACGATCTCGATCTACAACGCGTATTACGGCAAGTAGCTCGCCGTTGACGTGATGGCGACGGCCCGTCGGGGGATGCCTCCGGCGGGCCGTTTCCGTGTTTTTCCTCGCCCCCGCCGCCCCTACCCGTCCCATCCCTGGGGGCTGCGCCCCCAGACCCCCCTTTGTCCTCAAACGCCGGACGGGCTGACTATCCAGCCCCTCCGGCGTTTGAGGAGCGGGGGTTCGGGGGCGGAGCCGCCGAGGATGGGACGGGTAGGGGCGGCGGGGGCGAGAACAGCTACCGGTTCAGGAGCCCGTGCCCGCCTTTGTTGCGTCGCGGCCCCAACTCGCCAGCAGGCGCAGGGCCTCTGCCGAAGGCGAGGACGGTTCTGCGTGGTAGACGATCAGGGTCTGGTCGCTGTCGTCGGGGAGTCGGAACGACTCGTAGTTCAGGGTCAGTTCGCCTACCAGGGGGTGGCGGAAACGCTTCACGCCGTGGCTTTTCTCCTTGACGTCGTGGGTGGCCCACAGGCGTCGGAACTCCTCGCTCTTCACCGACAACTCGCCCACCAGGGCGGAGAGTTTCGGGTCCTCCGGGTAGCAGCCGGCGTCCATGCGCAGGTGGCAGACGATGTCGATCGCCTTCTGCTCCCAGTCCAGGAACAGGTCGTGGTACTCGGGGCGAAGGAACACCAGCCGGGCCCAGTTCCGGTCCTGCGGCGGCAGCTCGGCCCAGTCGCCGAAGACCGCCGCGGCCATGGCGTTCCACGCCAGGATGTCCGTACGCCGCCCGGCGACGTACGCCGGGACGCCGTCCATCGTGTCGAGCAGCTGCCGCAGCGTCCCGCGTACGACCTGTGCCCGCACCGACGGCTTCTTCTTGTGCTGCTTCGGCTTCGCGAGGTGGGTGAGGTGGGCGTGCTCCGCGCCCGTCAGCCGCAGGGCGCGGGCGATGGCGTCCAGGACCTCCGCTGAGACGTTCCGCCCGTTGCCCTGTTCGAGCCGGGTGTAGTACGCGACGGACACCCCGGCCAGCTGGGCCAGCTCCTCGCGGCGCAGCCCGGGCACCCTGCGGTGCCGGCCGAAGTCCGGCAGCCCCACGTCCTCCGGCTTGAGCCGGGCCCGTCGGGTGCGCAGGAACTCGCTCAGCTCGGCACGCCGGTCCAGGGCCTGTCCTGCGCCGGGAGCCGCCGGATGCACGGAATCGGGCTGTTCGTCCATGCGGTCCAGTATTCCCGGTCGTACGAACACCAGCCTGACCCCGCCAGTGGTAGGACCGGCGGACGTACGCAGAAGCGTGGGCTGGGTGAAAAGCGGAACGTTGGGCAGACTGATCGCCGTGCCCGGTCAGAAGGCGGCCGGGGACGGAATCCCCCCTAGGAGACCCCCGGCATGACCACTGTCGCTGCATACGCCGCCCCCTCCGCCAAGGCTCCGCTGGAGCGGACCACGATCGAGCGTCGTGAGGTGGGCGAGTTCGACGTCCTGATCGACATCAAGTTCGCCGGCATCTGCCACTCCGACATCCACCAGGCCCGCGAGGGCTGGGGCGAGGCCATCTTCCCGATGGTCCCCGGCCACGAGATCGCCGGTGTCGTCGAGGCGGTCGGTTCCGGTGTCACCAAGTTCACGGTCGGCGACCACGTCGGCGTCGGCTGTCTGGTCGACTCGTGCCGTGAGTGCGAGAACTGCCAGGCCGGCCTGGAGCAGTACTGCCTCAAGGGCGGTGTCGGCACGTACAACGCCCTCGACAAGAACGGTGAGCCGACCTACGGCGGCTACTCCGAGAAGATCGTCGTCGACGAGAACTACACCGTCCGTATCCCCGACGGCCTCTCCCTCGATGTGGCCGCGCCGCTGCTCTGCGCCGGCATCACCACGTACTCCCCGCTGAAGCACTGGAACGCCGGTCCCGGCAAGAAGGTCGCGATCCTCGGCATGGGTGGCCTCGGCCACATGGGCGTCAAGATCGCGAGCGCGCTCGGTGCGGAGGTGACCGTTCTCTCGCAGTCGCTGCGGAAGAAGGAGGACGGACTGAAGCTGGGTGCGTCGTCCTACTACGCGACCAGTGACGAGGCCACGTTCAAGGAGCTGCGTGGCACCTTCGACCTCATCCTGTCGACGGTGTCCGCTCCGCTGAACCTGGACGCGTATCTCTCGCTTCTCAAGACGGACGGCGCGTTCGTGAACGTGGGTGCGCCCGAGGAGCCTGTCGCGCTCAACCTGTTCTCGGTGATCGGTGGGCGTAAGACCCTTGCGGGGTCTGGCATCGGTGGGATTCAGGAGACCCAGGAGATGCTGGACTTCTGTGCGGAGCACGGGTTGGGGTCGGAGATTGAGCTGATCAGTGCGTCTGAGATCAACGAGGCGTATGAGCGGGTGCTCGCGAGTGATGTGCGGTACCGGTTTGTGATCGACACCGCGACGATCTAGTTCCGTCGGGGGGTGCGTACTCGGCTGCGGGTGCTTCGTGGCTTGTCGCGCAGTTCCCCGCGCCCCTAGGGGACGACGGGGCTGCGCCCCTGTCCCCTAGGGGCGGCCAGGAGCCATAGCAGGTACGGGCCGCCCACCAGTGCTGTTAGTGCCCCTACTGGGATTTCCAGTGGGGGCATTAGCATGCGGGCCGTCAGGTCGGCCCCGACCAGTACCACTGCGCCCGTCAACGCCGAGCCCAGCAGGGGTAGTTGAGGGGTGCGGGTGAGGCGTTTCGCCAGTTGGGGTGCGGTGAGTGCTATGAAGCCGATCGGGCCGGCGGCGCCCGTTGCTGTGGCGGCCAGGACGACCCCAAGGACCGTCAGGCCGAGCTGCGTTCGCTGTACCCGTACCCCAAGCGCGGCTGCCGTGTCGGTGTCCAGGCCCAGGGGGCGCAGCGCTCGGCTCGCCCAGATCAGCGCGGGGAGGCACAGCAGCAGTACGACGGTCAGTGGGCCCGCCTGTTCCCAGCCGCGCCCGTTCAGGCTGCCCGTCAGCCACAGCTTGACCTGTTCGGCGGCCTCCAGTTCGCTGTCGGTGAGGTAGAGCTGGACGACCGCCGAGAGTGCGACGCCGATGCCGACCCCCGTCAGCACGAACCGGCTCGCCTGCATTCCGCGCCGCCAGGCGAGCACGTACACCAGCGTGGCAGCCGCGAGTCCGCCCGCGACGGACACGGCGGGCATGGCACCCGGCGAGGCGACGGCCCCGGTGGCGAGCGCCAGCACGGTCGCGGCGGCGGCCCCGTGCCCGACGCCGATGACGTCCGGGCTGGCCAGCGGATTGCGCGTCACGCTCTGCACGAGCGCCCCGGCGAGGCCGAGGGCGGCCCCGACGAGAGCCCCGAGCACGATCCGGGGCACCCGCAGCTCATTGACGACGAGATCGTGGGGGCCGCTGCCGCTTCGGACCGTCGCCCACACCTCACCGGGTGAGATGTACGTCTGCCCGACACACGCTGACACCCCCATCACGAACGCGAGTACGACGAGAAGGGCGACGGCTACGAGGGCCGACCGCCGGTGCAGGAGGAGGGAGAGACGGTGTCCGGGCCGCAGTACGGCGACCCCGCGAGGGAGGGAGCCCGGAGTGCTGGTGGTCACGTACTCGCCACCTTCCGCCGTACGAGCACCACCAGCACCGGCACGCCCACCAGCGCCGTCATGACACCGGCGGGGACTTCGGCGGGCGCCCGTACGACCCGTCCGGCCACATCGGCGGCCAGGAGCAGGGCCGCGCCGAGGAGGGCGGACAGGGGGAGGATGCGGCGATGCCCGCCGGGGACGAGGCGGCGGGCCAGGTGGGGTACGGCGAGGCCGATGAAGGCGATCGGCCCGGCGGCGGCGACCGCGGCGGCCGTCAGCAGGGTCGCGCCGAGCGCCGCAGAACCCCGTACGACGTGCACGCGGTGCCCGAGTGCGCGGGCCGTGTCGTCGCCGAGCGCGAGGGCGTCGAGGCCGGGGGCGCAGGCCAGCACGAGCAGCGCCCCGGCGACGAGGAACGGCAGCATCCGCGCGACCGTGTCCGCGTCCCGTCCGCTGAGCGCGCCCACCTGCCAGAAGCGGAACTGGTCGAGCGTGGCGGAGCTGGAGGTGAGGACGACGGTGGTGGCACCGCCGGTCATCGCGGCCAGCGCGGTGCCGGCGAGGGCGAGCTTCACGGGGGAGGCGCCGCCCCGGCCGCGCGAGGCGATGGCGTAGACGAGACACGCGGCTACGACAGCACCGGCGAAGGCGTACCAGACGTACCCGCCGAAGCCGTTCGCGAGGCCGAGCGCGATGGCGAACACGACACCGGCCGCCGCGCCCTGGCTGAGCCCGAGGATGCCCGGGTCGGCGAGCGGATTGCGGGTGACGGCCTGGAGCGCGGCCCCGGCGAGCCCGAGGGCGGCCCCGGCGGTGAGCCCGATCTCGGTCCGGGGCACCCGCAGCGAACGTACGACCAGTGCGTCCGGGGTACTCCCGCCGTGCAGCAGCGCGTCGAGGACGGCACCCGGCGGCACGGGCCGGGTGCCGACGGCGAGGCTGAGGAGGGAGACGGCGGCCACTGTGACGATGGCCGCCGGCCAGGCGATACGGGGGCTCACTTGCCGATGTGCTCGGCGAGCTGTCGTACGACGAGACGGGCGGCGGTCGGACCGGCGTTGAGGTACCAGGGGTCGTCGTCGACCTTGACGGCGTGACCGGCGGTGACGGCCTTCATGGACTTCCAGAGCGGCCCGGCGACGACGCTCGCGGCATCGGTCTCGCCCGCGTCCCCCTGTACGGAGTAGAAGATCCAGTCGGCGTCGGCGGTGTCGATGCTCTCGGCCCCGATGTCCTCCGAAATCGCCCTGAACTGCTGGGACTTGGGCCGTCCGAGCCCCATGTCGACGGCGATGGACCCGGTGAAGGAGGAGACGCCGAACATCCGGGTGCGGTCGGGGGTGAAGCGGACCATGGAGACGGTGGTGGAGCCGAGCGCCTTGCCTTGCTCGGCCGCATCGGCGGCGATGTCGTCGACCATCTCCTGAGCGGCCTCGCCCTTACCGACCGCCTCCCCGACGAGCAGCAGATCGCGCTTCCAATTGATGCCGTTGCCGGCGGTGACGACGGTCGGCGCGATCTTGGAGAGCTTGGGGTAGAGGTCGCCGAGGGAGTCGTTGGCGAGGATGAGATCGGGCTTGGCGGCGGCGAGGGTTTCGAGGTTGGGTGCCTGCCGGGTACCCGCGTCGGTCATGTCTCCGAGCTTCGCCTTGTACTGCGGGAAGGCGTCGGCGAGGTAGTCGGGGACGAGCCCGGCGTTGTCGGCGCGGGTGGTGGCGGCGGGGACGAGCCCGAGGGACAGCAGGTCGTCGAGCTGACCGGTGCTGAGGACGGCGATCCGGGTGGGGGCGGTCTTGAGGGTGGTCGTGCCCTTGAAGTGGGTGACGGTACGGGGGAAGGTGCCGTCCGTGCCGACGTCGGAGCCCATGCCGTCGGCGAGGGCGGAGGGGGCGGCGGAGGGCCCTTCGGAGGCGCCCTCGGAGGCACCCATGACAGGGTTGCGGGCTTCTGCGCCGGCCGCCTTGGCATCGTTGTCGGAGGCCGACGAGCAGCTGGTCAGCAGCCCTCCGGCGAGGATCGCGGCCACGACGGCCTGCCACTTCAACGTACGCACTTGTCACTCCGCAACAGGTCAATTTCTAAGGCAAGCCTTACCTTAACTTGCCTGTCGGGCTGGGTGGACACGGGGTCGTAGCGTGGGAGATGGAGACAAAGGGGGTTCACAGATGACAGTCCAGCTGAACCACACCATCGTGGCCGCGCACGACAAGAAGACCTCGGCGCGATTCCTGGCCGACGTCCTCGGCCTGGAGGTGAGCCCGCAGTACGGCCCGTTCGTCCCGGTCGCGATACCCAACAGCGTGACCCTGGACTACATGGACACGCAGGGCACGATCACGCCCCAGCACTACGCGTTCCTGGTCTCGGAGGACGACTTCGACACGATCCTCACCCGCATCCGGGAAACGGGCCTCATGTACTGGGCAGACCCCTTCCACCACCGCCCGCACGAGATCAACAGGAACGACGGCGGCCGTGGGACGTACTTCGAGGATCCGAACGGACACAGCCTGGAGATCCTCACTCGGCCTTACGGGAGCGGGAGTGGGTGAGGGCGGCGGGGGTTGAGCGGCTCGGGTGCCAGGGCTGTCCGGGGCTACAACCCGCTCGGCCGGCTGGAGAGCCACTCGGGGTGGCGGTCGCGCAGTCGGTCGCGCTCCTCCGGGGTGGGCATGATGACGTCCGCGCCGCCGTCGTAGGGGTGATGGATGCCTTGGAGTCCGGTGTCGGTGATGAGCACGCCGCTGAGGACGTCGTCCGCGACCGCGCGGAGGATCCCGTCGACGCTGCCTCGTCGCCAGATGCGGCGGTCCGCGTAGAGGTGCGTGTACGTGTGGAACTCGGGGTCGGGATCGTCCTCGTACGCCAAGGTCAGCCAGCGGGAACCCGCGGCGTGCAACTCACCCCGCTCGGGCGGGAGTTCGTCCCCGTGCGGCTCCCAGGACCAGGACACGGTGATGACGTACACCTCCGAGCCGTCGAAGAGTTCGTCCAGGACCGTGTTGTAGCGGTCCAGGGCGATGGCGTACTCGTCCTCGGTCTCCGGGTAGCGCTTCGAGCCGGGCAGGCTGTGGAAGCGCACCCAGCGCTCGCTGTAGGCAGCGCGCAGCTCATGTCCGACGGGCGGTCCCTTAGGCCATTGGCGTTGCCACAGCGCCGACAGACGATCTCTGTCGAGGTCCTCGTTCATCTGGTCATTCGGTCTTTCCCTTCGTACGGGTCATCCGGTCCCGTTGCACAATTACTCGGTGAACGACGGTACTTCGCCCATGACGGCCACCCAACCGCCGCCTCGGCTGATCGATGACGACCAGCTGACCGGGCACTCCGTCGTGGCCAACAACACGATGAACCGCGAGCGGGTGTTGACCGGCGTCAACAGCTACGCGCGCGAACTCGGCTTCGATCCGGTCGAGTTCCTCGACGGGTGTGGTCCCGCGCCGTCCTGGCTCGACCTGTGCAGTGGGGAAGGGCTGGCTCTCCGTGCGGCGGCCCGGAGGCTTCCGGGGGTGGCGATCACCGGCGTGGATCTGGTCGGCCCGTTGCGGATGCTCGACCTGCCCGACGGTCTCGAACTCGTCGCCGCCGACCTCGGTCAGTGGTCCCCGGGTCGTCGGTACGACCTCATCACCTGCGTCCACGGCCTCCACTACGTCGGCGACCGCCTCGCCCTCCTGGAACGGGCGGCCTCCTGGCTCACCGGCACCGGCCGACTGGTCGCCCACTTCGACCCCGCGACGCTGCGGCGCCCCGACGGCACCGACGCCTCCCGCCCGGTCCTAGCGGCGTTGCGCGCTGCGGGCTTCGACTACTCGGCCCGGCATCACCGGCTGACCTTGCGGGGCGGCCGGTCGATCGAGCTTCCCTTCACCTACCTGGGGGCCGACCCCGACGCGGGGCCCAACTACACCGGGCAGCCGGCTGTGGCGTCGTACTACCGCCAAGTGGTCAGTGCGCGGTGTCCCTGACGAGTCGGACGAACGGGGCGCGACCCTCGCCGCCGTCGGGCAGGCGCCAGCCGGCGGTGATGTGGCCCTGGGTCTCGGTTGTGTCGGCCGCCGGGTCCTGCTGCTCCGGCGAGAGGATGCGCGTCACTGCGAGTGTCAGGGTGCGCGCAGGGGTTTCCACGACTACGGCGGTGCCGTGCTGCCCATCGGTGATGGTGAGGGAGGTGACCTCGGCCTCGGCCTCCGTTCCCGTGAAGTGGCTGATGACGGAAGAGTCGGGAGTGTCGGACACGCTCTGGGCCTGCGCCTCGGTGCGGCCCTGGAGGAGGGCGATCAACTGGGCGCCGAGGACCGGGTCCTGGGTCCCGTCGTACACCCAGCGCTTGCCCAGCACCCCGTGCTCGGACGTGCCCACAAGTGCCTCCTCGGCTCCGTCGAGCGGGGCGCCGCGGTAGCTGAGGGGCACGTGGTAGGAGAGCGGTGTCCTGCCTGAGGCGTCCGTTACCACCATGAACTCGATGCCCACTTCCCCCTCCGGATCGTCGAGCCGAAACCCGCCGACCTTGGCCAACTCGGGCGCACGCCCCGTGCCGACGTACCAGGGCCGCGTGGGCAGCCAGGCGGCGAGCAGTTCCAGCTTGCCGGGGGACATGGTCGTGTGATGGATGACAGCCATGCCCCGTGAACTTCCGCCGTCGGCAGATGATTCCCCTGCCGCACTGTTGTTTGGAGGTGGGCCGTTCGAGCCCTAGCCTGGCCACCGTGAGCGGCGGTGACAGGCCGCGAAAGGGGGACTGGCGCAGTGGAACTCGCCTTCGCAGGCCGGGTGATCGAGTGGCGCGGGCCGGCGCCGTACTACTTCGTCCCCGTGCCGGACGAGGAGTCCGCCGACATCCGCGAAGTGGCCGCGATGGCCTCGTACGGCTGGGGTGTGATCCCGGTCGAGGCGCGTATCGGCGAAGTCGTCTTCGAGACGTCCCTCTTTCCGAAGGATGGGGGCTATCTGCTGCCGCTCAAGGCCGCCGTACGCAAGAGGCAGGACATCTCGGTGGGGGACGACGTCGCCGTTGAGATCTCTGTTCGTCTCTCCAGCCTCAAGCGGTGAGTGCTGCATAGGGAGAAAAAACTCCATGCGTCGGTTCGTACCTCTCTGCGACCATCCCGGAATGGCGCACAGTTTCGAATCGCTGGTCATCCGGCACACCCACCGCCTTGCCACTCCCAAGGGCTCCCTCGGGGCTTTCGCCGGTCAAGGGGCCGCCGCCGCGCGGCAGTTCGACGTGGCGCTGGCCTCCGTGGGCTTCAAGCTCTCGGCGGAGTTGCTGGAGCGGCTGTCGGGGCTGTCCGAGGCCGCGGTCCTGCACACCGCCAGGCGGACGCTGCGTACCGTGAGCGAGATGGTGGGCGACCACGTCCGGCACAACGCGTACTTCATCGACTTCCCGGCGAACGTGCCGGACACCGAGGAGTTCTGGACGCGGTGCGTGGCGCAGGCACTCGGCGACGAGAAGTCGCGGCAGGGCGTGCTCACGCAGCTCGCGCACGGCGTGCTGGATCTGCTCAGCCTCCCCTCGTACGGCCGCTACCAGCACACGTACGAGGAGATGCTCGCCGCCCAGGACGAGCTGATCGCCTCGGCGGGCGACCGGGTCACCGTGCTGCACCTCGGGCGGGACCTGGACGATGAACTCACCGACCTGTACCTGGCGTTGGCGGGCAGCACGACCCCGCTGGGCGAGGACGACCTGCGCGACCTCAAGGCCCTCGCCGAGCGGTGCGCGCTCGGGCCGCAGCCGGAGGCGATCCCGGTACGGGAGATCCGCGCGGTCGTGAACGAGGCCCGCGTCGGTGTCGGCGCGTCCCCGCTCCTCGACACCGTCACCGACGTACTGCGGCTCGCGTGCGCGCTGTCGGGCGGTGACGTGACCCTCCAGGAGCCGACCCCGTTCCGGTCGCTGTCGCGGCCGGTGCGGCGGGCGCTGCTCGCGGGCCTCGACGCCGTGATCGCGGCGAACCCGGCGAAGCTGGCCGACGTACACGCGCACCGGGAGCCCTTCAAGCGGCTCGGTGAGCGGCTCCACCCGCACGAGTACCCGCGCTGGCCGCACGCCGCCGACGTGTTCGCCGTCGCGCGGGGCGAGAAGGAGGCGCGGTCCTTCGACAGCCGGGTGGACAAGCTGCTCGACGAGTTCGACGTGCTCGGTGCGGTGAAGCTGCTGGAGTCCGCTCCGGGCCGACTCTTCCGCGCCCTCGATCTGCTGCTGCGCATCGCCGCCGATCAGGAGGAGCGGGACGCGGTCGTGGCCGCCGCGGTACGGGTCGCTCCCGGGGTCTCCGGCCGGGTCGTGCTGTCCGTGCGCGAGCACTTCCACAACCGCGAGCGGGAGACCGACGCACCCCGTATCTTCGTCAACCGCCGGGGCCGCGCCTGGGTGACCCCCGACCACCGCCCGACCGTACCGGCCGCCGACCGCGACCGTCTGACCGCCGCCCTCGACGCCGAACTGCGCCGCCGGCTCCCGGCGCCGGGCCGGCTGCTCATCGACCCGGACGTCCTGGACGTGGCGCTCCCGCTCAGCGGCAGGGCGACCGCGCAGGGGCTCGGCGTACTGCCGCGAGGGTCGGTCTCGGCGGTCGACGGCGAACGGCTGCGCTTCTTCGTGTACTGGAAGGAGAAGGACCGGCGGACCGACTACGACCTGTCGGCGCTTCTCCTCCACGCCGACTACAGCACCGACACCTGGCTCTCGTACACGTCCCTTTCGGCGGTCGGGGGCCGGCACTCGGGCGACATCACCGAGGCGCCGGACGGGGCCTCGGAGTTCATCGACCTCACCCTGGACCGCGTACGCGGCACATTCATCGTTCCGCAGGTCAACATCTACGCCGGCGAAGGCTTCGAGGAGGCCGAGGAGTCGTTCTTCGGCTTCATGCTGCGCGACGGCGACCAGAAGGGCCGGCCGTTCGAACCGCGCACGGTACGGACGAAGTCGGAGCTGCGCGGGGTGGGCCGGGTTGCGCTGCCGCTGGTGTTCCGGCGCGAGGACGACGGCAGGTGGCGTGCGAAGTGGCTGCACCTGTATCTGAAGGGCATCTCGGATGCCAACCGGGTCGAGGAGAACCAGGTGTCGGTGTCGAAGGTGGTGCGTGCCGTCGTGGAGCGCGAGCAGCTGACGGTGGGGTACCTGATCGACCTGATGTCCGCCGGCACCACGGCAGTTGACCTGTGGGACGGCGACCCGGCAGACCCGGCCCCGGACGAGCCGGTGACGTACATCGGTCTCCAACGCCCCGAGGGACTGCACCCGGACTCCCGGATCATCACCCTCGAAAATCTGCGCGACCTGATCCCGGCCTGAGTGCTAGCGTCTGCGGTGGCGAGGCCATGAAGGGGCTTCCTTCTCAATCACTCTCACTGACTCAAGTCCTTTCGCTTTCCTCGCCGTTCACGTCGCTCCGGGCGGCGCCCGCGCTCACTGCGCGAGCGTCGCCCGAGCCGTTTTCCACCACGTCGACTGCCCGGACGGTACGTCGAACGCCCCGAAGTCCACGACGGTGTGACCGCCCGCGTGCCCTGCCGTCCCTGGCCGATCCGGAACCCGTCCGGCGATACTCCGTACGCATGAGCCGTGATGATCACCACGGGGACGTGATGCCCACGACTCGTTCACGTTCTCGTGGTTGATCCTCATGGCACAGCGCGGGTCTGATGGCACATCACCGCTCACTGCGCCCGGACAGTTCCTCGAACCGCAGGGCCCCGGGCACAGGGAAATGAGCGAAATCGGAATCGGAACCGCACCCGCGCTCCAACTCACAGCGCACAGCTCAGAGTTCAGAGCTCAGAGTTCAGAAAACGTTCTGGAGACATACCCGATGAAACTCGCCAAGCGAATCATCCTCACCACCACGGCTCTCGCCGCCGCGTCCACCGCCACGCTCCTGGGCGCGACGGTCGGCCAGGCCGCTCCCGTGCAGACGGTCCGCCCCGTCGTGGACGCTCCCGCCGCACTGAAGGTCCCGGACGGCAACAGACTGACCGGCGTCTTCTCCGCCGAAGGCGTCCAGACCTACACCTGCACGGACGGCGCCTGGAAGCTGCTGGAGCCGGCCGCCACCCTCTGGGCCAAGAACGACCACTCCCGCCGCACGGTCGCCCTCCACTCCCGTGGCCCGGTCTGGGTGTCCACGGTGGACGGCAGCGCGGTGAACGCGGCCGCGATAGCCAACTCCCCCAAGACGGGCACGATCCCGGAACTCCTCCTCCAGTCCACCGCGACGCGCGGCACGGGCACCTTCGCGGGCGTCTCCTACATCCAGCGCCTCAACACCCGGGGCGGCGTGGCCCCGACCACGGCCTGCACGGGCACGGACCAGGTCAGCGTCCCGTACTCGGCCACGTACACGTTCTACAAGCCCGCCAAGTAGTCATGGGTCGTCAACTTCCCTGGCTCCAGGGCCGGAAGTGACGTGACACGAAATCCCCGGTGCCGTCAGGCACCGGGGATTTCGCATGGTCCTGGTTACTCTCCAGTCACGTTGACCTGCGGGTACGGCCGGGTCGACCGCCTTTGACGAGTGGATATGCGAGACGCTGATTGCTGGGTAGAGTCGTCTGGTTACAGCCAGTTGTGGGACTGGTTGTGGGGACAACCGAAGTCTCTTCGGCTGCCAACGTCCTGGGGAGGGACCGCAGCACATGAGTCGTCGCTCTACTGGTTCTGTCGGCATCTGGGCCGAGATGCAGCGGCAGCAGCAGCGCCAGTCGCAAGCCGTGGTCAGACAGCGGAGACAAGAGGAACAGCAGGCGCGGGCCTACCAGAGGCGGGCCCAGCAGAACCACCGCGAGTACCGCCAGGCGGAGGCGCAGCGTCGTACGGAGGAACTGGACGCACAGGTCGCGTCGCTGCAAGCCCTGCTGGCCGTCGGCTGCCAGGCGCCGGCCTTCACGCCGGCGGCGATCATGCGGGTCGAGGAGGTCCAGCCGTTCTCCCCCGGATCACTGGCCCACCCCGTGCCCATGCCGAGCCCGGACCAGTACCAGGCGCAGGGCGGCTGGACCGCGAGCCGCCGAGCACAGGCGCAGGCCGAGGCACGGGCACGCTTCGAGCGGGACTGGCAGGCCGCACAGGCCGCGGAGATTCAGCGTCAGCACCAACTCGCCGCGTCTCAGAGGGAGTACGAGCAATGGGCCGGCGCTCAGCTGGCTGAGATCCGTCGGCACAACGCCGGGATCCGCGAGGCGACAGAAGGCGTCAGGCGGCGGGACCCCGGTGCGGTGGTCGAGTACTTCTCCGCAGCCCTGTACGCCTCGGGCACCTGGCCCGAGGACTTCCCCCGCCAGATCTCGGCGGCGTACGACGCTGCGGCTCGACAACTGGTTCTCGACTGGGAGCTGCCCGGCTACGGAGTGGTCCCCGAAGCGAAGTCCGTGCGGTACGTGTCGTCCCTCGACCAGGACAAGGAGACTCCCCGCCCGGCGGGCCAACGCCGTGCCCTGTACCGGGAGGTGCTCGCGCAGTGCGTGCTGCTCGTCCTGCACGAGCTGTTCGCCGCAGACCAGTTGGGCACGCTGGAGTCGGTGTCGTTGAACGGGTTCGTGGACGAGCACGACCCGACGACAGGCCAACGCGGCCACATCTTCCTCGCGACAGCGATGGCTTCGGCGTCGTCGTTCCGTGAACTGCACCTGGCCCAGGTGGACGCTGTCAGCTGCCTGGCCGACGGGCTCCGAGGGCAGCTTTCGGCGCGCCCGGACCAGCTCACTCCCGTACGACCGAGTCGACGGCCGCGGGATGTCGGCAATCGTGTGGTGGCTCACGGCAGCGGCACCGATGAGGAACCGGACCTGTTCGCCATGGATCCGGCCGCGTTCGAGGATCTCGTCGCCGACCTCTTCCGGGCCATGGGGATGCGCGCGGTGACCACGCAGCGCTCGAACGACGGCGGCGTGGACGTCAACGCGCACGACCCCACCCCGATCCGCGGCGGCAAGATCGTCGTACAGGTGAAGCGCTACCGCAACACGGTCCCACCCACCGCCGTGCGCGACCTGTACGGGACCGTGCAGGACGCCGGCGCCAACAAGGGCGTACTGGTGACGACGTCGGCCTTCGGCCCCGGCTCCCACACGTTCGCCAACGGAAAACCCCTGGAACTGATCTCGGGCACGGAACTGGTCGACCTGCTGCACCGCCACGGCCTAAAGGGCCGCCTGGGCGAGCGAGGAGGCGGCACCCCGACCACGACGCAACCGGCGGCACCACCGGTCCCGGACACACAACTGCCCGCCGACTACAACATCCTGGGCATGTCATGGACCGGAAGCGTCGCCCTGGACGTGTGCGCTCTCGTCTGCCACGGCAACCGCGTACTCAGCGATGATCACTTCGTCTTCTTCAACAACCACCAGACACCCGACGGCGCGGTACGAGCCCTCCCCGCCGCCGCACCCGACAAGGCCGCGATCTGCGTGACCTTCGACGGGCTGCCGGAGACCGCCGACCGGTTCGTGCTCGTGGCCGCCATCGACCCGGAGGTGAATCCGGACGCGGACCTCTCCGGCTTCACGGACGCCTGCATCCGGCTCCTCGATCCGGGGATGACCGAACTGGGACGCCTCGATGTCTCCGACGGCCGTCCCGGCGAGACCGCCCTGGTGCTCGGCTCCTTCCGCCGAAGGTCCAACGGGGACTGGGACTTCGTCCTCGGCGGCAAGGGGTACGGGGGTGGCCTGGAGCAACTTGTCCAGGACTACGGGATCGACGTCGAGTAGACCGGTCGGTCGGGCGCGGAATCGTCCGGTGGTCTCGTGCGTTGAGCGGTGTGGGCAGGGAATGCCGGTGGTGTGCGAGCCGAGCAGCCCGAGAGTGATCGAGCTGACAGAGAGTGGAGGGCCGCAATGGCTGCGCAGACGCAGAGGGCCGTGCTGGCTGGTGGGTGCTTCTGGGGGATGGAGGATCTGATCCGCCGGCTCCCGGGCGTGACGGCGACCCGGGTGGGATACACCGGCGGGGACGTGCCGAACGCGACGTACCGGAACCACGGCACGCACGCGGAGGCCATCGAGATCCTGTTCGACCCCGAGGCCACCGACTTCCGCGCGATCCTGGAGTTCTTCTTCCAGATCCACGACCCGAGCACCAAGAACCGCCAGGGCAACGACATCGGCCTCAGCTACCGCTCCGCCATCTACTACGTGGACGACGAGCAGAAGCGGATCGCAGAGGACACGATCGCGGATGTGGACGCCTCCGGACTGTGGCCGGGCAAGGTCGTCACCGAGGTGGAGCCGGTCGGCCCCTTCTGGGAGGCCGAGCCCGAGCACCAGGACTATCTGCTGCGTTACCCGAACGGCTACACCTGCCACTTCCCGCGCCCCGGCTGGCGCCTGCCGAGCCGCACGACGGGCTGACCGCACGCGGGCGGCGGAGAGCCTCAGCCGCCCGCGCCGGCCACACCGATCGGGCACGAGACGCCCGTCCCACCCAGGCCGCAGTACCCGTCCGGATTCTTGCCGTCCGACAGGTACTGCTGGTGGTACCCCTCCGCCGGGTAGAACACCCGTCCCTCCGCCGGGAGGATCTCGGTGGTGATCTCGCCGTACCCGGAGTCCGTGAGCACCTTCTGGTACGCCTCGCGGGACGACTCCGCCGCGGCCGCCTGGGCCGGGGTGTGGGTGTAGATCGCGGAGCGGTACTGGGTGCCGACGTCGTTGCCCTGGCGGAAGCCCTGGGTCGGGTTGTGGGACTCCCAGAAGAGCTGGAGCAGGCGTTCGTACGAGATCCGCTGGGGGTCGAAGACCACGCGGACCGCCTCCGTGTGGCCGGTCAGGCCCGAGCAGACCTCCTCGTACACCGGGTGCTCTGTGTGGCCGCCCTGGTAGCCGACCAGCGTGGTCCACACGCCCGCCGGGAGCTGCCAGAACTTGCGTTCGGCACCCCAGAAGCAGCCCAGGCCGAAGTCGGCGGTCTCCAGGCCCTCGGGGTAGGGGCCCAGGAGCGGGTTGCCGAGGACGGCGTGGCGGTCGGGGACCTCGTACGGGAGCGCGGGCCTGCCCTTGAGCGCTTGTTCGGGGGTGGGCAGCTGAGGCGTACGGCCGAAGAACATGAGGGTCTCCGTAAGACGGCTGGGCAGGCAGCGGGGCACTGGACGCCGGCGGCATCGACGGCGACACCCTCGATGCTGCCAGCATTCCGTCGCCACGAATAGATTAGAACGGAGAGTCCATTCTTCGGCCCGTGGGTTCAGCTCGCCCCGGCCTTCGCGGACTCCGTCGCCGCCGACGTCACCGCCCGCGCCGCCAGGTTCCGTATCCGGCAGTACCGCGCTGTCATCCCCGTGCCGTGATACCGCCACGGCAGCGCGTCCACATACCCGTCCACCAGCCGGAACTGCTCGATCGCGGCTTCGTCGCGGTCCTGGAGGGCGAGGTAGTACGCCAGCAGGTGGCGCAGCTCCGGGAGGCGCGGGTGGGTCGGGTCGGCCGCTGCGGCGTCGGCGAGGCCGGCGTTCACGCGGGCGATCATCTCGGGGGTGCGGTCGGTAGCGCTGTCGTCCGACTCGTCGTGCTCGAAGTGGGCGATCAGGGGGAGGACGGTGAGCAGGCTGCCCAGGGGGGCCGCCGACGCCGCGCGCTCGGCGAACTCCGCCGCCAGCTGCTCCGAGCCGCACCACTTCTTGCACCAGTACTGCAGCGCACGCCAGTGGGCCTCGTAATGGTGCGGGGCGCGGGTGGTGATCTCCGCCCACAGCTTGTCCATCTCGGAATGCGGGTAGTTGAGGCCGGTCGCCACCGTGATTTCCGAGATGTACGGAGTGGGGTCGTCGGGGTTCAGCGCCGCCGCCCGGGCTATCTCCTCACGGGAGCGCCGCAGCATCCGGTGGAAGCCGTCGAACTGCTCCCGCGTGGTGTGCTTGGCCCGCTGGGCGCCTCTGAGCCGG
Organism: Streptomyces sp. NPDC002680; assembly: GCF_042889145.1. Classification (NCBI taxonomy): domain Bacteria; kingdom Bacillati; phylum Actinomycetota; class Actinomycetes; order Kitasatosporales; family Streptomycetaceae; genus Streptomyces; species Streptomyces sp. NPDC002680. Next base: position 79,349 of record NZ_JBIAQP010000024.1, read on the forward strand.
CCGGCGAGCATGACTGTGCTGCTCGCTCGGACCACAGCCGCGTCCGGGTCGTCGGGACCGGCGGCCTCCCAGGCAATCAGCCACTCGTCCTCCTCGGCCGCGAACCCGGCGAGGTGCGCCACGGCCATGGACCGGAGATCCCAGTCCCGCCCGATGCCGTCCAACAGCAGGGCGCCGGCCTTCCAGTCACCGCCTCGCACAGCAGCGAACGCCGCCTCCCAGCCAGTCGGAAGCGGGCCCGCGTACTCGGTGTTCTGCCGCTCGGCGGGCAGCAGCCCGAGCTGCTCGGCGGCCGCCGCACCGCCGTCACCGTCCTCGTCGCCACCGGCCCCCGACATCTGTGCGAAGAACTCCTTGACGAACACCCCGCCCAGCCACAGCACGGCGATCAGGGTGGGCACGGCCAGGATTCCCAGGATCCACAGCAGTACGGTCATCGAGGGGCGTCCGTTTCTCGGGAGGAGCGGGGAGCGGGGGGAAGCAGGGCGCGCAGCGGGGCGGTGTCCGGGTGGTCGGCCAGGGCCCGGTCCACGGCGGCGCCGATCGAGGCGTCGAGTTCGGCGGGGCCGTCGTCCGGGGCGCTGTCCGGCGCCGGAAGCAGCCGCGCCTTCGCCGACTGCTCCCAGGAGAACTCCCAGCGCATCCGCGACCGCGCGCTGAACTCCGCCATCACCATGCTGTGCAGCGAGTTGTGCAGCGTCGGCCGTACGAACTCACGGAACGCCCGCCCCTTCGCAGCGACCGCCTCGTCCGACAGGGGCAGTCTGCGCGCCAGCTGCCACAGCTGGCCGTCGTCGATGAGGGTGAGGAGGGCCGGGAGGGTCGGGCTGGCCTTCGTGTACAGGACCAGCGCCCGGTGCAACGGGGTGTTGAGCGCGGCGAGGCTGCCCGCCATCGCGCCGTCGAGGAGTTCCTGCCAGTCGGTGGTACGCCGGTACTGCCGAACCTCGTCCGTCAGCACCGCGTCCTCCAGTGCCGCGTACGCCCGCTCCTCGTCGGCGAGGAGGCTGATGGCCGCGCCGTGGGCCTCGTCCGCGCGGCCGTCGGCGGGGAGCAGCTCGATACGGCGTACGCGGTCGGCGATCGGCGGGTGGGAGTCGTACGGCGAAGTCTGCTCTGTCGGCAACTCGCTGCGCAGGCCCGCCAGTTCGAGCTGGCGGGCGGAGAGCATCCGGCCGAAGCCGCCGAACACCTCACCGGGCGGCGGCAGCAGCCGTGCTTCGGCGCCGAGGGTGGCGTAGCAGCGCACGTAGAACCCGAACGCGCCTTCCAGGACGGGGATTTCGCGCAGTGCGGACGCGGTGGCGTCGCGGCCGGCGATGCGGGCGGCCGAGGCGTCGGCGGCGTACTCCTGGCGGCGGGAGTCGGCGAGCGTGGCGCGCAGGTACAGCTTGGCGTACGCGGTGTAGATCCGGGCCATCGCGCGGTACGTGACGCCCGCGCGGCCCGTGTCGACCTCCCGCGTCTGCTTGCCCTTCGCCTCGGCCTTGGCGTTCTTCCGCTCCTGCCGGGCGCGCTCCCGGGCCTCCGTGCTGCCTGCGCGCTCCTCGAAGTTCCTTATGGTGCGCAGGAGTTGGACGCGTCCGCGCAGGGTGAGGGCGGTGAGGCGGGTGTCGGAGCCGGCGTAGTGGCCGAGTTCATGGGCGAGGACCGCGCGCAGCTGAGCCTCGGTCAGGCCCTGCATGAGGGGTACGCCGAGATAGAGCCGGCGCGGCCCGGGGAGCAGGCCGAGCAGCCGGGCGTCCTCGCTGACGGCGGCGTTGGTGTCGCCCATGAGCACGATGCGGGACGGGGCACGGGTACCGACCTGGTCGGCCAACTCCCGCACAGTACGCCAGAGTTCGGGCTCGTCGGCCTCGGTGACGGGCAGGCCGGAAGGCTCCTCGCCCTTCGGCGTACGGAGCATCAGCAGGCCACGAACCAGCGGAATCGCCAGCAGTACGGAGACGACGGCCAGCTTCGTCGCGACGGCGGCCGGGGTGTGTACGAAGAGCAGATAGTCGGTGCCGGCGAGCACCGCCAGCAGGAGCACGCCGAGCAGATAGAAGCCGGCGAGCAGTACGAGAGCGCGCAGCGCGCGCAGGGTCGAGCCCATCGGGCCGGGATCCCTCCACGGGGAACGGGGACGGTGGAAAGGGCGCGCGGCCGAGCGGTGGGGTCATGACCGGCGGGTGGGGGAAAGCGGAGTATCGCGTACGGGCACGCTGGCAGGCAAGACATGGCCATGCCACCGGACGCTCATGTCCCGCAGGGGTGCATTTGGGCGGCTCCCGCTACCCGCCCGGGGCTCGTGCGGAGGGCCCGGGCGGTGGTCCTCCAACCCCCTGGCTCACCTCACCGCAGCAGCGTCGCCGGGCTTCCTCCGTTCGCCTCGTACCCCGCCACCGCCAGCGCGCGGTAGATCGCGAACTCGGCCGCCGGGTCGGCGGTGAGGGTCCAGGGGAGGGCGCCCACGTGGCCGTCGACGTGCACCAGCTGGTTCATGGCCTCCGCCCAGCGCTCGGAGCGCACCAGGAAGAAGATCAGCAGATGGCGTACGTGGGCCAGCATCGGGTCGTTGGGACGGGCCGCGTGGACGGCGAACAGCGCGCCGTGGACCGCCTTCGTCACGACCTCGCTCTGGTAGAAGCCGCTGACCAGGTTCACCTCGGGGAGGTGCTCGAATACCGCGAACAGGGGCATCGCCGCCAGCAGCGAGCCCTGCGGGGCCCGGGCCGCCGCCGCTTCCGCGAACGACATCGCCAGCTCGCGCGAGCCGTGCCACTTCTCGCACCAGTAGTGCAGGGCCGCGAGATGCGCCCCCATGTGCTCCGGCGCGCGGTCGAGGATCTTCAGCCAGAGCTGCTCGAACTCCGGCTGGGAGTACGCCAGTCCGCGTGCCACCGACAGCTCGACGATGTACGGGACCGGGTCACCGGGGGAGAGGAGCGCCGCCTCGCCGCACGCCGACCTCGCCTCCTCCATGATGATCCGGAACTCGTCCGTGCCGGGCGTCGACGTCCGCCACGCCTGCTGCACCAGGAACTCCGCGTGCACGGCCGCGCCGCCCGCGTCCTTGGGCGCCTCCGTCCGCCACACCCGCAGCCACTGGCCGCCCGGCGACTCGCTCACCCCGCCGGGGCGCTGCTGCAGCTCCAGCGACGCGGCGCCCGCGAAGGCCTGCACGCGCTGCCAGCGCCGCTCGCCGTCCTTCTCGGTGCCGACGAGCAGCTGCGACGCGGCTCTGTAGTCCTGCGAACGCTGCACGACGTCGAGGACATCGAGCAGATCCTGGTCGGGGCCGGGCATCCGGATGTCCAGCGCCTCCTGCCGCACGAAGCCGTAGTTCGCCGGGTCCGCCGCGTCCGGGTCACCGGGCGAGACCTGCTGAATACCGGCACGGCTGCGCCGCACGAACGGCAACACCACGAAGCCGAGCATGACCAGCGCCATCAGGACCCAGAGAATCTCCATGACACAAGCGAACCAGACGGGTCTGACAATTGGCCAACCCGGTCCAGTACAAGGCCCACGGCTGCCCGGATTTCTTCGCCCCCGCCGCCCCTACCCATTCCCGTCCCCTGGGGGCTGCCGCCCCCAGACCCCCGCTGTCGGCCTGAACGGCCTCGTCCTCAAACGCCGGACGGGCTGGATAGTCAGCCCGTCCGGCGTTTGAGGACAAAGGGGGGTCTGGGGGCGCAGCCCCCAGGGATGGGACGGGTAGGGGCGGCGGGGGCGAAACAAACCCCGCCTCGCCCCCACCCCCAGTGGCCGTCACCAATCCCGCGGGCGGACTACGCTCGGTCCACATGAGCGACAGGCACATCAGTCAGCACTTCGAGACCCTCGCGATCCACGCGGGCAACACCGCGGATCCCCTCACCGGCGCGGTCGTCCCGCCGATCTACCAGGTCTCGACCTACAAGCAGGACGGCGTCGGCGGGCTGCGCGGCGGCTACGAGTACAGCCGGAGCGCCAATCCGACCCGTACCGCCCTCGAAGAGAACCTCGCGGCCCTGGAGGGCGGTCGCCGCGGTCTCGCGTTCGCGTCCGGACTGGCGGCCGAGGACTGCCTGTTGCGTACGCTGCTCAGCCCCGGCGACCACGTGGTCATCCCCAACGACGCGTACGGCGGCACGTTCCGGCTCTTCGCGAAGGTCGTCGCCCGGTGGGGCGTGGAGTGGTCGGTCGCGGACACCAGCGACCCCGCCGCCGTACGGGCCGCCCTCACCCCGAAGACCAAGGCCGTGTGGGTGGAGACGCCCTCCAACCCGCTCCTCGGCATCACCGACATCGCCGCCGTCGCCCAGATCGCCCGCGAGGCCGGCGCCCGGCTCGTCGTCGACAACACCTTCGCCACGCCCTACCTCCAGCAGCCGCTGGCGCTCGGCGCGGACGTCGTCGTGCACTCGCTGACCAAGTACATGGGCGGCCACTCGGACGTCGTCGGCGGTGCGCTGATCACCGGTGACCAGGAACTCGGCGAGGAACTGGCGTACCACCAGAACGCCATGGGCGCGGTCGCCGGGCCCTTCGACTCCTGGCTGGTGCTGCGCGGCGCCAAGACGCTCTCCGTACGGATGGACCGGCACAGCGAGAACGCCACCAAGGTCGCCGACATGCTCACCCGGCACGCGCGCGTGACCCGCGTTCTGTACCCGGGGCTCCCGGAGCACCCCGGTCACGAGGTCGCCGCCAAGCAGATGCGGTCGTTCGGCGGCATGGTGTCGTTCCAGGTCCAGGCCGGCGAGGAGGCGGCCGTCGAGGTCTGCAACCGCGCCAAGGTGTTCACCCTCGGCGAGTCCCTCGGCGGCGTGGAGTCCCTGATCGAGCACCCGGGACGCATGACGCACGCGTCCGTCGCCGGGTCGGCCCTGGAGGTCCCGGGCGACCTCGTCCGCCTCTCCGTGGGCATCGAGAACGTCGACGACCTCCTGGAGGACCTCCAGCAGGCCCTGGGCTGACCTGCCCCCGCCTCACCAGCCTGTCACGGGTGGAGTCGTCTCCGACGGCGGCTCCACCCAGGGCTGGACCGTCGCCGCCCACACGGCGAAGACGACCACCGCGGCGACCAGCAGCAGCCACATCAGCCGCCGTACCGCCCGCCTGCGCCGCATCATGCGGCTGCCACGCCGTACGACCTCCACGTACAGGTCGGGCGGCACCGGAGGCGGCGTGCCCTCCATGAGCCGCCGCGCGGCGCCCTCCCGGTCCCGGCGGCTCACGACGGCACCACCTTCGGACCGGCCACGGCGGGCGCCGGACCGCGTGGCGGGTGCAGCAGCGTCGCCGTCGCCCGGTCGCAGATCGCGTGCACCCGCTCCGTGGGCAGGCCGAGCAGCGCCGCCGTCTGCTCCTCACCGACCCCCTCGTACAGCCGCAGGACCATGATCAGCCGCTGCTGCGGGGTGAGCACGGCCAGGGCGCTGCCGGGATGCGGGCGGGCCCGGCCGAGACCGCCGTACTGGTGCCACGCCCCGCGCGCGAAGCGGACGGCCAGATACTGACGGGTCCTGTCGTACGGGTCCTCGCCCCGCATCCGGTCCCAGCACGCGTACGTGTGCGCCAAGGCGTACGTGAGCAGGCGCCGCGCGCGCGGGTTGTCGTACGGCGCCTCCGCGGTGAGCAGCGTGGCGGCGTGCAGCAGCCGGCCCGCCGCTCCCGCGACGAACGCCTCGAAGTCCCTGGCCCGGCCGGCACCCTGGGACACCTGCCGTTCTCGCACCGCGCCTCCCGCCGTACGACAAGGACCCGGTCTCATCTGAGGCCAGATGCCGCCCGCCGGTCAAGAGCCGGGAAGCAGGCGATGGTCAGGAGGCGGACTCCGGTTCCCCCACCGGGATGCCCTGGGCGGCCTGACGGGCCGAAAGCGCGGTGTTGAAGCGCGTGAGGAGCGTGCAGAACGCCTCGCGCTCCTGCGGCGACCACTCCTGCGTCAGCTCAGCCATCAACTGACGCCTCGACGACCGGACTTCCTCCAGCCGTGACAGCCCGCGCGGGGACAGTTGGAGGACCACCGCGCGCCCGTCCTCGGGGTGCGAGGTGCGCTTGACGAGGCCCGTGTCGACGAGCGGCGCCACCTGCCGGGTGACCGTCGACGAGTCGATGCCCATGCTCGCGGCGAGCGCCTTGACGCCCATCGGGCCTTCCTTGTCGAGGCGGTTGAGCAGCAGATACGCGGCGCGGTCCATCGAGTTGCGCACCTGCCCGACTCCCCCGAGCCGGGTCTGTTCGGCACGGCGCGCGAACACCGCGACCTCGTGCTGCAACGTGTCGAGGAGACCGGTGTCACCGACGGTCGTCATGTCCATCGACATTTCAGGTGTTGTGGGCATGGCCGGGGGCTCACTTCATGAAAGGGGTGCTGGGTTGGGGGACAGGGTACGCGGCCGGAAGGCGGGCCGTACCGACGCTGCGGAAACCGGTCTCGGAGCTTGGTCACACCGCGAGTCCGCGCCTGTGAACTGCGAGACTTGAGTCATGAGCTACAGCACGGCTGACTCCTTGCACTCCCTGAGGCCTGTCACTCTCGACGACGTACGCGGTGCCCGGAAGATGCTCCTGGGCGTGGCGCGGGTGACGGCCATGGAGGGCAGCAGGCATCTGACCCAGCTGGTGGGCGCGCCGGTGCACCTCAAGTGCGAGAACCTCCAGCGGACCGGTTCCTTCAAACTGCGGGGCGCGTACGTCCGTATCGCCGGGCTGCTGCCCGAGGAGCGGGCCGCCGGTGTCGTGGCGGCCAGTGCGGGCAACCACGCGCAGGGGGTCGCGCTGGCATCGGCGCTGCTCGGAGTGCGTGCCACGGTGTTCATGCCGCAGGGCGCGCCGCTGCCGAAGATCAGCGCCACCCGTGAGTACGGCGCCGAGGTGATACTGCACGGACAGGTCGTCGACGAGACGCTGACCGCCGCCCAGGAGTACGCGGACCGGACGGGCGCGGTGCTCATCCACCCCTTCGACCACGCCGACATCATCGCCGGGCAGGGCACGGTGGGCCTGGAGATCCTGGAACAGTGCCCCGAGGTACGCACGATCGTGGTCGGGATCGGTGGCGGCGGTCTGGCCGCCGGGATCGCGGTCGCCGTGAAGTCGGTGCGGCCCGACGTACGGATCGTGGGCGTGCAGGCGGCGGGCGCGGCCGCGTATCCGCCCTCGCTGGCGGCCGGGCGGCCGGTGTCGATCCGCAACCCGGTCACGATGGCCGACGGGATCAAGGTCGGGCGGCCCGGCGAGGTGCCGTTCGGGATCATCGGCGACCTGGTGGACGAGGTCCGCACGGTCAGCGAGGACGAGCTGTCGGCCGCGCTGCTGCTCTGCCTGGAGCGCGCCAAGCTCGTCGTGGAACCGGCGGGGGCGAGTCCGGTCGCGGCGCTGCTGAGCGAGCCGGGGGCCTTCGAGGGACCGGTCGTCGCGGTGCTGTCCGGCGGCAACGTCGACCCGGTGCTGCTGGAGCGCATCCTGCGCCACGGCATGGCGGCGCAGGGCCGCTACCTGGCGGTTCGGCTGCGTCTTACGGACCGGCCGGGCGCCCTCGCGACGCTGCTCGGGGTGTTGTCAGTGGTCGACGTCAATGTCCTCGACGTGAGCCATGTCCGGACCGATCCGCGGCTCGGGCTCACGGAGGCGGAGGTCGAGCTGCACCTGGAGACGAAGGGTCCTGAGCACTGCGCCGAGGTCGGACTGGCGCTGCGCGAGGCCGGTTACACCGTCATCGACTGAGGTCAGGGCGCTGCTCTCACTCGGACGGGTGGACTCGGGAAAAATGCATTGAGAGACGCGATACATCGCGTTATGGTGTGTGTCACGCGAAGCCTCTACTCTTCCATGCTCCTCGTGCTCGCCGGGCGGGGCAAACGAGAAAAATCTAGGCTTCTTGCGGTAATCCCCAACGACGTGGAGAACTGATATGCCAGGCGCCATCTATGCCGAAGGCCTGGTGAAGACCTTCGGTGACGTAAAGGCTCTGGACGGCGTCGACCTGGACGTCCCGGAGGGCACGGTCCTCGGCCTCCTCGGGCCGAACGGAGCGGGCAAGACCACCACGGTCCGCTGTCTGACGACCCTGCTGCGGCCCGACAGCGGCTCGGCGGTCGTCGCGGGCATCGACGTCCTGAAGCACCCCGACGAGGTCCGCCGCTCGATCGGCCTCTCCGGCCAGTTCGCGGCGGTCGACGAGTATCTGACCGGCCGCGAGAACCTCCAGATGGTCGGCCAGCTGTACCAGATGAAGGCCAAGGCGGCGAAGGCCCGCGCGGTCGAACTGCTGGAGCAGTTCCATCTCGCGGACGCAGCCGACCGCCCCGCGAAGACCTACTCCGGAGGCATGCGCCGCCGGCTCGACCTCGCGGCGGCCCTGGTCGTCTCGCCGCCGGTGATGTTCATGGACGAGCCGACGACCGGACTCGACCCGCGCAACCGCCAGCAACTGTGGGAGGTCATCAAGCAGTTGGTCTCCGGCGGGACGACACTCCTGCTGACCACCCAGTATCTGGAGGAGGCCGACCATCTCGCACACGACATCGCGGTGGTCGACCACGGCAAGGTCATCGCCCGTGGCACCTCCGACCAGCTCAAGGCCCGCACCGGCGGCGAGCGCGTCGAGGTCGTCGTGCACGAGCGAGAGCACATAGCGACCGCGTCCGAGGTGCTCAACGCCTTCGGCAAGGGCCAGGGCGAGGTCACCGTCGAGGAGCACATGCGCAAGCTCACCGTGCCCGTCACCGGCGGCGCGAAGCTCCTCGCCGAGGTCATCCGGGAACTGGACACCCGCGGCATCGAGATAGACGACATCGGCCTGCGCCGCCCCACCCTCGACGACGTCTTCCTCTCCCTGACGGGCCACATCGCCGAGGCGAAGGACGAGGAGAACGGCACGGAGCACGGAAAGGAGACCGCCAAGTGAGCGCTGTGAACGACTCCCTGGTCATGGCCCGCAGGAACCTGATCCGCATGAGCCGGATTCCCGAGATGATCATTTTCGGGCTGATCCAGCCGATCATGTTCGTGGTCCTCTTCACATACGTCTTCGGCGGCTCGATGAACATCGGCGGCTCCACCGACGCGGACGTCTACAAGAACTTCCTGATGGCCGGCATCTTCGCGCAGACCGTCACCTTCGCCACCGCCAGTGCCGGAGCGGGCATCGCCGACGACATGCACAAGGGCCTCGTGGACCGCTTCCGCTCCCTGCCCATGGCGCGTGGCGCGGTGCTCACCGGTCGAACCATGGCAGACCTCGTACAGACCGCGCTGACCCTGCTGGTCCTGGCCGTGGTCGCCCTTCTGGTGGGTTGGCGTCCCGGCTCCGAGGCGCCCACCAACTTCGCCAAGATCATGGCGGGCTTCGGCTTGCTGCTGCTCCTCGGCTATGCGTTCACCTGGATCGGGGCGCTCATCGGCCTGAGCGTCCGCACCCCGGAGGCAGCCACCTCCGGCGGGCTGATCTGGCTCTTCCCGGTGACCTTCATCTCCAACGCGTTCGTGGACTCCAGCCAGATGACCCCCTGGCTGCGCCATGTCGCCGACTGGAACCCGTTCAGCGCCACCGTCCAAGCCTGCCGCAAGCTCTTCGGCGACCCGGGTGTCTCACCGTCCGACGCATGGCCCATGCAGCACCCGGTGTGGGCCTCGGTCATCTACTCGGTGCTGATCGTCCTCATATTCAGGACGCTGGCGGTCCGCAAGTACCGCTCGGCCACCGCGTGACGGCGCCCCGGGGCATGACGAAGCCCCCGGCGTCGGGAGGGCGCCGGGGGCTCGCAAGGGCTGATGCGGGGAACCGTGAAGGGGTGAAGGCTCAGCTCTGGTAGGGCACGGCCTTCAGGATCTTCACGGAGGCGAGCTTGCCGTTCGGCAGCTCGTACTGGGCCTCGGAGCCGACCCTCTTGTCGCTCACTCCGCGGCCCAGCGGGGACTGCGGGGAGTAGGTCTCGATGTCGGCGCTGGCGTACTCGCGGGAGGCGAGCAGGAAGGTCAGCGTGTCGTCCTCGTCGCCGTCGAAGGCGATGGTCACGACCATGCCGGGCGCGACCGCGCCGTTCGCCGCCGGAGCCTCGCCGACCTTCGCGTTCTCCAGGAGCTGGGTCAGCTGGCGCACACGGAGCTCCTGCTTGCCCTGCTCCTCCTTGGCCGCGTGGTACCCGCCGTTCTCGCGCAGGTCGCCCTCCTCACGCGCAGCGGCGATCTTGGCGGCGATCTCCGTGCGCGCAGGACCAGTAAGGTGCTCAAGCTCGTCCTTGAGCTTGTTGTACGCCTCCTGGGTCAGCCAGGTGACGTTCTCGCTGGTCTGGGTCACAGGTGCTCCTCGTAGGTACTGGGAATACAAAGCATCGCCCTACCCAGAAGAATGTTCCTTCTCGGATGGGCGAAACCACGAGCCTAACAATTCAGCGGCGGCAGGGGGAGGACATAAGCCATCAGAAAAACATCAACGCAGGTCAGCGCTTATGTGATGAGAGTGACCCTGATGCCCGGTCCTGGTAGGGGACTCAGTCGGCGTGACAGCCGAGCAGCTCGGCCGTGGTGCCCTGGGACGTCGTACGGAGGGTGACGACCTGGTCGATCCGGGTGGCGTCGCCGTCGAAGCGGAAGTCGGCGCGGCCGACCTCGGCGCCGTTCTCGGCCTGGGAGCGGACCGTGCAGTAGCCGTTCGTGCCGGAGTCCTTGCGGACCTCCAGGTGAACCTTCACCGACGTGCTGTACGTCTTGAAGGTGATGATCTCGGCGCTGATCTTGTTGCCGACGACATAGTGGTAGCCGAACCAGCCGACCACGACGAGAAGTACGGTTCCGAGTACCGCGGCGGCGACCTTGAGCCTGTGGTCGGCGCGCTCGTCCGTGGAGCGGCCGTACCGTCCCTCGGGCGGTCGCGTGGTCGCCGTACTCATGATCGTCCTCTCCGCGAGGCCTCTGGAAAGCCGGGCCCCGGAATTATTGGCCGCCAGGTTCGGTCACTATAGAAGCCGCTCACTGCACCCGTTCACACCGGGCGCCGACTTACGAGGATTGAGTCTTGACTGACCAGCTGCGACTGATGGCCGTGCACGCGCACCCCGACGACGAGTCGAGCAAGGGTGCGGCCACCATGGCGAAGTACGTGTCCGAGGGGGTGGACGTGCTCGTCGTGACCTGCACGGGCGGGGAGCGCGGGTCCATCCTCAACCCGAAGCTGCAGGGCGACAAGTACATCGAGGAGCACATCCACGAGGTACGCAAGAAGGAGATGGACGAGGCCCGCGAGATCCTCGGCATCAAGCAGGAGTGGCTCGGCTTCGTCGACTCCGGCCTGCCGGAGGGCGACCCGCTGCCCCCGCTCCCCGAGGGCTGCTTCGCCCTGGAGGACGTGGACAAGGCGGCCGGTGAGCTGGTCAAGCAGATCCGCTCGTTCCGCCCGCAGGTGATCACGACGTACGACGAGAACGGCGGGTACCCGCACCCCGACCACATCATGACCCACAAGATCTCGATGGTGGCCTTCGAGGGCGCGGCCGACACCGAGACCTATCCGGAGTCGGAGTACGGCCCGGCGTACCAGCCGCAGAAGCTGTACTACAACCAGGGCTTCAACCGGCCGCGCACCGAGGCGCTGCACAACGCGCTGCTCGAGCGCGGGATGGAGTCGCCGTACGGGGACTGGCTGAAGCGGTGGTCGGAGTTCGAGCGCGCCGAGCGCACGCTGACCACGCATGTTCCGTGCGCGGAGTTCTACGAGATCCGCGACAAGGCACTGCTCGCGCACGCCACCCAGATCGACCCCGACGGGGGCTGGTTCCGGGTGCCGCTGGAGCTCCAGCGGGAGGTCTGGCCGACGGAGGAGTACGAGCTGGCGAAGTCGCTCGTGGACACTTCCCTCCCCGAGGACGACCTCTTTGCGGGCATCCGCGACAATGCCTGACATGAGCGCAAGCGCAAGCCTGGCAATGACGCATCTCGTCCCGCTCGCGGCGGAGGTCGACGAGGACAAGGTGACCCCCGGCGTCCTCGGATTCATCGTGTTCGCGGTGATGGCCCTCGCGGTGTGGGGCCTGATGAAGTCGATGAACAAGCAGATGGGCCGGATCGAGTTCAAGGAGGCACCGGAGGCCGAAGAGACCCCCAGTGCCGCCAAGGGCTCCTCTCAGGAGTAGCCCTTCACCGTCCGGCCGGTCACCTCTGACCGGCCGCCGCCACCGGCACCCCCATGACCTCCCGGGCGTGCCGGTTCGGGATCATGCCCAGGCGCCATGCCTGCCAGCCCGACTCCAGGGCCACACCGCGCTCCAGGAGAAGCTGATAGGCATCGGCGAAGTCGTCGAGTTTCTCGTCGCGGGACGGGTGGCGGGCGCGGATGAGCTGGGACAGTTCCTCCTGGGCCACCGCCGTGCCGATCTCGACGCCGCCGGGGGCCGCGTACGGCAGCAGGGTGCAGCGCAGGAAGCGGGCCCAGTCCTCGCCGCGTCGGTCGCCGTACGAGGTGAACAGGGCGATCGCCTCGTCGCACAGGGCCAGTGCCTGCTGGGTACGGGTGTTGCCCGCGTCGACCACCGCCAGTTCCAGGCAGGTCCAGGCCTCGCCGTGGGCGACTCCGATGCGCTGGAAGTCGGCGCGGGCGTCCACCAGGAGCTGGCGGGCGAAGCCCGAGTTGCGCAGCGAGCCCGTCTGGACGGCCCGCTGGTCCCGGGTGACGCGGGCCGAGTGATGGCGGGCGCAGGCGAGGCCGTAGACGTCGCGGATGCGGGAGAACATCGTGCGGGAACGTTCCAGCTCGCGGACCGCGAGATCCAGGTTGCCGGTCTCCTCCAGGGACTGGCCCAGGTAGTAGACCGACCAGGCCTCGCCGCGCGCGTCCTCGTTGTCCCGGTGGACCGCCGCCGCCTGCCGCAGCCCGTCCACCGCCGCCGACGCGTCCCCGGCGACCAGCCGGGCCCGGGCCAGCTGGGTCAGGGCCCAGGCCTCGCCACGGGCGTCGCGCGTACGGCCGTACAGATCGAGGGCCGTACGCAGTTCGGTCTCGGCGCGCGGTACGTCGCCCATCCGCAGGCCGAGCTGGCCGAGCTGGAAGTGGGCCCACGCCTCGCCGTGGATCGACTCGCCCTCGCGGTGCAGGACCAGGGAACGGGTCAGCAGGTCCCAGGCCTCGGCGAGGCGGGAGCGGTCGCGTTCGACGGCGGCGAGCGCGTGCATCGTCCAGGCGCGGTCGGTCGCCAGTTCGGGGGCCTGCTGCAGATCCAGGGCCTCCTGGAGCTTGGCCGCCGCCTCGACCAGGTTGCCCTGGTGGTGCAGCGTGATGCCGAGCGAGCACAGGGCCCGGGCGGCGCCCGCGTCGTGGTGGGCCTCCATGTACAGCTCGACGACCGAGGTGAGCGTCGTGCGCGCCTTGTCCAGCTCGCCCAGCTGCCGGGCCGCGATGCCCGTACGCCACTGCACCGAGCGAACCAGCAGACCCTGGTCGACGGACTCCGCCAGCTCGCTGATCTCGCCGAGCCGGTAGAGGTCGCCGCGCAGCAGACAGTAGTCGCACAGGGCGCCGAGGAGATTGAGTACGGCGGCCTGGTTGACGCCCTCCGCGTGCCGCAGGGTCGCCGTGATGAAGCTCGACTCGTCGTCCAGCCAGCGCAGCGCCTCGTCGAGGGAGGTGAAGCCGTGCGGGCTGAAGCGGTCCGAGCGGGTCGACATGTTGCCGTCGACCAGCCGCAGCACCGAGTCGGCCAGCTCGCCGTAGTTCACGATCAGGCGTTCCTGTGCGGCCGTGCGCTCGGCCGGTCGCTCCTCGTCCAGGAGGCGGGCCTGCGCGAAGGCGCGGACCAGGTCGTGCAGCCGGTAACGGCTGCCCCGGACATGGTCGATCAGACCGGCGCGGGCGAGCGCGTCCAGCTGCCGGGTCGCCTCCGTCTGGTCGGTGCCCAGCAGGGACGCGGCAGCGGCGACGCCGAGCGAGGCGCGTCCGGCCAGCGCCAGCCTGCGCAGCAGCCGCCGGGCCTGCTCCGACTGGTCGGTGTAGCGCAGCCACAGCACCCGCTCGACCGGCTCCACAGGGCCGTACGCGCCGAGGTCCGCCGCCAGCCGGCGCGGGCTGCGCGGACCGAGCGCGGAGCCCGCGATACGCAGCGCGAGCGGCAGCCCGCCGCACAACTCCCTTATCCGGGCGGCGGATTCGGCGTCGCGGGGCCCGGCCTCTGTTTGCGCGGACGCGGTCAGAAGCTCCTCCGAGCCCCCCGCGTCCAGGGCCTCGACGGGCAGCTGATGGACCCAGAAGGGCAGATCGGCCGGGAGGTCGAGGGGCTCCCGGGTGGTGGCGATGACGAGGCTGTCGGAGCGCTCCGGGATGAGGGTGCGGACCTGCTCGGGGTCCTGGGCGTCGTCCAGGACGATGGTCACCGGGACCCTGGTGAGATGCTGGTGGTACAGCTCGCCCAGCCTTCTGACCTGCTGGTCCGGTGACGAACGCTCACGGAAGAGCAGCTGTTCGCGGGAGGCGCCGAGCCGGTTCAGGAGGTGCAGGAGGGCATCGCGGGTGGGCAGCGGCGGCTCCTCCCGGCTGTCGCCGCGCAGATCCACCACGCACGCGCCCCGGAACTGGTCCCGCAGATCGTGCGCCGCGTGGATCGCCAGCGCGCTGCGGCCACTGCCGGACGCGCCGTGCAGGACGACCAGCGTCGGCTTGGTCTCCGTACTCGCCCGGGCCGCGTGCACCCACTGCCGGATCCGGGCCAGCTCCTGGCGCCGGCCCGCGAACGGCTCGTCCGGGTCCGGGAGTTGGGCGAACGACTGCTCAAGGACGCTACGGCTGCGGGCCGCCGCGCTCTTGTCGCTGCCGCGCAGCCTCGGCCCCGGCTTCTTCGGCCCGGTGGACGCGCTGAGCACCCGCTGCTGGTCGAGGAACGGGCGGATACCGCGTACCTCGAGCGCCGTCAGCCAGGTCAGCCGCAGCTGTTCGGGCCCGCCGGGCTGGCTCACGGCACCGGCGCGGTGGTGGGCGGCGGGGAGGTGGGAGGCGGTCACCTTGAGGACGGTCGCGGCGGCGCCGACGACGCCGACGGTGAGCGCCGCGCCGACGGCGGTGCCTGTGCCGGTGCCGAGCGCGAGGTCGGCGACGCCTGCGGCCAGGGCGGCAACGGCCGCCACCAGCAAGGGAGTTCCGGCGCCCTCGCGGGCGTATCGCTGGCCGAACGTGAGCTGTCCGGCCTTTGTCTCGTCGAGTGCCCGCGTGTACGCCTCGTACTCCTCCGCGGACGACTGCGCCATGGCGTCCAGCGCGCCACGCGCCCGCGTGAGCAGTACGCCCCCGTCGGTACGTCCGCCGGACCGGCGTACCTCTTCCTCCACGGCCCGGACCAACAGCCGCTCGGCTTCCGCCCGGTGGCTGTCCCGCATGGTGTGTCCCCCTCTGGCAACGACGGCTTGTCCTTGGTCAAGTGTCCTGCGTAGGGGGCATTCGGGCGAGGGGGCGTCGCTTGTTCGGCGGGTGCGGGCCGGTGGGGGCTCGGCGCAGCCGCAGATGTCGCAGCCCCGCGCCCGCAAAGGCAGGCGCGTCCCTGTGAAGGCTGCTCACACGTACTGCGGCAGGATGGTCCCCATGCCGAACCGACTGGCTCACGAGACGTCCCCTTACCTCCTCCAGCACGCCGACAATCCCGTCGACTGGTGGCCGTGGTCGGCCGAGGCGTTCGAGGAGGCTCGGCGGAGTGGCAGACCGGTGCTGCTCAGCGTCGGGTACAGCAGCTGCCACTGGTGTCATGTGATGGCTCATGAGTCCTTCGAGGACCAGGCCACCGCCGACTATCTCAACGAGCACTTCGTCAGCGTCAAGGTCGACCGGGAGGAGCGGCCGGACGTCGACGCCGTCTACATGGAGGCCGTCCAGGCGGCGACCGGGCAGGGCGGCTGGCCCATGACCGTGTTCCTCACGCCCGAGGCCGAGCCCTTCTACTTCGGTACGTACTTCCCGCCCGCGCCCCGCAGCGGCATGCCCTCCTTCCGGCAGGTGCTGGAGGGGGTCCGGGCCGCCTGGACCGACCGGCGGGACGAGGTCGCCGAGGTCGCGCAGAAGATCGTGCGGGACCTGGGCGAGCGGGAGGTCGGGTACGGCGGCACCGAGGCGCCCGGTGAGGAGGAGCAGGCGCGGGCGCTGCTCGGGCTCACCCGGGAGTACGACGCCCAGCGCGGCGGGTTCGGCGGGGCGCCGAAGTTCCCGCCGTCCATGGTGCTGGAGTTCCTGCTGCGGCACGCGGCCCGTACGGGGGCCGAGGGGGCGTTGCAGATGGCCCAGGACACCTGTGAGCGCATGGCCCGGGGCGGGATCTACGACCAGCTCGGTGGCGGCTTCGCCCGGTACTCCGTCGACCGGGAGTGGGTCGTGCCCCACTTCGAGAAGATGCTGTACGACAACGCGCTGCTGTGCCGCGTGTACGCCCATCTCTGGCGGGCCACCGGCTCCGAGCTGGCGCGGCGCGTCGCTCTGGAGACCGCCGACTTCATGGTGCGTGAACTCCGCACCAACGAAGGGGGGTTCGCCTCCGCGCTCGACGCCGACAGTGATGACGGAAGCGGTAAGCACGTCGAGGGTGCCTACTACGTCTGGACTCCGGCCCAGCTCGCCGAGGTGCTCGGGGCCGAGGACGCGGAGCTTGCCGCGCACTACTTCGGGGTCACGGCGGACGGGACCTTCGAGGAGGGGGCCTCTGTTCTTCAACTTCCGCAGCACGAGGGTGTGTTCGACGCGGAGAAGGTCGAGTCCATCCGGGTGCGGTTGCTCGATGCTCGTGGCGCGCGGCCCGCTCCTGGGCGGGACGACAAGGTGGTCGCCGCCTGGAACGGGCTCGCCATCGCCGCGTTGGCCGAGACCGGCGCGTACTTCGAGCGGCCCGACCTTGTGGACGCCGCGCTGGCCGCCGCCGATCTTCTCGTACGGGTTCATCTGGACGACCGGGCGCATCTCGCCCGTACCAGCAAGGACGGTCAAGTCGGGTCCAACGCCGGGGTGTTGGAGGACTACGCCGATGTCGCCGAGGGGTTCCTCGCGCTGGCCTCCGTGACGGGGGAGGGGGTGTGGCTGGAGTTCGCCGGGTTCCTGCTCGACCATGTGCTCGTGCGGTTCGTTGACGCCGAGTCAGGTTCCTTGTACGACACGGCGAGTGATGCCGAGCAGCTCATTCGGCGGCCTCAGGATCCGACCGACAACGCGGTGCCCTCCGGGTGGAGTGCTGCTGCGGGGGCGTTGCTCGGGTATGCGGCGCAGACCGGGGCGGAGCCTCATCGGGCCGCTGCTGAGCGGGCGTTGGGGGTGGTGAAGGCGCTTGGGCCGCGTGTGCCTCGGTTCATCGGGTGGGGGTTGGCTGTTGCCGAGGCGTTGCTGGACGGGCCTCGGGAGGTCGCGGTGGTCGGGCCGTCGCTCGGAGATCCGGCCACAACCGCCCTGCACCGTATGGCGCTTCTCGCTACCGCTCCGGGGGCTGTTGTCGCTGTGGGGGTTGCGGACAGTGACGAGTTGCCGTTGCTTGCGGGGCGGCCGTTGGTCGGGGGTGCGCCGACTGCGTATGTGTGCCGGAACTTCACGTGTGATGCTCCGACGACTGATCCGGAGGGGTTGCGGGTGGCGCTGGGTGGCTGAATCGGGTGCGGTCGGTAGGTGTGTGTTTTCGCCCCCGCCGCCCCTACCCGTCCCATCCCTGGGGGCTGCGCCCCCAGACCCCCCTATCGCGCTGAACGCGCTCGTCCTCAAACGCCGGACGGGCTGGATGGTGCCGGACGAGGCTGGAGGGTGCCGGCCGAGGCTGGGTGGTGCAGGCCGAGGCTGGAGGGTGGCCGTCGGGGCTGGAGGGGTGCGGCCGGGGCTTGATCTTTCAGCTCGGGCCCAGGCATTTCAGCCCGTCCGGCGTTTGAGGACAAAGGGGGGTCTGGGGGCGCAGCCCCCAGAAGGATGGGACGGGTAGGGGCGGCGGGGGCGAGGAAAGTGTCCTTGGACCCGGCGCCCGGTCCGCCCGCCCAGCCATGGCTCAGTCCCTCGGCAGGCCGTGCTCCAGTACATTCAGCGCTCGGTTCGCCAACTCGGCCAAATCTCCCTCGCAGTTGTTCTCCGCCCAGTAGACGCTGATCTCCGACACGCCGCCGATCAGGGACATCGCGTAGACGCGGACCTCCAGGTCGGTGGCGTCGCGGCCTGTGCGTTCCGCGATGACCCGGCAGAGGAGGCGGCCCGTCTCGGACATGCTCTCGATCATGCGGGAGCGGACCGCAGGTACCTCCAGCATCAGCCGGCTGCGCAGCCGGATCACCCCGGGCTCCTCGGCCGCGGTGACACCGATGGCCTTCGTCAGGACGTACCGCAGGGAGTCGATCCAGGGCTCGTCGGCCGGACGGGCGCGCAGCTCCTCCTCCATGAGGGCGTCGTACTCGTCGGTGAGCACGATGTCCTCCTTCGTGGGGAAGTAGCGGAAGACCGTGGACTGCGACACCTCGGCGCGCTCGGCGATCTGCTCGATCGTCGTGGCTTCGTACCCCTGGTCCTCGATCAGTTCGTACGTCGCGGCACGGATCGCCATCCGGGTCTTGATCTTCTTCCGTTCACGGAGGCCCAGCTGAGGGCGGTCGGTGAGGGGAGAGGTACGTGCGGCCGTCATACGCGTCATTGTCGGTCATCGGGCCGGTCGGCTGCCATGTCCGGGGTGTTCGGGAGAAACGCTCCTGCCAGCAGGGCCGCCGCCAGCGCCGCCACTCCGCTCACCAGCAGGACGACGCCCATGCCATGGACGTACGCACTGTTCGCGGAGGCCAGGAGGTCCGCCGAGCCCGTCCTCTCCGCGATCAGGTGCGCCGCCACCACCGAGTCCCCGGCCGTGTCCGCCGCGCCCGCGGGCAGGCCCGTGACGTCCAGGCGGTCGCGGAACGTGCCCGCCAGCAGGCTGCCCAGCAGCGCGATGCCGATCGCGCCGCCGACCTGGCGCAGTGTCATCAGCAGCCCGGAGCCGCTGCCCGCGCGGTCGGCGGGCAGGGCCGCCAGGGCGCCGTCCATCGCCGGGACCACGGCGAAGCCGAAGCCGAAACCGGCGATGGTGAGCCACAGGGCCGTGTAGCCGTAGCCCGCGTCGACCGTCGTACGGCTGCCCAGGATCGCCGAGAAGGCCAGGATCACCAGGCCGGCCGTGACCGTCGCCCGTGAGCCGAACCTGGCTCCCAGTGGCTGTGCCGTCCGCGCGGCCACCATCAGGCCGCCCATCAGCGGCAGCAGCCGTACGCCCGTGCCCAGCGCGTCGCTGCCCAGGACCGCCTGGAGATACGGCGGCAGGACGAACATCAGGCCGGACAGGACGAACATCACCAGCGTCGCCGCGACCGTGTTCAGCAGGAAGCCCCGCTGGGAGAGCAGTGTCATGTCGAGCATGGGGCGGGTTGCCCGGCGTTCGCGCAGGACGAGGGCTGTCAGGAGTACGGCCGCCGCTGCGAACAGGGACAGGACCAACGCGTCCGTCCAGCCTCGGGTCGGGGCCTCGATGATCGCGTAGATCAGTGCGCCCAGGCCCGTCGCCGTGAGCGCCGTGGAGGTCAGGTCCACCTTGGGGGAGGACGGGTCGCTGGTCTCCGGGAGCAGGAACACGCAGGCCGCGATGCCTATGGCGACCATCGGGACGTTGATCAGGAAGACCGAGCCCCACCAGAAGTGGTTCAGGAGCCAGCCGCCGATGATCGGGCCCAGCGGCATACCGAGCGCGGAGGCCGCCGAGATGACACCGACCGCCTTGGTGCGCTCGTGGGACGGGAAGAGGGAGGGGAGCACCGAGAGGGCCAGTGGCATCACCAGGGCCGCTCCCACGCCCATCAGCGCTCGGGCCGCGACCACCCAGTTCACGTCGGGGGCCAGTGCGCCCACCAGTGAACCGGCCAGGAAGATGCCGAGGCCGGCGATCAGCATCCGGCGTCGTCCGAAGCGGTCGCCCAGCAGGCCCGCCGGGAGCATCAGGGCCGCGAACACGACGATGTACGCGTCCGCCATCCACTGCTGCTCGCCCGTGGTCGCGCCGAGCTGCTCGGCCATCGTCGGCAGCGCCACGTTGAGGATCGTCATGTCGAAGCCGAGCACGAGCATGCTCGCGACCAGGGCTCCCAGGGCCCACCAGCGGCGGGGGTCGAGGGGTGGGGTGTCGGCCGTACTCGCGTCTGTGTTGGTGACAGTAGCCATGAAATGAGAGTAGCTCTCAAAAGGTGGTGAGTGTCAAACTTGTTTTGTCCTCCGGGCATGAAAAATGGCCGCGGCTCGGAAGCCGCGGCCAGCAGGAAGGGGTGAGGAGGCTAGTGCTGGTACGCCACCAGCGAGATCCCCACGTAGTGCGTCACGAACGCCGCGAGGGTCAGGGAGTGGAACACCTCGTGGAAGCCGAACCAGCGCGGAGACGGGTTGGGGCGCTTGATCCCGTAGATCACACCGCCCGCGCTGTAGAGGATCCCGCCGACGATGACCAGCACCAGGACGGCGATGCCGCCCGCCCGCATGAAGTCCGGCAGGAAGAAGACCGCCGCCCAGCCCATCGCGATGTAGCAGGGGGTGTAGAGCCAGCGCGGGGCGCCGACCCAGAACACACGGAAGGCGATGCCTGCCCCGGCGGCCCCCCAGATGCCCCACAGGAGCCACTGGCCCTTGCTCTCCGGGAGCAGCAGCATCGTGAGCGGCGTGTAGGTGCCCGCGATGATCAGGAAGATGTTCGCGTGGTCGAGCCTGCGCAGGACGCCGTCCATGCGCGGGCTCCAGGTGCCGCGGTGGTAGAGCGCGCTCACGCCGAACAGCAGGCAGGCCGTGAGGGTGAAGATCCCGCAGGCGATGCGTGCCCTGCTCGTACCGGCGAGTGCGGTGAGCACCAGACCCGAGATGAGTACGGCCGGAAACATGCCGAGATGCAGCCAGCCTCGCAGCTTGGGCTTGATCTCATCGGAATGTGGCAGCGAGAGCGCCATGGGGCCACGGCCGACAGCCGGTGAGTCCAGAGGCGCGTCGGGGACGGACGCAGTCATGACGGGCATCGTACCTACGTAACCGTAAGTTACGCGTCAGTGCGGTGTGGGGAGGGGCTGGAAGTGGCCATCCTCTCACGCGGTTTGGGGATTCGGCACTGCAGGTGAATGCGTGGTGACCCGGAGGAAACTCCAGAGGGAGTAAAGGGTGAGTGGCAATGGTCACGTCGCTCAGGTGTGGGGCCCTCTGGACAGATGGGCACTCCAGTCGGATGATCAAATGAGTGCGGTCGGCACCGGATGAGCGCCAGAGATCAATTCCGTGAAGCATCCGGGTCGCGGCCCCCAAGGGGCAGTCAACAAAAAACCCTCATTCAAGGAGCAATCGTGGCGCGCGACATCGCGGCTCCCGTTCTCTCTGGCACGTCCCTGTCCGGCACCGTCCCGACCAACCACAAGCAACTGGTCTCGTGGGTGAACGAGATCGCAGAACTGACGCAACCGGACAGCGTGGTCTGGTGTGACGGATCCGAGGCCGAGTACGAGCGACTGTGCGAAGAGCTCGTCCAAAAAGGCACCTTCAGGAAACTGGACCCGATCAAGCGCCCCAACTCCTACTACGCGGCCTCCGACCCGACCGATGTCGCGCGTGTCGAGGACCGCACCTTCATCTGCTCCGAGAAGGAGGAGGACGCGGGTCCGACGAACCACTGGAAGGACCCCGCCGAGATGCGGGACATCTTCGCGGGGGACAAGGGCGTCTTCCGCGGCTCCATGAAGGGCCGGACGATGTACGTCGTCCCGTTCTGCATGGGTCCCCTCGGCTCGGACCTCTCCGCGATCGGCGTCGAGATCACCGACTCCGCGTACGTCGCCGTCTCCATGCGCACGATGACGCGCATGGGGCAGCCGGTCCTCGACGAACTCGGCACCGACGGTTTCTTCGTGCGTGCAGTGCACACGCTCGGGGCGCCGCTGGCCGAGGGCGAGGCCGACGTGCCGTGGCCGTGCAACTCCACGAAGTACATCTCGCACTTCCCGGAGTCCCGCGAGATCTGGTCCTACGGCTCCGGGTACGGCGGCAACGCGCTGCTCGGCAAGAAGTGCTACGCCCTGCGCATCGCGTCCGTGATGGCGCGGGACGAGGGCTGGCTGGCCGAGCACATGCTCATCCTGAAGCTGACCCCGCCGCAGGGTGAGTCGAAGTACGTCGCCGCCGCCTTCCCGTCGGCCTGCGGCAAGACGAACCTCGCGATGCTGGAACCGACCACTCGCGGCTGGACCGTCGAGACGATCGGCGACGACATCGCCTGGATGCGCTTCGGCGAGGACGGCCGGCTGTACGCCATCAACCCCGAGGCCGGTTTCTTCGGTGTCGCGCCCGGCACCGGTGAGCACACCAACGCCAACGCGATGAAGACCCTGTGGGGCAACTCGGTCTTCACCAACGTCGCCCTCACCGACGACGGCGACATCTGGTGGGAGGGTATGACGGAGGAGACTCCGGCCCATCTGACCGACTGGAAAGGCAACGACTGGACGCCTTCCTCGGGCGTGCCGGCCGCCCACCCCAACGCCCGTTTCACCACCCCCGCCTCGCAGTGCCCGATCATCGCGCCCGAGTGGGAGGACCCCAGGGGCGTGCCGATCTCGGCGATCCTGTTCGGCGGGCGGCGCGCCACCGCCGTACCCCTCGTCACGGAGTCCTTCGACTGGAACCACGGTGTCTTCCTGGGCGCCAACGTGGCCTCCGAGAAGACGGCCGCCGCCGAGGGCAAGGTCGGCGAGCTGCGCCGGGACCCCTTCGCCATGCTGCCGTTCTGCGGCTACAACATGGGCGACTACATGGCCCACTGGATCGACGTGGCGAAGGACAAGGACCAGTCCAAGCTGCCGAAGATCTACTACGTCAACTGGTTCCGGAAGGACGACGAGGGCAAGTTCGTCTGGCCCGGCTTCGGTGAGAACAGCCGGGTCCTGAAGTGGATCGTGGACCGGCTGGACGGCAGGGCCGAGGGCGTCGAGACGCCGATCGGCGTTCTGCCGGCCAAGGGCGCGCTCGACACGGACGGTCTCGAACTCTCCGAGGCCGACCTGGACTTCCTGCTCACGGTCGACAAGGACGTGTGGCGCGAGGAGGCCGCTCTGGTCCCCGAGCACCTCAACACGTTCGGCGAGCACACCCCGAAGGAGCTGTGGGACGAGTACCGGGCGCTGGTGCAGCGTCTGGGCTGACGCCCACGGCCCGTAGAACTCCGCGGCCGGTCGGACTTGCCCTGACCTGCGACGTCGTCACGGCCGGCCGCGGTGACCACCATTCCTACGGGTCTTGTTGGTCGTACATTCGTATCGTCGATCACCCGTGGTGATGGATTTTCGGCGGCCAGAGAGCGCAATACTGGCCACTGGTGGGCGGAACGCCGCATGTCCGGCGGAAAGCTGCCGACATGCCCACATCACTTCCCTCATTCCGCTCGCGGTTCTCACTCAGACCGTTCGTCGTGGCGGCCGTCGGACTGGCGCTCGTCCTGGTTCTGCCCGGCACCGCGCTTGCCGCCCCCGGCGACCTCGATCCCACCTTCAGCGGCGACGGCAGGGTGCTCACCGACTTCGCCGACGGTGACCAGGCCCGCGATGTGGCGGTGCAGCCCGACGGAAAGATCGTCTCCGTCGGCTCCTCCGTCGACGAATCGCTGCTGGAGAGCCGCTTCGCGCTGACCCGCCACAACGCCGACGGCACCCTGGACACCGGCTTCGGCGGTGTCGACGGCGACGAGGCCGGCACGGTGACGACCGCCGTCAACAACATGGGCCCGAGCCTCCAGTGGAGCGAGGCCAACGCCGTGGCGCTGCAGGCCGACGGCAAGATCGTCGTGGTGGGCATGAGCTGGCGGGAGTACGAGGACTGCTGCTGGTTCGTGGTGGCCCGCTACAACGCCGACGGCACCCTGGACAACACCTTCAGCGACGACGGCAGGGTCTTCGCCGACATCGCCGGCCCGACCGAGGCCAAGGACGTGGCGATCGACTCCGCCGGCCGGATCGTCGCCGCCGGATACACGGGCGGCCACATGGCGGTGCTCCGCCTCACCGGCGACGGCACTCCGGACACCACGTTCGGCGGCGACGGCACGGTCACCGCCAATCCGGCGGGGCCGGGCCTCCAGGAGGGCGGGGACGGCCGTGCCCTGGCGTTGCAGCCCGACGGGAAGATCGTCGTCGGCGGCGAGGTCGGTTCGACCCGGTTCGACTTCGCGCTGATGCGCTTCAACACCGACGGCAGCGTGGACACGGGCTTCGACGGCGACGGCATCGTCCGCACCGACTTCGGCGGCTACGACGCGGTGGGATCGCTGGCGGTACAGACCGACGGCAGGATCGTCGCGGCGGGCGGCAGCGACGGCCGGGGTGCGCTGGCCCGCTACAACACCAACGGCAGCCTGGACACGAGCTTCGACGGTGACGGCCTGGTCGTCACGCCCGCCGCCGGCGCCGCGGGCATGGTGCTCCAGCCGGACGGGCGGATCGTCACCGCCGGCAGCAACGGCTCCAACTTCTCGGTCCTGAGGTACACCACCGGCGGCAGCCTGGACAGCGGCTTCGGCATCGGCGGCCGGGCGACCGCGGACTTCGGCGGCATCGATGTGGCGTACGGCGTGCAGCTCGACTCCACCGGCCGGATCGTCGCCGCCGGCGGGGGCGGACCGGACAGCGACTTCGCCCTGGCCCGCTTCGAGGGCGGTGGCACTGCGCCGCCGCCTCCGGCTCCGGACCTGGCGGTCACGAAGAGCGGCACCGGCACGGTGAGCATCGGCGACCGTGCCACGTACACCGTGACGGTCACCAACACGACCGCCGGCACCTCGGCGACCGGCGTCACCCTCACCGACGCGCTCAGCGGCCCCGCCTTCTCGGTCGTCTCCGCGACCACCAGCCAGGGCAGCTGCACGATCAGTGCAACCGGCGCCGGCTGCAACCTGGGCACACTCACCGCCGGTACGCCCAGTGCCACGGTGACGATCGTCGTGGAACCCCGCGCCACCGGCACCCTCACGAACACCGCCACGGCCACCTCGACCCCGGGCGACCCAGCCCCCGGCAACAACACCGCCGTGGCGACCACCGCCGTGAACAACTCCCGGGGCTGCACGATCACCGGCACCAGCGCCTCCGAGACCCTCAACGGGACCGGCGGCAACGACGTGATCTGCGGTCTCGGCGGCAACGACATCATCCGCCCCGGGATCGGCAACGACACCGTCCACGGCAACTTCGGCAACGACAACGTCGACGGCGCATCCGGTGCGGACACCCTGAACGGCGGTCCGGGCAACGACACCCTGACCGGCAACATCGGCAACGACCGGCTCGACACCCGCGACGGCGTCGGCGGCAACGACACCGCCAACGGCGGCACCGGCTTCGACACCTGCACCACCGACCCGGGCGACGCGCGCATCAGCTGCCCCTGACGACCGACGGCGTACGTCAGTCGCCCAGCCCGCCGCTCCGGGGCCCCCGGCCCTCCAGATAGCGGGTGTGCGACTCCTGGCGGCGGGCCTCGATCTCCCTGAGGCCGGCCGCCAGCGCCTCGGCCTCGTCCCGCAACAGCCCGAGCTGCCGCTCCAGATGCCGTTCCGGCGGCTCCTGACCCGGCGCGAGCCGCGTCCACCAGCGGGTCCGTACGAAACTGTCGACGGCCTCGGGCAGATCCTGCCGCACGATCCGCGACAGCGCGTGCACGCCCTCCGGGTCCTGCGCCAGTACGTCCGTCACCCACCCGGGCTCCAGCAACGCACCGACCAGCCCGGACAGTTCGGTCACCTGCCCGGCCGCCGCCGGTGGCAGCTCGACCTGCCCCAGATAGGCGCCCAGCCGCTCGAAGTCCCCGCGCAGCTCGTCGAGTTGGGCGGAGAGCTGCGCCGACGGGTCCGGGAAGTCGGGCAGCGGCTGCCGTTCCGGCGGGGCGATCAGCGCGCCCGCGCCGTACAGTCCCGCGACGACGACCGGCCAGTACGGTCCCGCCACACCCGTGAAGGTCAGCACCAGGCCCACCAGCCCGCACGCGCTGCCCGCGATGTTCTTCCGGGACTCCAGATACCCGACGAACCTACTGGTAGCCACGGATCTCCTTGAACGCGCCGTCGAGCGAGCCCTTCTGGGCGTCGAAGAGACGGCCGCCGGTCAGCTCGGCGATGTGCGCCAGTTCGGCGCGGTCGGAGTCGCCGAACAGGATGGGGAAGACTGGTATCTCCCGTTGATGAGAGGGGAGTTGGCGGTAGAAGCCGTCGAACTCCGCTGCCTTCGCGCCCGCCGTGTTCTCGCCGTCCGTCATCAGCACGATCGACGTGAACGTGTCGCGGTCGGCGCCGAGTTGCTCGTACGCCTTCTCCAGCGAGGTGTAGATCGCGGTGTCGCCGTCCGCTGAGAGGGCGTCGGTGTCCCGGCGGATCGCGTCCAGCCCGCTCTGCGGATCGGTGGAGCTCACGACATGCGTCGACACGCTCTTCACGTCCGACCCGAACGGCATCAGCGTGACCTCCTCGCGGTGCCGGAAGTCGCCGGTGAGACCCTTCAGCGCCTCCTTCAGGCCGGACAGCCGGTCGCCCTCCATCGAGCCCGAGGTGTCGAGGACGTACACGGTCCGCGAGGGGCGGCGCAGCTTGTTCTCGTACGCGTCGAGCAGACCGTCGGCGACGGATCGGCTGCCGGGGAAGGGGAGTTCGCGGCGGCGGGAGGTGTCGAGGCCGGTCGCGGGCGGTACGGAGGCGACGACCGGGCGGCGGTGGGTCACGTCAGTGATCTCCCGCTGTGTCGCCGGGGTGCGCAGGGCCTCCGTCAGTCGGCGGACGTTCTCGCGGGTCGCCGCGTCGGTCGAGGCGAGGGAGGTGATCGGGTAGTCGGCGGTGACGACTCCGTCGCGCGGGCGGATCACCGTCAGCTCCGGGATGCCCTTGAGGACGGACTCGTAGTTGAGCAGGGCGTCCACGGTGCCGCGCCGGTCGTAGGCGGCGGCCAGCCAGCCCGACGAACTGGACGTCAGCTTCTGCCCCTTGAAGAACTCCTTCAGCCGGGGCGACGCCTTCTCCACATCCGCGTCGGTGAGCGCCGACTGCGCTCCGGACAGTCCCGAGGCCACCGAAACCAGCGTGGAGAAGCCGGAGTTGGAGCGCGCAGGGTCGGTCATGCCGTACGTCAGCTTCCCGTCCCGTACCGCCTGCTCCACCTGGGACCAGGTGACCTGGTCCGGCTGCCAGCCCAACTCCGCGACGGTGGCGGGCTTTACGCCGATGGCGACCGGGCTCGACATGATCGGCGTCTCCGACACGACCTTCTTCGCCGCGTCGGGACGCAGCCGCAGATAGTCGTTGGAGGACAGCCACAGGGCGTCGTAGCGCCCGTCCGTCTTCCCGTTCGCCAGCATGTCGATGGCGTCGAGGGTGCCCATGTAGGTGGGCCTGACCTTGATGCCGGTGTCCTTCTCGACCTTGTCGAGGACCGGCGTCATGTCGGACAGCTCGCTGGAGGCGAGGACACGGAGGGTGCCGGGCTCGGGGGAGCCGTTGTCGAAGAGCTGCTCGGGCTCCTGCTGCGTCGTGCAGGCGGTCAGGAGAGCGAGGGCGAGAACGGCTGTGACGGTGAACCTGCGTCTCCTGCTCATATCTGGCCTCCGTCCAGCGCGCTCTGTGAGCGGCTGCGGTCCAAGTAGGCGCTCGCGTGCTGGAGTTCGGAGGTCAGCGACTCCACGGTCGCCGCCATCGCCTCCGTCGCCTGGACCTTGTAGGTGTCGATGGTGTCGAGGGTGCGGTAGATCTGCTGGAAGGCGGTGCGGAGGGTCTCCGCCCCGACGGCCGGGTCGGCGGCGATCCGCTGGATCTCGCCGCTCTGGGTGGCGAGCATCTCCGCGTTGCCCCGGATGAGATCCTCGGTCGTCCCGCGCAACGCGTTGACCTGCTCGATGACCTTCTTCTGGTTGTCGAGGGCGGACGCCAGCATCACGGAGATGCGCAGCGCGGACACGGTCGTGGTGGCCGCGCGGTCGACCCCCTTGATCAGCTCGTCGTTGTTGCGGCGTACGACGTCCATGGCGAGGTAGCCCTGGGCGCATACGGCGAGTTGGGTGAGCAGGTCCTGGTGCTTCTGCCGGACCGGGAAGAGGACGTCGGCGCGGAGGTGGTCGGCGGCCGTCGGATCGGTCAACTCCAGGCCGCTGATGTGCTGTTCGACGGCGGAGTCCAGGGCCTCGGTCAGGACCACGTACTCCTGGAGCTTGCCCATGGTCTCCCAGAGGCGGACGCGTTCTGTCTGGAGGGCCGCGCTGTCTCTGCGCAGCTCATCCTGTCCGCCGCGCAGCGAGCCCACGATCTTGTTCAGGGTGGCCTGCGAGGAGGCGTACTTGGCGACGTGGTCGCGCAGCTTGTTGCCGCCGGGCAGTCTGGACAGGAGCTTGCGCCCCTTGCTCGCGGGCAGGTCACGCGGGTCCAAGTCCTCGACCACGCGCCGGAGTTCGACGAGTGAGCCCGCGACCAGCGACTGGGCGTCCCCGCCCTTGCCCGGCAGGCTGCGCACGGCCCGTTCCAGCATGCGGTTGGACTGCGCGGCGGCCGACCGCATCTCACCGGCGCCGAGGCCGGTGATCTCCCCGACCCGGCCCGCGAACTCGGGCGAGCGGGCGTCGAGGGAAGCGAGCTGTCCGACGTACTCGGCGGCCTTGCGGGCCATGTCCGTACGGACACTGTCGTCGACCGGGACGAGCCCGCCGGCCTTCTCGCGCGGCACGGCCGCGACGGGCTCGGGCGCGGTGAGCGTGAAGACGTCGTCGCCGCTCAGGCTGGTGTTCTGACTGCTGTTCTGGTTCGGGAACTGACCCGGGTTCTGGTTCGGCTTCTGGAAGTTCATCTGTGATCCCCCCTGGTTACGACTGGCTCCGGGCCCGGCGCGCCATCTCGCGCAGCACCTCGGAGGTGGGCACGGGCGCCTGCCGGACGCCGGTCAGCTTCTGGTTGAGGTAGGCGGCGTCGGCCGCGGTGGCCGCGACGAACTCGGCGGCGTCGCCCTGCGGCCGGAACCCGTGCCGGACGGCGAGCTTGCGCAACACCGGGTCGTCGCTGAGGAGTTCACCGAGCGCGCGGCCCTCCTCGGTCAGCGGTACGACGGTGTGGTCGCTGTTGGCCGTCGTGTCGGGGTAGAGGACGGTGAGGTCGCCCGCGCTCTGCTGACCGCTGTCGTCGCCGAGCAGGGAGGCGACCTGCGACTCGTACACAAGCACCAGCGGGTTGCCGGCGCCGCTCACGAAGTCCCGGAACGCCGCGTCGGAGCTGGGCTGTTGGGCGCCCTGGACGCTGATCAGCTTGTGCATCAGGGGCGCGGTGCGGTCGATGTCGGCGTCGCTCGCGACCACCCTGCCGCCGTTCGCCACATAGCTGGTCGCGGCGAGGTAGAGGGCACCGGAGCTGGAACTCTCCGGGTCGGTGGAGGCGATGTACAGGGTGCCGGTCAACTCCCCATATTTGTCGGCGCCCTTGAGCTGCTGCCAGGTGCGGTCGTCGCCCGCGGCCTTGACGTAGGCGGCCATCTTGAGGGTGCCGCGATGCTGCCCCTTGTCGAGCGTGGCGAGTCCGTTGGCGGCCAACACCTCGGCGGCGTTGCGGTGGGCCACGACGACGAGCGGCGAGTAGAAGGGCCTCGGGAGCGGCTGGCGTGCCTTGTACTTGGCGGCCAGTTCGTCGGCGGGGGCCTGGCTGGACGGGAACGCGAAGTCGTAGCCCTTGAGGTCGAGGCCCTCCATGGCCCACGACCCGGAGGTCTCCGTCCGCACGGTGTAGCCCTTGGCGGCAAGGGCCTTCACCACATCGGGATCGGCGAAGAACTCGGCCTTCTCCGACCCGACAACTCCGTGCACGGTCTTCGTTGCCGTGCTCTGGTCCCCGTTGTCCCGGCCCGCCACGACGGCTGCCACCACGCCACCGATCAGCAGGACCGCGAGGACAATCCCTACGATTCGTCTCACGCGGGGAGCGTGCTCCCGGAATCCAACGTTCCCCGCCTAGAAGGATGAACGGAGGGTGAAGCACCCGTCCCGGTACGCAACGGAATCCAGCCAACGCAGGGGACTGCACCCCCTGAGGGGCGGTAGCCCCTAAGGGGCGCGGGGAACTGCGCGATCAGCCACGAACAACCCGCAGCCGCACACAACAGAAGCCCCCACGGCGAACCGCACCGCAACCACCGGCACCTCACAACCCGGAGCCACAAGACCAACCCTGCTCAAGCGAACGCAGTGCTGTGGCACCCGGTCCGCACGTCGCTGCGGGAGCGCGCGGACCGGGGCCGTAGGGGGAGCCCCGGAGGGGGCTAGCGGGACGCGAGCGCGCGAGGCCCGCTGGCCTCCGCGTGGGCGTCCATACGTTCGGCGGCGAGAATCGCGGCAGCCGTATCCGCCCGCGACGCCGCGACAACCAGCGCCCGCCCCGCAAGCGCATGCGCCCGCCGATGCAGCGCGGCGACATCGGCCCCGGCATCGCGGGACGCCGACGCCCGGGCCGGCGTACGCCCACGCCGCAACCTGCTCACCTCGGCGGTGAGCCGCTCCGCGGCCGTGTCCAGGTCAGCGGAGGGCGCGACGGCGCGCAGATCATCGGTCGCGGTGAGAAGCGCGGCGAGGTGGCCGGCCAGCTGAATGTCCAGCTCTTCCTCGCGCGACCGGTGGGGGAAGTCCGGGGCGGCGCCGGCCAGCGTGCTGTGGACCGACGGGGTGCGGATCGGTTCGTACATGGGGAGATGGCCTCCTGTGCGCTGACAGGAAACCATCCTAGCTTAGATTTCGTCTAAAGTTGACCCCGGTCGCGGAGGGTGAAGCGCTGACTACGGCTGGCTGTAGCCGTCCAGGAATGTGCCGATACGGGTCACCGCGTCGCGCAGATCGTTGACCGTGGGGAGCGTGACGACGCGGAAGTGGTCCTGCTCGGGCCAGTTGAAGCCCGTACCGTGCACGACCATGATCTTCTCGCGGCGGAGCAGGTCCAGGACCATCCGCCGGTCGTCCTTGATCTTGAAGACGTTCGGGTCGAGGCGCGGGAAGAGATAGAGCGCGCCCTTGGGTCGTACACACGTCACGCCCGGAATCTGCGTGAGCAGTTCGTAGGCGACGTCCATCTGTTCCTTGAGCCGCCCGCCCGGCAGTACCAGGTCGTTGATCGTCTGGCGCCCGCTGAGCGCGGCGACGACACCGTGCTGGCCCGGCATGTTCGCGCACAGGCGCATGTTCGCCAGGATCGTCAGGCCCTCGATGTAGGAGTCGGCGTGCGCGCGGGGGCCGGAGATCGACATCCAGCCGACGCGGTAACCGGCGACGCGGTACGCCTTCGACATGCCGTTGAAGGTGAGCGTGAGGAGATCGGGGGCGATCTTGGCGGTCGAGGTGTGCGTGGTGCCGTCGTACAGGATCTTGTCGTAGATCTCGTCGGAGCAGACGAGGAGGTTGTGGCGGCGGGCGATGTCGGTCAGACCCCGGAGCATGGCGTCGTCGTACACCGCACCGGTCGGGTTGTTCGGGTTGATGATGACGATCGCCTTGGTGCGGTCGGTGACCTTGCGCTCGATGTCCGCGAGGTCGGGCATCCAGTCGGCCTGCTCGTCGCAGCGGTAGTGGACCGCCGTACCGCCGGAGAGGGAGACGGCCGCCGTCCACAGGGGGTAGTCGGGGGCTGGGACGAGCACCTCGTCGCCGTCGTCGAGCAGGGCCTGCATCGCCATCACGATCAGCTCGGAGACGCCGTTGCCGACGAATACGTGTTCGACGTCCGTCTCGATACCGAGGGTCTGGTTGTGCATGACGACGGCCCGGCGCGCGGCCAGCAGTCCCTTCGCGTCGCCGTACCCGTGGGCCGACGACACGTTGCGGAGGATGTCCTCCAGGATCTCGGGCGGAGCCTCGAAGCCGAAGGCGGCCGGGTTGCCGGTGTTCAGCTTGAGGATGCGATGCCCTGCCGCCTCAAGCCGCATCGCCTCTTCGAGAACCGGGCCCCGGATCTCGTAACAGACGTTGGCGAGCTTGGTCGACTGGATCAGCTGCATGGCGGTGAGTTTACGGGGCCGTAATGCGTGGGGCGTCGTGTTATCCGCCACGTGGGACGAGGTCGGGGACGGAGACGGGGCGCGGAAGGGGAACGTGTGGACCTGGAGACCGTCGCCTTCGATTCCGCCGAGGCGTTCGAGGCGTGGCTCGGAGAGAATCACGCCGTCCACCGGGACAAGGTGGCCGCCTTGATCGAGCAGGGCCGGATGCGTCCGCCGGGGCCGGCGGAGATCGACCGGGCCAGAGCGGACGATGAGCGCAGTCGCCCGGGAGTCAGCTCTTACAGGCGAGCGCATATTGCTCAGCCGGTCCGAGCCGCCCGTCGTACCCGCTACTCGTTGCGTGCCGTTTCGGGTCCCGTGATCCGTCTGAGCAGCGGCATCGTGGATGCGATGACCCCGAGCGAGGCGACGAGCCCGGCGAACACGATCGCGTAGTACTGGATCCCCGGTGCCCGGATCGAGTAGCTGAACTGTGCCTGTACGAACAGCTGGGCGGCCAGGAAACCCATCCCGATCGCCACCACCGCGACCACCAGGAGCGGGACCGCGCTCTCCAGCAGTACCACCCGCCGCAGCACCCCGAGCTGCGTACCGGTCAGCCGCAGCAGACTGAAGGGTCGCTTGCGGTCGCGCAGGCCCCCGGCCACGCTCACCGCCAGGCTGCAGCCGGCGATGGGGAAACTGACCAGAATGACCACGTTGGCCAGTTGCTGGTATCCGGCCAGCTCCGCACCACGCTCGGCATGGTCCTCACGGACGGTCGACGGGACCTCCTGGCCGGGATACGTGTTCACGAGGATGGTGCGCGCGCGTTCGATCGTCGGCGTCGACCCGTCGGTGGCCACGACGATCTCCCGGACCGGCAGGCGGGCGAGCCGCTGGTCGGAGATGGCGGCGGCCGGCCATGCCGTGGGCCAGCGCTCCCAGTCGTATGTGCCGAAGGTGCCGTAGTTCTCGCTGACCGACACCGCTTCGGCTCCGGCGGCGCAGGCGCTGTAGGCCGGCATCTTCGCGAGCTCGGCGCACGAGGCCAGGCCGGCCACCGGCGGTGTTTCGGAGCCCTGGGGATCGCGATAGCCCGGGTCCGTGGTGCCGAGCGGGTTCGTGTGGATCGTCAGCACGCCATTGACGCCCGGTACGGAGTTCAGGTCGTCCAGCGCGGCCTGCGAGAGCGGTGGTACGCCTCCGGTCGACTCCCCTGACGATGGGCTGACCCCGTGGACGTAGCCGGCGACCAGGGCGTCGGCGACCGCCGGGCTGCCCTTCGGGATGCCCCGCTCGGCGTTCAACGAGCCGATGATCCCGACGGCGGCGCTGGTGACGCACAGGGCGAGCACCAGCCCGCTGACCGCGCGGAAGCCGGCCTTCGGGTCGTCCGCGAGCCGTCGGCCCGCGACGAGCAGCGCGGGCCGGCTGGTGTGCCGGGCCAGGACGCGGGCTCCGGCCATGGTCAGCCAGGGTCCGGCGATGACGAGTCCGGTCAGGACCAGCAGGATCCCCGGGACGAAGGCCCAGATCTGGCCGTTGGTGCTCCGGGGCACCCGGCCGATGATGTACGAGAGTTCGGCGATACCGGCGGCCAGTGGGATCACCCGATAGACCCGCGGCGGGCGTGGCGTGACGCGCCGGGTGACCCCGAGCGGGGAGACCTGCACGCGGCGCAGGGAGATCCGGGCCGCGATCGCGGCCCCCACCGGGACGGCGACGGCGACGAGCAGGATGTCGCCGGTCCGGAGCGTGATGTCGTCGGCGAAGTACGGCGTACGGGTGAGGTTGACCGCCGCCAGTTGCGTACGGAACAGGGCGAAGAGGCCGAAGCCGAGGATCGTGCCGACGACCGCGGCGACCGTCGACTCGACGGTCGCAAGCATCGAGATCTGCCCCGGCGTGGCGCCCACCAGGCGCATCGCGGCGAAGCGCTGCTCACGGCGGGCGGCTGCCAGTCTGGTGGCCGTGCCGATGAGGATGAGCACCGGGAAGATCAGGGCGGTACCCGCGACGGAGAGGATGAGCTTGATGCCACTGCTGTCGATGCCCGTCCTGACCGTGCAGTTCGTGCCGTTGCAGCTGCTGGGGGTGACGGTGGTGATCGAGGTGACCTGGGTGGCGTCGTGCTGCTGCGCGAGCTGGTCGGGGCTGTGGCCGACGACGATGAGCAGGGAGTCGGGGCCCGGGAGTGCCGCCTTGCCGACCGTACCGACCTCGTGGCCGGGGTAGCGGTCGGCGAGTTCGGCGGCCGGGGTGGCGTGGAGGAGCTTGCTGAGGGCCGGTGAGGCGTAGAACTCGCCCGGTCCAGGAAGGCGCGAAAGGCCCGGTGGGACCGGGGAGTCGGGGCCGGTGGCGGCGACGTCGACACGACCGATGATCCTGCCGTCGAAGCGGTCCGCCCTGAGCAGCCACCACAGCGGGTCCGTGTCCGCCTTCGCTTCCGACGGGCTCGACGCGCTCGTGCCGGAGCCGGTGTTGAGCCACGCGTTGCGGCTGTTCTGGGTGGCGGTGGCGTTGATGGCCGCCAGGATGCTCAGCAGCAGGCCGACACCGAGGGCGACGGCGGCCGCGATGACCGCGAGGCGGGCGCCTGCCTCCCTGCCACCGCTCAGGGTGAGGCGCAGACCGAGGCGGATCACGAGGTGAGCCGTTCGACGTACAGCGGCGTCGCCCTGCCGTCGCGCACGATGACCTCGCGATTTGCGAAGGCGGCCACCCGCGGTTCGTGGGTGACGAGGACGACGGTGGTGCCCTCCTCGCGTACGGAGGCGACCAGCAGGTCCATCACGTGCTCGCCGGTGAGTGAGTCGAGTGCCCCGGTCGGCTCGTCGGCGAACAGCACTGTGGGCCGGGAGACCAGGGCTCGGGCCAGGGCGACACGCTGTGCCTGTCCGCCGGAGAGTTCGCCGGAGCGGCGCCCCTCCAGGCCGTCCAGGCCGAGCCGTGCGAACCACGGCCGGGCCTCGGCCAGCGCGCTCGCCCGGCGGGACTTGGCCAGCAGCAGCGGCAGGGCGACGTTCTCCTCGGCGGTCAGCTCGGGGACGAGCTGACCGAACTGGAAGACGAAGCCGAAGTGGTCCCGCCGTAACGTGCTCCGCTCGGGCTCGCGCAGGCTGTCGACGCGTCGGCCGTCGAACCAGATCTCGCCCGAGTCGGGTACGAGGATTCCGGCCAGGCAGTGCAGCAGCGTGGACTTGCCGGAGCCGCTCGGGCCGGTGACGGCGAGGATCTCGCCGGCCCGGGCGGAAAGATTCGCACCCTGCAGCGCCGGGGTCTGCCCGAACGACAGGACGGCATCGCGCGCTTCCACGAGGAAGCCTTCGTCCGAACTCATGAGCGCACCTCCGCTGTCAGGGCCGCGAGCCGCGCCACGGTCTGGTCCATCCACCGCAGATCGGCCTCCAGG
This sequence comes from Streptomyces sp. NPDC002680, assembly GCF_042889145.1. NCBI lineage: Bacteria > Bacillati > Actinomycetota > Actinomycetes > Kitasatosporales > Streptomycetaceae > Streptomyces > Streptomyces sp. NPDC002680. Next base: position 114,720 of record NZ_JBIAQP010000024.1, read on the forward strand.
TGGTACACGCCGTGGTCGGCGAGCAGCGAGTCGATCGTGCTGCCGGTGCGGCGCAGTTCGGTCAGCTCCCGCATCCGCTCCATGTGGGCGGCGCGCTGGATGTCGAGGTACGCGCGCGGGTCGCGCTCCAGCAGCAGTCCCAGCACGACCTTGGTGAACAGCACGGTCTGCAGGTGCGGTTCGCCCGCGACCGGCTCGGTCAGCCAGGTCTCGACCTGTGTGACCCCCAGCTCGGTGATCACGTAACGCTTGCGGTCCGGCCCCGCCCCTGGCTCGGTCTCGCCGACCTCGACCTTCCCGTCGCGGGCGAGGCGGCCCAGGGTCGAGTAGACCTGCCCGGCGGGCAGGGGCTTGCCCCGGCCGAAGAAGGTGTCGTAGTCGCGCTTGAGGTCGTAGCCGTGGCTCGACTCCCGTTCGAGGAGTCCGAGGAGTGCCAGAGGAACAGTCATATCTCAGTATCTACACTCAGTATCTAGTCGACGTCAACGGGCGGGATACGTCCGCTTTCGGTACGCCACCTCCGCGTCTCGCACCGGCCCCCGTCCGCATCGACGCCCTGTGTGCACAATCCCGCCAACTCCCGGCCGGAAACGATTCCTTGCCCCAACCGCCCCTCCCGCATCACAATGCGCATGACAAAAAGTGGGCGGCCGGAAAACCTCCGGTCGCTCCTTCGTATGAGGGGACCCCCACATGAACAAGCCTCTCCTTGCCGCGCTCGCAGCCCTGGTGATCACCGGGGCGGGAGCGGTGCCCGCGGTCGCCGCGCAGGCCGACACGGCCGCGTCCGTCGGGAAGAGCACCACCGTCAAGGCGGCTGCCGCGCCTGCCATCCAGGCCGTCAACTTCGCCGGCACGGTCTCGCTCTCCAACTGTTCCGGCTCGCTCGTCCGCTTCCCCAGCTCCGAGTCCGACGACCCGGCGCTGGTCATGTCCAACGGGCACTGCCTGGAGACCGGCTTCCCGGCCGCCGGCGAGGTCATCGTCGACCAGGCGTCCACCCGTACCTTCGGGCTGCTCAACGCCTCGGCGACCCGGGTCGGCACCCTGCGTGCCAGCAAGATCGCGTACGCGACGATGACCGACACGGACGTGTCGCTCTACCAGCTCACGACCACGTACGCGCAGATCGCCAGCAGCTACGGCATCAGCCCGCTCACCCTCAACGACACCCACCCGGTGGCCGGTACCGCGATCACGGTCGTCTCCGGGTACTGGAAGCGGACGTACGCCTGCAACATCGATGGCTTCGCCTACCGGCTGAAGGAAGGGGAGTGGACCTGGAAGGACTCGGTCCGTTACACCTCCGCCTGCCAGACCATCGGGGGTACCTCGGGGTCGCCGGTCGTCGACAACGCCACCGGGAATGTTGTTGCCGTCAACAACACCGGTAATGAGGACGGGGGGCGTTGCACCGACAACAACCCGTGCGAGGTGGACGCGAACGGCACGGTGACTGTTCGCGAGGGCATCAACTATGCGCAGGAGACCTACCAGATCCCGGCTTGCTTCGGGCTCGACAACAAGTTGGATCTGAGCCGCAGTGGGTGTGTGCTGCCCAAGCCGTAGCGCTCGGGGGCATCTGCCGCGCCGTCGTGGCTGGTCGCGCAGTTCCCCGCGCCCCTTAGGGGGTTCGCCTGACCGACTTGCCTGCCAGTACGTCTGTTCGGCGGCCGTCTTCCATCACGAAGCGGCCGTCGATCAGGACGTGTGGGATGCCCGTCGGGAGAGTGCGGGGGGACTCGAACGTCGAGCCTGCTGCCACCGTTGCCGGGTCGAAGAGGACCAGGTCGGCTCGGTAGCCCTCTCGGACCAGGCCCCGGTCCGGGAGGCGTAGGCGGGCCGCCGGGCGTGCGGTCAGGTGGGCCACGCACTCCTCCAGGGTGAGGATCCCCAACTCCCTTACGTATCGGCCGAGATACTGCGGGAACGTGCCGTATGCGCGGGGGTGCGGTTTCGTGCCCTGGAGGATGCCGTCCGAGCCGCCCGTGTGGACGCGGTGGCGCATGATCGTGCGGACGTTCTCCTCGTGGCCCACGTGCTGGAGGATCGTCGTGCCCAGGCGGTCGGTGAGCAGGAGGCTGCGGGCCGTTGTCCAGGGGGTCTCGGCTCGCGAGTTCGCCGACTCCTGGATCGTGCGGCCCACGAACTCGCCCAGTGCCGGGTCCGTCACGCCCGAGATCTCGATCGTGTTCCACTCGATGGGGACGCCGTGGCAGCCGTCGGCTCCGATCACCTCCATGTGGTGGCGGATGCGTTCAGCGGTCGTGTCGTCCGTCAGGCGCTTGAGAATCTCCTCCGGGCCGCCCTCGCTCGCCCAACTCGGCAGCATCGCCACCAGCGTTGTGCTGCCGGGCGTGTAGGGGTAGGTGTCGAGGGTCAGGTCCGCACCCTCCGCCAGCGCCTCGTCCAGGAGCGTCAGCAGCTCCGGCGCCTTGCCCTCGTTCACGCCGAAGTTCATCGTGGCGTGGGCCAGGTGGAGCGGGCAGCCGGCTTCCTTCGTCAGCTGCACCATCTCCGCGTACGCCTCCAGCGCGCCCGCCCCGTACGAGCGGTGGTGCGGGCAGTAGTAGCCGCCGTACCGCGCCACCACCCGGCACAGTTCCGTGAGTTCGGCGTCCTTGGCGTACATGCCGGGTGTGTAGGTGAGCCCGGACGACATGCCCACCGCGCCCTGTTCCATCCCCTCCGCGACCAACTGCCGCATCCGGTCCAGCTCTTGGGGTGTCGCCTCGCGGTCCTCCCAGCCGACGGCCAGCATGCGGACCGTCCCCTGGGGGATGAGGTAGGCCGCGTTGACCGCGATGCCCCGGTCCAGCCGGTCGAGATACTCGCCCACCGATCGCCAGTCGAAGTCGATGTCGTCGCCGTTGCCGTTCCAGCCGGTGATCGCGCGGCGGACCTCGGCGAGGGTGCGGTCGTCGACCGGGGCGTACGACAGCCCGTCCTGGCCCAGGACTTCGAGGGTCACCCCCTGCGCCACCTTCGCACTGTGGTCGGGGTCGCGGAGGAGGGCCAGGTCACTGTGGGCGTGCATGTCGATGAAACCGGGGGAGAGGGTGAGCCCGGAGGCGTCCAACTCCCGACGCGCCCTTGGGCGTTGACAGCCCGCTGCCGCCGCCTCCTGGACGATCGAGACGATCCTGCCGCCGTCGACCACCACATCGGCGCGGTACGACGGGCCGCCCGAGCCGTCCACGACCTCCGCGTCCCGAATGACCAGCTCTTCCACGCCGCGCCTCCTAGAAGAACGTACGGATGTAGTCGACGACCGTCCCGTCCGCCTCGGCGAGCGGGATCAGCTGCCACTTGTCGAACGACGTGCACGGGTGGGACAGGCCCAGGCCCAGCCAGTCGCCCACCTCCAGATCCGCCTCGGGGGCCGTACGCAGCCAGGCGTGCTGGTCGGAGAGGCCGGTGACCGCGATGCCGGTGGCCGGCCGTTCGGCGGCGCCCTCCCGCCGTACGACCTGGGCGAACGGCAGATCCAGGTCGTAGGCCGCGTCGCGCTTGCCCGCGTTCGCGAAGGCCTGCTCGGGGGACGGGCGGGAGACGATCTGCGTCCAGAGGCGGAAGGCGGGCTCCAGGGCGCCCTCCTCGGGGACCCGGTTGAACGGGGTGATATGGCGATAGTGGCCGTCGTCGTGCGAGACGTACGCCCCCGAGCGCAGCAACTTCAGTACGGGGAGGGAGAGTTCCGGGATCTCCACGAACACGTCGGCCACCGCGTCGAACCAGGCGCTGCCGCCCGCGCTCACCACGATCTGCTCGACGGATGTGTCGGCGAACCGGCCCGCCTTGTCGAAGTCCGCCGCCAGTGCGACGAGTCGCCGCAGCCACGTCCGCACCCGCTCCGGGTCCGCCTGCGGCACCTCGCCCTCGTACCCGGCGACCCCGACCAGTCGCAGCGTCGGTACGGCGGCCACCGCGTCCGCGACCGCCGCGCACTCCGCCTCCGTGCGCACCCCGGTCCGGGCGCCCTCGCCGGCGCCGAGTTCGACGACCACGTCCAGCGGGCGGGCCACCGACCCCGCCAGTGCCGCGTCCATCAACTCCACTCCGCGCACGGAGTCGACGTAACAGATGAACCGGAAGTCCGGGTCGGCCGCCAGTTCCGCCGCGATCCAGCGCAGGGCGGACGGGTCGACGAGTTCGTTGGCGAGGAAGACGCGGTCGATGCCGAACTCCCTTGCCACGCGCACCTGGTGGGGGACCGCGAGGGTGATGCCCCAGGCGCCGTGCTCGATCTGCCGCCGGAAGAGCTGGGGGGCCATGGAGGTCTTGCCGTGCGGGGCGAAGGAGAGGCCGTGGCGGGCCGCGTACGTCTCCATCAGCTCCAGGTTGTGGGTGAGGTGCTCGGCGGAGAGCGTGAGTACGGGGGTGGTGAAACCGCCGGTGAAGAGGTTGCGGCGCTCGGCGGTCAGCTCGCCGACCGTGAGGCCGGCGGCGTCCGGCGGGAGGCCCTTGAAACGGGCGTCGACGCGTTCGGTGGCCAGGCGGGCGAGCGCCCCCGCACTGTCGCTGCTCTCGGTGCCCATGGAACCTCCCTGATTCGGCTGCGCCGCACTGTAATGCGCCGCACGGACATGCATTGCAACATGTGCAATCGGCATTGCGTATATCGCTTACCGCTGTCTAACATCTCGCCAACGCGGGGTCAACGGAGCCGCCACCTCCCCCGCATCACCGAGGAGCTACGACGATCGTGACCATCACCGGACCCCGCAATGCCCCCGACGTCGTGGACGTCGTCGCGCTCGGCGAGTCCATGGTCACGTTTCTGCCCTCCCGGCCGGGCCGCCTCGCCGACGTACCGTCCTTCCTGCGGACCATCGGCGGCGCCGAGTCCAACGTGGCCTGCGCGCTCGCCGCCGCAGGCCACTCCGTCCGCTGGATCAGTCGCGTCGGCGCCGACGGCTTCGGCGACCACCTGGTCGAGGCGATCGGGGCGTACGGGGTGGACGTGACGTCCGTACGGCGTGATCCGGCGCGTCCGACGGGCGTGTACTTCCGTACGGCGGGGGACCGGGCGACCGACGCGCACGAGGTCGCGTACTACCGGGCGGGCTCGGCGGCCTCCGTGATGTCCGCCGGGAACCTGGACCTGGAGGCGGTACGCGCGGCGCGTGTCCTGCATCTGTCCGGGATCACGGCCGCGCTGTCCGGCAGCTGTCTCGACCTCCTCTGGGAGCTGACCGAGCCCGGGCCCGGCCGGCCGCTCGTCTCCTTCGACGTCAACTTCCGGCCGGGGCTGTGGGCCGACACCGAGGGTCCCCGGGTGCTGCTCGACCTGGCCCGGCGGGCCGACCTCGTGTTCGTCGGCGCCGACGAGGCGCGGGACGCCTGGGGGCTGGACGGGGCGGGCGCCGTCGCGGACGCGCTGCGCGAGCCGGGGCTCGTGGTCGTCAAGCAGGGCGGGGGCGAGGCCGTCGCATTCGGCGAGGACGTAAAGGATATAAAGGGCATCGAGAACATCGGGGGCGTCGAGGCCGTACGCGTCCAGGCGCCCCGCGTCGACGTCGTCGCGGCTGTCGGCGCAGGCGACGCCTTCGCCGCCGGGTTCCTCTCCGCCACCCTCAGGGGTCTCCCCGTACGGGACCGCATCCGGCACGGCCACCTCATGGCCGCCGCCGTCCTCACCGCCCCCGGCGACCTCGCCACGCCGCCCGCCCGCGACCACGCCGACCGGTTGGTCGCTCTCGACGACACGGCGTGGGGGACACTTCGACTCGGCCCCGGCTGGACGCAAGCCGAGCAGGCCCCGGAGGAGGTACCCACCCCATGAGCCAGACCGTCGACCGCGCGCTGAGCATCCTGCCGTTGCTCGCCGAGGGCCCCGCCGACCTCGGCCAGGTCGCCGACCGCCTCGGCGTCCACAAGTCCACGGCCCTGCGCCTCCTGCGCACCCTCCACGAACACGGGCTCGTCTACCGCCAGTCCGACCAGCGGTACCGCCTCGGCGCCCGCCTCTTCGCGCTCGCCCAGGAAGCCGTCGAGAACCTCGACGTCCGGGAGATCGCCCACCCCCACCTCGTACGCCTCAACGAGATCTGCGGACACACCGTGCATCTCGCCGTGCACGAGGAGGGCGAGGTCCTCTACATCGACAAGGTCGAGAGCCGCTACCCGGTGCGCATGTACTCCCGTATCGGCAAACCCGTCGCGATCACCGTCGCCGCCGTCGCCAAGCTGCTGCTCGCCGATCTGCCGGAGACCGAGCGCCGCGCTCTCGCCGACAAGCTCGACTACCCGATGTACACCTCCCGCTCCACCCCCAACTCCCTCGCGTTCCTGCGGGAGTTGGACAAGGTGCGCGACCAGGGCTGGGCCACCGACCTCGGCGGTCACGAGGAGTCCATCAACTGCGTCGCCGCCCCCATCCGAGGCACCGACGGCCGCGTGGTCGCCGCCATGTCCGTCTCCGCCCCGAACGTCGTCGTCACCGCCGACGAACTCCTCACCCTGCTCCCGCTGGTGCGCCGTACGGCGGACGCCATCAGCGGCGAGTACTCCGGAAGAACCCCAGCAGCCCCCCAGACCTAGGAAGCCACCTGATGACCGAGAAGATCGCGCTCACGCCGAAGACCCACACCACCCCGCCCGCCAGGTTCCCCCACGGCGTGAAGAAGGGGAACATCCTCCAGGTCGCCGGCCAGGTCGGCTTCCTGCCGGCGGAGGAGGGCAAGCCCCCGACACCGGCCGGCCCGACCCTGCGCGAACAGACCCTCCAGACCCTCGCCAACGTCAAGGCGATCCTGGAGGAGGGCGGCGCGACCTGGAACGACGTGATGATGATCCGCGTCTACCTCACGGACGTCGACCACTTCGCCGAGATGAACGGCATCTACAACACGTACTTCGAGGAGCAGGCGCTGACCGCTCCCCCCGCCGCCCGCACGACGGTGTACGTCGGCCTCCCGGCAGGCCTCCTGATCGAGATCGACGCACTCGCGGTCCTGGACAGCTGAGTCCCACCCCGTCGCACCTGAGGGGCCGCAGGCCCCTTCAGGGGCGCGGGGAACTGCGCGAGCAACCACACACAACCCGCACCCGGCCACGAATGCGCTCCCCCCTGCCCAAATTCCCCCCGCAACTGAACAGAGGACCCCCACATGCCCGAAACCCCACCCCACACAGGCGGCCTACTCCTCCTCATAGACGGCACCGCCGGCCTCCTCACCGTCGCCGCCCTAGGCATAGCCCTGCTCCTAATCCTCATCATCAAACTCCGCCTCCAACCCTTCGTAGCCCTCCTCGCCGTCTCGATAGCCGTCGGCCTGGGCGCCGGCCTGAGCGTCACCGAACTCTTCGGGACAGTCCAGCGCTCGGACGCCGTCTCCGTCATCGAGTCCGGCATGGGCGGCATCCTCGGCCACGTGGCGATCATCATCGGCCTCGGCACGATGCTCGGCGCGATCCTCGAAGTCAGCGGCGGCGCAGAGGTGTTGGCGTCCAGACTCCTCAACCTCTTCGGCGAGAAGCGGGAGCCTCTCGCCATGGGCCTCACCGGCCTCGTCTTCGGCATCCCCGTCTTCTTCGACGTCGGCATCTTCGTCCTCGCGCCGATCGTGTACGCCGCCGCCAAGCGCTCCGGCAAGTCGATCCTGCTCTACTGTCTGCCCCTCCTCGCCGGCCTCTCCGTCACGCACGCCTTCCTGCCGCCGCACCCCGGCCCGGTCGCCGCCGCCGGACTGCTGCACGTGGACCTCGGCTGGGTCATCCTCATGGGCGTCGTCTGCGGACTGCCCGCCGTGCTCGCCGCGTGGGTGTGGTCGGCGTGGATCGGCAAGCGGATCTTCGTCCCCGTACCGCAGGACATGCTGGAGGCCGCCGAGGAGGCCAGGAAGGCGGTCCTCGACGAGCAGCGGGAGGCCGGAGTGGCCCCCCAGGAGACGCCCGTACCGCTCGGCACGGTCCTCGCCATCATCGGTACGCCGCTGCTGCTGATCCTCGCCGCCACGTTCTCGTCGATCGCGCTCGACCCCTCCACGTTCCGGTCGGTCGTGACCTTCCTGGGCAGCCCGTTCGTCGCCCTCACGATCGCCCTGTTCATGGCGTACTACCTGCTGGGCCTGCGCCGCGGCTGGTCCCGCAAGTCCCTGGAGACGGTGTCCACCGCGTCCCTCAAGCCGGTCGGCAACATCCTGCTCGTCGTCGGCGCCGGCGGGATCTTCGGCGCGATCCTCAAGGCCAGCGGGGTCGCGCAGGCGCTCTCGGACACCTTCAACGACGTCGGCCTGCCGGTGATCGTCCTCGCCTATCTGATCTCCGTGGTGCTGCGGGTCGCCCAGGGCTCGGCGACGGTCGCCATCGTGACGACGGCGGGCATCGTGGCGCCGCTGCTCAGCGAGGGCGACCACTCGCAGGCGTTCACCGCCCTCGTCATCATGGCCATCTCGGCGGGCTCGATCTTCGCCTCGCACGTCAACGACGGCGGCTTCTGGATGGTCGCCAAGTACTTCGGCATCAGCGAACGGGACACCCTCAAGACGTGGACCGTGCTGGAGACGGTGCTGTCGGTGGCGGGGTTCGCGGTGGCGGCCGTACTGAGCCTGTTCCTCTGACGAGTTCCTATAACGAAGAGGGGGCTGGCTATGTCCGGCACAGGATCTTCGACCATACTGCCGCTGTGGAGCAGCGCATAGGTTCGAGCAGCCAGCCCCTGGAGACCGCCGCGGTGGACCCGGCGAGCATCCCCGGGCTCACTTCCCCCGCGCCTACGGACCAGAAGGACGGGGTTCCGGTCCCGGACTCGGACTCGGTCCCGGACGCGGTCCAGCTGGACAAGGAGGCCACCGAAGAGTCGGAGGCGGAAGCCGAGTCGGAGACCGAGACCCCGGAGGCCGAGACCTCCGAGACGGAGACCCCCGAGGTCGAGGGCCCCGTCTTCGAGGCGTCCGACCGTCGGGCGAAGATCATCGCCGACCACAGCGGCGTACGCCTCTCCCTGGACGACCAGGAGTGCGAGTTCCGCTGGGACGAGATCGGTGCCGTCGAGACGGAGACGTCCCGCTTCGGCAAGCGGTTCACGGTGACGGTCCACACCCCGGACCGCCGCTGGTACCCGGTGGAGATCGAGGCGAAGGCGAAGTCCCAGCACCAGGAGTGGGAAACGGAGCTGGACGCGGTCCTGGACACCTACTTCGAGGAAAGCGCCCCATAGGGGCGCGGGGAACTGCGCGACCAGCCACAACGGACCCGCAGTTCCCCACTACCTCAGAGGCATTTAGCAGTACTGCGCCTGCTTGCCGATGGACCGGTACATGCAGTCCGAGTTCTCCAGCAGCTGCAACACCGCGTCCCGGTTACGAGCGGTCTCCCGGTCGATCACCTCATCGGGCGGATAGAACCCCCCACCCGAGCTGGACGTCGGATACATCTCGAACGTGTACGCGAAGATCTTCTGACTGCCCCAGAGGTAGTCGTCGATCGACCCGTCGGTGATGTACAGGTCACTGGACTGCTCGGGCGTGTACCCGTTGCTGGCGGCCATCTTGCCGCCCACCGTCGCGAACGCGTCCCGGTCGTCCTGGGTCATCCCCGTCGTGGTGTTGGCGGTCGTGTACCCGAAGGGCCACAGCACCAGCTCGCTGTACGTGTGGAAGTCGATGCCCGTCTTGATCTGCTGGACCCCGCCCACGACCCGGCTGCGCACGAAGTCCGCGACCACCTTGACCTCGGGCGCGGACTCGGCGGACGGACCCCGGTAGGTCTCGGACGAGGTCGAGCCGGAGGAGCCGCCGCAGCAGCCCCAGCGGTAGTTCCAGTTGCGGTTGAGGTCCGTACCGACGTACGACGAACCGGAGTTGGGCTGCCGGTTCTTGCGCCACGAGCGGTACGAGCCGGTCGCGATGTCGTACTCGCCGCCGTCCGGGTTGAGGTCCGGGACGATCCAGATCTCCCGGGAGTCGAGCATGGCCTTGACCCGGGAGTCGGTGGCGTAGGTCGAGGTCAGGTTGCGCAGCAGATACAGCGCCATCTCGACGGTGAGATGCTCACGGGCGTGCTGGTGGTGGGTGAACAGCACCTCCGGCTCGGCCTCGTCGGTGCCGACGTTGTCGCTGAGCTTGATGGCGACGATGTTCCGGCCCGAGTACGACGTACCGATGACCCGCTGGCTGGCGATGGAGGAGTTGGCCGAGACGAGGGAGTTGATCTCCGACGTCATCTCCGCGTAGTTGTGATAGCGGGAGTCGGCCGTGGGGAAGTCGAGCAGCCGTACGTCGTCGGCGCTACTGGAGCGATCCGGGGCCGAGCCCAACAGGGTGATCTCGTACCCGCGTTGGGCCAGCTTCTTGGCCTGGTCGGCGCGACCGGAGACCACGACGGTCTCCTCGTCGGCCTCGTCCACGGTCACGCCCGACGCCATGATGTCGGTGCGGACGTCGGACGTGGAGTTCGCGAAGTTGATCTCGTACTGGCGGATGTCGTCCGCAGAGGCGGCCGGGCGCTTGGCGCTGGTCGCGGTGGCGTCGGGGGTGGTGGAGGTGACGCCGAGAGCGAGGGCGAGGGACAGCAGGCCGAGGACGGCGGCGGATCGCCTGCCGCCACCGCGAGCGCCTGAGCCTCGGATACGAAGTCGCATGAAGTCTCCTGATTTCTCCGGGAGTTCCGGGATCTCCGGAAGCTGGGGAGTGGAGCGGGGGGTGGTTCTTCGGTGCGACGGACTGGTGCGGGTGTGGCGCTCATGGTGCGGCTATGTCATGGCCGGGTCAAGACCGCCCAAAGGGTGAGGGCAAAAAACGGCTGACCGTACGAAGGCGGGGCGGAGGATACGCGTCCTCGTGCCGCCCGTCGCGGCTCCTCGGGAAGTGCACACGTGTGTGTGACCGCGTGTGTGTATCTGCGGGGAGCTGTTGGAAGGTACTGATCATGGGCGGATCAGCGCCACGAACGGACTGCCGATCACCGGCCGAACCACCAGTGTCCGAGACCACGAGTTTCATCGACCGTCGCGACGAACAGGCCCAGGTCCGGGCGCTGTTGGCCAGGACCCGTCTGGTCACGCTGACCGGCCCGGGCGGCGTCGGCAAGACCCGCCTCGCCGCACGTGTCGCGACCCGCGTGGCCCGCGCCTTCCCGGACGGCGTCCGCTTCGTGCACCTCGCCGACCTCGACGACCCGGCCCTGGTACCGCGGGCCGCCGCCACCGCACTCGACCTGTACGGCGACCACTCCACGCGCGGCCGACCGGAGACCCCGGACGCGCTCGCCGACCGGCTGAGCGCCCGCCGCATCCTCCTGGTCCTCGACAACTGCGAGCACCTGCACCGGGCCTGCGCAGAACTCGCCGGCGCACTTCTGCACGGCACCACCGGCGTACGTGTCCTCGCCACCAGCCGCCACCGGCTGGGCCTGACGGAGGAACACCTGCTGGACGTACGCCCGTTGCCGCTCCCGGACCCGGACGGCGACCTCTCCGCGGCCCACCGCCACCCGGCCCTCGCCCTCTTCGCCGACCGGGCCGCAGCGGCACTCCCGGGCTTCACCCTCACCCCCGCCAACCGCACGGCGGTGGCCCGCCTCTGCCACCGCCTGGACGGCCTCCCCCTGGCGATCGAACTGGCGGCGGCCCGCATGGGCGAACTCGGCGACGAGGACATCACCGGCCTGCAGACCCGCATCGACGACGACCACACTCGTGCCGGCCGCCACGGCACCCTGCGGGCCACGATCGACCGGAGCCACCAACTCTGCACGCCGGAGGAGAGGTTGGTGTGGGCGCGGGCGTCGGTGCTGCCCGGGGACTTCGACCTGGAGACGGCGGAGGCGGTGTGCGGGGAGGGCACCGACGACGTCCTGGAAGCCGTGACCGGACTGGTCGGCAAGTCCGTACTGAGCCGCGAGACGGACCCGGACGGCGGCGTACGGTACCGACTGCTCGACACCCTCAGGCAGTACGGCCTCGACCGGTTGAGGCAACACCCCGGAGCGGAAGGCGCCGCCCGCCGCAGACACGCCGACTGGACCCGCACCCGGGCGACAACATACGAACAGTCCTGGTTCGGCCCCGACCAGCGACAGCTGGCGACCCGCCTGCTCGCCGACCGCGCCAACCTGCGCGCGGCGCTGGACTTCAGCCTCGGCAGCTCCGGGAGTCCCGGAGCGGAGGTCAGGACCGGCGAAGAGCCACCCCCCGACGAGCGCCGCGCCGGCCTCGGTGTCGACCGGGCCGATGTCTGCGCTGGGTTGGGGGGCGGCCTCGGAGGCTCGGGAAGCTCCTCCGGGGCGGAGGTCAGGGCTTGCGGAGTGGCCCCCGGCGACCGCCCCGCCAGCCTTCGCGTCGACCTCCCTGCCGCGTTGGACTTCAGCCCCGGAAGCCCCGCCCGCCCCGATACGGAGATCAGGCCCGGCGGGGCAGCCCCCGACGACCCCCGTGCCGGACTCCGTCTCGCTGGCACCCTCTGGTTTCACTGGTACGCGTCCGGCGTACCCGGGGAAGGCCGGTACTGGCTCGACCGGGCCCTTGGCGCGAACCCCGGACCGAGCCGGGATCGGGTTCGCGCCCTGTGGGCCTCCGGGCTGCTCGGGCTGCTCACCGGATCCCCCGAGGAACTCGCCCGGGGACGGCGGCAGGCCGAGGAGGCGCGCGCCCTCGCCCAGCGCCTCGGTGACGTCGCAGAGGCCGCGCACGCGGGGTACGTCGTGGGGGTCGGTCTGCTGCTCGGCGGTCAACCGGCCGCTGCCGTGCGGCACTTCGAGGACGCCGTGGCGCGGGGACCCGTACCCGGCGGTCACGCAAGCCTCGCCGGGCTCGAACGCGTCCAACTCGCCTGTGCGCTCACCGCGTTGGGCGAGGCGGACCGGGCCGTCGCCCTCTGCGAGCACGTCCTGCGGGTGTGCGGGGAGTACGGCGAGCAGTGGGTGCGCTCGTACGCCCTGCGCGCGCTCGCTCACGCTCACACCCTCCGCAAGGACCCGCGCCGCGCCGAACCGCCCGTCCGCGAGGCCCTGCGCATCGCGCACACCCTGCACGACGTCCTCGGCATCGCCCCCGCCCTCGACCTGCTCGCCCTGATCGCGACCGCCCACCACCACGCCCACGATCACGCCGCCGTCCTGCTCGGCGGCGCCGACCGCGTACGGTCGACCGCGTCCGACTCCGTACGCCAGGACGCCGAGACCGGAGCGCGCGAGGGCCTCGGGCGACGGGCGTACGAGCGGGCGTACCGGCGGGGAGGGAGGTTCGGCCTCGCCGGGATCGTCAAGTACGCGCTGCGGGAGGAGGATTCGGCGGAGGGGAACAGGACCGGGGGAGCTGGACCACCCTCCGACACCCACGGCTCGAGCGATCGCGGTACGCGTCTCACCCGCCGGGAGACCGAGGTCGCCGCACTCATCGCCGAGGGCCTCGCCAACCAGCAGATCGCCGACCGGCTGGTGATCGCCCGCCGTACCGCCGAGGGCCACGTGGAACGCATCCTCGGCAAACTGGGCCTCAGCAACCGCACCCAGATCGCGGCCTGGGTCACAACGCATCGCTGACGACACATGTGCGCGTACAGGGCCGGAAACAGGTATTTCTCCCCGCGCGCGGGGGCGCCCGTGGAAGCGATCCTGAAGGCATGCTGCAACTCTCCGGGGGCTCCGGGGGACACGTCCCGGATCCCGTCCCTCGGTATGGCTCGTACCCCCAACCCCCGCTGGGGGCAGGCCATCTGAGCGTCGAGTACGACCCGCGCCCCACCGCGGCCCGCGAGGCCCGGGCGGAGGTGCGCAGGCAGTTGGAGGAGTGGGGTCTCACCGACCCGGACGACCTGGCGAACAAGGACGACCCGAAGGGCCGGGATGCCCCGAAGGGCCGGGACGACCTCGTCGACGTCGCGGAACTGCTCGTCAGTGAACTGGTCACCAACGCCGTGCTGCACGCCGCGAGCCGGTTCCGGCTCACCCTGACGGCCGCACACGGCATCCTGCGCTGCGAGGTCACCGACACCGGCCGCCGTACTCCGCGGGTACGGCACGCGGGCGCCGCGGAGAGCGGCCGGGGGATGTTCCTGGTGGACGCGCTCGCGAGGCGCTGGGGCTGCCACCAGGACGGGCCGGGCAAGACCGTGTGGTTCGAGCTCGGCACCTGCGGGTCCGACGGCTGTGGTCGGCGACAGCCGTAACGTCCCGCAGGTCCCAGTTCCGGACGCCGGATGCCCTGGCTGTCCACCCTCCGGCTCCGGAACGCCCTCTTGTGCGGCCACTGCCTTTGCGCTTTCTTGACGTACATGGCGGACACCACAGGAAACACGGGAAACACCGAGGAAGCAGAGGCCACGGGCGCCCCGGGCGCCGATTCCACTCCCCGCAAGTCCAGTTGGAAGTACATCGGCCCGGGAATCGTGGTCGCCGCGACGGGCGTCGGCGCCGGCGACCTGGTGGCGACGCTCATCGCGGGCAGCAACTTCGGCTACACGCTCCTGTGGGCCGCCGTACTCGGCTGTCTGGTGAAGATCTCCCTCTCCGAGGCGGCGGGCCGCTGGCATCTCTCCACCGGCCGCACCCTCTTCGACGGCTGGGCGAGCCTCGGCCGCTGGACGACGTACTTCTTCGTCGCGTACGTCGTTATCTGGGGCTTCGTGTACGGCGCGGCGGCGATGTCGTCGAGCGCGCTGCCACTCCAGGCGCTGTTCCCGGACGTCATGGACCTCAAGTGGTGGGCGATCGCCTGCGGGTTGTCGGGTCTCGTCTTCGTCTGGTTCAACAAGTACGAGGTCTTCGAGAAGGTCATGACGGTGCTGGTGGGCGTGATGTTCGTCGTCACGGTCTACCTGGCGATCCGCGTCACCCCGAACCTCGGGGACGCCTTCGCCGGCCTGCTGCCCGTGCTCCCCGACGAGAAGGACTCGATCCTCAACACACTTGGCCTGATCGGCGGCGTGGGCGGCACCATCACCCTTGCGGCGTACGGCTATTGGGTCAACGCGAAGGGCTGGACGAACACGGGCTGGATGAAGGTCATGCGCTTCGACAACAGGGTCGCGTACGCGACGACGGGCATCTTCGTCGTCTCGATGCTGTTCGTGGGCGCGGAGTTGCTGCACAGCGCCAATGTGGCGATCGCGAGCGGCGACAAGGGCCTGATCCAGCTGAGCGACATCCTGGAGGACAAGTACGGCACGGCGACAGCCAAGTTCTTCCTGATCGGCTTCTTCGCCACCTCCTACACGTCGTTGATCGGCGTCTGGCACGGAGTGAGCCTGATGTTCGCGGACTTCGTCGAACGCTTTCGAGGTACCCGGACGACGGGCGAGGAGGTCGCCTCGGGCGCGCGCGAACGATCGTGGCCGTTCCGCGCGTACCTGCTGTGGCTGACCTTCCCGCCCATCGTCCTGCTCTTCCAGGGCCAGCCCTTCCGGCTGATCATCCTGTACGGCGTCCTGGGCGCCGCCTTCCTCCCCTTCCTGGCCGGCACCCTGCTGGTCCTGCTCAACTCCTCCCGCACGCCCGCCGAATGGCGCAACCGGCTGCTCAGCAACACGATGCTGGTGATCGCGGGCCTGCTGTTCCTGGTGCTGTGCGTGAAGCAGATCTGGGACCAGCCGTGGTCGGAGTTCTTCTAACCCTGAGTGGGCTCGTGGGTGACGCTCGGCACCAGCTCGCGCCACTTCGGGCTGGTGGCGATCGCCTTGAGCTGGTCGAGGGTCAGGGCGGGCATCGCACGGGTCGGACCGGTGCTCTGGCTACCGGAGTTGAAGGCCATGACGACCACCCGCATACCGTCGGTCCGGATGGTGTCGGCGGTCCGCATGATCAGCCCCAGCCCCTTGTCGTCGCCGATGCCCTGCTTGACGACCACCTTGGTCCCGTCGGGCAGGGTCTCGGGGTTCTTGTCGGGCCCGAAGAGCTGGTCCTCGACGTCCGACATGTCGGGCTGCACATTGACCTGGACGAAGCTCTTGCCCTTGCCGTCGTCCACGACGATGTACCCGTACTCGGTCTCCTGGCCGCCCTGGGAGACCACGTCGAGGCCGGAGGGCAGCAGAGCGGTGAGCGTGGACACGACGGAGCCGCCCTCGACCGTCGGAGTCGAAGTCGGTGAGGTCTCGACCTCGGTCGACTTCGGGATGGCGTTGACGACCCTGAGCCACGCCGGATCGGTGACGAGGGTCTTCAACTGGGCGCTGTCCAGGGGAGGTTCGGCCCGGCTGACGGGCGCGTCCTTCTCGGCGGCGGCGTTCCACTCCATCACCGACACATGCTCACCGTCGGGCGTGACCAGGTCGGCCGTCCACAGCTTCGTGTCCACGCGGCGGTCCGGATACTCGTACCCCTTGAGGACCCTGAGCACCGAGCCGCCGGACAGCGTGCTCGACACACAGTCGTCGTACGGGATCAGCGTCTTGTCCGGGCACTCGGTGGTCTCCCGGGCCCGGACGCTCCCCGGCTCGACCCGGCCGAGGCCGATGGAGAGAGCGGCGGCGCCCTTCCCGTCGTCGTACACGGCATAGGCGTAAGGCCCGGTCCTGGCATCCGTTCCACGAGCCGACTCGTCGCTGAACTGACCGCCTGAGGGCAGCAACCCCTTGAACGTACTGAGGAGTTGGGAGCCGGAGACGGGAGATGGCGTGGCGGTGCCGACGGCATCACCGGGTCCGACGGTGGTCCCGCCGGCCCCCACGGCCCGCTGCCCGGTCCCGTCCCCTCCCCAGGGCGCGACCAGCGCGCCGCCCACCCCCACCAGCGCGATCGCGGCGGCACCGCTGACGACAGCGGTCCGGCGGCGCATACGGAGCCTGCGCCCCCGGGTCTCGCCGCCGGCGACGAGGGCGGCACGATCGGCGTCGAAGGCACCACCGGCGTTGCGCAGGGCGGAGCCGAGCCGCTGCTCGAACTGGTCGTCTCGTTGTTCAACGGGCATGGCGAACCACCACTTCTGCTGTGTAGGGAATGTGTACCGGAGCACCCGGAGTACCCGGGGAGGGGGAGAGGACGAGTCAGCGGGCCGCGTACTCGCCGAGTTCCTCGCCGAGGAGGGCGCGCAGCCGGGCGAGGGCACGGACACAACGGGTGCGTACGGCGGCCGAGCTGACGTTCATCGCGCCCGCGGTCTCCTCGACGGAACGGTCCTCCCAGTAGCGCAGAACGACCACCGCCCGGTCCTTGGGCGGGAGTTGGGCGAGCGCCTCGACGAGGGTGAGCCGCATGGTCACATCGCCCCCGGCGGAGGGAGCGGGGACCTCGGGCAGCACGTCGGTGGCCCGCTCGGTACTGCTGCGGCGCCGCTGATGCGCGAGGAAGGTACGGGTGAGCACCGTCTGCGCGTACCCCGCCGGGTTGTTGGCACGGGAGACCCGCCCCCAGTTGACGTACAGCCGCCCGAGCGTCTCCTGCACGAGGTCCTCCGCGAGATAGGTGTCCCCGGCGGTGAGCAGACAGGCGGAGCGGTACAGATACCCCGCCCGCGCCACCGCGAACTCCGCGTACTCGTCCGCGCGGACCTTTCTCATACGTTCCCCCTGTGCCTGTGCCTGTGCCTGTGCCTGTGCCTGTGCCTGCGACGCGCCGACGTCGTGCGCGTGCGGACTGTCCTCACCTCATTGATGCGGCGGGTACGGGGAAATGTTTCATCACGGGGGTTGAGAATCTTCTCGTGAATGTTCCGGACCTCAATGACGTCAGGATCAGATCCATCAACCTGAACTGGCGCGGGCCCACGGTGACGCTCCGCGTCGACCTGCCCTCCTTTCCCCGTGCGGCACGACAGGAGTGGACCGATGCGGGTATGGACACGATGCAGTGCCAACTTCAGTTCCTGGCGGTGGAGAACCTCTCCCTCACTGACTGGAACCCGCCGTCCATCGGCCGCATCGAGATGTCTCCATGGGGCCGGGAGGGCCGCATGCGGGTAACGGCAGACGGCTCTGGAGTGGCGCTCCGGTTCGACTGCAGCGAGTCCGTGCGCGTAGGCCATGTGAGCGCGTTCCACCTCCAGGCCGACGGATCGGACAACGGACCGCATCTCTTCGAGAGCAGGATCGACGCCCGACGGCACACCTCCCTTCCCCCGACCGACGAGAAGACGTTCTATGAGCGCTGACTGGACGCAACTCCTCGCATCCGCCGACTACTTGGGGGAGCTGTACGAGGGTGCCCCACCGCCGACCGAGGCGTGCGACCTCTTCTACGTCCACATCGACGAACGCGAGAACTCGGTGACTCTGGGCTTCGACACCAGGGCCTTCCCGGTGAACCCGCCCCCCGAATGGAGGGGACAGGACAAGGACTTCAACGCCTTCGAGTTCCACCTGTTCTTCACGGGGGTGACCGGTCTCCGGGTCACGGGCTGGGGGGCTTCCGAAGCCAGGGCGATCGATCTGACCGCCCACGCCGGAGGACACTTCGACGTCGCCCTCGGCTACGAGACTTCCGGTATCACGTTCCGCGCCGCTGCGGCCCGCCTGACCAGAACGCGCGCCTACCTAGCCTCGAACAACCCCTGAAATCGACCACACTCCGGGTGGCTGTCTACGACAGCCACCCCTCCACTCCACTCCCGACCGATCAGCGATTGACGGCCTGAATCTCCTGAACGACGACGGCCTGCTCGGCTCCGAACTCACCGTCGGGCAGGGGTTGTTCCTGAGCCACACCGGTACCGGTCCAGTGGATCTTCCAGGTGATGGTGGCGCGGAGCGGGTAGGACCCGTCGCCGGATGAGCGCAGATACTTCACACCACAGGGCGGTGTCTGGCCGGCCTTCCCGGCGGCATACGGCTCCCCGATACGCCCGTTGACGAACGTGCACACACCGGACGCGGGGTAGACCTGCGCGTCGGCGGTACCGGGTTCGATCCTCAGGGAGACGGGTTCGGCGACGGTGGTGGCCTCCATCCCCAGCACTGGTACGGACGCGGTCACGGAGACGGGCTTGAACTGCGCCGCGTCCAGCCAGGCCCAGGTGGGGAGGTTGACCTTGGTTTCGCCGGCGGGGGCGAGGGTCACTTTGGTGGAGGGGACGCGGATCTCGTTGTAGGCGAGTCCGGCGAGGATTTCGGGGGTGATCGTGTTGGGGATGTTCGCGGGCGGGTCATCGCCTGTGTCGACCCAGAAGTAGTCCTCGGTGCAGGAGTCCCAGCCGGGCGGGTAGGACTTGTTGACGTACGAGCCCCACCAGTAGCCCTTGCCGGTCTTGTCCTTGTTGAAGTCCTTCGAGGGATCGTCCTTGTTCAGGTACTTCGCCCGCTGCTCGGCATCCCACTCATACCCCGTCGACTCCGCCTCCCAGACCGGCTCCTTGACCTTCTGCAACTCCTCGGGCGAATACGTCGGCGCATACCAACACGCAGGCGGCGTCCAGTTACTGGAGGCGGTGACGGGCCCGGCCGACTGCCCGGACCCGTTCTTGGAACGGTCGTAGACGACTGCGCCGGCGGTGGCGGAGATGTTCTGGCCGTCTTGGCCGCCTTCTACGGTCTCGTTGCCGTTGGAACTGCCTCCGTGCCCGTACCCCGCGAACGCCTGCACGGGGCAAAGCAACAGGGCACCCGCAGTCAAGGCGACCACTGCGGGGCTTCGGTACGTCAGGACTGGCATGCGGAACTCCCCCGCTGCGACGTCAGTGTCTCCGTGATCCAGATGCCGTTCTCATTGACCCGCAGTCGGCTGCTGTAGAGGACGTAGTTGTCCTTCGACGCCGCGGTCACATTGGTCTTGCCGGTCTTGAGGCTTTTGTTGTACGCCTTGTTCTGGTCCTCGCAGTAGACGAGGCCGGCCGTTCCGTCACTGTTGACGTTCACCTTGGCGTCGAAGTACCGCTTGGCGCCGGTGATGCGGTCCTTGTAGTCCACGAACTCCTGGATGAACTTCTGGCTCCCGGCCGCCGCTTCGCCCTCGGAGTAGAACTGGTACGCCTTGTTCAACGGGTCCTGCTCGGCGATGGCCATGTCCACGGCCTTGATGAACTGCTCGCTGTCGCTCAGGACAGCGTCCTTGTCCTTGTCACCGGTCTTGGGCCATTCGAAGGTGTACGTCAGATCCGCCGGCAGCTCGATCTTCGGCCGGTCGGCGGAGTCGGCCGAGGCGGAGGCGGATGCCGTCGGCGATGCCGAGGTCTCGCTCCCGGTGTCGGCCCCGGCGATCTTGTCGTTGTCCTTCGACTCGCCGTCGTCGCCGCCACAGGCAGTCAACAACAGGGCCGCGGACGCGACGAGCGCGGCAGCAACGGGCAAAGAGCGGCGCTTCACAATGGAACCCCCGTGAGACAGATGTGCTGGCAAAACCTAGACGGTATCGGTGGGGCCGGTGGTTCCGCCAGGCTGCCAAGGTTGCGCTGTGGCAACGGCAAAGGTTGACAGTCCGAGGACCTTCTGGTCGCGCCGAGCCCGGCGACGACGGGTACGAGACCCGAGAGGTCCACCAGTACCAGCTCACCGGCGCGTAGCACCTTCACCTCGAACTCTCGTGTCCAGTAAGTTCGCGTGTGTGTACGGCTGTTGTCGTTGAGGTTCGTGTCACGGGGGTTGCGGGATGGCGGGGTATCGGCCGGCGGATTGGCATGTGCTGGACCTGGACAAGGATCCGACGCCCGGGGACCCGCACCGGGTGCGTCAACTGGCCCGTACGTTGCACGACTTCGCGGATGATGTCGCGGATGCGTTGCGTCTGGTGAAGGGGATGGCGTCGGAGAACGAGACGCTGGAGTGGGCGGGGAAGACCGCCGAGGTGTTCCAGGACGAGTTCGCGGATGTGCCGAAGAACCTGAAGAAGCTGAAGCGGTCGTACGACCTGTGCGGCGATGCGTTGGTGGATTACTGGCCGAAGCTGGAACGGGCGCAGGCGCTGGCGGACAGGGCGCTGGCGAAGGGCCGGGAGGCGCAGGCGGACCTGTCCTCGGCCAAGTCCCGTCTGTCGTCGGCGGATTCGTGGGTCACCCGGGCGACGAAGGAGTCGGACAAGTACAAGGACGATCCGACGGGCAGCAAGGCGGCGGAGCCGCCGGACGAGGCGAAGGTCCGGGCCGCCACCCGCGATGCCCAGCACGCCAAGACGGCCCAGAGCAGCGCCCGGTCGGACGTCACGAGTGCCGAGTCCGCGCTGGACGCGGCGAAGAAGATGGCCGAGGACGCGCGGAAGATGCGTGAGGAGGCGGCGGGCGAGGCGAAGCGGAGGATCGACGAGGCCTCGGATGCCGGTATCCAGAACCGGAGTTGGTGGGAGGAGGTCGGGGACTGGTTCGTCGACAACTGGGACACCATCGTCGCCGTGTGCAAGATCGTCGTCGCGGTTGTCGGGGTCGTCGCGATGATCATCGGAGGGCCGATTCTCGGCGCGATCGTGCTGATCGCGGCTCTCGTCGTGCTCGCGGACACGCTCTACAAGTACTCCAAGGGACAGGCGTCTCTATGGGACGTGGGCCTGGCCGCACTCGACTGCATACCGGGCATGAAGGGGCTGACCACCCTCGGCGGCCTCGCCAAGGGTCTCAAGGGCGGGATGGCTGCCGTCAAAGGTCTCAAGGGCGGCTTGAAGGGCATGGGACTTGCCGTACGAGGCCTGGGCAAGGGCGCTCGTGGTGCCCTTGCGGACGGTGCGAAGGGTGCCTACAACCGGCTCAAGAACGTGGTCCGTTCAAAAGGCAGTGACCCCGTCGACATGGCCACCGGCGCGATGTTCCTGCCGCAGACCGACATCACCCTGCCCGGCACCCTGCCCCTGGTCTTCAGCCGCCGCGTCGCCTCCGACCACCGCATCGGCTGGTGGTTCGGCCCTACCTGGGCCTCCACGCTCGACCAACACCTCGAAGCAGACGCGGACGGCATCGTCTTCGTCACCGAGGACGGACTCCTCCTCGCCTACCCGCACCCCATTGGCCCGGACGACAGCCCGATTTTCCCCGAGACCGGCCCACGCTGGCCCCTGACCCGACTCGGCACCGGCGGATACCGAATCGACGACCCGCTCACCGGCCACGCCCGCCACTTCACCCGCCCCAACGACGGCATCGCCCTGCTGACCCGAATAGCGGACCGCAACAACAACACGATCACCTTCGACTACGACGAGTACGGCACCCCTCTGTCCATTCGTCACTCCGGCGGCTACCACCTCAAGCTCACAGCGGACGACGGCCGCATCACTTCCCTGGCCCTGGCGAACGCGGCCGAAGACGGCTCCGACGTCACCATCAGGACGTACAGCTACACAGGCGGATCCCTGACCACGGTCGTCAACGCGACCGGTAACCCGCTCAACTTCACGTACGACGACCGCCTGCGCGTCACCTCGTGGACCGACAGCAACCGGCGAAGCTACGCATACAGCTACGACGACCGGGACCGGTGCATCGCCGAGGGCGGCGAAGGCGGCCATCTCACGATCACTCTCGACTACGACGGCTCTGATCCCGCATGGCCTGAGTGCCGAATCACCACTCTCACCAATGCGGAGGGCGGAGTATCCCGATTCGTCGTCAACGCGGAATGTCAGGTCGTCGCCGAGATCAATCCGTTGGGCGGTGTCGTTCGTACTGCATACGACACCCACCACCATGTGATCTCACAGACCGACGAACTCGGCCACACGACACGATTCGTGAACAACGCGAACGGACAGCCCACCGAGATCATTCGTCCGGACGGTCGTGAGATCCGGGCCGAATACAACGAACTCGGACTTCCGGTACGGGTGGTGAGCCCCGGCGATTCCGTCCGGCTCCAGACATACGATGACCGTGGCAATCGCACGGCGGTGGTGGATCCGGCGGGTCTCACCACTCACTTCGCCTATGACGACGCGGGAGCGCTTGCCCGGGTCACCGATCCGTCGGGCAACGTCACGACGGTGAGCTGCGACGCACAGGGGCTCCCCCTTTCGGTCACCGACCCGCTGGGCGCGGTGACCCGTTGTGAGCGAGACGCCTTTGGCAGGCCGACTGCGATTGCCGACGCCTTGGGCGCAATCACCCGTCTGGAATGGACGGCTGACGGACATCTCGCGCGTCGCGTCGGTTCGGACGGCGCGGTGGATTCCTGGACGTACGACGGCGAGGGCAACCGCACCGCTCACACAGATGTGATGGGTGCTGTCTCCCGGTACGAATACACCCACTTCGATCTGCTGTCCGCGCGCACCGGACCGGACGGAGTGCGCTACGAGTTCACACACGACACTGAACTGCGCCTCGTCCAGGTGACCAACCCGCAGGGCCTGACCTGGAATTACGAGTACGACCCGGCGGGCCGCCTGATATCCGAAACAGACTTCGACGACCGCACCCTTACGTATGACCACGACGCGGCAGGGCGCCTCCGAGCCCGTACGAACGCCCTCGGTCAGACGATCGGCTACGAGCGCAATGCCCGCGGCCAGATATTCCGCAAGGATGCGGAAGGCCAGGTGACAACCTTCAGCTACGACCATGCCGACGAACTCGTACAGGCCGTGGGCCCCGACATCACTCTCACGCTTCAACGCGACAACCTGGGCCGTCTGAAATCCGAGACCGTGTCCGAATCCACGTCCGAGACGGCGGGGTCGCGGACCCTTACCCACACATACGACGGCCTCGGCCGCCGAACCGGGCGCACGACGCCTTCCGGAGCCATCAGCGCCTGGGCCTACGACGCGGCAGGGCGCCGCACCCATCTGACGACCTCGGGCCGCGTCGTGGAGTTCGGCTACGACCTGGCCGGTCGTGAACTCACCCGTCGTACCGCCGACTTCGCGTCCCTCCTCCATACCTTCGACGCCCGGGGGCGTCTCACCACCCAGTCGGTCACCGCGGCGGACGGCCGGTCGGTGCAACAGCGGGCGTACTCCTACCGAGCGGACGGCCATCTCACAGGTGTCGACGACCAGTTGGCCGGCGCCCGCAGCTTCGACCTCGATACGACAGGACGCGTCACCGCCGTTCATGCGGCGAACTGGACGGAGACGTACGCCTACGACGAGGCGGGGAACCAGATCGATGCCACCTGGCCCGCATCCCACCCCAGCCACGACGCCACGGGGCCCCGCACCTACACCGGTACACAGATCACACGCGCCGGCCAGGTTCGCTACGAACACGATGCACTCGGGCGTATCACACTGCGGCAGAAACCGCGTCTGTCCCGTAAGCCGGACACCTGGCGCTACACCTGGGACGCCGAGGACCGTCTGACATCCTCCGTCACCCCTGACGGAACGTTGTGGCGCTACACCTATGACCCGATGGGCCGCCGCACGGCCAAACTCCGCATGGCTGATGACGGCGAAACGGTTGTGGAGCGCACCGACTTCACCTGGGACGGTACGACACTCTGCGAACAGACCGCCACCAGCCTGGAGTTGGCGAACTCGGTCACTCTCACCTGGGACCACCAGGGTTTGCACCCGATCACTCAGGCCGAGCGCGTCACCAGGGCGGATGCACCACAAGAAGAGATCGACTCCCGTTTCTTTGCCATAGTCACCGATCTGGTCGGCACACCGAGCGAGCTTGTAGATGAGACGGGTGAGATCGCTTGGCGGACACGGAGCACGGTGTGGGGCCGCACAGCATGGTCGGCCAACTGCACGACCTACACGCCACTCCGCTTTCCCGGGCAGTACTTCGATCCGGAGACCGAACTTCACTACAACTACTTCCGGCACTACGACCCTGAAACAGCACGCTATCTTTCACCGGATCCACTTGGTCTCGAACCCGCGCCGAACCCGGTCACCTATGTCAACACCCCTCAGACTCGGTCCGACAGTCTCGGATTGGCGCCCGATTACCACGAGTTCTATACAGTGCAGGATGCAGAGAACGCCGCACGTCTACGTGGTGACGGTACCCCGTGGCCCACTGCGGAGAATCGAGGCCACTACGGGGAAGGGGTCTATTCATGGGAATCACGTGTAGAGGCCGACCGCTATGCCGAGCGGCTTCGTTCTCGTGGAGCAGACGTAGAAGTGATGCCCTTCAGGGTCAGTGCAAGCGACTTCTCGAACATGAAGAAGATAGACCTTCATGAGATCGGCGAGGACGCTG
Organism: Streptomyces sp. NPDC002680; assembly: GCF_042889145.1. NCBI lineage: Bacteria > Bacillati > Actinomycetota > Actinomycetes > Kitasatosporales > Streptomycetaceae > Streptomyces > Streptomyces sp. NPDC002680. Next base: position 139,666 of record NZ_JBIAQP010000024.1, read on the forward strand.
CGACCGAATTCGCGGAAAAGCACAGTCGACTATGGGGAGACGGAGCGCCTCACGACTATGATTATGTACGGGCGCCTACTGGAATGGGGCAGGCAGAGAACATCTTCAGCAAATCCGTCTTCCATCTCCTGAAGTTCTAAGGTACGAACGAAAATGACCAATACATTCAAATACCGCCTCCGCAGCCCCCTCGGCGGCTTGGCCGCAGACCTGACGGGGGAGCACCGTACTCCAGGAGCGAGCGAAGAATTTCACCTGCAGATCTACCGTAATGTGTGGATGACCCCCCCAGGCGGGGTCAATTGGCGTGATTCCGCATGGCTTTCATTCGGGCTCTCGGTTCATGCTCCCGTTCTGGCTGCCACTCACCCGGACGGCTTGATCATCAAGGTCGTTTCGCTTGCCTTCCCCCTCGCCCACTACCGGTCGGAAGTTGCGGCACTGGCGATGGACGGCTGGGTTCGGGAGGAATTCGGCCTCCCTGATCAAGGCTTGCGTGCCGTTTCTCGTGAAGAGGGAGGGTATGTCTTCCAGTGGGGGGATTATCCTGCCCCTTTCTCGGACGTCGACTTCAACTAGCCGCGCACGGGCAGCGGCAAAGGAATTGTCGCCTGCGTGCCTACCACCCCAGCCGGCCCACCGCCCCCTCCGCCCCACCGCCCCCTGAATCGCCCCGAATCCCCCTCCCCCGATCGATACCCTCACGCCATGACTCCCGACCCCCGCATCGAGCAAGCCCAACTCCTCTACGAACGTGCCGTGTTCGGCGGTGACAGCAGTGCGCTTGGCTCCGCCGACCGGAGTCTCGACGAGGTCGAGGCGGATCTCGCGCTGGCCCGTGGCCGGGTGATCCACGCCCGTTTCCTGGAGGAACGGGCCGAGGACGCGCGGGAGTTGGAGCTCTTCGAGCGCGCCGCCGAGCTGTACGGGCGGCTCGGTGACGTGCGGGGTGAGGGTGAGGCCGTGTTCTGGGTCGGGACCTTCCATCAAGTGGTCCGCGACGACGGCGAGACCGCCCTGCCCGCCTTCCAGCGCGCCCTCGAACTCGCCACCCGGGCCGATGACCGGCTGACGATGTCCTACGCGCTGCGCCACCTCGGCTTCGCCGACCACATGGCGGGCCGCCTGGCCGAGGCCCGTGCGCACTTCGAGGAGTCCACCCGCCTCCGCCGGGAACTGGGGTTCCTGCCGGGGGTGGCCGCCAACCTGATCGGGCTCGCCTATCTGGCCGCCCAGCAGGAGCGGCGCGACGACGCGGCGGCGCTGCTCGACGAAGCGGCGGAACTGGCCGAGAGCACCGACTCCCACGGCGTGCTGCGCTGGGTGGCGGAAGCCCGCAAGGAGATCGACCTGGAGTGAGGCGCCGCCCTTCCGGGCGGCCCTGGTCAGCTGTGGTCAGTCGTGGTCAGTTGTGGTCGGCCGTCGGTGGGGCAACCGCGGGTCTTCTCCCTGCCTGCCAGGATCTCAACTCCCCTCTGAGGATGTGGATCCGGAGGGCCGCGACGGCGAGAAACAGGACGCCGATGCCGAATCTGGCCCACCCTCCGTCCGTGACGGTCCAGTAGAAGGCGAGGCCGCAGAAGAAGAGGCTGACGGCGATGACGAGGGGCTCACGGATCCACCAGGGGAGGACGCGGAGTATCAGGTTGATGAACATCCGCGCAGTGCACCAGGCGCCAACTGCTTACGCTGTGATGGAGGCCACAATTCCGGGGATGGGTCCGCCGTAGGGTGTGCCGTCAACTACCCTCCCGCGCACCCGACTTGTGGCATATTCGCCTCACTCTCCGTCGATCAAGCTCCACCTTCTGTTAGTTGATCTAGAAGATTCAGTGTTGAGCGGGCCATGCCGTGGATAAGGTGCTGATGCAAGAGGACGTCACAGGGGCGATCTGAGGCGGTGGCCGACCACCCCGCCGCAGTGAACGGGGTGGTGTGCAGCGTGCCGACCGCGATAGCCGTCACCAGTTCCGATCTGGTGCTCCCACCGCATGACCGGCAGACTCCGCCCGCCGCCGTCCCGACCCTCGACACTCTCGACGGCGCCCTCATGGGGATGCACGCGCTCATCGAGCAGCACGGATACGTCATCGCCCTCTACCCGGCGTCCACGGACCCGGCCGTCACCCGGCGGCTGCACACCGTGCGTTCCGTCCTGGAGAGCGACCGCATCGCGCTGCTCGGCGTCGATCTGCCGCCCCTCGGACTCGCCCTGCTCGCCCAGCAGTTGCGCCAGCTCTCCATGTGCGACTTCAGTCCGGGCGTGCTCGCGTCCTCCGCCCGGCTCCTCGCCCACTACATCTACGCCGGCGCCCACCTCGGCTCCGTCGCCAAGCTGGACCGGGTGCCCGTCTCGCTCAAGTCGCACGCCAAGTCCTGGGTGCCGGGCGCCCAGTTCGCCGTACTGGCCAATCCGCGAGCCCAGCTCGTACGGGTGGGCCAGGAGGAGCTGACCGGGCCCGAGTTCGGGACGCGGCTGCTCGTGGCGCAGGGGCAGCCGCCCTCCGACTGGGTCACCTCGACCCTCGCGCCCGCCTGGCGCGTCCAGGGAGTCGCCCCCGTTCCGCTGCCCGCGGAGTCCGTGCGCTGGTGGGGGACCGGGAAGGTCGTGGAGTTCGCGGCCGGGCTGCACGACGTCTCCGTGCTCTATCAGCTGGTCTCCTCCGTGCGCCGCGAGCAGTGCCACTGGTGCGGCCTCGAACTCATCGGCGACCGCTGCGGATTCTGCGCCGCTCCACTCGCCCGCCCTCAGGAGCTTCCCGCGGCCCTCGGGCGGGCAGGAACCCCAGCAGGGGCTTCAGGAACACCAGTACGAGCAGCACTGCCCCGAGGTACGACGTAAGACACGCACCCCCACGCAAGAGACGCACGCCCACAACTGAACCCTCACCTCACGCAACTCCCCGAACGGCACGACCGCTCGACCACGTCCGTCCCCACCCCCGATCGAGGTTGTCCGCGTCATGAACTCACGCCAGCGCCGCGGCGTCATCCTGCTGGTCCTCTCGACCCTGTGCGCCATCGGCGCCTTCGTCGGAGTGCTCTCGGTGATCCGCGACGTGAACTCCAAGGTCGGCCCGGAGGTGACGGCGTACCGGCTCAAGAGCGACATCGCGCCCTACAAGGAGCTGTCGGCCGACCAGTTCGAGAAGATCTCCATGCCTGAGCGCTGGCTGTCGGCGACCGCCGTCACCAAGCCCTCCCAGATCCAGGGCAAGATCGCGGTGACCCGGCTGGAGAAGGGCTCCCTGCTGCAGACCGACATGATCGTCGACCGGCCCGAACTCGCCGCCGGTGAGCAGGAGATCGCGATCATGATCGACGCGTCGACGGGTGTCGCCGGGAAGATCAACCCGGGGTCGCTCGTCAACATCTATGCCACCTTCGAGTCCAAGGACAGCGAGAAGGGCGTCGACGAGGTCAAGCTGCTCGTCACGAACGCGCGCGTCATCGACGTGGGCAAGCTGACCGCCCTCGAAGCGGGACAGTCGAGCACCGAACGCCGGCGTACGGCGACGGAGGCCGTCCCGATCACCTTCGCGCTGAAGACGCCCGACGCCCAACGCGTCGCGTACGCCGAGTCGTTCGCCGAACACGTCCGGCTGTCCCTGGTCGCGGGCGGCGAACTGACCGCCGTCCCCGGGGACAGCGACCGTACGTACACCCTCGACAAGGACAAGTAGGAGGCCGGGCAAATGAGGTCCGTACGTACGAAGCCGCGGTCGCGGCCGAGGTCGTGCCCGGCGAGGGTGTGCCGATGACCATCCGCATCCTCCCCGCCACCGCCGACATCGAGTCCGCCCGCGCCCTGACCACCCTCCTCAGCAGGCTCCCCGACGCCGAACCCGCCCCGCCCGTCGCCGACTCGACCGCGCTGCTCGACACCCTGGCCCGGCTGGCCGCCGAGTCCCTCGACGAACTGCCCGAAGTCGTCCTCGTGCACGAGCGGATAGGGCCCGTCCCGGCCCTCGATCTCGTACGCGACCTCGTGATGCGCTTCCCGGCCGTCGGGGTCGTCCTCATCACCGCCGACCCCAGCACCGGCGTCCTCACCGCCGCCATGGACTCCGGCGCCCGCGGCATCGTCCAACTGCCGCTCACCTACGAGTCCTTGGCCGAGCGAGTGACGGCCGCCGCGTCCTGGTCGTCCGGCATGCGGCGCCATCTCGGCAGCAGCGCACCGGAGTTGTACTCGGGCCCCGGCGGTACGGTCGTCACCGTCACCGGCGCCAAGGGCGGTGTCGGCGCCACCGTCACCGCCGTCCAACTCGCCCTCGCCGCACGGGCGTCGGGCCACACCGTCGCCCTGCTCGACCTTGACCTCCAGTCGGGGGACGTCGCCTCCTACCTGGACGTCCAGTTCCGCAGGTCGGTCGCCGACCTGGCCGCCATCACGGACATCAACCCGCGTGTCCTCCAGGACGCCGTCTTCATCCACGACACCGGCATCGGCCTGCTCCTGGCCCCCGCCGAGGGTGAACGCGGCGAGGAGGTCACCGACCGGGCGACCCGCCAGATCGTCGCCGCCCTGCGCTCCCGGAACGACGTCGTCATCGTCGACTGCGGTGCCCGGATGGACTCCGCCACGGCCGCCGCCGTCGAGATGGCCGACCACGCCCTGCTCCTCGTCACCCCGGACGTCGTCGCCGTACGCGCCGCCAAACGCATGGTCCGCCTCTGGGACCGCCTCCAGATCCGCAAAGCGGAGGAGACGTTGACGGTCGTCAACAGGCAGTCCAAGGGTACGGAGATCCAGCCCGCCCTCGTCGAGAAGGTCACCGGCACCAAGGTCGCGCGAGCTTCGATTCCCGCCGCCTTCAAGGAACTTCAGGGCGTGGTGGACGCGGGACGGCTCCAGGACCTGGACGCCCGGTCGACGGTCAAGCAGGCGCTGTGGGCGCTGGCGGGGGAGTTGGGGCTGGTCGTCGTCCCTGAAGGGGGCGGCGGCAAACGACGTAAGTCCTCGTCGTCCTCGGACCGGGGGGCACTGACCCTGCGTGGCCGACGAGGAGAGCGCGGCGACCGAGGCGCCGTCACCCTCGAATTCGCGGGCATGTTCCCGCTGTTGCTGGTCGTGATGAGCATCCTCTGGCAGTGCGCGCTGTACGGCTACACGTACTCGTTGGCCGGCAACGCGGCGGACGAGGCGGCTCGCGCGGCCACAGCGGCGTACGCCCTCGACCCCGGCGGCTACGAGGGGGCCTGCGAGAGCGCGGGCGGCGAGCACCTCCCCGGAGCCTGGTCCGGCGCCGCCATCAACTGTGGTCCCGAGGGCGAGGTCATGAAGGCCACCGTCAGCGCCCAAGTCCCCCTGTTCTTCCCCGGGTTCGACGTCAACTGGACGGTGAACGGCGAGGCGGGCGCGGCGCTGGAAGGGGACGCGGACTGATGAGGAGCCTTCGGGACCGTCTGGCGAGCCGCCTCCGCAAAGAGCGGGGGTGGGGTGACCGGGGCACCTCCATCCTGGAGTTCGCCGGTTTCCTCCCGATCCTCCTCGTCGTTGGTCTGGCGTGCATCCAGCTCGGCCTGATCGGCTACGGCCTCAACCAGGCCGGTACGGGGGCGCGTGCGGCCGCCCGGGCCGCCTCCCTCGACGGCGACGGAGAGGGGGCGGGCATCGCCTCCGTCAGCGACTGGCTCGATCCGGAGGTGGACGCACCGCTGGGCGCGGGCGACACGACGACCGCCACCGTGGTCGTCCATGTCCCCGCGATCATCCCGCTCTTCGGCGATTTCGACCTGGACGCGACCGCCACCATGCCCAACGACGACGACGGCTGACCGGACAACGAAGACGGCCGGCCGACAGAAGCCACAACCCGGTTTGACTGGAGAGGAGTTGAGACCGAGACCATGAGCCTGCGCTCCCGCATAGCCTCCCCCGACGACAACGGCAACGGAACCGCGCGCGAGGACGGCCACCTCGTCGCCGTCTACCGTGCCAAACTCCTCGAAGAGATCGACCTCGCGGAGATGTCCAGCCTCGCGGCCGCCGAACGCCGTGTCCGACTCGAACGCGTCCTCGGCCACATCATCAGCCGCGAGGGCCCGGTCCTCTCCTCCTCCGAACGCTCCCAGCTCATCAGGCGGGTGGTCGACGAGGCCCTCGGCCTGGGCGTCCTCGAACCACTCCTCGCCGACGCGTCGATCACCGAGATCATGGTCAACGGCCCGGACTCGATCTTCGTCGAACGAGCGGGCCGGGTAGAGCAGTTGCCGATGCGCTTCGCGTCCAGCGAGCAGCTGATGCAGACCATCGAGCGAATCGTCTCGACGGTCAACAGGCGGGTGGACGAGTCGAATCCGATGGTCGACGCCCGCCTGCCCACCGGCGAACGCGTCAACGTCATCATCCCGCCGCTCTCCCTCACCGGCCCGACGCTCACGATCCGCCGCTTCCCCCGCGCCTACACACTCCCGGAGCTGATCGGCCTCGGCTCGCTCGACGAGCAGATGCTGATGCTCCTCGCGGCCTTCGTCCGGGCCCGCTTCAACGTCATCGTCAGCGGCGGTACGGGCACCGGCAAGACCACGCTCCTCAACGCCCTGTCCGGCCTGGTCCCCTCCCACGAACGCATCATCACCATCGAGGACTCGGCCGAACTCCAGCTCCAGCAGGAGCATGTGATCCGTCTCGAATCCCGTCCGCCGAACGTGGAGGGCAAGGGCCAGATCACCATCCGCGACCTGGTCCGCAACAGCCTGCGCATGCGCCCCGACCGCATCATCGTCGGTGAGGTCCGCGGCGGCGAGACCCTCGACATGCTCCAGGCGATGTCCACGGGCCACGACGGCTCCCTGGCCACCGTCCACGCCAACTCGGCGGAGGACGCGCTGATGCGGCTGCAGACCCTGGGCTCGATGTCCGAAGTCATGATCCCCTTCGAGGCGTTGAAGGACCAGATCAACTCGGCGGTGGACGTCGTGGTCCAACTCGCCCGCCACGCCGACGGATCCCGCCGTATCGCGGAGATCGCCCTGCTGGTCTCCCACGGCCGCGAACAGTTCCGCATCGCGACCGTCTCCCGTTACGTCTCCCGCCCGAGCGGCCCCGACCGGGTCGCCCAGGGTCACTTCCAGCACCTCCCGCTGCCCCGCCCGGTCGCCGAGAAGCTGTACCTGGCGAACGAATCGCTGCCACCGGCGTTCGGCGTGGCCGAGGTGCTCGACGTACTGGACACGAGGCAGGCGATCGGATGAACACGAGGACGAGCACGACGACCGTGTGGAGCGAGCAGCCATGAACAACTCGGTCCCGCTGGCACTGGGCGCCACCATGCTGTGCGGCACGCTCGCCGTCGCGGGCGTGCACACGTACGCCACCGGCCGCGCCCAGCGCCGGGCGCTCGAAGACCGTCTCTCCGGCGGCGGCGCACTCCACACGGTGGCCGGCCGCGTACGCCGATTCGCGGCCGTCGACCGACGCCTGCGTCGCACCCGCCTCGGCCGCACGATCCACCTCCGCCTCTCGGCGACCGGACTCGACCTGACGGCAGGGGAGTTCTTCACATACGTCACCGGAGTCGGCGTCGCTCTGTGGCTGCTGGCGGCCGCCGTACTGGCCCCCTTCTTCGGCCCGATCGCCGCGCTGGTGACGGTCTGGGGTGCGGCGATCTTCCTCAACTGGCAACGCCAGAAACGTATCGAGGCGTTCATCAACCAACTCCCGGACGTGGCCCGCCTGCTGGCCAACGCCACGGCGGCCGGTCTCGCCCTGCGTACGGCACTGGCGATGGCGGCGGAGGAGCTGGAGGCCCCGGCGGGCGAGGAACTGGCCCGGGTGGCGGACCAGTTGACCCTCGGCCGGACGGTCGACGACGCACTCGGCGAACTGGCGGAACGCCTCCCGTCCCGCGAACTGGTCGTCCTGGTAACGACGTTGGTCCTGGCGAACAAGGCGGGCGGATCGGTAGTCAGCTCTCTCCGCAACCTCACGCAGACCCTTGAGGACCGCAAGGAGACCCGCCGCGAGGTCCGCACGATGCTGTCGGAGGTCAACGCGACGGCCTTCACGGTCCCTTGCCTGGGCCTCGGCTCCCTCCTCCTCATCAACTCCTCGAACGAGGGCGCCCTGGAGAAGGTGACCGGCTCCGGCCTGGGCCAGGGATTGATCCTCCTCTCCCTGGGCCTGTACACGGTCGGCTTCTTCGTCATCCGCCGCCTCGGCAAGATCGAAGTCTGAGGGGAGTGAACGAACCGATGCTGCCTCTTCTCCTGGCCCTGCTGATGGCGATCGCGGTGGCGGGCGCCCTGCTGGGCATCCGCATGATCCGGGCGGACGCCAAACTCCCCTCCGACCTGATGCTGGCCCTGGAGGTGGGCGGCACCCGGGTCTCGAAGGCGGACTCGGCCGTGGACCGCATGGGCATGCGGTTCGCACCCCTCGTACTGCGCCTGATGGGCCCCCGCCGGGTCGACGCGAAGCGCCTGCGCATCGACATGGCGGGCAACCCCGGCGGCCTGACCATCACCCGCTACGCGGCCCGCCGCGCGGTGTACGTCACCTTCGGCGTCCTCCTCGGCCTGATCTTCCTCACGAACGGCCAACTCGTCCTCGCCGTCATCACGTTCGCGTTCGGGGTGACGGCGGCGGACGCGGCGATCTGGCAGGCGGTACGGGAACGCAAGGACGTCATCGACCGCACGCTCCCGGATTTCCTGGACGTCCTCGCGGTCGTCGTGTCGGCGGGCCTCGGCTTCCGCCAGGCACTGGACCGCGTGGCGGAACGGTACGAGGGCCCGTGGGCGGACGAACTCCGCATCACGCTCCGCCAGATGGACATGGGCGTGAGCCGCCGCCAGGCCTTCGACGAACTCCGCAGGCGCAACTCCAGTGAGCAGGTCGCCCAGTTCGTCTCGGCGCTCCAGCAGGGCGAGGAGCTGGGCGCACCGATCGCGGAGACCCTGATCCAGATCGCCGCGGACATGCGCCGCACCGACGCCCAGGAGTCCCGCCGCCGCGCCGCGAAGACGATCCCCAAGGCCACCCTCGTCACCCTGGTCTTCATGCTCCCGGCGACGATGATCCTCATCGCGACGGGCATGTTCCTCGGCTCGGGCACCAACTTCGGCTCGATTCTGGGGCGTTGAGGGAGATGAAGGCGTGGGTGACGAGCATGGGACGCCGCGAGAGGCGGAGCCGGGGCTATGACCCGACGGCCGGCTATCTGGCCGACGACGCCCCGCCCCCGGCCAGCGTCCGTCTCCAACTGAACGCCCTGCAGGCCCTGTGCCGTCAGGCGTTCGCCGTACGGATGACGATGCTGGCCCTGGGCACGCCTTTCGCGATGACGAACACGGCGGAAGGCCCGCCGCTCTACACGGTCCTGGCCGCGGCCGTCCTGGGCATCACGGCCTCGTACGCCATGTACCGCGACTGGGACCGCCTGGCCCCGCGTCTCCTGGCCCATCCCACCCTGATGGCAGCGGACCTGACGTTCGTGGCGATACTCCTCCTCACGGCGTCCCCGGCCTCCCCGCTGGCGTACGCCACCGCATGCACCCCCCTCCTCGCGGGCCTCCTCTACGGCTGGCGGGGCTCGGGAGTCTTCACCGGCCTCCAACTGGCGGTGCTCCTCACGGTCTACCGGGCCTGGGAACACCGCCCGGGCACCGGCGCGAGCACCCTCCTCATCGCGGGCTTCTGCGTCGGGGCGGGCATCATCGGCGTCACGCTGCGCAACCTGATGTTCCGCTTCGGTACGGCGAGCGAGGCACTGGCGGAGGCGAACTCCCGGCTGGCGGTCGCGGAGGCGGTGGACTCCGAACGGGCGCGCCTGGCACGGCAGATGCACGACTCGGTGACGAAGACGCTGCACGGCCTGGCCATGGCGGCGGAGGCACTGGCGGCGACCTCGGCGGCCGACGCGGACCCGGACACGGTCCGACGCCAGGCGTCCCTGGTGGCCGGGGCGGCCCGCCGAGCGGCAGCGGAGTCCCGCGACCTGCTGACGGACCTGCGCCACCACACGGACCTGACGTCCCCGGACGTGGACCTGATCGCCGAACTGGCGCGGCGGGCGGCGGAGTTCGAGCAGAGCACGGGAATCCGTACAACGCTGGAGGCCCCGGCCGAACGGCTCGCCGCCCTCCCGCACCGGACGGCACACCACCTCCTGGCGATCGTGTCGGAGGCCCTGGAGAACACGCGCAGGCACGCGAGGGCGACGAGGGTGAGGCTGGAGGCGGAGCCGCAGGGGGAGGGAGTGACCCTGACGGTCCGGGACGACGGAGTGGGCATCCCCCACCCCCTGAACCTCGAAGAGACAGCCAGATCAGGCCACTTCGGAGTGCTCGGCATGGTGGAACGGGCGAGGTCAATGGGCGCGGTGATGCACATGGGCCGATGCGAGGAAGGGGGCACGGAGATCCGCGTGGACGTGCGCCCACCCGGACTCGACCACGTACCGATGCCCCGGTCCCGAAGGGAGGCCGGGTCGCATGCCCACAGATGAACGGCGGCGGCCGGACCGCCTGCGGGTGCTGGTGGCGGACGACAACCCGGTGGTACGCGCGGGACTGTCGGCGCTGCTCGGCGGCCACCCGGACATAGAGGTGGTGGCGGAGGCGTCGAACGGCACGGAGGCGGTGTCGGCGGCGGAGCGGATGGGCCCCGACGTGGTGCTGCTGGACGTACGCATGCCGGGCACGGACGGTCTGACGGCGCTGCCCCAACTGGCGCTCCTGGCACCGGTGATGATGCTGACGTACAGCAGCGAGCCGGAGGTGGTGAGCCAGGCGCTGCGCAGCGGCGCGTCGGGCTACCTGGTCCACGGAGGCTTTACGACCGAGGAGTTGACGGAAGCGGTGCGGGCGCTGGGAAGGGGAACGGGAGCGGCGGATTCGCTCGTCGTTTCCTACGAACCGAGCGAATACTCTTCGCATCTGCAACCGTTTATGGCACTCTTGTCAAAGAGCCCGGAGACTCCAGAAACCAGGCTCGGCCACGCGACCGCACTGGCCGCCCGCGACCGCGACCGACCGGACTTCGGCCTGAGTTCAAGGGAGGTGGAGGTCATGGATCTCATCGCTGCCGGCATGAACAACCGGCAGATCGCCGCCACCTGCTTCATCAGCGAGAAGACCGTCAAGAACCACATCAACCGCATCTTCGCAAAGCTGCACAGTACGACACGGAGCGAATCGATCGCCCGGTGGCTGGGTACGGCTCGGGAGAGGTGGGAGTGATGGGGCGTGCTGTGGGGGGAAGTTGGGTCCCTGGACCCACGCGGAGTAGATGGTCTTTCACGTACGGTGGTCGGGTCGTAAGTGGCGTTCGGCGGAAGGGCGGGCTCAGTGGACAGGTTCAACAGGTGGACGTGGACCGTCGTCTCCCGGATGCGGGGCAGGCAGCGGGACGCTGGAGCCGGGTTCGTGGAGTACGCGGGCCTGATGATCATCATCGCGGGGATCTTCACGCTGATCGACGGTCTCGGTCTGGACGGCATGATCTCGACCGCGATTCGGAACGCGGTCACCGACGTCATCGGCGGCTGACCTCCGTACGACTTCGGGGCGACCGCGGGCAGACTCTACCGATCTACATGTGGCTGACGGTGATCCTGCTCTTCGCCGCGCTCGCCTTCTTCGTGTTCGCTCGTGCGGCGGCCGTCCGCAACGGAGCCCAGTCCGCGGCGGACGCCGCTGCGTTGGCCGCCGCGCAGGACGCCCGGGACGAGCTGGTGGACACCGTGGTGGGCGCGATCGGTCAGGGTGACGACTGGCTCGACTGGCTGAACGGCCAGGATCCACCGGGCGCCGGAGCCACGGCGGCCGCGCAGGCGCTGGCCGCCGAGAACGGCGCAACTGTCCAGGGCGGCGCCGAATTTGTCGAGAGGGACGGCTATCCCGGATTCCGGGTCGCCGTGGAGACGACCAACACGGTCGGCGCCTCGATCATTCCGGGTACGGAGGGCATGCGGGCCAAGGCCCATGCCATAGCCGTCATTCAGCCGCGCTGCGAATTCGATCCCGACGCGGATCCCACACTGCCGATCCAACTGGACTGCGACGGCCAGATCGTGGACATCGACCCCGTAGATTTCGATCCGGACGACTTTCCTGATGCGTCCGTGCTGTTCTCCGTGCATCTGGCTGAGTGAGAGGAAGTCGTACCGATGAAGTCTCGGCACACCATGAAGAGCCGTAGGGCAGTGACCGCGGTGGCGATCGCGACCGGGTTGCTCCTCACGGTGGCCGGCTGCGGGGGAGGGGACGGCGGCAAGTCGGACAAGAACGCGTCGTCGTCGGCCCCGAGCAGGACGGAGAGCGCGGGCGACGAGGAGACACAGTCCGAGGCGCCGGCCGCCGAACCGGCGTTGGCGGAAGTGAAGAACGGCGACATCACTCTCACCGTCACCTCGGCCGTTCGCGACGAGGGTGGCTATGTGACGGTCAACGGCACGGTCACCAACAGCGGCGGGGACTTCTGGGTCGCGGCGGACTGGCGCGGCGACGAGCGGGAGTTGAGCAAGAACGGCTCCTCGCTGGCCGGCGCGGCCCTGGTCGACAGCAAGGCCAAGAAGAAGTACCTCGTGCTCCGGGACACCGATGGCCGCTGCCTGTGCACGAAGTTCGAGGGCGGAGGCGTGGACGCGGGACAGACGACCGACTGGTTCGCCCAGTTCCCCGCTCCTCCGACGGATTCCACCGAGGTGAACTTCCAGGTCGGCACGATGCCTCCGGCGTCGATCGAGATCTCCGAGGGCGAGTGACCATGGCCGTAACGAGCCGCTCGACCTCAACGGTATTCACGGCCCTGGTGGTACTCGCCACCCTTTCCCTGGCGGGTCCACCCGCCGCCGAGGCCGACGACGATCCCAGCGCACCCCCGGGCAGCGTCACCACGTCCCCACCCCCCGAAGTGGACCCCAACAGCCCCGGCCTGAAACTGGCGGACGGCGCCACGCTCGCGGCAGCCAAAGTCCTGGACATCAAGTCGGTGGTCGAGGACATGGGAGGCGAGGAACGCCGCGTCGACACGAACGAGACCGTGACGTTCGCACTCCAGGCGGAGGTCCTGTTCCCGAAGGACAGCTCGAAGCTCAACCCCGAGGCCCGCTCCCGCATCCAGGCGATCGCCGACGAGATCAAGGCCCAGAAGGCCACGAACGTCAGGGTGTTCGGCTTCACCGACAACCTGGGCTCGTACGCCCACGGCCTGACCCTCTCCAAGAACCGCGCGGAGATCGTCCACGACGAACTGGCCGCCGGCCTGGGCGCAGACGTCACCTTCCAGGTACGCGGCTACAGCGAGGACTACCCGATCGCGGACAACTCCTCGGAACAGGGCCGACGCAAGAACCGGCGGGTGGAGGTGACGTTCCAGAAGGGGGCGTGAGGCCGACAGCTTCGAGCGACAGGGGATGCGGGGCCGCAGGTGCCACTGCTGGACACACTGGTGACAACGGCCGCCGGAGCACTGGCCGCAACGGCCGGGGTCCTGGTCGGAGGCATCGTCACGCACCGGGCCCAGGACCGTCAGTGGCTGCGGGACAAGCAACTGGTCGCCTACCAGGAACTGCTCAGCCACTACGCCAAGTTCACGATGATCATCAGCCGCGCCCATGCCGGCCGACAGGGATGGGACTACGACTGGAGCGAGTGGAGCGCGGCTCTGACCCGCGCCAGCCTGGTCGCCCCCGCGCCGGTCGCGACGGAGATCGACAACTTCGCCAAGGCCATAGGCGTGTTCCTGGACCAGGTGGCACGCGACCCGGCACGCGATCCGTTGCGTGATCCGCTGAGCGTGGAGGAGTTTGCCCAAGCCAGCAGGGCGCCCGCCCAGGCGCAGGTGCAGTTGGTCAACGCGATACGGCGGTCCCTGAGCAAGGAGCAGAAGCCACTGCCCTTCTGGATAGGCGGATCCCTTGCGCGCAGACCGGACGACACGTGATGGACGGGGCATGGCGTGACGGCCCCCGTGACCGCGGCCAGAGCGGCCCCTCCACGAGGTGTCACGGAGGGGCCGGACCACCCGCATCGAGCGGGCTTAGCGAGACATCACGAGCTGCCTCCTCCTCTGCGTTGAAGGCATCCGAAGTACGGCAGCCAGGATCGTTGGGCCGGGGTTCGGCAGGTACGGACGGTCAGGGTCCCCGGTGTGTACGACCGACCTTGACTGAGCGTCCAGCACTCGTGGAACCAACTCGATGTGGCGCCAGGGGAGTTCATGCCCGGGACCCTGTCCCTGGGGGCGGGGCAGGGTGGTGACAGGCGCAGGTGCACACGAGATAGTGCACGCCGGGTACGCCGGTGTCGCGCGGCTCGGAGTCCAGGCAGCGGGGGTGCTCGCCGAGGACGCAGAAGGGAGAGAGGAAGGAGGGTTCCGCCGACCAGGCCGGCTTGTGGGCAAGGGGCAGCGCCTGATCCTCTCCGCACAGGTCCATCCCGCCGACGAGGGGAATCCGGTACCAGCGTGCGCCTTTGGCGTCCTCGTGGTCCCCCTTGTGCCTCCCGGGGAGGATGCACGCGCCGCTCTCACTGAGGATCGGTGCCCCGTAGAACAGCGAGGCGCGGACCGCCCCGCACGCGTCCGTCCTGGCGGTGGGGTTCGCGGTCATCGGGATCCTCCGTCGTACGCCTGCCGATAGGCGACCCACAGCTCTTGTCCGGTCTCGCACCCGTCCATCGCCCTGCGGGCGGGCTTGCAGCCGGCGCACTTGCGGGCGTGCTCGAACCACAGCCGGTAGGCACGCAGCATCGGCAACTCGGCCCGACGCGCGGTCGCTCCGACGTCGGTAGCCCTCGCGCCGGTCATCGGGTCCTCACCCCGCCCAACTCGGCGTGGATGTCCCGGTTGTCGACGTCGATGCCGAAGTCGGCTGCCAGCACGGAGACCGTCCGACGACGCCACCGCACCGCCGGTTCACGCGTCGCCGAGTAGGGACGTACACGAGTCGTACGGGATGCCATGACTGTCCGCGTCTCTGGAACCCGGTCCAGAGAAGGCAGGTACGGCCGTGAGAGACGGGACGCCGAACCATCCAGCGGCGCCTGGTCGGTGCTGTACGGCGACCGGCGCGCAGCAGGCACCCGTACCGCCAGGCTGGCAGGATCTCCTGTGTTCTTGCTGGTCACGACGGTCCGAATCGACGCGGGAGGTTTCCGGCGGGTGCCAGTCGGTGGGAACAGGAGGGTGAGGCCCCAGAGAACCAGGGTCACCCAAACCCAGTGCAGCGCGGCAGCGCTACGCTCGGCCATGTTCATCAACTCCTAACAGTTGGTGGGCCACGCCCCCGGACGTTCGCACCGTCGCGGGGGTCTTGCCGTATCGGGACATTACGCCAACTTGTAAGGTGTTGTCAGGTGACTACAGCTAACGATATGCATCGTCGCAGGTCAAATAGGGTCGAGATATGACTGTCGACCTTGAAGGGCCTGAGCCGCTGTACGAGCAGATCGCCGCCATACTCGGCGCGCGTATCGCGGACGGCACGTACGCTCCTCGCCGTCGGGTTCCGTCCGAGGCGGCCATCTGCGACGAGTTCAACGTGTCGCGCCCGACTGCGCGGGCGGCTCTCCAGCTCCTGATTCAGCGCGGGCTCATCATCACGGTGCGGGGCAAGGGATCCTTCGTCGTTGAACACCTTCCCGGGGCCGGTGATGACCCTGGTGAGAAGTAACCGCGCCTGCGCCGGCATGGCTTGCGGGCTCCGTTGCGGTGACCCTCACACCTCAGGCGACGTGCTGCCGGTCTTTGCAGTTCGGTAGTGAATCGGCCGTGAACGGTCTGACTGCCGGAGCGCGGAGTGAGCGGATCGGTGCGTTATGCAACCGTTACAGGTCAAGTGGCGCAACGGTTGAGTGATTTGATCCTGTACGTCCCAGTGGTTGACAAGTTTCAACCTGGTGTCACCAGGCGCCGATGGATAGCGTTGCTTCACTCGAGAGAAGCCTCGCCCCACCGGGAGCAGACCGTGAACCGCCGCCATGTGCCTATCGCTGTCGTGATCGTTGCGACCGCTTCCCTACTTCTCACAGCCTGTGGCGGTGGTGAAAGTGACTCGAAGGCCAATGACAAGATCGCGGGTGCGGACACCGGCGACACGAAGGCATCTGCATCGCCGACCGTTACGGCGACCGGTTCGGCGCAGCGCCCGAAGGTCACGTTGCCCAGCGATGTCACCGACGTCTTCGAGGGCTGGGAAACCGGCGACGCAGCCAAGGACGCGGTGCTGGCGGACGCTTCGCGACGCATCGATGCGTTGGCGTACGCCATCACCGAGGGAAATGCCGACGCACCGGTGCTGGCCTTTTACTACAAGGGTGACGCCCTGGTTGGGGCCTCCCAGTGGGTCAAGGAGTTCGTGGATGCCAAGAAATCCATGACGGGTGAGACTCGCTACTTCAAGCCGAGTGTCGATGTCTATGCGGAGGGCAAGGCGACCCTCACCTACTGCTCGTTCGAGGGCAAGGCATTCGTCAAGGACAGGGCCACTGGCGCGGCTGCAAAGACTCCGGTGACCGACAAGTCGTACCTCCTCTACTCCACCCGCCTGGAGAAGAGCGACAAGGGGGTATGGCAGACCGCTGTGCTCAACTCCGAGAGGGCGAACGACACATGCACGCCGTGATCTCCGGTCGCACGCGGCTCGTCCTGGCGTCCGCAGCAGTCGCCTGCGTGCTGGTTCCTTCTCCCGCCCACGCCGACGTGGACCTCGGCAGCGGCAACGAAGGAGCCGTGAAGCAGCAGGGTGCAAGTAAGGGCTACACGATTGAGTCCCGGATCACCTTCAGCGGTTCCGCCAAGGGGAACAGCGGATCATCCGGTGGGTTCGCAGCAGTGGGGAACTGGACTCCGCCGGCCTGCTGGTACGAACCGCGCTCCGCCGAGGAGTTCTCGAAGCAGGTCGAGGACGAGTACAACACGACGTTGAACACTCCCGGCCAGGCCAACTATGCGAAGAGGGCCGTCGGGGACTTCCGGAACACCTACAAGGACGGCGAGTACAAGAACTACAACCTCGACCAGAAGGACGAGGGCAGTTGGTGGGTCGCCGTCCGCGACGAGGACCGTTGGACGGAGCCCGAGGCCCAGCGCTGTGACCAGCAGCCTGTCTGGGTTGAGAACGGTGACACTCCGCCGGTCGAGAACGCGGTGACCCCGCAGGTCCTCGCTGAACTCGCCTACAACCGGATCCAGTTGCCGACCACCAAGGTCACCCTGGCCCCTGCTGACATCACCAAGGTCAACCTTCCTACTTGGGCCTGGCTGGACAAGTCGATGTTCAAGGAAGTCTCAGTGACCGCCGCGCTCAACGTAGGCGCACTGAACATCCAGGCCACCACCACGGCCAAGCCCGTCTCGCTCAGGCTTGAGCCGGGTACGGCCGACGCCGAGACCTACCCTGCCTCTGGCGAGTGCACGTTCGGCAACGACGGCTCGATCGGCGAGCCGTACGCCACGGGCAAAGCTGGCCAGACCCCGGCCTGTGGCGTCAGATACCTCCGCTCTTCAGGCGATGGCACGTTCAAGCTCCAGGCAACCATCACTTGGGAGATCACCTGGACAGGAACGGGCAACCCCAACCCGACGAGGCTCCCTGACGGAACCTTCGGAAACGACCAGGAAGTCACCGTCCAGGAAATCCAGGCCGTCAACCGCTGATCACCATCAGACGCGAAGGGCTGCGCAGCTCAGTCCGTCGTTCTCCCGGAGAGACCAGACACCACATGAGTGACCTGCGCCTCGAGGACACGATTTTCGAGGACCTGAAGAAGACCTTCTCCACCATCAGTGACCGCATGGAGAATGCCCGCCGCAGCCTGCGCGCCGCCGACGCCTCGGTTCTCGGCGAGAGCAAGCTCGTCGAGGATCTGCGGGACTTCGCCGACGAGTGGGGCTACGGAATCAAGCAGCTCGGCAAACACGCCCAGGGTGCGGTCAAGATGATCAACCACATCGACGACACGTTCAGCAAGCTCGACCTGGACCTCGCCGAGTCGCTCAAGTCCGCCAAGGCCAAGAAGAAGGGCAAGTGACGTGAAGGACCGCCTTTCGTCCTTGCCGAACATCGGCCGGGACCCTACTCCCGGCAGCGTCGAGGACACCCGCGACCTGGCCAGGCAACTCGGCAAGCTGGCCAGCGAGCTGGGCACGTCCCTGCGGGAGCTGGAGCAGATCGAGACCGGGGCATGGAAGGGCAAGGCCGCGCTTGCCTTCACCGAGTACATAGGTGAGGACGTCACCCCGCTCATCCGCAAGAGCCACGAGTCCTTCGACAAGGCCTCGCGCGCGTTGCACCGGTGGGCAGGCGAACTCCAGGACTTCCAGGACGAGACGGCCCGACTGGAGCGGACCGCCGGGGAGAAGATCGACGACAAGGCGAAAGCCAAGGAAGGCACCGAGGAGTACGGCAAAGCCTCCGGTGATGTGGACGGAGTCATCGACAAACTCCACGACCTTGAGGACCGCTACAGTCTGGCCGCCGCGAAGATCAGCAAGGAACTCGACAAGGCCGCCGACATCGCGCCCGACGAGCCCGGCTTCTGGGACAAACTCACCAAGGGCGTCGCGGACGCCTGGGACGCCGCCGGCGACTGGATCAAGGAACATGCCGACCAGATCAAACTGATCGGCGACCTGCTGAGCGACCTGACCGCGATCCTGGCCCTGCTGGCCATCATCACGCTGCCGTTCCCGCCCCTCGCGGCGATCTTCGCCACGGCCGCGCTCATCACCACCGGGCTCGCGCTGGTGGCGCACGGCGTTGCCAAGGCTGCGGGTGAGGATGTGAGCTGGATGCAGATCGGACTCGACGCGGTGGGGCTCGTGCCGGGGATCGGGGCATTCAGCAAGGGGGTCAAGGTGGTTGGCAAGACCTCCGTGGCTGCCAGGGCGGCTGGGCTCGGCAAAGCCGCTGCGCTCGGCGAGGGGTTTCAGGCAACGCAGGTCGCTGCTTCACGGGTGCTGCTGGCCACTGGCAAAAGGGCCGAGGCTGTCAGGGATGGGTTCGAGCTGTTGCCCGGCAAGGTGGTGCTCGGCGGTACGGCCGACCATGTGTACGAGATTGCTCACGGGACCAGCAGCCTGCTGTCGCGTATGGGTGGGGTCGTCAACCAGGGCTATCACTCCGGCCAGTTGCTGGGCTCCAAGGGAGCCAATCTCCTTCCGGGGGTGAACATCAACCCCTTGGGAGCGGGCATCGCAATGGACGCCGGGCTCAAGATCTTCCCCAAGATCACGAGCATTCATCAGCATGTGGGAGAGGCTCTCTTCCCGGGAGACCAGTTCGAGAAGTCGGCTACGGGTCACTGAATCGCCGACGCGTGATGTCAGAGTGAACGCGCAGAGCGAAGTACCAGGATTCGCCACCCAGGAAGACGCATACGTCATGGACATCTGGCAGCCCGAACCGGGCGAGACGCTTCTCACCCGCGCGCTTGTCACCTTCGCCACCGGCGCCGCCACTCGCGTCAACGGCATGCGGTGGTTCCGGGACACAGAGCGCAACGACATCCAGCACGAGCTGTCGGGCTGGCCCGAGGGGCCTGTGTACACGGCACGCTCAACGGGCGATGTGGCCGGACGCAATACGGTCAAAGGCACGGCCGTCGCACTGGGCCTCGGTGTCCTGGCCGCGCTCAGTTTCGGCGGAGCCAACGTCACCAGCGGCGGCAGCGGCGAGACCTACATGAAGTCTGGCTCTGACACCCCGGACGACCGGGACAACGAGGTACTGGACTTCCCTGTCATGTGGGCCGCGCCCGGCACCATCGCCCGCACCCTGCCCTGGCAGCTGGATCCCGCACGCTCCTCCGAGAAGCACTACCGCACACATGCCATCGTCACGGACCGCCGACTGGTCATCGTCGGCTTCCCGTACTCCAAGAAGAACGACAAGCTCATCGAGGACGAAGTCCTCTGGCAGATCCCGCTGGACCAGATCCACCGGGTAACGCCCAGGCATTTCAAAGACGGCACTGACGCCGAGATCGTCTTCGGTGACGGCTCGTGGTGCAGACTGCGTTCCCCTGTGCGAGAGAAATTCACCAGATACCTCCTCCCGCATGAGCTCATCCGCCTGGACGCGCTTGCACCGGGGCAGCGCCACACTGTCGAGAAATTCATTGCAGAATCCGACGCACCGGACGCCGCGCCCCCAGTGGTCAGTCTCCATCCCTGTGGTCACTACCGGGTCGAATTCGTCGTCCCGAGTCAAGTCCACGCGTATTCGGGTCTTGTCGAAAGCACATTGATCATGGATGCGGAGGGCTCCGAGGTGGCTGAGATCGCGGACCTCCACCCAGACGACCTCTGAACTCCGGCTCCGCTACTGAACTCTCCGAGGACGACCTCACCGATATGACAGCCGCCACCGACCGGGCGAGCGCGCTCCCGCCCACCCTCACCGGCGAAGAGCCCCCGCCCCTTTCGTTCAACGTCCCGGAAGGCTTCTTCGCCCTCCCTCTCGCTGAGACCCCCGAAGAGCGCGTCGAGCGCGCCCAGACCTTCGTACGAGCGCTCTACTCCCGCGGCGACGACACCATTTGGGAGCCCGCCGCTCCCTACTACGCGGCCATAGCCGAACTCATGGCCGGCACCGGAGTCTCGTACGCCGCGATGGGTCTGTTCTCCACGGCGGACGACGAAGGAGACGGAGACGAAAACGGAGATGTTGTCAGGCACAGCCTTTCCGACGGTGCCGTCCAGTGCGCCTTCACCGTGGCTGCTATCCCGACGGACCAAGCTGCTGCTGACGCTGACGTCGTGGCCCAGGGAATCCTCGCGACTCTCTCCAGGGATTCGTACAACGACGCTCGCTGGCTCGACCTGCCCTGTGGCCCAGCGGTGTTCTGCGTAACCCTGCGCGAACTCAAGTTGAGGCCGGAAGTGACGGCGAGTGGTGAGGCCGCGGATCTCCTCACCGGGCAGATTCAGGTCCATGTCCCTTTCTCCACCGGCCCGTTCACCGCGATCTTCACCCTCTACACGGCATCGACGGACTATTGGGCCGAGTTCTGCGACATGATGGCGGCCATCCTCCAGACCGTCTCGTTCACCGAGCCGGTCGTGGACGTCACCCCGGAGGAATCGTGAATCACACCCGCTGGACGTTGGCTCGGGAGCGGAGCACTGTTCAGGGCTGCTCGGAGCCCCCGGAAGTCGCCGCCGAGCGTGAGCAGATCCGGTTGGCGCTTGCCCTGGGCCAGCTGGTGTACGACCGGCGCACATCCCTGGGTCTGTCTCAGTCCGCGCTGGGTGAGCGCCTCGGAATAACCGCCGATGCGGTGGATGTGCTGGAGCTGGCTGGCATGCTGCCTGTCACTGCTGGCCTTCTGGCCCGTCTCGCAGGCGCGCTGGACGTCACGGTCGATCTGCACGTAGTGGCCGACGGTGGCAGCACTGTGGCCTTCGGTGAGCGCGCGGTGTAGGCCCGAGCGCTCGGTTTCCCAAGGCGCTTTTCCCTCCTGTATCGGGTCGTTGGCTCCTTTTCCTGTTTGATGGATTAGCCGTGTGTCGGACTGCTCACAAGAAGGTCATCCCCCATGCACCCAGCTGACTACCCCACGGCCTGGAACCACATGCCAACCCGCAATTCCTGGCTGAGGCACATGGCCATGAACGTGATAGTCATCTTCGGTTGGCCGGGCGTCTGGGTCGCACTGCTTGGCATCTCCACCTACACGCCGAACTGGGTCGTATGGATCTTCATGCCGTACTTCATCTACGGACCCTACCGATTCTTCATCCAACTGGCTGCCTTGCCTTGGGTTTTCCGTATCCTTCGAGTTCTGCGTCAGTATCCTTGGCAGCTGCTTGAAGAGGTGCCCAGTGGCCTTGGCAAGTACCCCGGAGCGAGGGATGACGGAATATGGTTCGAGTTCCGGAACCCGGAAGATCCCGAAGAGAAGATCCCATTGGTGTTCATCCATCACCATCGGTCGTACTGGTGGATGAAGCGCATGGACAGCCCCCGTGTCGATCCGCATCGGAGGGCGCAGATCGAGCCCCTGTGGTTCGCGGGCGATCCTCGATTCCTCGCGGTTGTCGCCGCAGCCGGACGGAACGGCAAGGCACCCAAACGACTCCACCTGCTCTATCAGCGTCCAGTGTTCGACAGCCGTTTCGTGCCTGAGAGTTGGGGAGCCGGCGCTGCTGACATCGAGCGTGCCCGGCGTGCCGGTGCTCGGCGCCTCGACGTGGTTCCGCAGCCACAGTCACAGGCCGGCGAGATTGGGGGGACACAGCACGGCGAAGAAGCAGGAACTTCTACGACCGCTCTCTACCCCGCGCTGCCCTGGGCTTCACAGCCCGCCGTTCACCACCCGCCCACCCGTCGTGCGATTCTGCGTCGGCTCATCCGCCACGCGGTGCTCCTCTTCGCGGTCTGGCCCGCGCTCATTGTCCTTGCCGTCGTACTGGTGGCTTCTGGGGACGAGGATGTCTTTCCCTTCGCGATGAGGATCTTCGTCGCTGCTCTCATCCTCCTGCCGTTCAACATCTTGGTGGCTGTGTCCGCCCTGCGCACGCATCGCAGGCTGAGCGCGCATTCGTGGCGGCTGGTGGAATGCGAGGTCGTTCCACCTACTTCGCACGGATGGAGGCAGGGGGCGTACCTGCCTTCAGCGAGGCGTGGGACCCGTGTTCCGGCCATACTCCGCATGGGCGGAACGGTGCTGAGGGCCACTCCCACCAGGCGATCGGTGAGCCCGCGTCTCACCCATGTCTGGTCCGCGGGAGCCCCTGGACCGGGTGCCGTCGTCTCGGAACCGGGCGGTGCACGGCCGTTCCGGCTCGCCCGGTACAAAGGGCCGGTCGGCCCCACGGAACTTGCCAGCCACCGGGTCCCGGAGGCAGAGGCTTCCCCTGTCGTACACCTTGACAAGTGAGCGGGACGACTCTGGCTGGAACTGCATGCCGACAAGGAGTTCGGCCCGATCAGCCCTCGCGCCGTACCCGAACCGCGGCCCGATACCGCTCATCCACCAGCTCATGAAACAACCGCCCCCGCCGAGTCCCCGAAGCAAGCCGCCGCGCCTCCCCGCTCACCGCCCAGAACGCCTGGCCCGGTTCTGTGCCGAAGACGCTGTCGGCGCCCTGGCGCAGGTGTTCCTCGGGGAGGGTGCCCAGTTCGAACATCGTCTCCCAGTGCGACAACACCAGGTTCAGGTACAGGTGTTGGCGTCGGGCTGTCACGGACGCGTCGCCGTCCAGGCGGCCCCAGCAGGCCATGAGGTCCGGGTCCGTCATCGCCATGCGTATGAGTTCGGTGTGTGCGGTGCGTACGCCCTGCTCGCGGTTGGCCTTGCTCTCCCTGGCCTGGAGGAAGAGGGACGCCCCGACACCCACAAGCGCGAGCCCGGCGATCAGCGCGGACGCGGCGCCGTACGCCTGGGCGATGTTGCCGACGCGCTGCCAGTCGCGGTCGGAGCCGGGGCCGCTCGGGCCGAAGGCGCGTAGGGCGAGGGGTGAGAGGAAGACGAGGGCTGTGGCGGAGATCAGGGCGAGGACGGTCAGGGAGATTCGTACGGTGGGGGACGACCACCGTATGCGGCGTCGGCGTCCCACGCTCTGCGGCGTTTCATCGCTCATCTGCCGGCCTCCGCTCTGCCCGGGCGGTCAACAGCGGGGCGGTCACCCGGTCGTGGAAGGTGAGCAGCTCCTCGCTTGTGGCAAGGAGCTGCTCGAAATCCCGGCGGCAGGCCTCGATCAGCTCTTGATCGGTGTGACGCACCGCGCCGTCGAGATCACCCTCGTGCGTGTACCTCAGCTCGTACAGAGCGGTGGTCCCGAGGGCCACCAGTTCCGGCATATGCGCTGGGGGGGGGGTGTTGCATGCTGGACCGGTTGGGACCGGGCCAGCCATCCTCGGCGGTAATACCAGATGAAATGCCAGCCGATGTGATGACGCCGATCTCCTCGCCCAGTTCCGCGCGCAGCCGCAGGATGCTCATCTCCCACAGTACGTAGTCGGACGGCGGGAGCGCGACGATCCGTACGCGGCGGAGTCGGCAACCGCGGGCAACGGCCTCCTCGTACTGGCGTGCCAGGGCGGGGCGTTCCTCCTCAGCGAGGCGCAGGGCCTCACCCCAGTTGCCCCGCTGAACCGCCTCCCATGGCGCGTACCCGGGTTCACGGAACCTCTGTCCCGCCTCCAGCTTGTCGACCTGGGAGCAGCGCGGATACTCCTTCCGGAAGCGGGCGAGGTAGTCCGCGCGGGACAGCCGGAGGCCTGATGTCCGTACCTCCGCGAGGCGGGAGATGGCCGTCGGAGGCTTGCCGTCAGGCATCGGGGATGTCCCGCTTCGCCGACAGAAGTGTGGAGCGGGGGATGATTATCACGCGCTCGTCGGGCGCCACCGAGACGCCTGCCGGCAGTCGGCCCGCGTACGCGTCCGTCGCTTCTCGGCCTATGCAGGCGAAGTCACCGTTGTTGAGTTCCCACATGTCGGGGCAGCTCTCGGTCGCACTGGTCAGCCCCAGCTCCTGCGGTGACTTCCCCAGCCTTCGGGTGAATCCGGCGTCGAAATCCGCTTCCCACGGGCGTTCGGGTGTTCCCATTGAGCTCATCTCCATCTCCCCTGCGGGGTACGAGAGTTGATCATTCGGGCGTGCGTGAGGCTAACAACGACAGACAGGCGCCACAACGGGGGATTGTGCCCCGTGAAGTGGAGTAGCCGAGCAGACACCCGCGCGTTCCAGGGCCCTGACGGGCTACACCACCCGGCGGGACGCAATCCACGAGACATGACCGCTCCCGGAGCCGGGCTCCGGGGCCCGGCTCAGGTCTTACACCGATTTCGGCTGGGCCTGAGAGGCGGCGGCGCGGGAGGTTGAGCGAGTGTGGACATCGCGAACGCCAAACTGAATCGGAGGGTACTCACGATGAGTCGTAAGAGGCGGCGGCGTGCCAGCTCACCCGCCCGGCCACAGCGCCCAGCGGCACCGGATCCGAGACGCACGCTCGGTCCCCTTGCCCAAGCGGTCCTGGCGAGTATGGCTGCGGCGGCGGGGGCATCCCTGGTCAGTGAACTGGTGAAGGTGATCGTGTGAGCGTGCGGTACCCCAGGAACGTCGCCGACGGCCCCGCGACAATCCACGAACTCGTCACGGAGGCACGGGCACACGGCCTGCACCCTGTCACGGAGCGCCTGGTCAGAGACTGGACCGAGATTGGGCTGTTGGCTCGGCCTGAGTTCCGGAAGAGCAGCCGCCACGGAAGTGATCCTGCTCTGTATCCCCCCGGCCAGCGCCGCCTCTTCCTCCACCTGTTGTGCGCACGCGGCCAACTCCCCCAGAGTCCCCGGCACGTTCGTAACGTCCTGGTGCGGATGCTCATTACGGGGTGGCTCCACCAATTTCCCTTCCGCATCCCAACGAGCCAGGCACGTCGCGCGCTGCGCACCATGACGCTGGCGTCACGCTGCCTGCCGAGCGCGTACGCGCGCCGCGACGCGGAGGCGGTGGTCACCCAGGTCGCACACTCCAGCGCGCCCGAGCGGCAGCGCCGTCTCGCTGTCCAGGCGCTCACCGAGTGCATGCAGTCGGGTGTGTGGGAATGGGGGAGGGTTCACTCGGTACTCACCGTGGTCTGCTCTCCTTGGTCGCCTGTCCGTCCCGGCTGCCGCGTTGAACGGGGCCTCGAGTTCGGCGGTCTTCCTACTGGCATCGACGAAGTCGTTGCCGCTCTGCGGTCGACGGTTGGCATACAGGATCTACTGCGTACGGAGTCGGTGCGCGAGGACTTGTTGGACGAAGCGCGCGCGACATACTTCCGCAAGTGGGGGCAGAAGTATCTACTGGACTTTGTCATGCTCTTCGCGGCATCTATGGAGGAACCCCCGCCGCCGACTCCTGATCTCTCCGGAGATGCGATAGGGGGATTCCTCGCAGAGCTGGCGTACGTGGTGAATCAGGCCTGAAGGTACTGCTGCCTCGCCGGGGAGTCAGGGCACGCCAGTCATACGCGGGACCGGCGCGTTCCGAGACCAGGAGCCACGCTCGCAGAACCATTGCCGCGAAGCCGACTCCATCACTCGGTCGCTGCGCTGCTGTGACTACACCCCCCAGCGGGACATGACCCAACGGGGCTCACGGACCCGTAGGCGGACGGCTCGGGTGAATGGATTGAGTGAGGTGAGGACCCGATGAGAAAGCGCAAGTCCCTACGTCTCCGTATGCGTCAAGCCCTCCCCGAAGCCATGCGCGCCCGGGACAAGGTCGCGGTGAGTGCCCTGCGTGCGACCCTCGGTGCCTTGGACAACGCCGAGGCCGTGCCCGTCGGCGAAGCCGCGCTTCGCGGTGTGGCCATTGAGCAGGCCCCAGTTGGTGCCGGCGCCACCGAAGCTGCGCGGCAGGAGCTGAGTGAGAGCCGTGTCGAGAGTGTCGTACGTGCCGAAGTCGCCGATCGGCTCGACGCCGCCGCCCAACTGACCTCGCCCGTGCATGCCGACCGGGCCGAGCGGCTCCGGGCCGAGGCCGCTGTGCTGCTTCGCTTCCTCGACGAGCCCGGCAGCGTGTAGGAAACGGCGCCGGCCCGCTCGTCCTTCCGGCGTTGTCAGTGCCCCCTGCCAGACTCCCCACCATGACGACCGACATCGACGTACAACTCCGCGACGTCACCGAAGACGACCTGGAGTTTCTCCTCGTCTACGAGAACGATCCCGAAGCCGTTCGGCGGTCGCGGTTCACGCCCCGGCTGCGGGACGCCTTCATGGCGCACTGGAAGTCGAAGATCCTCGGCGACAGCACCGTGTTCGTGCAGACGGTCACCGTGGACGGCGAGCCCGCCGGCAGCATCGTCGCCTGGTGGGACAGCGATCCGGATCTCGGTGAGCGGCGGTTCATCGGGTACTGGCTCGGGCGGCCGTACTGGGGGAGGGGTGTGGGAAGCGTCGCCCTCGGGCTGTTCCTGCGGCGCGAGACCAACCGGCCGCTCTACGCCGATCCCTTCGCCGAGAACACCGCCTCCGTCCGCCTCCTCGAAAAGCACGGCTTCCGTGCCACCGGTACCGTCCGCCACGGCGACAACGAACACATCATGCTCGTCCTCGACGTCCAGAGCATCCAGAACGTCCAGGACTCCGAGTCGTCATGACGGCTCGTACGACCCCGTCGCCCCGTCGATCAGCTCCCGCACGATGTCCATGTGCCCCGCATGCCTTGCCGTCTCCGCCGTCATACGTACGAGGACCCAGCGCAGCGAGCACTCGTCGTCCCGCCAGGCCGGCTTGCCCAGGGTGTCCAGGGGGAGTTCTGTCAGTACGCGGTCGGCGGCGGCTCGGGCTCGGGCGTAGAAGTCGGTGATCCGGGTCTTCGTCTCGTCCGGGCCGGCGCTCATGTCCTCCCCCAAGTAGGGGTCGAACCAGAGCGGTTCCGTCTCCCTCCCGAACGTCTCCACGAACCAGCCGTACTCGACCGACGCCAGATGCTTCACCAGCCCCAGCAGACTCGTGCCCGACGGTGTCATCGGTCTGCGGACCTGCTCCTCGTCCAGGCCCTCCAGCTTCCACAGCACCGCGTCCCGCTCCTGGTCGAGCTTCGCGCGCAGCGTCGTCACCTCGTCATCGGCGTACAGCATGTCCCGGACCGCCTCTCCCTCTTGCCTACTGGCTCCGCTTCCGTCGGTGCCGCGGAAATTATCAGCGGGCACCGACAACCGGCTGCGAACATCGCCCCCATGGCCACGCCCGAGCCCAGCCCCGTACACATCCCCCACATCCCCACCTTCGAAGAACTCCTCGCCGAAGGCGCCTCCGTCCCCACCGACGGATGGGACTTCTCCTGGTTCGAGGGGCGGGCCACCGAGGCGCGGCCCTCCTGGGGGTACGCCCGTGCCATGGGGGAGCGGCTGGCGTGCGCGTCCGCCGCGCTCGACCTGCACACCGGCGGTGGTGAGGTGCTGAACACCGCCCCCACGCTGCCCCCGCTCACCGTCGCCACCGAGGGCTGGCCGCCGAACGTCGCCAAGGCCACCGCCCTGCTCCACCCGCGTGGCGCTGCGGTCGTCGCCGTACCGGACGACGCGCCGCTGCCCTTCGCCGACGGCGCCTTCGACCTGGTCGTTAGCCGGCACCCCGTGTCCCCGCCCTGGGCCGAGATCGCCCGCGTCCTGCGACCGGGCGGTACGTACTTCGCCCAGCACGTCGGGCCGTCCAGCGCGTACGAACTCGTCGAGCACTTTCTCGGACCGCAGCCGGACGCGCGGCGCAACGCCCGCCACCCCGACCGCGAGCGCGCCGGCGCGGAAGCCGTCGGGCTGGAGATCGTCGAGCTGCGGGCCGAGCGGCTGCGGATGGAGTTCCACGACATCGCCGCCGTCGTGCACTTCCTGCGCAAGGTGATCTGGATGGTCCCCGGGTTCACCGTCGATGCCTACCGTCCCCAACTCCGCGCCCTGCACGAACGGATCGAGGCCGAGGGTTCGTTCGTGGCGCACAGCAGCCGCCATCTCTTCGACGCCCGCAAGCCCTCCGGCTGACCCCGGCTGACCCGGCTGACCCAGCCCGTACGTCTCCCACGCGTCCCCCGTACGTCTCCCACGG
Organism: Streptomyces sp. NPDC002680; assembly: GCF_042889145.1. Classification (NCBI taxonomy): domain Bacteria; kingdom Bacillati; phylum Actinomycetota; class Actinomycetes; order Kitasatosporales; family Streptomycetaceae; genus Streptomyces; species Streptomyces sp. NPDC002680. The sequence goes on from NZ_JBIAQP010000024.1 coordinate 168,154, forward strand.
CGGCCGGTCGACCGCGACCTACCGGAGCACCTGCTTCCGCCGCCCTTCCCCCGACCTTCCCTCGCCCTCCCGCCGCAGCGGCGAAACTGGCGAGTAACTGCCGTCCGGGCCGCCGCGAGCCGCCTTGCTCCGGCAGTCCTTCCGCGCCGCGCCCTCGGGAAATGCGCAGCAAACGTGATATCTCAGGTCTTACTATCCGCAAACATCCGGATATCGTTCACCCTCGTCCGAATATTGGCGAAATCTCGGCGAAGCGGATGTGGCTCCACTTGTCGCCTGCGAGACATGTGTACGTATGCCCGAAAAGGCTTCACGAGGTTTCCACATCGTTATCGGGGAGGTTCGCGAGCATGGGTCGAGGTCGCGTAAATTTAGGCAAAGGTAATTCGCGTGAGCAAAGTGGCGCGGGCGGTACCGCGCAGAGGAGGGGCCTGCGCGGTGCCCTGCCTACCCCTCCCGCACTCGCGAGCGAGCGTCCCGCTCCTGCTCAGCCGTCCTCCGGTGCCGTGTCGTCGGCCCGGATCGTGAGCCGTACGCCCCGCCGCACCCCCCACCTCTCCAGCGCCCCTGCCTCCGCTTCCAGGACTGACCGCGCCCACGGGCGGGGAAGTCCAACTCGCCCCGGACGCATGGTTCTTACCGCCCGGACCCGCGCCTTTCCGTCCAGATAGGCCACGTCGATCGCGAACCGCATCCCGAACGTGTGCACCGAACTCGCGGGCGTCAGCAGCAACGCGCCCTCGATCCCGTCCCGGCCCAGCAGCCCCCGCCGACGGGCCCGGCCCGACTCGGCGAGCTGCAGCGGAACCGGCTCGGGTGACTCCGAAGTGGTGAACGTGGCCATGGCTGCGAAGTTAGCGGTGGCGTCAAGCGGGCGTTCGCGACAGGGTCGCCCTTGGGGGGGACGCCGGGCCTGGAACCCCGCCGCGACACGGCCGGTGCCCGAATGGCCCTGGAGTGGGACGGGGATGTTCGCAAGGGGGGTGAAACCCGCCGGATCCCTAGGGATCACCTCGGATCCCGGGTTTTTTCCTGGGAATCAGCTGTTTTCCGGCCATGATCCCACCATGAAAACGGGCTCCGGGGGCCATCCGCGCGTTGCCGGACGACTTCGGAGAGTAGTTGTTCCGCGCCGATGTACGCGGCATCACTCACGAAGGGTTATGGTGGAAGCCCCCCCTCGGGCCGGTCCGTCTCCCCCCCACGGACCGGCCCGTTTTTTGTGCCCGCCCGGAGCAGCCGGATACCGACGCTCTCCTTTCGCCCGGAGTGCCTGGAGCGCTCGGAGCGACTGGAGCCCCTGGAACGCCCGGAGCGCCCGATCGCCCGGACATCAACCCGCCGCCCCCTTCGCGGGGACCGCAAGGCGCCCGTTCCCCCGGACGCAGGACCCCCCGCCCCGCAGCGGTACGCTTCCCCTCCGGGGATCGCCACCCCCGAGGACCACCAAACGGGCAGGGATCGCGCCAGGGGAATGCGCCCGGCCGCGGCTGTCCGATCCGTACGGAGGGGCTGACAAACACGTGAACCTGCGCGACAACCTGCGCCGGCTGCTGGTCAGGGTCTACACACGCAGGGTGGAAGGCCACCTCGACCACGACCAGGTGCCCAAGCACATCGGCGTCATCGTGGACGGCAACCGGCGCTGGGCGAAGGCGGCCGGCTCCACCACCGCCCAGGGGCACAAGGCCGGCGCCGACAAGATCGAGGAATTCCTCGGCTGGTGCTCCGAGACCGACGTCGAGGTCGTCACCCTCTGGCTGCTCTCCACGGACAACGTCAACCGTCCGCCGGAGGAGCTGGCGCCGCTCCTCGAGATCATCGAGAACGTCGTCACCTCCCTCGCCGCCGACGGCCGCTGGCGCGTCCACCACGTCGGCAACCTCGATCTGCTCCCCGGGCAGCTGCAGACCCAGCTCAAGGAGGCCGAGGAGGCCACCGCGCACGTGACGGGCGGGATACTCGTCAACGTCGCCATCGGCTACGGCGGCCGGCAGGAGATCGCCGACGCCGTGCGTTCGATGATGCTCGACGCCCATGACAAGGGTGCCTCGCTGGAGGAACTCGCCGAGAGCGTCGACATCGACCTGATCGGCAAGCACCTCTACACCAGCGACCAGCCCGACCCCGACCTCGTCATCCGGACCAGCGGCGAGCAGCGGCTGTCCGGGTTCATGCTCTGGCAGACCGCCCATTCGGAGTACTACTTCTGCGAGGTCTTCTGGCCGGCCTTCCGCAAGGTCGACTTCCTGCGCGCCCTGCGCGACTACGCGGCCCGCCATCGCCGTTACGGCAGCTGAGACGGGACCGGGCACGTACCCGCTCGTAATGTCCCGATGAGGTGAAAGTCACCCCCCTTGGGGCGGAAGTAACAAGGAGTTCACCAGCGCGCCGCCATGCGGCGTGGCATGGCGGCGCATGTTCGAGGGCATAAGCCAAGCAGGTCGACACCCGAACCACGGGTGTCGTATCTCAGCGGACGGCACGGGGCCGTCCGCCCGGGAGGCCCTTTGCACCAGCCCGACCGTGTGGTCACAGCACGGGCGAACAGGCGGAGGGCCGGTTCTCGGCCCGCGCACTGCGGCCGTCGACCGGTCCAGATCTCCTTCGTCGCTCCCCGACCTCATCCGAGGGGGTACGTCCTTCCGTGGTGACCAGCACAAAGCGCCGTATGCCAGACCGGCGCACCTATGTTCTCGACACCAGCGTCCTGCTGGCCGATCCAGGCGCTCTGAACCGCTTCGACGAGCACGAGGTCGTGCTGCCGATCGTCGTGGTCACAGAACTGGAGGCCAAGAGGCACCACCCCGAACTCGGGTACTTCGCCCGGCAGGCCCTGCGCCTGCTGGACGAGTTCCGGGTCCGGTTCGGCCGCCTCGACGCCCCGATTCCGATCGGGGAGCTGGGCGGAACCGTCCGTGTCGAGCTCAACCACTCGGACCCCAGCGTGCTGCCAAGCGGCTATCGCCTGGGGGACAACGACTCCCGCATCCTCGCGGTCGCCCGCAATCTGCAGGCCGAGGGGTACGACGTCACGGTCGTGTCGAAGGACCTGCCGCTCAGGATCAAGGCCTCGTCCGTCGGGCTCCTCGCTGAGGAGTACCGCGCGGAGCTGGCCATCACGGGCTCCTCCGGCTGGACCGGAATGTCCGAACTGACCCTGGCCGGCGAACAGGTGGACCTCCTCTTCGAGGAAGGCCACGCCTACGTCCCCGAGGCCGCCGAACTGCCGGTGCACACCGGTCTGACGATCCAGTCCGAGCGCGGCAAGGCCCTGGGGCGCGTCACGGCCGAGGGCAACGTCCGCCTCGTACGAGGGGACCGCGAGGTCTTCGGTATCAAGGGGAGGAGTGCGGAGCAGCGGATCGCGCTCGACATCCTGCTCGATCCGGACATCGGGATCGTGTCGATGGGCGGCCGGGCCGGCACCGGCAAGTCGGCGCTCGCGCTGTGCGCCGGCCTGGAGGCGGTGCTGGAGCGGCGGCAGCACCAGAAGGTGATGGTCTTCCGGCCGCTGTACGCGGTCGGCGGGCAGGAGCTCGGCTATCTGCCCGGTTCCGAGTCCGAGAAGATGGGCCCCTGGGCACAGGCGGTCTTCGACACGCTGTCCGCGGTCACCAGCCGCGAGGTCATCGAGGAGATCACCGCGCGCGGCATGCTCGAAGTGCTGCCGCTCACCCACATCCGCGGCCGCTCGCTCCACGACGCGTTCGTGATCGTGGACGAGGCACAGTCGCTGGAGCGGAACGTCCTGCTCACGGTGCTGTCCCGGATCGGCGCCAACTCACGGGTGGTTCTCACCCATGACGTGGCACAACGGGACAATCTGCGAGTCGGCCGGTACGACGGTGTCGTCGCCGTCGTCGAGAAGCTGAAGGGGCACCCGCTCTTCGCGCATGTCACCCTCAACAGGTCCGAACGGTCCCAGATCGCGGCCCTGGTGACCGAAATGCTGGAGGACGTGCAGATCTGACCCGGGAGTTCCCGAAGTGGAACGAAGTAGACGGAATTCCTGAAGCGCGCGCGGAGTTCCCGAAGTTGGCGCCGTCCGGCAAAGGCGAAGAGCCTAGCCGGGCGGCGCTTCCGCGTCTGCGGCTTTCCTCAAATCACCTGGGGCAAACGAGGTGTGAGCTTTCACACTCAACTCAGAATTGCCACCCGGCGTCCGGGTACGGCTAGAGTCTCACTCCTGTCAGGCCCCGCATACGACACATCTGTGCCCCCAGCGATACGGCACCACAGCAGCATCACAGTCAACTCCATACTCCCCGTCGTATGCCGCCCGTGCACCACGTGGCGCTCCCCGCAAGGGAGTTGCCCACCGGGCCCGCGTCTCCCGTGACCCCGCAGTTGGGAGGCCAGCGTCCAGGGGCAAGATTGCGTCCGCCAGGGTCACCTAAGCGGGCGATGCTGGAAGGAAACCGTGTGAGCCGGATTTCGGTCCGGGGACTTGCAGTGGCCTCGGCCACCGCGGTCACCGCTGTCGGCGCAGTTACAGGTGTGGCCTCTGGCCAGACCGGCACTCCCAACGACGCCGAGGCACTGGTAGGCGACACCACGCTGCTCACGGACATACCCGTGGGCTCCCAGGCCCAGGTGCAGACCGCGTCCCTGACGCAGCAGGCCGATGTCCAGGCCATCGCCGCGGACGCCACCGCCAAGAAGGACGCCGAGGAGTCTGCGCGCAAGCAGGCGGCCAAGGACGCGGTGGCCAAGCAGAAGGCCGCCGAGAAGGCCGAGGAAGAGGCCAAGGCGCGCAAGGCCGCGGAAGAGGCGGCCAGCCGCTCCGCGACGCGCGACGCGTCCAGCTTCCCCCAGCAGGCCTCGTACACGATCGCCGAAGTCCAGGAGATGGCGCGCGCGATCGTCCCGGCCGACCAGTTCCAGTGCTTCAGCAACATCGTGGACCACGAGTCCAGCTGGAACTACCAGGCGGACAACCCCAGCTCCGACGCGTACGGTCTCGTGCAGGCGCTCCCGGGCTCCAAGATGTCCTCGGCAGGCGCCGACTGGGCGACGAACCCGGCCACCCAGATCAAGTGGGGCCTGAGCTACATGAACGACCGCTACGACAGCCCGTGCGGCGCGTGGAACTTCTGGCAGGCCAACCACTACTACTGAGCCGTTCCGCATCTCCCGTGCTCAGTTCTCTCAACCTTTCCGAGCCCCTCACCGTCCTTCGGTGAGGGGCTTCGGCCATGTACGGTCGGACGCGGACCGCAGAGTGAGTGATGGGGGGACGGGGGCGCATCATGTCGCGAGTGCCGCATTGGCTCGGCCGGGTCGGTACGCGGCTGACCGAGATGGGTGAGCGGTTGGACGAACGCCGGGCCGAGGTGGAGAAGGACGACACGGACGACAGCCCGTCCCCGCCGTCACCGGAAACCGCGCCGCCCGCCTCGCCGGAACCCGAGCACGACGAGCCCCCCGCCGCACCCACGACCTCCGTAGCACCCGCCGTCCGCCCCGAACCCGCCTCCGTCGTCCCCTGGGGCGTACGGGTCGCCGCCGAGGCGGGCTGGCGGCTGCTGATCCTCGCGGGGACTCTCTGGGTGCTGATGCGGGTCATCAGCGCCGTCCAACTCGTCGTCTTCGCCTTCGTGGTGGCGCTGCTCATCACCGCGCTGCTCCAGCCGACGGTCGCCCGCCTCACCCGGTGGGGCATGCCGCGCGGTCCCGCGACCGCGCTGACCGCGATCCTCGGCTTCGTCGTGATGGGCCTGATCGGCTGGTTCGTGACCTGGCAGGTCATCGAGAACACCGACCAGCTCTCCGACCAGGTCCAGGACGGCGTCGACGAACTGCGCAACTGGCTGCTCAACAGCCCCTTCCACGTCACCGACAAGCAGATCAACAAGATCGCCGAGAATCTGCGCGACGCGATCGGCGCCAACACGGACGAGATCACGTCAGCGGGCCTGGAGGGCGTCACCGTCATCGTCGAGACGCTGACAGGCATACTGCTGGCCGCCTTCTCGACCCTCTTCCTGCTCTACGACGGCAAGCGCATCTGGGAGTGGACGCTGAAGCTGGTTCCGGCGGCGGCCCGGCCCGGTGTCGCCGGCGCGGGCCCACGAGCCTGGCGCACGCTGACGGCGTACGTGCGCGGCACGGTGATAGTGGCTCTGATCGACGCCATCTTCATCGGCCTCGGCATCTACTTCCTGGACGTCCCGATGGCCGTCCCGCTGGCCGTGTTCATCTTCCTGTTCTCCTTCATCCCGCTGGTCGGTGCGGTCGCCTCGGGCGCCCTGGCGGTCGTGGTGGCACTGGTGACGCAGGGCGTCTTCACGGCGGTACTGGTCATCGTGGTGGTCCTGGCCGTACAGCAGATCGAGGGCCACGTCCTCCAGCCGTTCATCCTGGGCCGCGCGGTCCGGGTCCACCCACTGGCGGTGGTCCTGTCGGTGGCGGCGGGCGGCATGGTGGCGGGAATCGGCGGCGCGGTGGTAGCCGTACCCCTGGTGGCGGTGACGAACACGGTCGTCAGTTACCTCCACTCGTACTCCCAGGCCCACACCCAGGAGACGGCGGCCCTACGCCACGCCCCGCAGCCAAGGGGAGCAACGGCCCTGGGGAGCGCCCCTGAGGGGCCGGAGGCCCCGTAAAGGGGCGCGGGGAACTGCGCGACCAGCCACAGCGAACCCGCAGCTTCCCCACCGGCAAAGTCAGTTGAGCACCTTCAGTGCAGGCCCCAAAGCAATCAGCAACGGAATCAACGGGGCGAGGGCGGCAGCCAACAGCGCCACGGCGCGATACCCCGCGTCCAGCCGAGGCGGCGGCGCCAGCAACCGCTCGACCCGATCCCCCAACTGCCCGCGCGTACACGCGCAGGACAGCACACCCCGATGCCGGTTCAGTTCGATCAGCGCGACCGCGGTCGTACGGTGCCCACACCGCCGCGACGCCGTGTCGTCCGCGGCCAGTTCGACCAGCCGATGCGTCTGGTCCCGGAAGTGCGCGAAGACCGGAACACGCGGGAAGCCACTCGCCAGCGCCTGCGACAGATGCAGCAGCCAGTCGTGACGGGCCCGCGCATGACCGAGTTCATGGGCGAGTACGGCATCCAGCTCATGGTCGGACAGCCGCCGCAACGCACCCGTGGTGACGACGAGTTGAGGCGTGGGCCCGGGCTGCAGCCAGGCGTCGGGATACTCGTCCTCCAACACCAGCAACGGCCCCCGCGCCGCCGGGAACCCGGCGGGCAGATCCGGCGCCCGCTCCCGCAGATGCAGCCGCCGCAGCCGACGCCGTCTGCGCGCCTCGGCGAGCTCCCGCGCGAGCATGGCGACCGTCCAGGCCGCCCCACAGGCCAGCAGCAGCGTCAGGACGGTCAGCCAGACGGGCGCGGGCCCCAGCCCGTACGCGGCGGTGACGGCGTCCGGCGCCGGTGCGAAGGCATGGACCCGTACGGTCCCGAACGCGGCCGTCGCGCCCAGCAGCAGCGCGGCGAGACAGCACGCCAGCACCGTGGCGACCAGGCACTGCCACACCCACAGCCCCAGCACCGGTTCCCGGTCGGGCCAGCCGGCCCGGGTCAGCACGCGCGGCAGGACGGCGGCGGCCGTCAGCGCGACGGCGGCCATCAGCACCAGGACGACGGTCATTGCGGTGGCTCCCTCAATCGGAGAAACACGGTCCTCGCGGCCGGTACGACGAAGGCGGCGACGAACGGGGTGAGGGTCCGCCCATTGTCGGACGTACCGCCTGCCGCGTCCAGTCGCCGGCGCCGCTCGCCCCTCACCGCTCGGCGAGAATCTCCTCCGCGTCCAGCGTCGTGCCGACCGCCTGCACCACCGCCGCGATCCTGAACGCCTCCTGCACGGTCTCCCGGTCGACACCCGCCCCGCGCAGTACCCGCTCGTGCGCGTCCAGACAGGCGCCGCAGCCGTTGACCGCCGACACCGCCACCGACCACAGCTCGGCGTCGGTCCGCTCGACGCCCGGGTCGCCGAGCACGTTCGCCCGCAGCCCGGTGCGCAACCGGGCGTACTCCGGGTCGGAGAGCTGATGGCGGGTGCGGTGGAAGACGTTGTTCATCGCCATGACGGCCGCGGTGGACCGGGCGGCCGTGTACGCCGCCGGCGAGAGCCGCGCCCTGGCCTCCGGGCCCAGCTCGCGCAGCACACGCGGCGAGCGGGACGCGATCGCGGAGACCAGCAACGTGCCCCACAGCTGCTGCGGAGTGAGCCGGGAGCGGTCGACGACCGAACCCAGGTTGAGGCGCAGATCCGCCGCGAAGTCCGGCAGGGCGGACCTCAGTTCCGCGATGCCCATACCCACTCACCACCATTGATCGGGCGAATCACTACACTCTTCCGTGTTGATCCGCGAAAACTATCAGTGGACCAGTGAACACCAGCAAACCATCGGTCGGGAGTCGGGAGTACGGGCATGGCCGCAGCCAAGAACACCGACGGGCGCCGTCGCCCCAGTCTCGCCCAGCTGCGTGCCTTCGTGGCCGTCGCGGACCACCTGCACTTCCGGGACGCCGCCGCCACGATCGGCATGAGCCAGCCCGCCCTCTCGGGTGCCGTCTCCGCCCTGGAGGAGGCCCTCGGCGTCACCCTGGTCGAGCGCACCACCCGCAAGGTGCTGCTGTCGCCCGCCGGTGAGCGGCTCGCCGTACGGGCCCGGGCCGTGCTGGACGCGGTCGGCGCGCTGATGGAGGAGGCCGAGGCCGTGCGCGCGCCCTTCACCGGGGCGCTGCGGCTCGGGGTGATCCCCACTGTCGCCCCCTATCTCCTGCCCGCCGTCCTGCGTCTCGTCCAGGACCGCTACCCGGACCTCGACCTCCAGGTCCACGAGGAGCAGACCGCCGGACTCCTGGACGGCCTCACCACCGGCCGTCTCGACCTGCTCCTGATCGCCGTACCGACCGGACTGCCCGGCATTCTCGAACTCCCCCTGTTCGACGAGGACTTCGTGCTCGTCACCCCCCTCGACCACCCTCTCGGCGGGCATACGGACATCCCGCGCGAGGCGCTGCGCGAGCTGGACCTGCTGCTCCTGGACGAAGGGCACTGTCTGCGCGACCAGGCGCTCGACATCTGCCGCGACGCCGGGCGCGCGGACGCCCCGGTCACCACCACGGCCGCCGGTCTGTCCACCCTCGTCCAGCTCGTGGCCGGCGGGCTCGGCGTGACGCTGCTGCCGCACACCGCCGTCGAGGTCGAGGCGGGCCGCAGCGACCGGCTCCGCACCGGCCGCTTCGCTGTCCCGGCCCCGACCCGCCGGATCGGCCTCGCGATGCGCGCGGGCGCCGTGCGGGGCGCGGAGTACGAGGAACTGGCGGCGGCTCTGCGGGAGGCGCTGCGGCCGTTGCCCGTACGGGTGCTGGGCGACTGAACCGGTCACCGAACCGGTGACCGTTCGGTCAAATGAGCGTCGAACAAAGACCGTTCGGTGACGCTTCGGTGGCGAGAGAATTCAACTTCCGTCAGGTGACGAGACCTCGGCCTGAATATGCGCCCGGACTGATACACATACCCCCTCAGTACTACGCGTCAGGCGTATGTGCGAAATGCCCAGGTGAAATGGCAAGGGGAGTGATGTCGGTCATCCGCGATTCCGTGTCCGAATCCGCCGCCGATTCCCTGGGCCGGATCGGCTACCACGTGCTGCTCAACGCCCTGGCCGAGTGCGGGCGCGAGGAGTTCACCGGGGCGCTGCGCGCGGCCGGCAGCCCCGGCGGGACCTTCCACTTCCGGCGCGGACTCGTCGTCGGCGCCGAGAGCCCGGGTTCGCCGGGCCCCGAGGCCCTGCTGCTGCGGTCCCGCCGGATCAGCGGTGAGGAGTGGGCCGAGCTGGTGCGCGAGGCCGGGGGAGCGCGCTGGCCCGGCACGGAGCTGATCAGGCACGGGTACGCGGGCGCCGCCCAGTTACGGGTCGTCTGCATGATGGCGCTGCGGGACGCCGTCTTCGCGGTCGTCGCCGGCCGCGTGGACACCTGCGAACGCGACCCCGGCGCCGAGGTGCCGGCCCCCGTCCCGGTCGGCGAGGGACCGGTCCGTCTGCTCCAGGACGCCAACCGCAAACTGGCCGCCCTCGCCGCCCTGCCCCACCCGGTACGCCCCAACCGCGAGCGCCCGACCCCGGGTTCGGCGCCGGCCGCCGTGGACGAGGGGCGACTCACCCCCGTACAGCGGGAGTTGATCGCGGAGGCCGACGGCCGTCGCACTGCCCGTGACCTCGCGTTCCGTACCGGTCGGGGGGTGTACACGGTGACGGTCGAGGTGGCGCGGATGCTCGGGGCCGGGCTGCTGGAGTGCGCCGAGGGGGCCGCGCCCCTGCCGGTCGTACGGGTGTCGGCGGAGGGCCTGCGGCAGCGCACGCCGCCCCCGCCGGTACCTCCTCCGTCGCCGCCCCCGCCTCCACCGCCCGTGCCACCCCCGTACGTCGACCCCGCGGTCGTCACCGCGCTGGCCGCCGTCCTCGCCTCCGACGCGCAACCGGTACCGAAAGGTCCTGCTCCCGCACTGCCCCGCCGGGATCCCGGCGCCAGTGGCATCACCGAATCTCTCGCCCCGGAAAAGCGCGGGACGAGCTGGAAAGGGTTCTTCCGCCTGCGGAACGGAACTCATGGAAATTCATAGAAGCCCATAGGGGAGTTGAGTACATGGACCACAAAGCGTTGGCCATGGAAATGCGCGACCTGCGCGAAAAAGTAGACGGAATCACCGACACGGCCCTCGCAGCCACCGACGGACTGCTGATAGCGGCGGACACCGCCGAGTCGATCGACCCCGAGGGCCTCGCCGCCCTCGCCGCCGCCGGACTCGGCCTCGCCCGCCGGGCCGCCCAGGCGACCGGCCGGGGCACCCTGCGCCAGACGGTCACCTACGGCAGCCAGGGCTGCGCCGCCTTCTACGCCGTCGGGGACACCGCGCTGATGGTCGTACTCGGCGACGAGGGTGTCGACCTCGACCGGCTGCACCGGGCGACCCAGCCGGCGCTGCGGCGCATCGGGTCGATCCTCACCGCGACGGACTCCTCCGTGGCGACCGAAGGAGTGTGAAGGAAAGGATGGGGACGAAACGCATGACCACAGGTTTCTCCGACCAGGTCATGAGCCTGGTCAAGGCGCTCCGTACCGATGCCCCCGAGTGTGTCGCCTCGGGTGTGGTCGACATGTCGACCGGGATGCTGCTCTCCTACGAGACGGTCGACAACCATCCGCCCGAGGTGCTGGACCTGCTGGCGGGCGCGACCCTCGACCTGTTCCAGGGCCGTACGGTCGTGATGATCGAGGACGTGTTCAAGGAACGGCGGGGTACTCAGAGCGACCAGCACTTCTTCCAGGAGATCCTCGTCAACAGCGAGAACCTCACCCATCTGTTCGTGCGGCTGAACGAGCAGCAGGACGTCGTCGCCGTGGTCGTCTGCCGCAAGTCGGTCAACGTCGGGATGCTCTTCGCCCAGGTGCGACGGGTGGTCAAGGAGTACAGCCTCTGAGCGGAACGAGCGGAACGCCGACGGGCCCCTCGGGGGGAGGGGCCCGTCGGCGGGCGTGCGCGGGGAGGGTCACTCCGTGCGCAGGCCGTCCGCGCGCATCAGCCGCAGCAGCGGCGGCAGGCTCAGCAGCGTCACCAGGAGGACGACTCCCGCGCCGATGCCGGTCATCGACAGTACGGCGGTCCAGTCGACGTGGACCGACGTGCGTGTCATCTTCAGCAGCACCACACCCAGGGTCAGCCCCACGCCCGACGCCGGCAGCAGCCCCAGCCCGATCGGGATCGCCGTCTGCCACAGCACCGACAGGCTCAGTGTGCGCCGCCGGGTGCCGAAGGCGACCAGGGACGACAGCAGCTTCCTGCGTTCGCGCAGCTGCTCCAGCTGGGAGACCAGCAGGCTGATGCCGATCAGCAGCAGGACACAGGCGGAACCGACGAACAGGCCGGTGCGGATCGAGTCGAACCGCTTGGCGCGGTTGGTCTCCGTCCAGGTCATGGGCTCGCCGAGACGGTCGATCCGCGCCGTCGCGTTCCGGACCAGGTCGCGGGCGTCCGCCACCTTGGGGTCGAGGCCGATGTAGATCACCCCGGAGGAGTTCGCCATGATCTCCTTGGGCAGGGCGCCCGGTGTGGCGAGGATGCCGCCGCGCTCGACCCCGGCCGGGTCCTCGATCATGCCGGCCTGCTGGATGTTCCCCGGTACCGTCCAGGCGACCGGCGGGTGCTCGCCCCAGTCGTAGGACGCGCTGACGTACAGCGTGCTGCCGGGCTTGAGCAGTTCGGGCGAGTCCCTGTCGTACGTCTCGCCGCCCCGCACGACGAAGGAGTCGCCGTCGCGGCAGGAGGGGAGCCGGCCCACGTCGCGCAGCGCCGCGCAGTCCCCGACGGTCACCTCGATGAACTCCTGCGGGTCCTTGGCCTTCTCGCTCGCCGTAGCGGGGGTCAGCACGGTGACCTTCCGGACCCCCTCGGTCTCGGCGAGCCGTCGGCCCGTCGCCACGAGCGGCACACCGTCCGACGGGGTGAGTTCCATCTGGGCCCGGCTGAGGTCCTGGTCCGAGTCGGTCGTGTAGCCGACGGAGACCCCGGTGAAGAACATCTGGAGTGCGATCGCCCCGGCCACCGCCACCGCGATGCCGTTCACCATGCGGGCCGCCGTACCGCTGCTCAACTGGAGCCGTCGGACGGCCAGTTGCCAGGAGAGGCCGCCGGAGCCGAGCCGGGCGACCACCGCCTCGATGACCCAGGGCAGGAGCGCGGTCACTCCGACGAGCAGGAGCGTGACACCGGTGATGACGAGGGCGTCGTTGAACTTCCCGCTGCGACCCTGCCCGATCATGGGGTAGAGCGCCGCGACTCCGCCCAGCGGCAGCAGCAGCCGCCACCACAGCCGGCGGCGCGGGGGCCGGGCCGTACGCACCACGCCGAGCGGTTCGATGACCACACCGCGCAGCGCGAACAGGGTGACCAGCACCGCGGCCACCGGCACGGCGACCGCGACCAGGAGGGCCAGCGCGGGCGCCGGATTCAGATCACTGGGGAACACGCTGATGTCGAGGACGGTGATGTGACCCGCGGCCTGACGGCCGATCAGGAAGAAGACGGCGCCGAGGACGAGCCCGACCGCCGCGCCCGCGAACGCCTCGCCGGCGGCCATCCGCCGGGTCATGGCACCGTCGGCCCCGACCAGCCGCAGCGCGGCCAGCCGCCGGTCGCGCCGCTCACCGCCGAACCGTACGGCCGTGGCGATGAAGACGCCGACCGGCATCAGCAGTACGACGAAGATGACGAGGGTGAGGAGGAGCAGGATGGGGTCCATCGCCTCGGAGGTCTCCAGGAGCTCTCCGAACCGGTCGATCCGCGTGACCGTACCGCTGCTGAGGTGCTCCGCGAGGTCGTCGGCCCCCCGGTAGAAGGCGAGTTCGGCCGGTCCGACGAGCCCGCTGTCGCCGATGGTGCCGACGATCCGGTCCGGCAGCCGCTCGCGCAACAGCTTGCCGTCGGCCGACTTCAGCAGCCGTTCGAGAGCCGGCGAGACGAGCATCTCCCCGACCGCGGGGAACTCGTCGATCCCCGGTGGCAAGGGCGCTCGTGGCCCCTCGGGGTTGAGCTCCCGCCCGTATATCTCTTCCGCGCGGAAGGTCGTGTCGGCCTTGGCGACGATCAGCGTGTCGTCGGCCTTCGTCAACCCCGTGTTGACATACATGATGCTCGCACGGTCGTGCGAGCGCTCGCCCCGGGTCGACAACGCGCTCGGGATGGCGGTCGTCAGCAGCAGCAGCGCCACCCCGAGCCCGACCCCGACGGCCGTCAGCAGGACCCGCATCCACCCCTCACGCCCGCCCGAGAAGGCGAACCGGACCCCCATGCCCAGGTCCTTCGTCCTCCCCCACGCTCGGCTTCGCTCGCGCGGGACGTGCCCCCTGCGCACGCTCATACGACGCGCTCCATGTCCCGCGACTTGCCGTCCCGTACGACGATCTCGCGGTCCGAGTAGGCGGCGACCCGAGCCTCGTGCGTGACGAGCACGACGGCCGCGTTGGTCGACCGGGCGGCCTCGGTGAGCAGCTCCATCACGCGCTCGCCGTTGAGCGAGTCGAGCGCGCCCGTCGGCTCGTCGGCGAACAGCACCCGAGGATTGGTGACCAGCGCCCGCGCGACCGCGACCCGCTGCCCCTGCCCGCCGGACACCTCGCCGGGCCGCTTGCCCTTGAGGTCGTCGACCTCCAGCCGCTCCATCCAGGACAGCGCGGCCCGCTCGGCCTCCTTGCGGGAGGTCCCGTTGAGCCGCAGCGGAAGGGCGACATTCTCGACGCACGTCAGTTCGGGAACGAGCTGCCCGAACTGGAACACGAACCCGAACTCGGAGCGCCGCAGCTGACTGCGCTGGGCGTCGCCCATCCCGGCCAGCTCACGCCCGTCGTACGTGATGGAGCCGGAGTCGGGCGGCACGATCCCGGCGAGACAGTGCAGCAGGGTCGACTTGCCGGACCCGGACGGGCCCATCACGGCGACGACCTCGCCGGGGTGGATCGAGAACTCGGCGCCGTCGAGCGCGGTGGTCGGGCCGTAGGCCTTGCGCAGCTCGCTCGCGGCGAGCAGGGAACCGGGAGGAACAGTGGTCATCGTGCCGTCACCGCCAGAGCGAGCTTGTCGAGACGCGCGGCGGTCAGTTCCAGCCAGCGCAGATCGGCTTCGAGATGGAACAGGGCGTGGTCGCAGACGAGCTGGTCGGCGAGGTCGCCCTTGCGCTTGCGCTCGGTCAGGATGCGCATCATCCGCAGATGCTCCGAGCGCTGCGTGTCGAGGATGTCACCGGCGTTCCGGTGCGTGAGCAGTGCGAGGACGACCTTGGTGTAGAGGACCGACTGCAGATACGGCTCGGGCTTCTCGGGCGTCGCGAGCCACCGCTGTACGTCGGTGATCCCGGCGTCGGTGATCGCGTACCGCTTGCGCTCGGGCCCGTCGCCGGCCTCGATCCCGTCGACCTCGACGAGCCCGTTCTTCAGCAGCCGGGACATCGTCGAGTAGACCTGCCCGTAGTGCAGCGGGCGATCGTGACCGAACTTCTCGTCGAAGGCCCGCTTCAGGTCGTAACCGTGCCGGGGGCCGGACTCCAGGAGTCCTAGAAGGGTGTGACCGATGGACATGGGCAGGACTATACACAGTGGGTATACGTGGTGTGTATACCCACTGTGTATAGGGTCGGAGCATCTCAGCCCGTCCGGCGTTTGAGGACGAGGCCGTTCAGGCCGACGGGGGTCTGGGGGCGGAGCCCCCAGGGGGACGGCCACGACGCGGAATGGGGCCCGCTTCCCCAGGCAGTCGACCCGCCTCCGCCAACGCCCGCCGCAACACGAACTCGATCTGCGCATTGGCCGAGCGCAGCTCATCCCCCGCCCAGCGGGCCAGCGCCTCGTACACGGCGGGGTCCAGCCGCAGCAGCACCTGCTTGCGCTGCTGCTGCGGGCGGCGTGCGGGGCGCTCGGGTTCTTCGGCCGCCGAACCCCCGGAGGGAACACTCACTGGTAAAGGGACCCCGTGTTCAGTACGGGCTGCACCGCGCGGTCACCGCACAGCACCACCATCAGGTTCGACACCATCGCCGCCTTGCGTTCGGAATCCAGCTCCACGATGTCCTGCTCGGTGATCCGGGCGAGCGCGGCCTCGACCATGCCCACCGCGCCGTCCACGATCTGCCGCCGCGCCGCGACGACCGCCCCCGCCTGCTGCCGCTGGAGCATCGCCGAGGCGATCTCGGGAGCGTACGCGAGGTGGGTGAAGCGGGACTCGATGATGTGGACGCCGGCCGCCTCCACGCGCGCGTGCAGCTCGACGGCCAGCTTCTCGGTGATTTCCTCGGCGTTGCCGCGCAGCGAGAGCCCGTCCTCGTCATGGGCGTCGTACGGGTACTCGATGGCGATGTGCCGGACGGCCGCCTCGGTCTGGGTGGCGACGAACTCCAGGAAGTCGTCCACCTCGAAGCTGGCCTGGGCGGTGTCCTGGACCTTCCAGACGACGACGGCGGCGAGTTCGATCGGGTTGCCGTAGGCGTCGTTCACCTTGAGGACTGCGGTCTCGTGGTTGCGTACCCGCGTCGAGATCTTCGAGCGCGAGGTGAGCGGGTTCACCCAGCGCAGCCCGTCCTCGCGGATCGTCCCCCGGTACCGCCCGAAGAGCTGGACGACCCGGGCCTCGCCCGGCGCCACCATGTTCAGGCCGCACATGGCGATGAAGGCGGAGAGGCTGATCAGGATGCCCGGGACGATCAGGGCGGCCTTGGCGCCACCCCCGGTCACCGCCGTCGCGGCGACGATCATGCCGACGCCGATCACGACGCCCAGCAGTCCCATCAGCAGGGCGAGTCCGCCGCCGATGCTGTGGGCCTGGAACTCCCGGACCTGGGGATCGGGCATGTCGGGCAGATCGGTCGTCGGTGTGGAGTCGTGCGTGGTCATGGGTGGTGCCCCCGTTTCTCGGCTGTCACGGCCGGAGCCTAGCAAGTTTCTAGCTAAGTGATATCACTTTAGCGGCTTCGGCAACCTTCCGCAGCCCCTGGTAGTCGGTTCCAGTGGGGCTGGTGCTGATTGTCACGTCCGTAAAACACCGGATCGGAATCTCGTCGGCTTGTCCGACGGTGTTAGTTTTCGGAGCTGACCTGTGCCACGAACCTGTGTGACGTACGAGACGTAACACAAGAAGGAAGCGGAGCGAAGCGACCCATGGGACGAGCGGAAGAGAGACGAGCGCGGCAGCATCGCGGTGGCCGCCGCGCGGCGCCCAAGCGCTCGACCAGAGACGCGGCGACCGAGACCGAGGCCCCCGGGACCGAGAGCGCGACCGGCACGGCCACCGCGACCGCCACCGTGACCGAGCCCATGGGCAGGGCGGCGAGCAGGGCGGCGGCACGCGGCAAGGGTGGCAAGGCGGGCAAGGACGGTAAGAAGGACGGTAAGAGTCTGCTGCGCCGGATGTTCACCTGGAAGAAGATCCTCGGCGCGTTCTTCGGCTTCATCCTGCTCGGCATGGGTGCCTTCGTCGTGCTCTACGCGATGATCGACGTGCCCGCGGGCAACGCCGCCGCGGAGAAGCAGAGCAACGTCTACAAGTACAGCGACGGCACCGTCCTCGCCCGTACCGGCACGGTCAACCGCGAGATCGTGGACCTGGCCGAGGTGCCCAAGAAGGTCCAGCTGACCTTTGTCGCCGCCGAGAACAAGTCCTTCTACAAGGACAACGGCGTCGACTTCAAGGGCACCGCCCGAGGTCTGATCAACACCCTGTCCGGCAAGGGCAAGCAGGGTGGTTCGACGATCACCCAGCAGTACGTCAAGAACTACTACCTGGACCAGGACCAGACCGTCACGCGCAAGCTGAAGGAACTGGTCATCTCGCTGAAGGTGGACCGCAGCAGGTCCAAGGACTACATCCTCGCCGGCTACATCAACACCAACTACTACGGCCGCGACTCCTACGGCATCGAGGCCGCCGCGCAGGCCTACTACCGCGTCGACGCCAAGAAGCTCACCGTCGAGCAGGGCGCGTACCTCGCCGCACTGCTCCAGGCGCCGAGCCAGTACGACTGGGCCGTCGCGTCCCCGACCGGCAAGAAGCTGGTCACCGCCCGCTGGAACTACGTACTCGACAACATGGTCGAGGAGGGCTGGCTCGACAAGACCAAGCGCGACGCCATGAAGTTCCCGGTGCCGAAGGACCCGAAGGGTGTCCCCGGACTGGAGGGCCAGACCGGCTACCTCGTCGACGCCGCGAAGGCCGAGCTGGCCAAGCAGCTCGTCGCCCAGGGCACGGCGGACGACACCAACAGCGCGAACGCCCTGGTCGACGCGGGCGGCTGGACGATCACCCTCAACATCGACCGGAAGAAGCAGACCGCGCTGGAGTCGGCCGTCAAGAGCCAGCTCACCAGCAAGCTCGACGCGAAGAAGCGCAAGGTCGACGGCAACGTCCAGGCCGGCGCCGCGTCCGTCGACCCGAAGACCGGGCGGGTGCTCGCGCTGTACGGCGGCGTCGACTACTTCAAGCACTTCATCAGCAACGCGACCCGGCGTGACTACCAGCCCGCGTCCACCTTCAAGCCGATCATCCTCGCGGCGGCCATGGAGGAGAAGGCGCGTACGCAGGACGGCGATCTGATCGACCCGGACACCGTCTACGACGGTACGAGCGGCCGGCAGGTCGTGTCCGACGGCAAGAAGGTCGGCTTCGGCCCGCCGAACGAGGACGACCAGGACTACGGCGACGTCACCGTCCAGGAGGCGATGAACAAGTCGATCAACTCGGTGTTCGCGCAGATGGGCGTGGACGTCGGGATGTCCGAGGTCATGAAGGTCGCCGACGAACTCGGCCTGGACACCGAGGGGTTGCAGGCGGTGCCCGCGCAGACCCTCGGCACGATGGGCGCGAGCCCGCTGGAGATGGCCGGCGTCTACGCCACCCTCGACAACCACGGCCGCAAGGTCACCCCGGCCGTCGTGAAGTCGGCC
Organism: Streptomyces sp. NPDC002680; assembly: GCF_042889145.1. Lineage (NCBI taxonomy): Bacteria > Bacillati > Actinomycetota > Actinomycetes > Kitasatosporales > Streptomycetaceae > Streptomyces > Streptomyces sp. NPDC002680. The sequence continues at coordinate 186,611 of NZ_JBIAQP010000024.1, forward strand.
GAGCACAAGGACCGCACGGTCGACATGCCCTCCCCGCTGGGCAAGCAGATCATCACCCGCGAGGCCGCCGACGCGGTCACCTCGGTGCTGACGGGCGTGGTCGACGACGGTACGGCCCGGGTCTCGGTGGCCCAGGCGCAGAACCGCAAGGGCCAGCAGGTGGCCGGCAAGACGGGTACGTCCGACGAGAACAAGTCGGCCTGGTTCACCGGCTACACGCCCGGTCTGGCCACCTCGGTCGGCCTGTTCGGCGAGGACACCAAGGCCAACAAGCAGGTCACCCTGAAGGGCGCCACGGGTCTGATCCAGGCGGGCGGCGGCCGGATCAACGGCGGTGGCTACCCGGCGAAGATCTGGGCGACGTACACCTTCGGCGCGATGGGCAAGGTGACCAAGTTCGACCTGGACACCACGTTCGGCGCGGGCGTGAAGCCGACGGCGTCACCGACCCAGAGCTCCTCGCCGTCTCCGTCGTCGTCCCCCACGCCCACCCCGACGCCCACGCCGACCCCGACCCCCACGCCCACGCCGACCCCCACGCCGACCCCGACCCCCACCCCGACGCCGACCCCCACGCCGACCCCGACCCCCACGCCGACCCCCACGCCGACGGGCGGGATCACTCTGGATCCCCCTGATCCGGGCGACGACCAGTAGCCACTGGCCACGGACGGTACGAGAGAGGGGGCTCCCGGTGATCACCGGGAGCCCCCTCTCTCGTACAGACACTTACACGTGACCGCTCACGTCCGGTTCAGCTCGAACCAGACCACCTTCCCGGTGCTCAGCCGGGTCGCGCCCCAGCGCCGGGCCAGCCGGTTGACGAGATACAGCCCGCGCCCGCCCTCGTCCGTGGCGCGCGCCTGCCGCAGGCGCGGCAGCTGCGGCACGTCGTCGCCGACCTCGCAGCGCAGTACGTCGGTCCGCAGCAGCCGGAGGGTGATGGGCCGCGACGCGTAGCGCACCGCGTTCGTCACGACCTCGCTGACGAGCAGCTCCACCGAGTCCGTCAGGTCCTCCAGACCCCAGCGGGACAGCGCGCGCCGGGCCAGCCGGCGGGCCCGGCCGGGGGCCGCGTCCTCCGGGTCCAGGTACCAGTACGCGACATCGCTCGGCGCGATGCCGTCGAAGCGGGCGGCGAGCAGCGCGATGTCGTCGTCCCGGTCGCCCGGGCCGAGCATGTCGAGGACCTCGTCGCAGAGGGCTTCGAGGGGCGGCGGATGGTCCGGGCCGGTCAGCTGGGCGGTCGCGGCGAGCTTCTCGCGCAGCTGCTCTATGCCGGTCCAGACGTCCCGCAGCCGGGACTCGACGAGGCCGTCGGTGTAGAGGAAGAGGGTGGCGCCGGCGGGCGCGTCCAATTCCACGGCCTCGAAGTCGACTCCGCCGACGCCGATGGGCGCGCCGGACGGCACCCGGAGCACCTCGGCCCGGCCGCCCAGGTGCAGCAGGACGGGCGGCGGATGGCCGGCGTTGGCGATGGTGATCCGGTGGGATACCGGGTCGTAGACCGCGTACAGGCAGGTCGCCATGCGGTCCGTACCCAGCCGCTGGGCCTGTTCGTCGAGGTGGTGCAGGACCTCCTGCGGGGGCAGGTCGAGCCCGGCGAGGGTCTGCGCGGTCGTCCGGAGCTGGCCCATGATGGCCGCGCTGGTCATGGAGTGCCCCATGACGTCGCCGACGACGAGCGCGACGCGGCTGCCGGGCAGCGGGATCGCGTCGTACCAGTCGCCGCCGACGCGGGCGGTCTCGGCGGCCGGGAGATAGCGGGACGCGAGCCGCACGCCCGTGGGGCGCGGCAGGGTCTCCGGGAGCATCGTGCGCTGCAACTCGTCGGCGATGTAGGCCTCGCGGCCGTACAGCACCGCCTTGTCGATGCCGAGGGCGCTGTGCGTGGCGAGCTGGGCGGCGACGAGGAGGTCGTCCGTCTCGAACGGGATCCGCTCCGGGCGGCGCAGGAAGAGCGCGGCGCCGATGACCCGGCGCCGGCCGCGCAGCGGGGCGAGGATCGCGCGCTGGCCGTCCGGTACGTCCAGATCGCAGCCCTCGCCGAGCAGTTCGGGCAGGGCGGCGCGGGCGGCGGGCGCGTCCGCGAAGACGGGCCGTACGCCCCGCAGCACCTCGGCGAGCGCGCCGCCGGGACGCACCTCGCACAGTTCGGCGCTGACCGGGGACAGTTCGGGCGGCTGCTGGGGGACGGCGGAGGTGGCCAGGAAGCCGTTCTCGGTGTCCCGCTCCTGCGGCAGCCGGTCCGTACGGCGCAACCGCAGCACCAGCGGGCCTGTGGGCCGCTCGTCGCCCACGGGCAGCGGGTCGCGCAGATAGACGAGGATCGTGTCGGAGAAGGTCGGCACGGTGGCCCGGCACAGCCCCATCACGATCTCGTCGAGGTCGATGCCCCGCGCGATCCGCCGGGTGGCCGCGCCGACGAACCGCAGCCGGTCGCCGTCCCGCCGCATGGGCAGGGGCGTGCCGGTGGGGCTGCCCTGCCCGGAACGCCGCTCCTTGCCCACGAGGGCACCCGTGGTCGGGTCGATGTCGAGGGCGTTGGCGGACGGGTCGGTGGCCGTGTGGTTCTCGGCGCCCGGCTGGGCCGGGATGCTGTCCGGTGCCGGACGCGGGCGGTGCGAGTCGGGGCCCGTGGAGGACGGCTGGTCGGGCTGCGAGTGCTCGGGGCCCGGGGTGGCCGGCGGTCCGGTGGGGTTGGGGCCGGTGGAGCCGGACGTACCGGTACCAGTACCCGAGCTGGATGCCATCGCGCCTGTTCCCGCCTCTGTTCCCGCTGTTCCCGCGTCGTGCGCGGTCCTACCGGTTGTACCGGCCGTACCGGCGCCGCCGACGGTCTCGGGGCTCTCGGAGCCTGTCACGGAGCAGACGGCGGCCTCCGGTCCACCGGTGCCCCCGCCCTGCCCTGTCGTCTGCTTCGGCAGAGGCAGAGCCGCCGCCTCCGGGGAACGCAGAAGCGCCCCGCGGGTGTCCGCGGGGGTGTCCGGCCGGCCGGTGCCCGGCCGACTGCGCTCGTGCGAGGTGGGTTGCTCCGTCACGCGTGTCGAATCCATCCGTCCGGGGCTGCGCGCTGTACACGCAGTTGGTCCCGCCGACTTCCCGATACCCGGTATACGTGCCCCAGGAACGGAAAACCGGCGTGGTCAGAGGTTGTTCCTGATGCACCGGCGAGCCCTGGTCGGCCCGGACCGGTGTTGCCCTCGTACCCCTCGCTCACGTCCTGCCGCCCCTCGGTGACGTATGGTCAAGCCCAGCGCATGTTCCGGGAGTTACGGTTGTGCGCCCTTGCGGAGGACGATCCTACGGTTGCGTACCGGGGGCGCATCAAGGGTCTCATGACGACATGTGCGCGGGCGTACGGTCCCAGTCCTCCGGCAGTGACGGTACAGCCCAGGACGGATCCGGTCGCCAGTGCTGCCAGCCATCCGCGAACGGAGCCCCCCAGGCACGGATGACCTCGACCGCCGAATGCCCCGCTTCCCTTACCCGTTCGGCGAGTTGGGCGTCCATCAGACCGGCCTGCTGGGCCTGCGCGAACTCGTCCTCGTCACGCCACTCCCAAGTCCGGTCGGGATTCACGGTGATGTCGAGGAAGTGGTCCTCGGAATCGACCCCGCCGGCCCAACGGACCAGCGGTTCCTCCAGGTTCACGTACCAGTTCTTGAACTGCCAGCCCGGTTCCCAGAACAGCCACACCGACCAGGGTTCACCGGGCCGCGCGAGCTTCAGCACCCCGGTGCCGAACCAGCGGTCGCGCTGCACGGTACGGGGCTTGGTGTACCGCGACTCCAGCGGCTCCACGTGCACGGGGGTCCCGTCGGCGAGCACGGGCTTGACGCACTCGGTACCCGGGGCCATCCAGACGGCCAGCACCTCGGAATCATCCCGTACGACGGTGACGGGACGCGCGATGTGGAAGCGGTCGCCGGAGTTCTCACGGTACCGCCACAGAATCTGACTGCCGGGGGACCAGTACGCCGCCGATCCGCCCGCTTCCACTCGTCTCACCGCTCCGTCGTCTGTCATGAAGAGATATTAGGTGCCCCCGGCATACGACGCTGCGGCGCGCGTCACGGTTCTCGCCAGTGGCCGAATGACGTTACGGGCGCGTCATCCGCAGGACATCAAGCGCCGTGTCGAGCTGCTCGACGCTGAGATCACCACGCTCCACATACCCACCCTCCAGGACGACTTGGCGAATCGTCTTCTGCTCGGCGAGCGCCTTCTTGGCCACCTTGGCCGCTTCCTCGTACCCGATGTACTTGTTGAGCGGTGTGACGACGGAGGGCGAGGACTCGGCGTACTCCCGGGCCCGCTCCCGATGGGCGACGATCCCGTCGACGGTCCGATCGGCGAGCAGCCGCGAGGCATTGGCGAGCAGCCGCACGGACTCAAGAACATTCTTGGCGATGACAGGCAGCATGACATTGAGCTCGAAGTTCCCGGCGGCACCGGCGGTGGTGACGGTGAGGTCGTTGCCGATGACCTGCGCGGCGACCATGAGCACGGCTTCGGGAATGACCGGATTGACCTTGCCGGGCATGATGGAGGAGCCAGGCTGAAGATCAGGGAGGCTGATCTCGGCAAGCCCGGTCCGAGGCCCCGAGGCCATCCACCGAAGATCGTTGGCGATCTTGGTGAGCCCGACGGCGATGGTCCGAAGCTGCCCCGAGGTCTCGACGATCCCGTCCCTCGCCCCCTGTGCCTCGAAATGATCGCGGGCTTCGGTGAGAGGCAACCCGGTGGCTTGGGCCACCTCTTCAATGACGGCGGCGGAGAACCCGGGAGGCGTGTTGATGCCGGTCCCGACGGCGGTGCCGCCGAGGGGCAGCTCGGCGAGCCGGGGCAGGGAGGCGCGGAGCCGTTCGACGCCGTACCGCACCTGAGCGGCGTACCCCCCGAACTCCTGTCCGAGCGTCACGGGAGTGGCGTCCATGAGATGGGTACGCCCCGACTTCACGACGTCGGCGAACTCCTCGGACTTGCGGGTGAGGGCGTCGGCGAGGTGGTCGAGGGCGGGGATCAGGTCACGGGTGACGGCGGCGGTGGCGGCGATGTGGATGGAGGACGGGAACACGTCGTTGGAGGACTGCGACGCGTTGACGTGATCATTGGGATGTACGTCTTTCCCCAACCGCTCACTCGCAAGGGTGGCGATGACCTCGTTGGCGTTCATGTTGGACGAGGTACCGGACCCGGTCTGGAACACGTCGACGGGGAAGTGAGCGTCCCAGTCCCCGGCGGCGACTTCATCCGCCGCTTCCTGGATCGCACCGGCGATGTCCTTGTCGACGACACCCAGCTCGGCGTTGACCTTGGCGGCGGCGCCCTTGATCCGGGCGAGGGCCTCGATGTGCGCACGCTCGATGCGTTGCCCGGAGACGGGGAAGTTCTCGACGGCGCGTTGGGTCTGGGCCCGCCATTTGGCGTGGACGGGGACGCGTACTTCGCCCATGGAGTCGTGCTCGGTGCGGTACTGGCCAGTGGTTGTCATTCGTCGTACCTCCGGAGTGGACAGCGTGGGGTTGGAGGGACGTATTCCCTTGCGACCAGGGCTGCGTTTCTTTCGCCCCCGCCGCCCCTACCCGTTCCCATCCTCGGGGGCTACGCCCCCGAACCCCCGCAACGGCCCTGAACGGGCCTTGTCCTCAAACGCCGGACGGGCTGAGCGGGGACGCGGACCGACACCGAAGGATCAAGCCCAGGCCAACGGCCTCCAGCCCTGGCCCAACCGTGTCCAGCCCGCCCGGAAGGAGGCATCTTAACCCATTCGGAGGCATTCCAGCCGGTCCGACGCCTGAGGCCAAGCGCGCACGGCGCACCTCTCCCCACCCGCCCTCACCACACTTCAGCGCCGGGCCGCGCCACCCAGCCCGCCTCTTCCCACCCGCCTTCACCGCACTTCGGCGCCAGGCCGCGCCACCCAGCCCGCCGGGTGTTGAGGGTGACCGTGTCCAGCCTGTCTCTTCCTACCCGGCCTTGCCGCACTTCGGCGCCGGCCGTCATCATCCAGCCCGTCCGGCGCTTGAGGACGAGCTCGCTCAGCCGCTTCCGCAGCGCACAGGCGGTGCCCCTTCAGTGCCGGGCTGCACCATTCAGCCCGTCCGGCGTTTGAGGACGAGGCCGTTCAGGCCGAAAGGGGGGTCTGGGGGGCGGAGCCCCCAGGGATGGGAACGGGTAGGGGCGGCGGGGGCGAAAACCGCTACGCCAGCCCCGGCCCCCGCACCGGAATGGTCGCGAACGTAGGCGGGCCGGGTCCTTGAACAAGTCATTCGACTTGTTCAGCTTGCGGCACCATGCGTAGCATCCACGCATGATCTCTAACCCGAGGGTGCTGGGGAACGTTCGCCTCTCCGTCATGAAGGACGACACGACCAGCCCGGAAAAGCAGAGGGCGGCCGTCGAGCACTGGGCGCACGGCCCCTCTATAGAAGGACGCATCGTCGGGTGGGCCGAGGACGTAGACGTGTCCGGCGCCATGCACCCCTTCAAGCGACCGGGCCTCGGTCCCTGGTTCACCGAGCGCGCCGACGAGTGGGACGTGTTGGCCGTCTGGAAGCTGGACCGCCTCAGCAGGAAGGCGGGTCACTTCGCCGAGGTCTTCGAGTGGTGCCAGAAGCACGGCAAGGTGATCGTGTCCGTCACCGAGGGCATCGACATGTCCACCCCCATGGGCAAGATGTTCGCTCAGATCATCGCCGCCTTCGCGGAAGGGGAGTTGGACACCATCCGTGCCCGCGCCCTGTCCGGCTCGATGGCCCGGAAGGCGAAGGGAGTGTGGATCGGTGGTGTGCTCCCGTTCGGCTACCGATTTGAGCGCCAGGAGGACGGGGGCAAGAAGCTCATCCAGGATGCGGAGTACGCCGCCCTTCTCCGGGACATCGTCGAGAAGCTGAAGGGCGATTGGTCGGCGTACCGGATTGCTGTCGACCTGAACAAGCGCGATGTTCCGACGTGGCGGGACTACCTGCGAATTGATCGCGGCGATGAGCCGAAGGGTGTTGCCTGGACCGCTAATGCGATTCGAGCGATCGTGACCAACCCCACGGTGGGCGGCATCTACACGTACAAGGGTGAGCCTGTCGCGGATGACGACGGGGAGCCGGTACGGATCATGGATGAGCCGCTCATGGAGTACGGGGAGTGGGCTTCCCTGGTCGCTGATCTAACGGCCAATCGCCCGGTGACCCGTGCCACGCCTTCGCGCTCCATGCTGGGCGGTGTCGCCGTCTGTGACCTGTGCAGCGCGAAGATGTCCTCTTCCAAGAAGACCAAGGAGAACGGAAGGGTCTTCTACTACTACGCCTGCAACAACATCAACACGGGAACCTGCCCGAGTCCCGCGCGAATCCGAAGAGAAGACCTCGACACGGCCGTTGGTCAGTTCGTGAGGGTCACTCTGGGACCCTTGCCGGTAATGGAGAGGGTCAATAACTCCATCAGCCAGGCGAAGACCGAGCTAGCTGAAGCGGAAGCCATTCTTGACCGCCTGGAGAGTGACTATCTGGCCGGTCGAATTAAGACGGACGTTCAGGTCGAGCGTTACTGGAAGCAGCATGAATTCCAGTCCGCCAAGGTGGAGAGGCTGCGCAGCGAGATCAAGGCAGCGGAGGCTTCCCCTGCGTGGAAAGAGACCGGGCGTACCTACATCGAAGAGTGGGAAACCAAGGATGACGAGCAGAAGCGCGTGTTCGTCCAGCGCCACGGAATTACCGTGAAGGTTGGCTTCACCGATGACGGAAACCGTCGGGCGCGCATCAAGATGCCCGAGATCTCGGAGATTGCGCAAGAGACCGGGTTGCATGTCCCTGATGGGTACCTCTGGACGGAGCCGGAATCCGAGTGGGTTATTCCCGCTCGACGGCCGTACGTCGGAGGCTGATTGACTCTGACTCCCGACCCCTGGAACGTTTAAACGCTCCGGGGGTCTCTTCATTCCCCCGAGCTCTCATGCCAGGCTTTTTAAACGCCCTCACCTAGCCCGTTTAAACACCCTTCCTTGCAACCGACAGGGGTTCGACTGTAGGAATAGCCGCGCGCCGAGACGGCCAACACTGATAGGAGTAACCATGAAAGAGATTGAGGATTTGATCGAGAAGATCATTCGAAATAACGAGGAGCGTAGGGCGTGGCATGGGAGTCGGCTTGCTGGTACGGAGGAGCGTCTACAGCGGGCCGAGGATGACGCACTCACGACTTACGCAGGGTTCGCCGAGCGAGGCACGCTTAAGAACAGTGGCATGGGCCGCATTCTGGCCGGGGCGGAGCAGCTTAGGGCCGAAGTGAACGCTATGTGGGCCGAGATAGATAAGCCTGCGCCTGACTGGTCTGTCTTCAACGCGAAGGATCGGTGACGCGTTGAGGATTTCATGGGGAAAGCTAATGAAACGTGGGGCGGAGGCTGCGGCCTCCCCCCTTCGCTGGGCGCTGACTTCAGACTCTTTCTTCTTGCCACTGCCAGGGCCGGAGCGGGCGGCCACGCGTGTTTTGTCGAAGGGGAGATTGTTGAAGCGCTGCCGAGGTTCAACAAGACCTCTGGCGAAGTGGGAGTGTTCGGAGACAGATACCTTCGCAACCTGATCACTTCGGGTGTTGATGCAGGCATGTACGCCCCTGGCTCTTCCACTCGCTGCATTGTGCTGCCGATGGGCATCTATGACGTCGGGGCTAAATACAAGGCTCGGCCTTGCCCGGTACACGGGCACAACATGAGCTATCACGGTGACTGGATAGACGCTGAGGAGATGGATGGGGTGTTCTCGGAACGGCTACAGAGGGATGGACTTGCTACCGTCATGAGCAAATAGTTCCCTGATCTCCCTTCTGTGGAATTATTAGTTCCACGCGTAAGCGCGTGACCTGCGGTTTCCCTAGACCGCTTCTTATGCAGAAACTCATCACCCCTGGCCGATCAAGGCCAGGGAAACTTATGGCCTTAGAGAGAAGCAGCGCCCGAAAACGGGCGCTGCTCTATAGAAGCTCACTGCCGTTTGCTTCTCGCCCTAGCCGAGTAACGGAGGCCAGACGGATAGATTTCACTACGGGCACCCTACCGAAGGTGCCCTAACTGTTTCTTTCTTGACGCGCCCCCTTGAAGGGGCGCTCTCTTGGAGTAGCTATGTCTATGTGCTGCCGCTGCAAGCGGCTCTATGCTCTCGGCTCCTGCTGTGAGTCTTGCGCTCTCTGGCCAGGGCCAGGCCAAGAGAGCAGAAGAGACAGCACGCGGGCACCTCGTCCCGGGAACGAGGACGTTTCACTGAGGCATGAACAAGGGTACGACAATCCAATGAGGGGGAACATGACTGCCGAACCACCGCAGGGACAACCGCCTCGGCCTTCTCAACCGTCCCAACCTAACCAGGCGCCTGAGTTGACAGATTACGCAACTCGGCAAGGTTGGTTGTCAGCTTGGGGGACCCTGCTTGCTGGCGTTGCCGCGTTTCTGACTCTTGTCACGGCTGCGGCCTCAACCTATGTCGCGGTGGCCACCTACCGAGACCAACAGAGTGCATCGGAGAAAGAAGAGAAGGACAAGATCGAGGATTTCGTCAGGCGGGTGACACTCACGGTTAATGACACTAAGTGGATTCTAGTTAACCGAAATGTTGATATTTTGGAGGATGTGAGGTTAAGCGTTTATAGGCAGGCGTGGCCAAGAGACGGAGAAGACGAACTCGCAGGTGATGATTATCTAGAGTTTCTTGGAGTAATGCCGCCCTGTAGCAGTTGGGCTGCGGACGAGGCGGATGCCGCACCCTTGGGTAACCATAGAGTGTACTTCACGGTGACCATAGTGGTTTCCTTCATTTCTCCGGATGGGAAGAATTGGAGTTCGCGGGGGTCTCAGCTATTTGAAAAAGTTCCGTTGGGTTCCGATGAGAGCCTGTATCCTTTCTTGGGAGCCAAGCCGCCTGCTCTCGGGAAAGCCAGCTTCTGCCGCTGAACGATTTCCCGTAGAGGCTGAGAAGTGGTTCTCTCTCCTGAAGTAGGTAGGGAACTCAGATCCCTTATCGGGGGCTCTGGATTTGAGTAACTGGTGTCGGGCCATGATGATGGCCAGGGTGAGAGGGTTCGAAACTCTGAACGGAGGCTTTTGGACACCCGCCTCCTAACCCCAGTTCCCGCCCGCGCACTCGGGGCACCGGACCTTCTCCCGGAAGCCGCACGTCGAGCAACCGTCGAAGCCCGCACAGTCCGGGGCACCAGAGTTCCCGGTGACCGAAGCACATCCCGCAAATGGTCGAGACCTTGTAAAGCCACTCGATCAGGGAAGGCTTCCCCAGGTCGAATCCGCGACGGCCCGCCCGAGGCTTCTGGGGCCGTTCCGGTGCCATAGTCATCCGGCGGAACTGTGGGGGCACTGCCGAATGTTCCGGGCTGCCTCGAACCGCGCGTTCGCTTCTCCGGCCTTCGCGGCACTTTCGAGCTTCACTTCCTCCGACGCGTACCGAGGGCAATTAGCCTTCGGCTTGGCTTCGTACAACCAACTGTCTAGGGGCAGGTCAACAGGCTCACCGGGATATCTCTGCGTCATTACACCGGCACCCCCCAAACAGTCACGGCGGGGAGCCTTCGGCCGTCGCCTACGCCGCTATGCGGATGGTTGCTGATTTCCCGATTGGTACTCGCTGCGTCTGGCCTCTGTTGAGGCCGTTGCCCATCACGGTAGGTGCTGTCTATGCACGCTAGCTATGCCAGGACGTGACTATGCACGTCTTTGGGTAGAACCGTTGTCTGGGCGCTGCCGGGGACGGCAGAAGAGTCCTGAGGGCCGCCAGGGGCCGCACAACAGCTAGAGCCCCCGGCCAGCGGCCAGGGGCTCTCTGCGGGTAGCTACGGTGTTACGTCAGCCCAGACCCGGCCCCCGGACGGGGATGGTGGTGAACGTCGGCTGAGAGAGTTGCTGCGGGCTGAAGAAGTCGTTGCCCTTGTCGTCGACCACGATGAACGCCGGGAAGTCCTCGACCTCGATCTTCCACACCGCCTCCATGCCCAGCTCCTCGTACTCGACGACCTCGACCTTCTTGATGCAGTCCTGGGCGAGGCGCGCGGCCGGGCCCCCGATCGAGCCGAGATAGAAGCCGCCGTGCGCGTCACACGCGTTCGTGACCTGCGCCGACCGATTCCCCTTCGCCAGCATCACCTTGGAACCCCCCGCCGCCTGGAACTGCTCGACGTAGGAGTCCATACGGCCGGCCGTCGTCGGACCGAAGGAGCCGGACGCGTACCCCTCGGGGGTCTTGGCCGGACCCGCGTAGTACACCGGGTGGTCCTTCAGGTACTGCGGCATCTCCTCACCCGCGTCCAGCCGCTCCTTGATCTTGGCATGCGCGATGTCACGCGCCACGACCAACGGCCCCGACAGCGACAGCCGCGTCTTCACTGGGTACCTGGTCAGCTCGGCGAGGATGTCGTCCATCGGCTGGTTGAGGTCGACCCGGACGACGTCACTCTCACCCGACTCGTCCAGGTGCTCGTCCGTCGTCTCCGGCAGGAACCGCGCCGGGTCCGTCTCCAACTGCTCCAGGAACACGCCCTCGGGCGTGATCTTCGCGAGCGCCTGCCGGTCGGCCGAGCAGGAGACCGCGATCGCGACGGGGCAGGACGCGCCGTGACGCGGCAGCCGCACCACGCGCACGTCATGGCAGAAGTACTTGCCACCGAACTGCGCACCGATACCGATCTTCTGCGTCAGCTCGAAGACCTTCTCCTCCAGCTCCTTGTCCCGGAAGCCGTGCCCGAGCGGCGAACCCTCCGCCGGGATCTCGTCGAGGTAGTGCGCGGAGGCGTACTTGGCGGTCTTGAGCGCGTACTCGGCACTCGTGCCGCCCACCACGATCGCCAGGTGGTACGGCGGACAGGCCGCCGTACCCAGCGACCGGATCTTCTCCTCCAGGAACTTCATCATGGAGCCCTCGTTGAGGACGGCCTTCGTCTCCTGGTACAGGAACGACTTGTTGGCCGAGCCGCCGCCCTTCGCCATGAACAGGAACTTGTACGCGCCCCCGTCCGTCGCGTACAGCTCGATCTGGGCAGGCAGGTTGGACCCGGTGTTCTTCTCCTCCCACATCGTGAGCGGAGCCATCTGCGAGTAGCGCAGGTTCAGGTTCAGATACGCGTCGTAGATGCCACGGCTGAGCGCCGACTCGTCGCCGCCCTCGGTGAGCACGTTCTGCCCGCGCTTGCCCATCACGATCGCCGTACCGGTGTCCTGGCACATCGGCAGCACGCCCGCCGCCGCGATGTTCGCGTTCTTCAGCAGGTCCAGCGCCACGAACTTGTCGTTGTTCGACGCCTCGGGGTCGTCGATGATCCGCCGCAGCTGCGCCAGGTGGGCCGGCCGCAGATAGTGCTGGATGTCATGGATGGCCTCGGCGGCGAGCTTGCGCAGCGCCTCCGGCTCGACCTTGAGGAACGTGCGCCCGTCGGCCTCGAAGGTGGAGACACCCTCGGAGGTCACCAGCCGGTACGGGGTGGTGTCCTCTCCCATGGGGAGCAGATCGGTGTACGCGAACTCAGGCATCTCGCCCATTCCTCACTCGACGAAGACAGCGGCCTGCCTTCATTGGCGGGCGCCCACCAGCGTATGACTTGCCGGGAGCGGCGAGCTTGTTAGGTAAGACTCAGTTGAGAGGGAGGCGGCTCGGACGAGACGGCGAGTTCCACCCGCCCACACCCCTAGTCGCGATCTATCGCGTTTGGGTACGCTGCTTCCGTGGACCTTCAGAAGCACACCGAACCGCGAGTCACCGAACTCCGCGCCTCGGACGCCGACCGTGACCGCGTCGCGGACCTGCTGCGCGAGGCGCTGGCCGAGGGCCGCCTCACGCCCGACGAGCACGCCGAGCGCGTCGAGGGCGTGCTCAGCGCCAAGACGGTCGGCGAGCTGGAGGTCTTTGTACGGGACCTGCCCGCCGGCCACCAGTCCTACCGTCGCGACGCGACCCGGGGATTCACCCCCGCGCCCAACCGGCCCACCCCGGGCGCGATCCCGATGGACCCCGACGAGAACGTGGTGGCGGTCTTCAGCAGCGCCGTCCGCAAGGGCCGCTGGCGCGCGGGCCGCCGTATGCACGCGTACGCGGTCTTCGGCAATGTCGAGATCGACCTCAGCGAGGCGATATTCGAGTACCAGCAGGTCGTGATCAAGGCGATCTCGGTCTTCGGCAACATCGAGATCCGCGTCCCGGAGAACGTCTCGTTGCGCGGCACCGGCGGCGGTGTGCTCGGCAACTTCGAGGTGAGCACGCTGGATTCGGGCGAACCCAATGCACCCGTGGTCTATGTGGACGGACTGGCCATACTCGGAAATGTCGAGGCGAAGCCCAAGCGGGGCAGGATGATCGAGGACATCCTCGACCGTGTCTCCCGCAAGGTCGACCGGGGTTTGCGCAAACACCTGGACCGTTGACGGTTGTGAATTCGGTCGCACTCGAAGGGATCCTGAAGCGATTCGGTCAGGTCACGACGCCTCGACAATGCCCTGGAACCTCAGCGGTTGGGAACTCAGTGCATAGGCGCGCGCACAGCGGGTAGGGCTTGCTGCATCGTCTCTTGGAGGGTGCCGTGGGCTTCACGCGGAACCCGGTACGCCCGGCACGCGCGCGCCTTGCGATCGCACGCCCCGGACGCCCCGGACCCGTCGCCCCGGTCCACGTGGGCCCCACGGCTCCCTCCAGCTCGCGAAGCCGTCGTCAGGAGTAGACCGTGCTGCAACCGCCGCATTCGTCCCTGCAGGTCGCCGCCGTTCCGCCCCAGCGGGTGCCAGTGCGAGAGAGGGACCAGGACGCCCCGTGGCACACCGAGGCGGTGTGCCGACGCGACGAGGCGGGTCTCTTCTTCGCCCCCTCCAAGGAACCGACCGCGGCCAGGCTCTCCCGTGAGGAGGCCGCCAAGCGGGTCTGCGGAGGCTGTCCCGTCATGGTCGAGTGCCGCGAACACGCCCTGCTGCAACCCGAGCCGTACGGAGTCTGGGGCGGCCTCACCGCCGCCGAACGCCGAGTGGTCCTGGCCAGGCGCCGCCGCCGCGAAATGGAACTCAAGAAGACCGCCCGCGGCACGATAGCCGCAGCGGGCTGACCCGAGCTGGTCATGGCGAAGGGGCGCCTCTCCGCACAGAGGGCGCCCCTTCTGCCGCATGATCTTTTTCGGTACCGGGGTCAGACGCGATCGTGCTGACGGACCGCCGGCCGGAGGCTTTCAGGGGCGCGGGGAACTGCGCGACCAGCCCCCACCGGCCCGCAGCGACCCACAACCCGAAGTCCCCAATTCAAACCGACAGAACTACTTGGCCCGGTCGAAGTCGATCGCGCTGTAAGCCCGCAACTTACTGAGCCGATGCTCGGACGAGATCTGCCGAACCGTCCCCGACTTCGACCGCATCACGATCGACTCCGTCGTAGCCGTCTCCGACCGATAACGCACCCCGCGGAGCAACTCCCCATCGGTGATCCCGGTAGCGACGAAGAACACGTTCTCCCCGGACACCAGGTCGTCGGTCAACAGCACACGATCGAGATCGTGCCCCGCGTCCACCGCCCGCTGCCGCTCGTCCTCGTCCTTCGGCCACAACTTGCCCTGGATGGTTCCCCCGAGGCACTTCACGGCACAGGCCGAGATGATCCCCTCGGGCGTGCCACCGATACCGAGCAGCAGATCGACGCCCGTGCCCTCGCGCAGCGCGAGGATCGACCCGGCGACATCGCCGTCGGAGATCAGCTTCATCCGCGCGCCGGTCTCCCGGATCTCCTTGATGATGCCCTCGTGACGCGGCCGGTCGAGGATGACGACGGTGACGTCCTCCGGCGTGACCCGCTTGGCCTTGGCGACCCGGCGGATGTTCACGGAGACGGGCGCGTTGATGTCGACGAAGTCGGCGGCGTCCGGACCGGTGACCAGCTTGTCCATGTAGAAGACGGCGGACGGGTCGAACATCGAGCCCCGGTCGGCCGCGGCGAGAACCGCGATGGCGTTCGTCATGCCCTTGGCGGTCAGGGTCGTACCGTCGATCGGGTCGACGGCGATGTCGCACTCGGGCCCGGTCCCGTCGCCGACACGCTCCCCGTTGAAGAGCATGGGCGCCTCGTCCTTCTCGCCCTCACCGATGACGACGACGCCGTTCATCGAGACGGTCGAGACGAGGGTCCGCATGGCGCGTACGGCGGCACCATCGGCGCCGTTCTTGTCACCGCGGCCGACCCAGCGGCCCGCCGCCATCGCGGCGGCCTCGGTCACCCGGACGAGTTCCAGGGCCAGGTTGCGGTCGGGAGCTTCGGAGGGCACTTCGAGTTCGGACGGCAGATGATGATGCTCGGTCATCGAGACGCACCTTTCTGATACGACGACGGCCGGATGAGGGTGTTGGCCCCGACTCTATCGTTAGGCAGACAAAATGAGCAGGGGGCCCCACGGATGAGCGGGCAGGTGCACCTGCGACGATAGGGAGCGTGGCAGGCTCGAACAGCGCGACCGGCAGGACCGGCAAGCAGAAGACGGCCCGGGACATGATCTTGTCCCTGGGCCTCATCAGTCTCGCGGCGGGAGTGATCTACCTCTTCATCCCGCACGACGACTCCGCTCCCGACCTCAAACGGGTCGACTACCGCGTCGAGCTGCTGACGGCTCGCCGTGCCGCGAGCTATCCGGTGGCCGCGCCCCAGGGCCTGTCGGCCGACTGGAAGGCGACCTCGGTGCGCTTCTCGGGCGAGAACTTCGACGCGTGGCACCTCGGCTTCCATGACTCCGAGGGTGAATACGTGGCGGTGGAGCAGTCCGCTCAGAAACCGTCCGTCTTCATCGACGAGAAGACCCAGAGCGCGCGGGAGACGAAGGTCACCCAGCGCATAGGGGACGCGACGTGGACGCGGTACGAGGGCGACAAGTACGACGCGCTGGTGCTGCGCGAGAAGGGCTCCACGACGGTGGTGACGGGCACGGCGCCGTTCGACCGCCTGACGAAGATGGCCCAGGCACTGAAGACGACGTAGGCGCACGCGGGCGAGGCGGACCGGGCGCCGGCGAGGTCACTCGCCCCCGGAGCCGGACCGGCCCTCGCTGTCGGACTCTTCCTCCCCATCGGACCGTTCCTCGGCCAGGGCCGCGTTCAGCCGCTTGCGCGCGCCCTCCAGCCACTGCCGGCACACCTTGGCCAGCTCCTCGCCGCGCTCCCAGAGGGCGAGGGACTCCTCCAGCGTCGTACCGCCCGTCTCCAGCCGCCGTACGACGTCGATCAGTTCGTCCCGCGCCTGCTCGTAGCCGAGCGCCTCACTCACGTTGCTGCTGGTCATGCGCCCACCCTAAACATCGACGACATCGGCTCGGACAGTGAACTCACCCTCGGCGACCCGGGCCCGCAGCACCTCACCGGCCGTGACGTCGTCCGGATCCCGGACCACGTGCCCGTCGGCCCGCTGCAGCACCGCGTACCCGCGCCGCAGGGTCGCGGCGGGGGAGAGGCCCACCACGCGCGCGTGGGTGTGGGACACCTCGGAGTCGGCACGGTCGAGAAGATGGCCGAGGGTGCGCCGCGAACGTTCGACGAGAGAGGAGACATGATCGGCCCGCTCGTCGATCATCCGATGCGGATCCTCTATGACGGGCCGCGCGAGGGCGTGCGCGAGCCCGCGTTCCTCCCGGTCGACGAAGGCGTGCACGGACCGCCGGGCCCGGTCGAGCAGCAGCCGTACGCGCTCGTACTCCTCTCCCACGTCCGGTACGACCTTCTTGGCGGCGTCGGTGGGAGTGGAGGCCCGCAGGTCCGCCACGTAGTCGAGGAGCGGATGGTCGGGCTCGTGGCCGATGGCGGAGACGACGGGCGTACGACAGGCGGCGACCGCGCGGACGAGCTGCTCGTCGGAGAAGGGCAGCAGATCCTCGACGCTCCCCCCGCCCCGCGCGACGACGATCACATCGACGTCATCGAGATCGTCCAGCTCCTTCACGGCCTGGACGACCTGGGACACGGCGTGCACACCCTGCACGGCGACGTTGCGCACCTCGAACCGGACGGCCGGCCAGCGGCGCCGCGCGTTCTCGAGAACGTCCCGTTCCGCGGCGGAGGCGCGCCCGCACACGAGTCCGATGAGCTGGGGCAGGAAGGGCAGCGGCTGCTTCCGCTCGGCGGCGAACAGCCCCTCGTTGCCGAGGGCCTTCTTCAACTGCTCCAGCCGGGCGAGCAGTTCCCCGATCCCGACGGGCCGTATCTCGGTGGCCCGCAGCGACAACTGCCCGCGAGGCGCGTACCACTCGGGCTTGGCGAGCAGGACGACACGGGCGCCCTCGCTCACCACATCGGCGACGGAGTCGAAGACCTGCCGATAGCAGGTGACGGCGACGGAGATGTCGTGAGAGGGATCACGCAACGTCAGAAACACGACACCGGCGCCGGGCCGCCGTGACAGCTGGGTGATCTGCCCCTCGACCCACACGGCGCCGAGCCGCTCGATCCACCCCCCGATGAGCCGCGACACCTCACCGACAGGCAGCGGAGCGTCAGCGGACGTATTGAGACCCATACGCCGAGACTATCGGCGCCCACTGACATCTCTCGCCCCCGCCGCCCCTACCCGTTCCCATCCCTGGGGGCTGCCGCCCCCAGACCCCCGCTGTCGGCCTGAACGGCCTCGTCCTCAAACGCCGGA
>NZ_JBIAQP010000025.1:0-186958 GCF_042889145.1 Streptomyces sp. NPDC002680
GTGGGGTGTGTGGGGGGGGGGGGGGGGGTTTTTTTTTTTTTTTGGGGGGGGGGGGGGGGCGGCCCCCGCCCGGGGGGGGGGGGGGGGGGGGGGGGGGGGGGGGCCCCCCCCCCCCCCCAAGGATGGGACGGGTAGGGGCGGCGGGGGCGAAGAAAACCCCCTACCCCGCCACCCCCACCAACGCCCCCATCACCCGCAAGTCCTCCCCCATCTCCGGATGCCACTGCACCCCCAACACCCACCCGGAACCAGCACCCCCAACCCCCGGCTCCACCGCCTCCACCGTCCCGTCCTCCGCGTACGCCGACGCCACCAGCCCCCTCCCCAGACGGTCCACCGCCTGGTGATGGAACGTCGGCACCGACGTCGCCTCCGGTACCGCCTCCGCGTACCGCGTGCCCGGCACCGGCTTCACGGTGTGTTCGCCGAAGACCCCCGGAGTCACCGCGTGCCCGTCGATGTGCTGCACCAACGTGCCGCCCAGGGCCACGTTCAGCAGCTGCATGCCCCGGCAGATCCCCAGCAGCGGCGTCCCGGACGCCAACGCGGCCTCGATCAGCGCCAGTTCCCACGCGTCCCGCGCCTCGGCGGGCGGCCCGCTACGCGGGTCGCGATCCGCTCCGTACCGGGCCGGATCGACGTCCGGCCCGCCCGCGATCACGACCCCGTCGAGCCGGGCGACCGTCGCGGCGGCGTGCGCCGGATCGTCCGGCGGCAGCATCGCGGCGATGCCCCCGGCCCGCTGCACGAGCCGCGGATACCCGGCAGGCAGCAGCGCCGCGGGCAACTCCCACGCACCCCAGCGCGCGCCGGACTCCAGGTAGGTGCTGACGCCGATCAGCGGTCGTCGTCCGGCGGTCGTCACGAGGGCCTCCCTGGCAGGCAACGGGGCATCCAATGGGGCTCCGATTGGGCTTCCGATTGGGCTTCCAATGGCGTACCGCCATACCTTTGCCGACCCTCACCCCATGAGGCAACCCGCGTCTCACCCGCCGAACATCCCCCGCGCCCGCTACGCCAAGAACCCCCGCAACAGCGCCGCCGTCCCCGAGCAGTGCTCCCGCATCATCTCCCGCGCCCCGTCCGCGTCCCCGTCGAGCACCGCGTCCACCAGCGCCGCGTGCTGGCGCTGCGAGTGCTCCAGGTTCCGTACCAGCAGCGGGATGCAGTCCAGCAGGTCGTTCACCGTCGCCCGTACCGCCGCGTACTGCGAGGTCAGCGTCGGGGAGCCGCACAGTTCGGCCAGGGTGAGATGGAGGAGCGTGTCCAGGCGGCGGTAGTCCGACAGGGGCGCGTCCTGCGTGCGCGCCAGCGCCTCCCGCAGTCGCCCCGCCTGCTCGGCCGACAGTCCGTGCTGCGCGCACAAACCCGCCGCACCCACCTCCAGCACCTCCCGGAAGCGCAGCACGTCCTCGATGTCGACCGCGCTGATCCGCCGCCGCAGCTCGTCCTCGCCACCCGCGCCGGCGTCGGCGCGCGGCAGCACGAACGTTCCGCCGTACCGGCCGCGCCGCGACTCCACCAGTCCCTGGTCCTGGAGCACCTTCAGCACCTCGCGCAGCGTCACCCGGCTGATCCCGAGCCGCTCCGCGAGCTCCCGCTCGGCCGGCAATCGCTCGCCGCCCGGTACCAGGCCCAGCCGTACGACCTGCAGAATCTGTTCCAGCGCCTCCTCGAAACCGTTGCCCGCACGCACCGGCCGCAGCACCGGCGTCAACCGGTCCTCCAGGCCGCCCTCAGCGTCCAGCGCCATCTGGCCGTGCCCCCTTCCCAAGCAATGGTTCTCCGCAATACCTTATGGCTTCCGGCCCGGCTGAAAAAACGCGCAGAAGCCGAAGGAGCTTTCCCGTGGCAGACCGCACACCCCCGCTGAGCGTCGACGAACTGCACGCCCTCGTCGCGAGCGGTGAGATCGACACTGTCGTCCTGGCCTTCCCCGACATGCAAGGGCGGCTCCAGGGCAAGCGGTTCGCCGCCCGCTTCTTCCTCGACGACGTCCTGGAGCACGGCACCGAGGGCTGCAACTACCTCCTCGCCGTCGACACCGAGATGAACACCGTTGATGGGTACGAGATGTCCTCTTGGGAGCGGGGGTACGGCGACTTCGCCATGCACCCGGACCTCTCCACGCTCCGGCGGCTGCCCTGGAACACCGGTACGGCCTTCCTCGTCGCCGACCTCGCCTGGAACGACGGCTCCCCGGTCGTCGCCGCGCCCCGCCAGATCCTCCGCCGCCAGCTGGAACGGCTCGCCGAGCACGGGTTCACCGCGAAGGTCGGCACCGAGCTTGAGTTCATCGTCTTCAAGGACACGTACGAGCAGGCCTGGGACGCCCACTACCGCGACCTGACCCCGGCGAATCAGTACAACATCGACTACTCGGTGCTCGGCACCGGGCGCATCGAGCCCCTGCTGCGCCGCATCCGGAACGAGATGACGGGCGCCGGGCTGATCGTCGAGTCCGCCAAGGGCGAGTGCAACCCGGGCCAGCACGAGATCGCCTTCAAGTACGACGACGCCCTCGTCACCTGCGACCAGCACGCCGTCTACAAGACCGGCGCCAAGGAGATCGCCAGCCAGGAGGGCTACTCGCTCACCTTCATGGCCAAGTACAACGAGCGCGAGGGCAACTCCTGTCACATCCACCTGTCGTTGGCCGACTCGGACGGGTCCAACGTCATGGCCGGTACCGCCGCCGATCCCGGTGGCATGTCCGAGGTCATGCGGTACTTCCTCGCCGGGCAGCTCGCCGCGCTCCGGGACTTCTCACTCCTCTACGCGCCCAACATCAACTCGTACAAGAGATTCCAGCCCGGTTCCTTCGCGCCGACCGCCGTCGCCTGGGGCTACGACAACCGCACCTGCGCGCTGCGGGTCGTCGGCCACGGGCGGTCCATGCGGTTCGAGAACCGGCTGCCCGGTGGTGACGTCAATCCGTACCTCGCGGTCGCCGGGCTGGTCGCCGCCGGGCTGTACGGCATCGAGCAGAAGCTGGAACTGCCCGAGGCGTGCACGGGCAACGCCTACACCGGCGAGTACGCCCATGTCCCCACCACCCTGCGCGAGGCCGCCGAGCTGTGGGAGAACAGCCCCGTCGCCAAGGCCGCCTTCGGTGACGAGGTGGTCGCCCACTACCGCAACATGGCCCGCGTCGAACTCGACGCCTTCGACGCCGCGGTGACCGACTGGGAGCTTCGCCGCTCCTTCGAACGTCTGTGATTCGAACTTCCGTGAGAGGTCCTTCCTTGTCGTACGAGCATGAGCTGCGCGTCCTCAATCCCGCCACCGAGGACGTCGTCGCCACCGTCCCCGCCGCCACCCGCGAGGACGTCGACGCGGCCGTCGTACGGGCCACGCACGCCCAGGCCCGCTGGGCCGCCCTCGCGCCCGCCGACCGCGCCCGGCTGCTGCGCCGCTTCGCCGCCACCGTCGACGAACACCTCGAAGAACTGGCCCAGTTGGAGGTGCGCGAGGCTGGACACGTCATCGGCAACGCGCGCTGGGAGGCCGGCAACGTCCGCGATCTCCTCGACTACGCGGCGGGGGGTGTCGAGCGGCTGACGGGTCGTCAAATCCCGGTCGCCGGCGGTCTCGACATCACGATCCTCGAACCGCTCGGCGTCGTCGGGGTCATCGCGCCCTGGAACTTCCCGATGCCCATTGCGGCTTGGGGGACAGCCCCCGCGCTCGCCGCCGGCAACGCGGTCATCCTCAAACCCGCCGAGACGACTCCGCTGACCGCCCTCCGGCTGGCCGAACTCGCCCTGGAGGCAGGCCTTCCCGAGGGGCTGTTCCAGGTGCTGCCCGGTCACGGCCCCGTCGCGGGCAACGCGCTCGTCGAACACCCGGGCGTAGCGAAGATCGTCTTCACCGGATCGACCGGCGTGGGCAAGCAGGTGCTGGCGAAAGGGTCGGCGCTCCTCAAGCGTGTCACCCTCGAACTCGGCGGCAAGAGCCCCAACATCGTCTTCGCCGACGCGGACATCGAGGCCGCGGCAGCCGCCGCCCCCATGTCCTTCCTCGACAACTCCGGCCAGGACTGCTGCGCCCGCACCCGCATCCTCGTCCAGCGCTCCGTGTACGACCGCTTCCTCGAACTCCTCGCCCCCGCCGTCGAGTCCGTCCTCGTCGGCGACCCGGCCGACGAGAAGACCCAGATGGGCCCACTGATCTCCAGGGCCCAACTGGACCGCGTACGCGGGTACGTCACCGACGACCTGGCCGGCATCCGGGGCGAGGCGCCCGCGGGCCCCGGCTTCTGGTTCCCGCCGACCGTCCTCACCGACGTCGACCCGCACGCGCGCGTGGCCGTCGAGGAGGTCTTCGGCCCCGTCGCCGTCGTCCTCCCCTTCGCGGACGAGGCGGAGGCGATCCAGCTGGCCAACGGCACGGACTACGGCCTCTCCGGCTCCATCTGGACCCGGGACGTCGGCCGCGCCCTGCGCGTCTCGCAGGCCGTCCGGGCGGGCAACCTGTCCGTCAACTCGCACTCCAGCGTGCGCTATTGGACCCCCTTCGGCGGATTCAAGCAGTCCGGGATCGGCCGCGAGCTGGGCCCGGACGCCCTCACCGCCTTCACCGAAACCAAGAACGTCTTCATCAGCACCATCTAGACCATCTAGCACGGAAGGCCCGCACAGTGACCGCAGAGAGCATTTGCAGGCGTCTCGTCGGCCGTACCGCCGTCATCACCGGTGCCGGCAGCGGCATCGGCCTCGCCACCGCGCGCAGGCTCGCCTCCGAGGGCGCCCACGTCGTCTGCGGCGACGTCGACGAGACACGCGGCAAGGCCGCCGCCGAGGAGATCGGCGGGATCTTCGTCAAGGTCGACGTCACCGACCCCGAGCAGGTCGAGGCGCTCTTCAAGACGGCGTACGACACCTACGGCAGCGTCGACATCGCGTTCAACAACGCCGGTATCTCACCGCCCGACGACGACTCCATCCTGGAGACAGGGCTGGAGGCCTGGAAGCGCGTCCAGGAGGTCAACCTCACCTCCGTCTTCCTGTGCTGCAAGGCCGCGATCCCCTACATGCGGCGCCAGGGCAAGGGCTCGATCATCAACACGGCGTCGTTCGTGGCGAGGATGGGCGCCGCGACGTCCCAGATCTCGTACACGGCCTCCAAGGGCGGCGTCCTCGCCATGACCCGTGAACTGGGCGTCCAGTTCGCCCGCGAGGGCATCCGCGTCAACGCCCTCTGCCCCGGCCCGGTCAACACCCCGCTCCTCCAGGAACTGTTCGCCAAGGACCCCGAGCGGGCCGCCCGCCGGCTCGTCCACATCCCGGTCGGCCGCTTCGCCGAGGCCGACGAGATCGCCGCCGCCGTCGCCTTCCTGGCCAGCGACGACTCGTCCTTCGTCAACGCCACCGACTTCCTGGTGGACGGCGGCATCGCGGGCGCGTACGTCACTCCCGTGTAGGGCGACAGCCGTACGTCGGCCAGGGGTGCGCCCCTACAGTGCCGGAATGAGCACGACGCCACCGCCCGGCTGGTACCGCGACCCGGCCGCCCCGCACACGGAGCGCTGGTGGGGCGGCACGGCCTGGACCGACCACTGGCGCACGCCCGAAGCGCCCCCGCCCCCGCCGCAGCCCGGCGGGGGCGGGGGCCGGGCCAAGGCGACCGTCCTCGCGGCGGCGGCAGGGGTCCTGGTCGCGGCGATCGTCGCGGGCGCGCTCGTCCTGAGCGGCGGCGAGGACACGGGTACGACGGTGAGTACGGGGACGAGTTCGGGGGCGAGTACGGGTACGGGCCCGACCGTCGCGGACACCCCGCCCCCAGCCGCCACCTCAGCCCCCGCCCTGGTGGCCGACGAGCTGAACGGGATCACCTTCCCACTCCTCGACGGCTGGGTCAGGCCCGAGTTCGTCACCGAGGACGACCTCGTCATGACCACCGACGGCACCTACGACTGCCCCGGCGACCCCGGTGTCTGCCACCACGGCCGGGTCGTCTCGCGCACGGTCACCGAGAACGCCGAGACCTCGCCCGAGGCTCTGGCCAGGGCGGACATCGCGGACGCGGCCGACGACGCGTACGACCGCGACCGCATCGGCAGCCGGCCCTTCGGCGGGATCACGGGGCACCGGGTCGTCGGCTCGGGCACGGTCGCCGTCGCGGGCCGCGCCGGGTACTTCGTCCGCTGGCGGGTCACCACCGAGGCCGGGCCCGGCGGTTACGTCCAGTCGCTCGCCTTCCCGTCCAGCGTCGGTACGGGGGCACCGGTCGTCGTCCGCTTCGCCGTCGACGCGGGTCCGGACGGGCCGCCGCTGACCGACCTCGACAGGATCACCGAGGGCATCCGGCCGATCGGCGACGCGGACACCGGCGGGGGAGTGGGCAGCAGCATCGGCCCGTCGGACTGAGCGGACATGTTCCGGCGCGCTACAGAGGTGCGCTACAGGAAGGTGTGGCCCTCTCCCCGGTACGTCGGGACCGTCGCCGTCACCGTGTCGCCCGCCACCAGCCGCAGCACCTCGAACCGTTCGCACAGCTCACCGGCCTTCGCGTGCCGGAACCACACCTTGTCGCCGACGAGCAGATCGTCGGCCGGCGAGCCGAGCAACGGCGTCTGCACCTCACCCGGGCCCTCCTGGGCGTCGTACCGCAGCCCCTCCGGCAGATACGGCACCGGCAGCCGGTCCGCCCCCGCCGCGCCGGACGCCGGATAGCCGCCGCCCAGCACCGTGACGACCCCGACCCCCGGCCGGCGCACGACGGGCAGGGCGAACAGCGCGGCCGGACGCCCCCTGAACGACGTGTAGTTGTCGAAGAGCCGCGGTACGTAGAGCCCGGACCCGGCGGCGATCTCGGTGACCGCGTCCTCGGCGGCCGTCGTCTGCACGCTGCCCGTACCGCCGCCGTTGACGAACTCCAGGTCGGGCACGACGGCCCGCACCGCCCGTACGACCGCCGCGCGCCGCTCGACGAGTTCGCGCCGGGCCGTGGCCTGCATCAGCCGGATCGCCCGCGACCGCACCGGCCGTCCCGGGATCGCGTCACCGACCCCGGCGATGTGCCCTTCGTACGCCATGATCCCCACGAGCCGGAAACCGGGCCGCCGGGCGATCACCCGGGCCAGATCGGCGAGTTGGCCGGGGGAGCGCAACGGCGACCGCCGGGCCCCGACGCGCACCCGCCCCCCGAGCAGTTGCAGCGAGGTGTCCAACTCCAGGCAGACACGCACGACTTCGCGCCCGCCGCCCCGGGCGTCGTCGATGAACCCGAGCTGGGCCGGATCGTCGACCATGACGGTCACGGCGGCGGCGAGTTTCGGATCCGAGGCCAGCTCGGCGAAGGCCTTGCGGTCCGCCGACGGATAGGCGAGCAGGATGTCGTCGAACCCCGACCGCGCGAGCCAGAGGGACTCGCCGAGGGTGAACGACATGATGCCCGCGAAGCCCTCCCGGGCCAGCACGCGTTCGAGCAGGGCCCGGCAGCGTACGGACTTGCTGGCGACCCGGATCGGCTTGCCCGCGGCCCGCCGCACGAGGTCGTCGGCGTTGGCGTCGAAGGCCTCCAGATCGACGATCGCGAGCGGTGCGTCGAGGTGAGCGGTGGCCCGGTCGTAACGGGCCCGGTCAGCGGCGCGGGCAGTCATGAACGAAGCCTGCCAGACACGATTACCGCAGGGTAGGGGGACGATCCGGGCAGAAGCCACGGTGCCGCGGACTGGTTCCCGCTCGGTGGGTGTCAACCCGTAGAGTGACGCTTCACGCAGGGAGGAGCCACCGCGCGCGAAGGTACGCGCCCGGATGGCGGCACGCCCGCGCGGGTATGCGTGCCCGGGACGGCCGCGTCCCGCGCCGCACGGATTTTGGAACGGGGGGTGGCATGAGTACGGAAGCGCGCCGCGCCTCCATCCCTCCACGTCCGACCACTCCGCCGGACACGGACGAGACCGCGGAGGACGGGAGGAGCACGCCGGACGGCGCGCACCGCCCGCCGACTTCCGGCCCGCCCGGACCGCGGCCGTCGACGGACGCCCCGACGGTCGGCCGCAACGGCGCGGGCAGCACGCCTGGCTGGAACAGCGCGGGCACCACGGGCGAGCGGCCCGGTGGGGGCAGCGAGGGCGCCACGGCAGATTTGCCCGGTGCGGGCGGTGCGGGCGGTGCGGGCGGTGCGGGCGGTGCGGGCGGTGCGGGCAGCACGGGCGACCAGCCTGGCGCAGGCGACCGGACCGATGCGGGGCGCATGGCCGGCAGGCCCGGCGCGCCCGACGAGGCGACGACCACGACGTCCGGGCGTACACCCGGCACCACTGGTACGCCCCGCTTCCCGCACCTGCGTGCCCCCTCCCGCGAGGGCACCGACCCCATAGCCCCGCCTCCGCCGCCGCGCTCCTCGGCGCGGCTCCCCGACGGGCCGCCCGTCGGCCGTGCCCCGGCGGCACCGCGCCCCCGGCCCGACCTGCCGCCGCGCCCGACCCACCAGCCGCCCGTGGCACCCTGGCGCCCGACCGCGCTCACCGAGACCGACCCGGAGACGACCCGGCGCCTCCGCAAGGCCCCGCCGACCGCCCAGCCGCGCACGGGCGAGACGCCCCCCAGCCCCAACGGCCGTCCCGGCACAGGCCCTCAGCCGCGCTCCACAGACACACCCCGCACGCCTGACCGGCCCTTCGCCCCCGGTGGCCGCTCGTACCTCCCGGACCCGTCCGACCGGTCCCAGGCATCGGGCGCCGCCGAGATGCCTCCGGCGCCGGCCGACCCTCCACGCCCGGCGGGTGCGCCTTCGGCCCCGGCCGGTCGCCCGTACCTCACGGGCGGGCCTGTGGCCGGCTCTCCTGCGCCTGCTGATCCGCTGCGCCCGATAAACAGGCCTTCGGCCCCAGCCGCCCGCCCGTACCCCATGGGCAGGCCCGCAACCGATCCTCCGGCGCCCGCAGATCCCCCGCGCCCGACAAGCGGTCCCTCGGCCCCCGGCGGCCGCCCGTACCTCTCGGACCCGTCCGCGACCGACCCGCCCCAGGCGCCGGGCAACCGTCCCGGCACCGCCGGGAGTGGGCCTTCCGCCCCGGCCGGTCGGCCGTATCTCTCGGCTCCGTCCGAGACCGGCCCGCCTCAGACGTCGAGCAACCGTCCCGGCGCCACCGAGATGCCCCCGGTGAACGTGCCCTCCGGCCGCCCGTCTGTCTCGAACCCGTCCGTGCCCGACCGGCCTGACACGCCGGGCAGCGGTTCCCGCGCCGCCGGGAACGCCCCGGCGAGCGCGCCTTCCGCCCCGGTCGGCCGCCCGTATCTGCCGAACGCGCAGGTGCCGGACCCGCTCCAGGCGTCCAACGGGCGTCCAGGCGCCGCTGAGATGCCCCCGACGAACGCGTCCTCCGCCCCGTCGTACTCGCCGGCGCCCGACCCGCGCCAGAGATCGGGCGGCCGTCCTGGCGTCGCGCAGGTGCCTCCGGCGAGCGCGTCCTCCGGCCCGGTCGGTCGGCCGTACCCGCAGGTGTCCGACCAGCCCCAGGCGCCCAACGGCCGTCCCGGCGCCGCCGAGATGCCCCCGCCCCCCGTCGACCCCCCGCGCCCCGCACCCGGCATGCCCGACCCCGCGCTCTCCTGGAACGCCCCCTACGGCGGTGACTCCGGTGTCGGTGGGTCCGGGCGGCCCGTTGTGTCGCTTGCCGAGCCCGATGTGTACGGGATCGGGGGGCGGTACCGCTCCTTCAGCGGGCGGGTGTTGCTCGCCGCTGTCTGTGCCGTGGTCGGGCTCGGGCTCATCGGGGGTGCGCTGACCGGGAGTTGGCTCACCGGGGACGGGTCGGGGGACGCCGGTGCGCGTACCGCGTTCACCGCCGCCGCCGGTCTCTGGCACAGCGTTCCCGTGGACGAGTTGTTTCCGCCCACCATCGACGGCGACGGGGCCGGGCCCGGTGGCGCCGACCGGACCTGGACCAGGATCGCCGTCGCCCCGGACAGCGGTTGTGCCGATGCCTTCGACCCGCTGCTGCTCAAAGCCCTCGCGCCCGTCGGCTGCCAGCGCCTCCTGCGCGCCACCTACACCGACGAGACCCAGAGCTACGTCACCACCGTCGGCCTCCTCTTCACCAAGGCCGACGCCACCGCGATGCGCGCCCTGCGCACCCGCTTCAGCAACGAGAAACTCGACCAGCGGGCCGACCTGATGCCCCGGCCCTACGCCGCGAAGAACACCCTCGCCGCCGGCTTCACGGACGCCCAGCGCGCCTCCTGGACCATCTCCGTCCTCACCGACGCCCCCGTCGTCACATACGCCGTCTCCGGCTGGGCCGATGGTCGGAAGGTCGACTCCCCGCAGCCCGCCGACGCGGCCATGGCCACCGGCGCCACCACCGCCCCCGCCCAGGCGGGCCTCGGCCACGAGGCGAAGGGCCTGGCCGACCGCGTGGAACGGGCCCTGCGCAAGACCGTCGGCTCGGCCGCGAAGCAGCAGTCATGATCCGGACCCGCACAGCCCGCAGCGGGCTCCTCGTCCTCCTCCTGGCCGGCTCGCTCTCCCTCCTGCCCGCCACCAGCGCGTACGCCGACGGCATCCGGGCCCAGCAGTGGGCCCTCGACGCCATGCACACGCAGGAGGCCTGGCGTACGACCAAGGGCAAGGGCATCACGGTCGCCGTGCTGGACACCGGCGTCGAGGCCGACCACCCCGACCTCGTCGGCAATGTCCTGGCAGGCAAGGACATGGTCGGCTTCGGCGCGAGCCGGGGCGACGCCGCCTGGGCCAGGCACGGCACCGCCATGGCCGGCATCATCGCTGGTCACGGCCATGGCTACGACAACGACGACGGAGTCATGGGCATCGCCCCCGAGGCGAAGATCCTCCCCGTCCGCGTGATCCTCGAGGACGGCGACTCGGCCCGCGGCAAGGCCCGCAACACCCGCGGCAACGCCCTCGCCGAAGGCATCCGCTGGGCCACCGACCAGGGCGCCGACGTCATCAACCTCTCCCTCGGCGACGACTCCAAGTCCGCCCACCCCGAACCCGCCGAGGACGAGGCCGTCCAGTACGCCCTGGAGAAGGGCGCCGTCGTCGTCGCCTCGGCGGGCAACGGCGGCGACAAGGGCGACCACATCTCCTACCCGGCCGCCTACCCCGGCGTGATCGCCGCGACCGCCGTCGACAAGTACGGCACCCGCGCCTTCTTCTCCACCCGCCGCTGGTACGCCACGGTCAGCGCCCCCGGCGTCGACGTCGTCATCGCCGCTCCCGACGAGCGCTACTACGAGGGCTGGGGCACGAGCGCCGCCGCCGCCTTCGTCTCCGGCGCCGTCGCCCTCATCAAGGCCGCCCACCCCGGACTGACCCCGGCCCAGATCAAGAAGCTCCTGGAGGACACGGCCCGCAACTCGCCCGACGGCGGCCGGGACGACTCCCGTGGCTACGGCTTCATCGACCCCGCTGCGGCCATCAAGGCGGCGGGCAAGCTCAAGCCGGAACAGCTCAAGTCGGCCGAGTACGGCAAGGAGTACTTCGGTACGGGCCCCGACGCGGCCCCCAAGAAGGACGACTCCGCAGGCTGGGCCGGCCCCGTCGCGGGCGGCCTCGGTGCCCTGCTCCTCATCGCGGCGGTCACACTGTGGCGCGGTCGCCGCAGAACGGTCGTCCAACCCGCCCACGACTCGTACGACGACGACTTCCCCCGGTGACTGATCCGGTGACCTGATCGTCCGTCAGGACCCGGTGGTGGTACCGGATTTCGTGGCCGTCGTCGCCCCCGTGTCCGCGCTCGCGAACACCGAGACCGCCGCCCGCGCCGCCGACTCCACCAGCGAAATCCCCTTCGCCTTCGTCGTGTTGCCGTTCGACACCACCGCGACGAGGTACTCGCGCCCGTCCGTCGCCGTGACCCGCCCGACGCTGTTGATGTCCCACAGTCCGGTCGCCGTACGCGGCAACCAGCCGTTCTTCAGGGCGAATCGGGCGCCTTTGGTGCCTCCGTCAGCCGCGGCCGACACCCCCCAGTCCTGGTCCACGGCTATGGAGCCCATCAGGCCCTGGAGATACGTCCGGGACGCCTCGCTCAGCCGCGACGACTCCCCGTTCTCCGCGAACACCTGCCGGAGCAGGGTGAGTTGATCGGCCGCCGTGGTCTGGGTCAGGCCCCACAGCATGCCCGTGCCGCCCTCGGTGTCCGTCAGCCCGAAGCGCTTGTTGGCGGCGGCGAGCCCCTTCGCCTTGCCGATCGCCGTCCACAGCGCCGACGCCGAGGCGTTGTCGCTGAGCTCGATCATCGCGGTGGCGTACCGCTTCTCCTGCGCCGTGAGACTCCGCTTCTCGTCCTGCGCCTGGAGCAGCAGCGTCGCCAGGATGTCCACCTTGACGATGCTCGCCGTGTCGAAGGCCCCGTCCCCGTACGTGGCGCTGTCGCCCGACTCTACGTCGAGCACGGCCACGGACACCTCGGCCCCGTTCTCGGCCGCGGCCGTCACCCGCTTCATCGCCTCGGACAGCAGCGTGTCCGGATCCACCGTGGGATCCGCCTGGGGTTCCACCGACGCCTCCTCGCTCACCGAAGCCGAAGCCGAACTCGACGCCGACGCCGACGTGGAGGGCGAGGGAGAGGCCGGCGACGCCGACGATACGCGGCCCGCGTGCGCCTGTGCCTTCACATACGCGGTACCCACCCCCGTACCGCCCATGACGATCGCGGCGGCGAGCACGATGTGGACGATCGACCGACGCCGGGGAGCTCTCTCAGAGGCCATGCCGCGATGCTGGCGGCCCTGACTGTGCGGTGGATTAGGCGAATGTTAGATGTGTGTCAGCGCTGACTGAGAATCTCGTGAGTCCGGTAAACAGTGGGTTTCCGGGGCGGCGAAAGCCCAGGAGCGATCCCCCGATAGGGTCGGTCACCGTGGCGAACAAGAACATTCCCGACTCCGGCTTCCCCGACGACGACGGCACCGCCGACCCCCGGCTGAGCGCCGCGCTGGCCGCCTGGGCCGAGGACCGGGGCGCCGTCGGACCGGTGCTGGCCGCGCTCAAGGGCGCCCGGCTGCTCGTCCCCGTCGTCGCGGTGCTCGGGGAGGTCGAGGAGGACGAGAACGGGCTGCGCCACGAGAAGACCAGCGACATGGCCGTACCGACCCTGAGGGCAGGGAACCGGACCGCGCTGCCCGCCTTCACGTCCACCGACTCCCTCGCCCGCTGGGACCCGGCCGCCCGCCCCGTCGCCGTACCCCTCCACCAGGCCATCCAGGCCGCCGTGCACGAGAAGGCCGACACGATCGTGCTCGACCTGGCCGGTCCGGTGCCGTACGAGCTGACCGGACCCGCGCTGCGCGCGCTCGCCGAGGGGCGTACGACGGCCGATCCGCTCGCCGATCCCGCCGTGGTCGACGCCGTACGGGCCGCCGTGGCCGCCGAGCCCGCCGTGGTCCGCGCCCACCTGGGCCCGGGACAGGCCGACGGCACCCTCGCGCTCGTACTTGACCCGGCCGCACCCCCCGCCGACGCGGCCCGCGCGGTCGCCGGACGCCTCGCCGCCGACGAGACGCTCAGGGCCCGCCTGGTGCGCGGCCTCGACCTGGCACTGCTGCCGGCCGGGGCGGTGCCTCCCGGCGAGCCCCTTTACACACGTCCCTAGCCGTAGATCGGGCCCGTGTACTTCTCGCCGGGGCCCTGGCCCGGTTCGTCCGGGACGAGGGACGCCTCGCGGAACGCCAGCTGGAGCGACTTCAGGCCGTCGCGCAGCGGGGCCGCGTGGAAGGAGCTGATCTCCGTCGTGGACGCGTCGAGCAGGCCGGCGAGGGCGTGCACCAGCTTGCGGGCCTCGTCCAGGTCCTTGTACTTGTCGCCCTCGTCGGTCAGACCGAGCTTCACGGCGGCGGCGCTCATCAGGTTCACGGCGACCGTGACGATCACCTCGACCGCCGGAACCTCGGCGATGTCGCGGGTCATGGCGTCGAAGTCGGCGTTCTGGGGACTCTGGGGAGGGGTCTCACTCATGGCCCACACGATAGGCCCCGGGGATCGCGCCCCTTTGTGCGGGCGCCGGGTACCCGCCGGTTCGCACCAGTCCCTACTTGGTGCTAACCTTTTGTAACGACCGGCTGGACACTTGCGTGCCCGGCCCACAAGTGGAGGCTCCGATCTCCCACCCGGCCATCCTCACGGACGGCGGGTCACCCGGTCAGGCGGCCACCATCGTTCCGTACGGACGATGGAGTCGCCCGATGTGCGCCCCGCGGTTGACCGCGGCGGTGCTCCGGTATTCCTTTGGAGCCCCGCCTGTGTCCCGTCGGGGCATTTTTCATGTGGCCCGGTGGTTGGTCCCAACGTCATCAGAGACATACGCGGTTGTCCGCCAGACCGCCGTGTGGTGCTACCGAGGAGGATCCATCAGCACCGAGCCCCGCATCAACGACCGGATTCGCGTTCCCGAAGTGCGACTTGTCGGTCCCAGCGGCGAGCAGGTCGGGATTGTTCCGCTTGCCAAGGCCCTGGAGCTTGCGCAGGAGTACGACCTCGACCTGGTCGAGGTGGCGGCGAGCGCTCGCCCGCCGGTCTGCAAGCTCATGGACTACGGGAAGTTCAAGTACGAGTCGGCCATGAAGGCCCGTGAGGCGCGCAAGAACCAGGCGCACACGGTCATCAAGGAAATGAAGCTCCGGCCGAAGATCGATCCGCACGACTACGACACCAAAAAGGGTCACGTCGTCCGGTTCCTCAAGCAGGGCGACAAGGTCAAGATCACGATCATGTTCCGTGGTCGCGAGCAGTCCCGGCCCGAGCTGGGCTACCGACTGCTGCAGCGGCTCGCGTCGGACGTCGAGGACCTCGGGTTCATCGAGTCGAACCCGAAGCAGGACGGCCGGAACATGATCATGGTTCTCGGTCCGCACAAGAAGAAGACCGAGGCGATGGCCGAGGCCCGTGAGGCCCAGGCGGCGCGCAAGGCGGAAGCGAAGGCCAACCCGGGCAAGTCGCAGAACGCCGCGGAGAGCGACGAGGTCGACGAGGACATCGTCGATGACGCCGCCACCGCCGAGGCCGAGACCGTCGAGGCTCAGGCCGAGGCATCCGCCGAGGTCTGATCCCGGGGCTCACGCCCTGGGATGCCAACCCATACATATGACGTTCCACCGTGCCCGGTTTCACGACCGGGCACCGGAACGCCACTGACGAGGAGAGAACGGCGCTATGCCGAAGAACAAGTCGCACAGCGGTGCCAGCAAGCGCTTCAAGATCACCGGCTCCGGCAAGGTGCTCCGCGAGCGCGCCGGCAAGCGCCACCTGCTCGAGCACAAGTCGTCCCGTCTGACGCGTCGCCTCACCGGCAACGCCGAGATGGCCCCGGGCGACGCCAAGAAGATCAAGAAGCTTCTCGGCAAGTGACGTACCGGCGCCCGCGCGCCGTACGTACGTCTGAAGACCGGGACCCTGTCGAAATCCGGGCTGTGTGACAACAACCACGGCCCCGCTACAAGGAGTTAAAAAGTGGCACGCGTCAAGCGGGCAGTAAACGCCCACAAGAAGCGCCGGGCGATCCTCGAAGCCGCCTCCGGCTACCGCGGTCAGCGTTCGCGTCTGTACCGCAAGGCCAAGGAGCAGGTCACCCACTCGCTGGTCTACAACTACAACGACCGCAAGAAGCGCAAGGGTGACTTCCGTCGGCTGTGGATCCAGCGCATCAACGCCGCTGCCCGCGCCAACGGCATCACGTACAACCGCTTCATCCAGGGTCTGAACGCCGCGAACATCGAGGTGGACCGCAAGATCCTGGCCGAGCTGGCCGTGAACGACGCCGGTGCGTTCGCCGCGCTGGTCGAGGTCGCGCAGAAGGCTCTTCCGGCGGACGTCAACGCGCCCAAGGCCGCGTGACGCTCGCGCTGGCCTTGAGCCGCGTGTGATGTGACCCCGGGCCCGCAGGCGTTCGCCGCCTGCGGGCCCGGGCTTTTTTTGGGTGCGTTGTCGGGTGCGGGTCCGGTGGGGCTTCTCGCGCAGTTCCCCGCGCCCCTAAAAGCAAAAGACCCGGCCCTGCGGGCCGAAAGGCGAGGGGCGCAGCCCCCGCCTTTCAGGGGCGCGGGGAACTGCGCGAGAAGCCCCACCGGCCCGCACCGGCCACGCAACCGATGCACCCACCCCCTCAGGCGCTCGCCTCACCCGACCCGACCTCGAAGGTGCCCACATGCCCCCCGCCCCCGAGTTGATCTCCCCGCGTTCCGCCCGCGTCGCCGCCGCGCGGCGGCTTGCCCGGCGGAACTTCCGGGGGAAGGAGCGGCTGTTCCTCGCGGAGGGGCCGCAGGCCGTGCGGGAAGCGGCCGGGTACGGCAAGGGGACGCTCGTCGAGCTGTTCGCCACCGTCGACGCCGCCGAGCGGTACGCCGACATCATCGGGGAGGCCGAGAACAGCGGCGCACGCCTCCACCTCGCCGATGACGACGTCATCGCCGACATCTCCACCACCGTCACCCCGCAGGGCCTCGTCGGGGTCTGCCGGTTCATCGACACCCCGTTCGAGGACATCCTCAAGGCGCGGCCCAAGCTGGTCGCCGTCCTCGCGAACGTCCGCGACCCGGGCAACGCCGGCACCGTCCTGCGGTGCGCGGACGCCGCCGGGGCCGAGGCCGTCGTACTCACCGATGCGTCTGTGGATCTCTACAATCCCAAGGCCGTACGCGCCTCCGTGGGCTCCCTGTTCCATCTGCCCGTGGCCGTCGGGGTGCCCGTCGAGGAGGCCGTGGCCGGGCTCAAGGGCGTCGGCGTACGGATTCTGGCCGCCGACGGCGTGGGCGCCGACGACCTCGACGACGAGCTGGACAAGGGGACCATGGGCGGGCCCACCGCCTGGGTGTTCGGCAACGAGGCCTGGGGGCTCCCGGAGGAGACGCGCGCGCTGGCCGACGCCGTCGTGCGTGTTCCCATTCACGGAAAGGCGGAAAGCCTGAACCTGGCGACCGCCGCCGCCGTATGTCTCTACGCGTCCGCCCGTGCACAGCGCGCCTCCGGAGGGTGCCGCTCCGTCACCGAGAGCTAGTAGGGTGACGGGCTCGGGGGCCCACTGCGCCAGTCCGAGAGGTGGGGTACGGGGATGACTGTCGGCACGAGCGGAACACTGGGGGCACGGGAATTGCGGAGTGAACCCGCCTCCCGGCACGGTGATCCCGCCCGGCCCGGTCCCGGGTCCGGAGCGGGATTCGGAGCCGACCTGGGCATCGACCCCGACGACCTGCCCGACGGTCTCGTCGTCGCCGACGAGCACGGCCGGGTGATCTGCTTCAACGCCGCCGCCGCACGCATCACCGCCGTTCGTGCCGCTGATGCCCTGGGCCTCGGGCTCGACCGTGCCCTTCCGTTAGAAGACCTCGAAGGGCGGCGCTGGTGGCAGCTGACCGACCCTTACGGCGGGCTCGCGATCAGGAACGGCCAGCCCGAGCGGAATCTGCTGCTGCCCGGCGGGCGTGAGGTGCTCGTCTCGGCGCGTTATCTGCGGACGCGTCCCACCGGGCCGATCCGCCGCGTGGTCGTCTCCCTGCGCGACACCGAGGCCCGCCGCCGTACCGAGCGCAGCCACGCCGAGCTGATCGCCATCGTCGCCCACGAACTGCGCTCGCCGCTCACCTCCGTCAAGGGCTTCACCGCGACCCTGCTCGCGAAGTGGGAACGGTTCACCGACGACCAGAAGAAACTGATGCTGGAGACCGTCGACGCCGACGCCAACCGCGTCACCCGGCTCATCGCCGAACTGCTCGACATCTCGCGCATCGACTCCGGCCGGCTCGAACTGCGCCGCCAGCCCGTCGACATGGGCGCCGCCGTCGGCCGCCACATCCAGGCGTACGTGGCCGCAGGGCAGCCCGCCGACCGGTTCCTGCTCCGCATAGAGCAGCCCCTGCCGGCCCTCTGGGCGGACCCCGACAAGGTCGACCAGGTGCTCAGCAACCTGCTGGAAAATGCCGTGCGCCACGGCGAGGGAACCGTCACCATCGATGTCACGGCCGCGCTGTCCCCGCGTGAGGGGGACGCCGACCAGAACACGGCCACGTCGGTCACGGTGAGCGACGAGGGGCCCGGCATCCCGGAGGAGTCCATGAACCGCGTCTTCACCCGCTTCTGGCGGGGCAGCAAGCGCGGCGGCACCGGCCTCGGGCTGTACATCGTCAAGGGCATCGTCGAGGCCCACGGCGGCTCCATCACGGTCGGCCGCGCCCCCGGCGGCGGCGCCGAGTTCCGATTTATGTTGCCCGTGAGCACCCCGGCGTACCTCCAGTAACGCCGACGAGGCCCCACGGGCGCGTTCGAACACCTCACCCCCGTTAGACTCGGCCTTTGGCACCTTTGCGTCCCCGTTTCAGGGACGAGGCGTTCCCAGAGTCGCGACGGGGACCATCCGCCAGCCAACCGGAAGCACGGGAAGAGATGTCGGCACCGAACAAGTCGTACGACCCTGTAGAGGTCGAGGCCCTGAAACCCGAAGAGATCGAGCGCATGCGGGACGAGGCGCTCGCCGCCTTCGCCGCCGCGGACTCCCTCGACGCGCTCCAGGAGGCCAAGGTCGCCCACACCGGCGGCACCTCGCCGCTGGCCCTCGCCAACCGCGAGATCGGCGCGCTGCCCCCGCAGGCCAAGGCCGCCGCGGGCAAGCTCGTCGGCCAGGCCCGGGGCGCCGTCAACAAGGCGCTCGCCGCCCGCCAGACCGAGCTGGAGGCCGAGCGGGACGCCCGCGTGCTGGTCGAGGAGGCGGTGGACGTCACCCTGCCGTACGACCGCGTACCGGCCGGCGCCCGCCACCCGCTGACCACGTTCATGGAGCGCGTCGCGGACGTCTTCGTCTCCATGGGGTACGAGGTCGCCGAGGGCCCCGAGGTCGAGGCGGAGTGGTTCAACTTCGACGCCCTGAACTTCACCCCGGACCACCCGGCCCGGCAGATGCAGGACACCTTCTTCGTCCAGGGCCCCAAGGGGACCGAGGGCGACGAGTCCGGTGTCGTGCTGCGCACGCACACCTCGCCCGTGCAGGCCCGCTCCATGCTCGACCGCGAGCCGCCGGTCTACATCGTGTGCCCCGGCCGCGTGTACCGCACGGACGAGCTGGACGCCACGCACACCCCCGTCTTCCACCAGATCGAGCTCCTCGCCATCGACGAGGGCCTGACCATGGCCGACCTCAAGGGCACCATGGACCACATGGTCCAGTCGCTCTTCGGCTCGGACATGAAGACGCGGCTGCGGCCCAACTACTTCCCCTTCACCGAGCCGTCCGCCGAGATGGACATGCTCTGCTACGTCTGCAAGGGCACCTCCGTCGGCAACCCCGACCGCCCCTGCCGGACCTGCTCCAGCGAGGGCTGGATCGAGCTGGGCGGCTGCGGCATGGTCAACCCGCGCGTGCTCGTCGCGTGCGGTGTCGACCCCGAGAAGTACAGCGGATTCGCCTTCGGGTTCGGCATCGAGCGGATGCTGATGTTCCGCCACAACGTCGAAGACATGCGAGACATGGTCGAGGGTGACGTCCGGTTCACCCGGCCGTTCGGGATGGAGATCTGATGCGGGTCCCGCTTTCTTGGCTGCGGGAGTACGTCGACCTGCCGGCGACTCAGACCGGCCGAGATGTCCAGGAGAAGCTCATCTCGGTCGGCCTCGAGGTCGAGACCGTCGAGCAGGTCGGCGCGGGCCTCAAGGGTCCGCTGGTCGTCGGCCAGGTGCTGACCATCGAGGAGCTGGAGGGCTTCAAGAAGCCGATCCGCTTCTGCACGGTCGACGTCGGTACCGCCAACGGCACCGGCGAGCCCCAGGAGATCGTCTGCGGCGCCCGCAACTTCGCCGTCGGCGACAAGGTCGTCGTGGTCCTCCCGGGCGCCGTCCTGCCCGGCGACTTCGCGATCGCCGCGCGCAAGACGTACGGCCACACCTCGCACGGCATGATCTGCTCGGGCGACGAGCTGGGCATGGGCGACGACGGCAGCGGCGGCATCATCGTCCTGACGCCGGAGCACGAGGTCGGTACGGACGCGATCGAGCTGCTCCAGCTCGTCGACGAGGTCCTCGACATCGCCGTCACGCCCGACCGCGGCTACGCCCTGTCCCTGCGCGGCATCGCCCGCGAGACGGCCATCGCCTACGGCCTCCCGCTGCGCGACCCGGCCCTGCTCGACGTACCGGCCCCGAACGCGTACGGCTACCCGGTCGAGGTCTCCGACCCGTTCGCCTGCGACCGCTTCACCGCCCGCACGGTGACCGGGCTCGACCCGGACGCGCAGTCCCCGATCTGGCTCAGGCGCCGCCTCCAAAAGGCGGGCATGCGCCCGATCTCGCTCGCCGTCGACATCACCAACTACGTGATGCTGGAACTGGGCCAGCCCCTGCACGCGTACGACCGCTCCCGCGTCCAGGGTGCGATCGGTGTGCGCCGGGCCGAGCCGGGCGAGAAGCTCACCACCCTCGACGGTGTCACGCGCACGCTGGACCCCGAGGATCTGCTCATCACCGACGACCGGGGTGCCATCGGCCTCGCGGGCGTCATGGGCGGTGCCAACACCGAGATCGACGACACCGAGGGCACCACCACCGAGGTCGTCATCGAGGCCGCCCACTTCGACGCGATCACCATCGCGCGCACGGCCCGCCGTCACAAGCTGGCCTCCGAGGCGTCCAAGCGCTTCGAGCGCGGGGTCGACCCGCAGGCCGCCGCGGCCGCCGCCCAGCGCACGGTCGACCTCCTGGTCCTCCTCGCCGGCGGCACCGCCGACGCGGGCGTCACCGAGGTCATCGCCCCGTCCGCGCCGCGCACGATCTCGATCCCGGCGAACCACCCGGACATGGTCGCGGGCGTCGAGTACGGCCGCGAGACCGTCGTACGCCGTCTCCAGGAGGTCGGCTGCGACGTGTACGGGCAGGACGAGCTGATCGTCACCGTCCCGTCCTGGCGCCCCGACCTGACGGACCCGAACGACCTCGCCGAAGAGGTCATCCGCCTGGAGGGCTACGAGAACCTGCCCTCCACCCTGCCCAAGCCCCCCGCGGGCCGCGGCCTCACCGACCGGCAGCGCCTGCACCGCCGCGTCGGCCGCGCACTGGCCGGAGCGGGCTATGTCGAGGCGCTGAACTACCCGTTCATCGGCGAGCACGTCTTCGACCAGCTGGGCCTGGCCGCCGACGACCCGAAGCGCAAGGTCGTCAAGCTGGCCAACCCGCTGTCGGACGAGGAGCCCGCACTCCGTACGACGCTGTTGCCGGGTCTGCTCGGCGCGCTGCGGCGGAACGACGGGCGGGGCAGCCACGACCTGGCCCTGTTTGAGACGGGCCTGGTGTTCCACCCCCAGGACGAGCTGCTGATCGCCGGGCGTCTCCCGGTCGACCGTCGTCCCACCGACGAGGAGATCGCGTCGCTCACGGCCGCGCTCCCCGTCCAGCCCCGGCACGCCGCCGTCGTCCTCGCGGGCGCCCGCGAGCAGGCCGGCTGGTGGGGCAAGGGCCGCCCGGCCGACTGGGCCGACGCGATCGAGGCGGCGCGGAGCCTGGCGGCGGAGGCGGGCACCGAACTCGTCGTCCGGGCCGGCCAGTACGGGCCGTGGCACCCCGGGCGTTGTGCGTCGCTGGCCGTCGTGGTCGACGGCGCCGAGCAGGTCATCGGGTACGCCGGTGAGCTGCACCCGCGCGTCCTGAAGGCGCTCGGGTTGCCCGCGCGCACCTGTGCGATGGAGCTGAACCTGGACAAGCTGGAGGCAGCGAGTTCTGGCGTCCCGAAGGGGCCGAAGATCTCGACGTTCCCGGTCGCCACGCAGGATGTCGCTCTGGTCGTCGCGCGTGAGGTTCCGCATGCGGATGTCGAGGCGGCGCTGCGGGAAGGGGCGGGGGCTCTGTTGGAGTCTCTGCGGTTGTTCGATGTGTACGAGAGCAGCGAGCAGTTGGGGGAGGGGCGGAAGTCTCTCGCGTATGCGTTGCGGTTCCGGGCTGCTGATCGGACGCTGACCGTTGATGAGGCTTCGGCTGCGCGGGATGCGGCTGTTGCTCTCGCGGGGGAGCGGACGGGAGCGGTGTTGCGTAGCTAGTGGCGTTGGGGTGGGCGGTTTTCGGCTGCTGCGCCGTCGTGGCTGGTCGCGCAGTTCCCCGCGCCCCTGGAGGGGGGTGGGGCTGCGCCCCTACCCCCCTCCCCCCATCGGTCACTTCACTCATTCGGGTGGCAAGTTCGGGCGAAGTGGTCCCTTCGGGGCATGTGGTCGACAGAATCGGACCGGTCTTTCGGGGCCGGTCCGATTTGTGTTCTCAGGGCCTGACTGGGGGGCCGTCGTGATCCGTATCAAGGCTGGTGTGCGGCGTCGGCGGGTGCTGTCGCTCGCGCTGCCCACCGCGTGGGGTGCCACGGCGATCACGTACAAGCTGGCCTGTCCGCTCGCCCAACAGGAGGGGCTGGGGGCGCGGATCGTCACCAGTGCCGTCTTCTTCGCCGTCGGGACCGGGCTCATATTCCACGTCCGCTGGGCGCTGCTACGCGAGTTGAGGCTCGCCCGGCAGGTCGCCGGGGCCGCGCAGAGCGTGCTGCTGCGTCCGTTGCCGCAGCGCATCGACGGTCTGCGGGTCGCCGCCGCCCAGCTGTCCGCCGACCGGGGCGCCGTGGTCGGCGGTGACCTGTACGAGGTCATCGCCACCGAGCATGGCGTACGGGTGGTCATGGGTGACGTGCGTGGACACGGCATCGGTGCCATCGGGACCGTCGCCGCCGTTCTCGGCAGCTTCCGCGAGGCCGTGCACGACGAGGCCGAACTCGGCAGCGTACTGCGGCGGTTGGAGCGGGCGCTGGCTCGTCACCTGGGCGAGCTCGACCCCGACAGTCCGGTCGCCGAGGAGTTCGTCACCGTACTGCTCCTGGAGATCGGCGGGGACGGCGAGGTGCGGGCCTTCAACTGCGGGCATCCGGCACCGTATCTGCTGAGCGGCGACCGGGCCGACGTACTCACGTCCGGCGAACCCCTGCCCCCGCTGGGCCCGTTCCCGCTCCCGGCCGAACTGTCCGCCGAACACTACGGCCAACTCCTCCCCGGGGAGTCCCTGTTGCTCCACACGGACGGCGTAGAGGATGCGCGGGATGCGAACGGCCGTTTCTTTCCCCTGCCGGCGGTACTGGCAGAGGCGGTCCGCACCCAGCCGATCTCCCCACAAGCGGTGCTACGGGCCATCTTCACCCGCCTACTGCGACACACAGGCGGCCCCCCGACGGACGACGTGGCCGTACTGGTACTGAGAAATGACCGCCGCCCCGTACCGACGCGGCAACAGGAACCCTCGGTAGCCCATCAAGTCACGTGAGCTGGATGCCCTTAGGCGCGCGGGGAACTGCGCGACAAGCCCCCACGCACCCGCAGCCAAAACACAACCGCACATCCCCGCTGAACGGGCCGAGCCGCCGCACTGTACGAGGGGGAGCCGGCGGCCCGGCGACCTCTCACGAGGCATTTCATTCAACCGGACAGACACTCTCCGCAACAGCGCGCGCACGCTACGAATTCACGTACTCCCATCACACCCCGTGTGAAGGCGGACACATTACGCTGACGCACACGGCAGGCACCGAGAGCCACCGGAGGGCACATGCAGCCCAACACCCTGCTCGACGCGATCCTCGACGAGGCGGGCATCTCGCACGCGGGACTCGCCGCCCACGTCAACCAGGCGG
The DNA here is from genome assembly GCF_042889145.1 of Streptomyces sp. NPDC002680. Lineage (NCBI taxonomy): Bacteria > Bacillati > Actinomycetota > Actinomycetes > Kitasatosporales > Streptomycetaceae > Streptomyces > Streptomyces sp. NPDC002680. The sequence continues at coordinate 23,597 of NZ_JBIAQP010000025.1, forward strand.
GCCGGGCGCGGGGACTCGCCCTGAGGTACGAACACACCGCCGTGGCACGGTGGTTGAAGGGCCAGCGGCCCAGGGGTCAGGTGCCCGACCTGATCTGCGAGGTGCTCGCCGCCCGGCTGCACCGTGCCGTCAGGCTGGACGACATCGGCCTCGGAGTGTCCGGCGACACCGCCGGCCCGCTCGGCTCGGCCGGTACCTCGCTGTCCGGGTTCGTCGAGCGGGCGACCGCCCTGTGGCGCTCCGACGAACAGCAACGCCCGCACATCCTCGGCGCCCCGGCCGTCACCGGTACACCCGCCGTGATGCCGGTGTGGGAGTGGGAGAACCCGCCCGAGGACGTCGACGTGTCGCGCGGCGGGCGGCATCGGGTCAGCATGGCCGACATCGAGATGCTCCGCTCCGCCCGCGCCCACTACGAGCAGATGTACCGCAAGGCCGGCGGCATAGCGACCCGCACCCGGATCGTCGGCTTCCTGAACGCCGAGACCGCGCCCCTGCTGCGCGGCAGCTACACCGACGCCACCGGCCGCCAACTGCACCGGGCCACGGGCGGGTTGGTGGCGATCGCCGGGATCTGCGCGTACGACTCCGATGCCCACGGTCTCGCCCAGCGGTATTTCCATCAGGCGCTGCGGCTCGCGAAGGCCAGCGGGGACCAGGGACTTGGGGCGTATGTCATCGCGCTGCTCGTCAACCAGGCTTTGTTCATGCGGGAGTACCGGCAGGCCGTCGCTTTCGCGGAGGCCGCGCTGCGTGCCGCGGGCAAGCACATCACGCCCGCGCTCGCCTCCGACCTCTACGCGATGCAGGCCAAGGCGTACGCACACCTGGGCGACGGCAGCAGCGCGCTCTCCTGCATCCGACGGGCCGAGCAGGCCGCCGAACGCATCCGGCGCGGATACGAACCCGACGAAACCGGCTATGTCCAGCCGGGGTTGGTCAACGTCCAGGTGGCGGAGGCGCTGCTGAGCCTCGGCGATCTCACGGCGGCGGGGGAGCACGCGACAGCCGCCGTGGACAACCCGGCGCACGACCGGGGCAGAGTGCACCGGCTCGCGATGCTCAGCCAGATCGAACTGCGCCGGGGCAACGCCGACAAGGCGGTGGCCACCGCGGTCCAGATGGCCGAGCAGGCGCGCGGAATGGAGTCCCAGCGCCTGCGCGACAGACTCCGGGCGGTACGCGAACACCTGGTGCGCAACGGCTGCGCGGGCACGGCCGAGGCAGCCGAACTGATCGACGGGGCACTGCGCGTACCGCTCTAGACACCTCTCACGGGACACCTTTGGCGCGCGGCTTCTCGGGTAGGCGCGCGGTGAGTCGCATTCTGTGCGCCTGCTGTCAGGAGGCTCCTGCTGCCATATTGCCATCTACTCGGCGGAAGGTGGCAGAACCGTGCAGTGGACGAAACAGAACGAACAAACTGTGTATGAAAACCGCTGGTTCCAGGTCAATCTCGCAGATGTCGAGTTGCCGAACGGGCGGCATCTCGACCACTTCCTGATACGGCTGAGGCCCGTCGCCGTGGCCACAGTGGTGAACGAGGCCAACGAGGTACTCCTGCTGTGGCGGCACCGGTTCATCACCGACAGCTGGGGGTGGGAACTCGCGGCCGGGGTCGTGGAGGACGGCGAGGACATCGCCTTCGCGGCCGCCAGGGAACTGGAGGAGGAGACGGGCTGGCGGCCGGGACCCCTGCGGCACCTCATGAGCGTCGAGCCGTCCAACGGGCTCACCGACGCCCGGCACCACATCTACTGGGCCGAGGAGGGTGAGTACATCGGGCACCCCGTGGACGACTTCGAGTCGGATCGCAGGGAGTGGATCCCCCTCAAGCTCGTCCCCGACCTGGTCGCCCGCGGGGAGGTCCCGGCCGCCAACATGGCGGCCGCGCTACTGCTGTTGCACCATCTCAGGCTGGGCGAGGACAGCTGAGCGCTCCGCTGGGTTCGCGGTCGTCCTTCGCCGCCGGCCGGTGGGGGCTGGTCGCGCGGTTCCCCGCGCCCCTTTCGGGGCGCGGGTCCCGCACGCGTGTCAGCGGCCCATGGCCTGCCAGATCGTCACGGCCAGTGCCCCGAGGGCCGTGAGGGCCGCGACGGCCGGCAACGGCCATCGGGCGTGTTCGAGGTGGACGACCCGGTTGTTCAGGTCGTCGACTTCCTTGTCCGTCTCCTTCGTACGATGACTGAGCAGGTTCAGCCCTCCCTCGACGCGCGCGTACGCGACATCGAGGCGGCGGCGTAACTCTGCGAGTTCTCCATGAGCCACGGGATGCTCGGGGTCGGCGGTCACGTGTCCGCTCCTTTCCGTAGTCGTCACATCCCTTGCATGCGCATGATGAGTCAACTCGCCTGGTGGGCGCGTGGGGAGAGTGTGCGAGGGGCATATGCGTGTCCGGCACGCACACGGTGTGTGAATACCGCGGGCCCGGCACCTGGAAGGGTGCCGGGCCCGAGTGTGACGCTGGGTGATGTCTACGCGTACGTGTAGAACCCCGAGCCCGACTTCCGGCCCAGCCGGCCCGCGTCGACCATGCGCTGGAGCAGCGGGGGAGCGGCGTACAAGGGCTCCTTGTACTCCTCGTACATGCTGAACGCGACCGAGGCGACCGTGTCCAGGCCGATCAGGTCGGACAGCTTCAGGGGGCCCATCGGGTGGGCGCAGCCCATCTCCATGCCGTTGTCGATGTCCTCGCGGCTGGCCATGCCCGACTCGAACATCCGGATGGCGGAGAGCAGATACGGGATCAGCAGGGCGTTCACCACGAAGCCCGAGCGGTCCTGGGCGCGGATCGCGTGCTTGCCGAGAAGCTTCTCGGCGAACGACTGGGCGCGGGCGAGCGTTCCCTCGGAGGTGGTGAGCGCCGGGATCAGCTCGACGAGCTTCTGCACCGGGGCCGGGTTGAAGAAGTGGATGCCGACGACCTGGTCCGGCCGGGAGGTGGCGACGGCCAGCCTCACCAGGGGGATCGAGGAGGTGTTGGAGGCGAGGATCGCGTCCGGGCGGGTCACCACCTGGTCGAGCACCTGGAAGATCTCGGTCTTCACCTGCTCGTTCTCGACGACGGCCTCGATCACCAGATCGCGGTCCGCGAACTCGCCGAGGTCGGTCGTGAAGCTGAGCCGCGCCAGCGTCTCGTCCCGCTCCTCCTCGGAGATCTTGCCGCGCTCGGCCGCCTTGGAGAGGGAGTTGAACAGCCGGGTACGGCCGAACTCCAGGGCTTCGCCGGTGGTCTCGGCGACCTTCACGTCCAGCCCGGAGCGGGCGCACACCTCGGCGATGCCCGCTCCCATCTGGCCGCAGCCCACAACTCCGACGCGCGAGATCTCTCCCGCTGGGCTGTCCGTCACATCGTCCCTTTCACTGATCATCTGCACGGCCGTCCGGCCTGTGCCAAACCTGCACGTTACCTTCGGCGGCCATTGCTCAATTGTCCGGGCCTCCCATGGGAGTCTGGCCCGGGACGGGCGAGGACGGTCTGTGACTTGTCCGACACAGCGCACACCGGAGGTACGGAAATGAGTGGGAAGGCGCGGCACGCGCGCATGTCACGGCGGGCGTTCGCGGTGACCGCCCTGTCGACGCTCGTGGTGGGCGGGGCGGTGACGGGAGCCGCGCTGGCCGGTGCGGAGCCGAGCGCGTCGAAGCGTGGCGGCAAGCGGGCGACGGGCGAGCTGCGGGGCATGTGGCTGGCCACGGTCACCAACCGCGACTGGCCTTCGAAGCAGGGCCTGACCGCCTCCCAGCAGCGCGCCGAGCTGATCACCCACCTCGACACGGCGGTGAACCGGCGCCTCAACGCGGTGTTCCTCCAGGTCCGCCCGACCGCCGACGCGCTGTGGCCCTCGCCGTACGAGCCCTGGTCGCAGGTCCTCACCGGAACCCAGGGCAAGGATCCCGGCTGGGACCCGCTGGGCACGGCGGTCCAGGAGGCACACGCCCGAGGCCTCGAACTCCATGCCTGGTTCAACCCGTACCGCATCGCCAACCACACCGACCCCACCAAGCTGGTCGCCTCCCACCCGGCGCGCAAGAACCCGGACTGGGTGGTGCCGTACGGCGGCAAGCTGTACTACAACCCCGGTCTGCCGGAGGTCCGCCGCTTCGTCCAGGACGCGATGCTCGACGCGGTGGCGAAGTACGACGTCGACGGCGTCCACTGGGACGACTACTTCTACCCGTACCCGGTCGCGGGCCAGACCTTCGACGACGACGCCGAGTACGCGAAGTACGGCGGCTCCTTCCCCGACCGGGCCTCCTGGCGGCGCGACAACATCGACAAGCTGGTACTGGAGACGGCCGCCCGCATCAAGGCCGTACGCCCCGGCGCCGACTTCGGGATCAGCCCCTTCGGGGTGTGGCGCAACGTGGCGACCGACCCGCTCGGCTCGGACACGAAGGCGGGTGTGCAGACGTACGACGATCTGTTCGCGGACACCAGGAAATGGGTGCGGCAGAACTGGATCGACTACATCTGCCCGCAGATCTACTGGAACATCGGCTTCGCCGCCGCCGACTACGCCAAGCTGCTGCCCTGGTGGGCCGAGACCGCGAAGGGCACGGGCACGAAGCTGTACGTCGGTGAGGCGCTGTACAAGGCGGGCGACCCGGCGCAGCCCGCGGCCTGGCAGGACCCGGCCGAGCTGTCCCGGCATCTGACCCTCGCCCGGAACTACCCCGAGTCGCGGGGGCACGTCTTCTTCTCCGCCAAGGAGGTCGGCACCGACAAGATCGGCGCCATGGCACGGGTGGTCGCCGACCACTACCAGCAGCCGGCGACGCCACCGCGCTGAGCCTCGGCTCGCCCCGCCCCCCTAGGGGCGCGGGGAACTGCGCGACCAGCCACGACGGCGCCGCAGACGACGGAAAACACATCGCGCTATTTCAAGCGGAGCGCTAAGCGTCCTTGTCCTTGTGGCGGACCTCGCAGTCGGGGCCCGGTGACATCACTGCCTCGTGCCCGTCCGGGAAACGGACGCGGTACGGGGGAGTGCCCTCCTGGCCCATGACCTCGACGACTTCCGATACCTGGTCGTGCTGGCCGACCACCCTGCCGTGCTGGACAAGCTGGTCGCCCACGGTTGCGCGCATCTGCGGGTCTCCTCTCGGCTCTCAGCCGCGGGCCCGCTGGGTGACGGCGATACAGACGAGGACGGCCGCCGCCGTGAGCGGAGCGGCCGGCGTCAGCTGCTCGCTCAGCAGCAGGACCGACCACACCAGTGTGAGCAGGGGCTGCGCCAACTGCAACTGGCTGGCCTTCGGAATGCCGATGGCCGCCATGCCCCGGTACCAGACGACCAGGCCGAGGAACTGCGACCCCGCCGCCACCCACAGCAGCCCGATCACACTGTGCGCGGTGAGGTGCACGGGCTCGTACGTCAGTGCCAGCGCGGCGGCGGGCGCGGTGAGCGGCAGGCTCAGCACCAGCGCCCAGCCGATGACCTGCCAGCCCGGCATGACCCGGGCCAGCCGCCCGCCCTCGGTGTAGCCGGCCGCGCAGACCAGCAGGGCGCCGAAGAGATAGGCGTCGGCGCTGGTCAGGGCGCCGCCGCTCTGCTGGACGGTGAACGCGAGGACGGCCGCCGCGCCCGCCAGGGCCGCCGCCCAGAAGGCGCGCGAGGGGCGGGAGCCCATGCGCAGCGCCGAGCAGAGGGCCGTCGTCAGCGGCAGCAGGCCGATCACGACGGCGGCGTGCGAGGTGGTCGAGGTCTGGAGGGCGAGCGTGGTGAGAAGCGGAAAGCCGAGGACGACTCCGGCGGCGACGACCGCGAGCCCCGCCCAGTGCCGGCGGGCCGGCAGCGGCACACGCAGCGCCAGCAGACAGCCGCCCGCGATCAGTGCGGCGAGGACGGTCCGTACGGCCACCAGCGACCACGGGCCGAAGCCTTCCAGGCCCCAGGCGGTGGCCGGGAAGGTGAGCGAGAAGGCGATGACGCCGAGGGCGGCCTGCAGGGTGCCCAGGCGGCGGGCGGTGGGCTTCTCGGGCGGGGGACCGGGGGCTGGCGCTCGCCTGGTTGTGGGGCCGTTGACCGCTATCGGAGTCGATGCGGTAGCGCTATCCTGTGCTCTCATGGAAGAGCGTAGCAGTGTCGGTGAACTGGCGAACAGGCTGCGGCAGGAGCTGAACCGCTACTCTCCAGGTGGAAAGCTGCCGTCGAGCCGCGTCCTGGTCGAGCGCTACCGCGTGAGCCCGGTGACCGTCTCCAGGGCGCTCGCGCAACTGGCCGCCGAGGGCCTGGTCGTGACCCGCCCGGGGGCGGGCGCGTACCGCGCGGAGCCCCGCCCCAGGTCCACCCCCGCCGGGGACACCTCCTGGCAGGAGGTCGCCCTGAGCGCGGACGGCGCCGCCGACCTCGTACCGCGCACGGTGAACGCCTCGGGTGTCGTCATCTCGCTCGCCGCGCCGCCTCCCGGAGTGATCGAGTTCAACGGCGGCTATCTACACCCCTCGCTCCAGCCCGAGCGGGCGATGGCGGCGGCCCTCTCACGGGCCGGACGCCGTCCCGGGGCGTGGGGCAGGCCGCCCCTGGACGGGCTGCCGGAGCTGCGCGAATGGTTCGCGCGGGGCATCGGCGGTGCCGTCACGGCGGCCGAGGTGCTGATCACGGCGGGCGGCCAGGCGGCCCTGACCACAACCCTGCGCGCCCTCGCCCCGCCCGGTGCGCCGGTCCTGGTCGAGTCGCCCACCTACCCGGGCATGCTGGCCATCGCCCGCGCGGCCGGACTGCGCCCGGTACCGGTCCCGGTGGACGCCGACGGCGTACGCCCGCCGCTGCTGGCCGACGCGTTCCGCGCGACCGGCGCCCGGGTGTTCGTCTGCCAGCCCCTGTTCCAGAACCCGACCGGGGCCGTCCTCGCGCCCGAACGGCGCGGAGAGGTCCTGCGGATCGCCCGCGAGGCCGGCGCCTTCGTGATCGAGGACGACTTCGTACGACGGCTGGTGCACGAGGACGCGGCGCCGCTGCCGCGTCCGCTCGCGGCGGAGGACCCCGACGGTGTCGTCGTCCACGTCGGCTCGCTCACCAAGGCGACCTCGCCGAGCTTCCGGGTGAGCGCGCTCGCGGCCCGGGGCCCGGTACTGGAACGGCTGCGCGCCATCCAGATCGTCGACACCTTCTTCGTCCCGCGCCCCTTGCAGGAGGCGGCCCTCGAACTAGTGGGCTCCCCGGCCTGGCCCCGCCATCTGCGGGCGGTGTCAACGGAGTTGAGGGCCCGCCGGGACGCCATGACCTCCGCGCTGCTGAGCACTCTCCCCCAACTGTCCCTGCCCCACATCCCGTCGGGCGGCTACCACCTCTGGCTCCGCCTTCCCGACGGCACGGACGAGGGCGCCCTCGTCGCCGCCGCCCTGCGCGCGGGCGTCGCGCTCACCCCCGGCCGCCCCTACTTCAGCGCCGAACCCCCGGCGGCCCATGTGCGGTTGAGCTTCGCGGCGGTCGCGGGGGTCGGGGAGATCGAGGAGGGGGTACGGAGGCTGCGGAAGGCCTGTGACGAGGTGCTCTGAGGTGGGGTTCCGAGGGGGCGCTCCGCTGCCGGGGGCGAGCCGCGAGTGAAGCCCTCGTGGAGTCGGCGTAAAGCCTCTGTGGGGATCGGGCGGCGGTCGGCGCGTACCCTCGATAACTCCTGAGTAACACCCCTTGACCTGCGTTCTTTCCCGGCAGACCATCGCCGCATGCAACTTCGGGTCACCTTCGTCGCCGCCGCGCGCAGCGCCCCGCTGCTCGCCGAGCGCTTCGACGACGACCGGCCGCTGGACCAGGCCGGCTGGGACGAGGTGCAGCGCGCCGCCCACGAGCTGGTGCCGCTGGCGGCGGCCGAGCTGCGCTACTGCTCGCCGACGCCCCGCAGCCGCGCCACCGGGGACGCCCTCGGCTACGGGCCGCTCGTCCAGCTCGCCCTGCGTGACTGCGACATGGGCCGCTGGCGCGGGCTCACCCTCGGCGAGGCCATGGCCCGGGAGCCCGAGGCGGTGGACGCCTGGCTCGCCGATCCGCGCGCCACGCCCCATGGCGGCGAGTCGCTGCTGGACTTCATCTCGCGCGTGGGCGACTGGCTCGACACCCGGCCCGTGGACGACGGCGGCCGGATCGTCGCCGTGGCCGAGCCCTCGGTCGTCCGGGCGGCCCTCGTCTACGCGCTGAAGGCCCCGCCCTCGACCTACTGGAACCTTGACGTCCGCCCCTTGTCCACGACCGTCGTCACGGGCCGTACGGGCCGCTGGAACCTTCGCTTCGAGGGCGTGCTCTCCTAGGCAGGGTGCGGTTAGGGTCTGTCGCGGGTGTCGTCGGCCGTGCGGGTGTAGTCGGTCGTGAGGATCAGGTCCTTGGCCGGGCCCGCCACCCGCCACACCGTCCGCCAGTGGTCCGCGTCCAGGACCGTGAACTCGCCCCGGTAGAGATCGGCCGCGCAGGGGTGGTCGGTGACCCATTGGCCCGAGGTCAGGTCCAGGTCGTGGAACGGGCGGCCGTCCGAGAACCGCACGTCTGCCGTGCCGGGGGCGGTGCCGGGGAGGAAGCGGAGCGTCCGCTCGGCGGGGCGGGCGACGCCCTGCCAGACGAACGTGCCGGACTCGTGGTGCAGCAGGCCTCCGTCGTCCAGCGGGCTGAACAGCGTGGTGCCGGTGAACGTGCCCTCGTCCATGCCCGCGAGATCCCGCACCGTCCGCTCCGCTCGCCAGCTCCCCGCCAGATAAAGCAGCACATCGGCTACTGGCCGGAACTCGCCCACGCCAACACCCTCCCCCCGAACGCCGAGTTCCGTGCGATCCATTGACGCACTTCAGTCACATACCTATCTTGCCGTTCGAAGTGCTGATCGTTGTCCGATATCCCGAACTGTATCGACAGAGCCGCGGAGTATCCATGTCACGCACACGCACCCGCTGGAGACTAGGTCTCACGGCCACCGCACTCCTGGTGGTCTCGGCGGTCGTCCCCGCCCCGGCCAACGCCGAGGACGTCACCGACTACGCCATCACCGTGGACCCGGCGACCAAGGGCGCCAAGATCGACGACACGATGTACGGCGTCTTCTTCGAGGACATCAACCGCGCCGCCGACGGCGGTCTGTACGCCGAACTCGTGCAGAACCGATCCTTCGAGTACTCCACCGCCGACAACCGCTCCTACACGCCCCTCACCTCCTGGGCGGTCGGCGGTACGGCGACGGCACTGAACGACGACGGGCGCCTGAACGCCCGTAACCGCACCTACCTCTCCCTGGGCGCCGCCTCCTCCGTCACCAACTCCGGCTACAACACCGGGATCAGGGTCGAGGACGGCAAGAAGTACGACTTCTCCGTCTGGGCCCGCGCCGACCAGGCCGGCACGCTCACCGTGTCCCTCACCGACGCCGGGGGCGTCCTCGCCGAGGCCCACCAGGTCGAGGTGAAGGGCGGCTGGGCCAAGTACAAGGCGCGGTTCACCGCGACCCGTACCAGCACCACCGGTCGGCTCACGGTCGCGACCGACAACTCCGTTGCCCTGGACATGATTTCGCTGCTGCCCCGGGACACCTACAAGGGCCACGGCCTGCGCAAGGACCTCGCCCAGAAGATCGCCGCACTCGACCCCGGCTTCGTGCGCTTCCCGGGCGGCTGCCTGGTCAACACCGGTTCCATGCAGGACTACAGCGAGGCCTCGAACTGGGAGCGCAAGCGCTCGTACCAGTGGAAGGACACCATCGGGCCGGTCGAGGAGCGCGCGACCAACTCCAACTTCTGGGGCTACAACCAGAGTTACGGGCTCGGCTACTACGAGTACTTCCAGTTCTCGGAGGACATGGGCGCGATGCCGCTGCCCGTCGTCCCGGCGCTGGTCACCGGCTGCGGGCAGAACAAGGCTGTCGTCGACGATGCGCTGCTCAAGCGGCACATCCAGGACACCCTCGACCTCATCGAGTTCGCCAACGGGCCGGTGACCAGTGAGTGGGGGCGGAAGCGGGCGCAGATGGGCCACCCGAAGCCCTTCCACCTCACGCACATCGAGGTGGGCAACGAGGAGAACCTGCCCAACGAGTTCTTCGCCCGCTTCACCGAGTTCCGGACCGCCATCGAGGCCAAGTACCCGGACATCACGATCATCTCCAACTCCGGTCCGGACGACAGCGGTTCGACCTTCGACACCGCCTGGAAGCTCAACCGGGACGCGAACGTCGACATGGTCGACGAGCACTACTACAACAGCACCAACTGGTTCCTCCAGAACAACGACCGCTACGACTCGTACGACAGGAACGGCCCCAAGGTCTTCCTCGGTGAGTACGCGTCCGGCGGCAACACCTTCAAGAACGCCCTGTCCGAGGCCGCGTTCATGACGGGCCTGGAGCGCAACGCGGACGTCGTCAAACTCGCCTCGTACGCCCCGCTGCTCGCCAACGAGGACGCGGTGCAGTGGCGCCCGGACATGATCTGGTTCAACAACCACGTGTCCTGGGGCTCGGCCTCGTACGAGGTGCAGAAGCTGTTCATGACCAATGTCGGCGACCGGGTCGTCCCCACCACCGCCACCAGCACGCCCTCGGTGAGCGGCCCGATCTCCGGTGCCGTCGGCCTGTCGACGTGGGCGACCACGGCGGCGTACGACGACGTGAAGGTCACCGGCGCGGACGGCACGGCGCTGCTGAGCGACGACTTCTCGGGTGACGCCTCCCAGTGGACCCATACAGGGGGCGGGAGTTGGGCGGTCCAGGACGGTCAGTACGTCCAGACGGATGTCGCCGCCGAGAACACCATGGTCTCCGCCGGTGACCCCGCCTGGCACGACTACGACCTCCACGTGAAGGCCACCAAGAAGTCCGGCAAGGAGGGCTTCCTCGTCGCCTTCGGCGTCAAGGACACCGGGAACTACTACTGGTGGAACCTGGGCGGCTGGAACAACACCCTGAACGCCGTCGAACAGGCCTCGGACGGCGGCAAGTCGACGCTGGTGTCCAAGGCGGGCTCGATCGAGACGGGCCGCGCCTACGACATCGACGTCAAGGTGCGGGGCCGACAGGTCACCCTCTACCTCGACGGCCAGGAGTGGGGCGGCTTCACCGACTCCAAGCCGGCCGAGCCATTCCGCCAGATCGTCACGAAGGACGCCAAGACCGGCGACCTGATCGTCAAGGTCGTCAACGCCCAGGCGGCACAGGCCCGTACGACGATCGACCTCGGCCGCACGAAGGTGAACTCCAAGGCGACGGTGACGACACTGGCCGCCGCGCCGGACGCGGTGAACAGCGAGACGGCGACACCGGTCGCGCCGGTGAGGTCGACCTTCACGGGCGTGGCGAGCAAGTTCACGTACACGTTCCCGGCGAACTCGGTCACCTTTCTGCGGATCAAGAAGGGGTGAGGGGGAGAGGGGTGGCGGGACGGACTGAGAGGAACGGCTGATCGGACGGGCGGTTCGGGTGCCGAGGGGTGCCTGGGCCGCCCGTATGGTTCGGCCAGTCGGCCACCCATCCACCGATCCACCGACCCAGTCAGCCACTCGCCGCCACGAACGCCCCACCGACGAGGACCGGCACCACCACGCTCGCGTCCACCTCCGTCGCGATCGCCACGTCCTCCGGGAAGCCCCCGTCGATCAGCTCCCGCCCCGAGGCGCTCGTCAGCACGTCGGCGGCGACGTCCGGGGAGGTGGTGAAGGCGGTGGCGACCGTGCCGGCCTCGGGCGAGAGGGGCGTACGACCGTTGTGGTGGCCGTCCAGTGAGGCGATCACCGCGCCCGCCCCCAGCAGGTCCTCCAGGGCCGGTCGCAGGCTGCCGTCCGGCCAGCGCTCGCCGGCGGCGATCACGCCGACCGGCCGCTCGGCGGTGCCGTACCCCTGCTCGGCGAGCCAGGCGCCGACGGCGGTGCCGTTGCGCAGACACGCGGCCACCACGACCGTCGTCGTGCCGTCGGCCGCCGCCGAGATGGCCGAGCCGTTGGGTGAGGGCAGCACCAGGCGCGCGGCGAAGGGCGCCCGGCGCAGTGCTGCCGGGGAGAGCGACCAGGGTGTGTCGGGGCTCACCGAGCGACGGCCGACGGCGAGCCGGGCGTCCTGCCGCTCGGCGAAGGCGGTGGCCGTGCTGTCGCGCCACGGGTAGGGGAAGACGCGGGTACCGGCCTCGACGGCGACCGAGACCGAGGTCGTGAAGGACAGGACATCCACGACGACCAGGCAGGACACCTCCCGGACGAGGTGCCGGGCCCCCGTCGGCCCCCACTCGAAGCGGACCCCGAATCCGGACTGGAGAAAGTCCTCACGCATACCGATGATCGTGCCATGGGCATGATCGACCTGTTGCCCGTACCGGTCCGCCCGGCTCCGCATACTGATCCACGGTATTGCATAAACGTGCAGCGAAACGTATAGTCATGCCATCAAGGAGGAGGGTTTCATGGCAGTACGTGTGGCGGTGGCCGGAGCGAGTGGGTACGCGGGCGGGGAACTGCTGCGTCTGCTCCTCGTCCACCCCGAGGTGGAGATCGGCGCCCTGACCGGCAACTCCAACGCCGGGCAGCGGCTCGGCGCACTGCAGCCGCACCTGCTGCCGCTGGCCGGCCGTGTGCTCCAGGAGACCACCCCCGATGTGCTCGCCGGGCACGATGTCGTCTTCCTCGCGCTGCCGCACGGGCAGTCCGCCGCCGTCGCCGAGCAGCTCGGGCCGGAGGTCCTCGTCGTCGACATGGGCGCCGACTTCCGGCTCCACGACGCGGCCGACTGGGAGAGGTTCTACGGCTCCGCGCATGCCGGGACCTGGCCCTACGGTCTCCCCGAACTGCCGGGCGCCCGCGCCGCGTTGGAGGGGTCCAAGCGCGTCGCGGTGCCCGGTTGCTACCCGACCGCCGTCTCGCTCGCCCTCTTCCCGGCGTACGCCGCCGGGATCGCCGAGGCCGAGGCCGTGATCGTCGCCGCCTCCGGGACCTCCGGCGCGGGCAAGGCCGCCAAGACGCATCTGCTGGGCAGTGAGGTCATGGGGTCCATGTCGCCGTACGGCGTGGGTGGCGGGCATCGGCACACGCCCGAGATCGTCCAGAACCTGAGCGGGGCCGCGGGCTCGCCCGTCGCCGTCTCCTTCACGCCCACCCTCGCCCCGATGTCCCGCGGCATCCTCGCCACCTGCACCGCGACCGCCAAGCCCGGTGTCACCGCCGAGTCCGTGCGCGCCGTCTACGAGAAGGCGTTCGCCGACGAACCGTTCGTTCACCTCCTCCCGGAGGGGCAGTGGCCCGCCACGGCGTCCGTCTACGGTTCCAACGCCGTTCAGGTACAGGTCGCGTACGACGAGTCCGTGCGCCGCATCATCGCGATCAGCGCCATCGACAACCTGACCAAGGGCACCGCGGGCGGTGCCGTCCAGAGCATGAACATCGCCCTCGGACTCGACGAGACGACTGGGCTTTCCACGATCGGAGTCGCACCGTGAGTGTCACGGCAGCCAAGGGGTTCACGGCGGCGGGTATCGCCGCCGGGATCAAGGAGAACGGCAACCCGGACCTGGCCCTCGTGGTCAACAACGGGCCCCGCCTCGCCGCCGCCGGCGTCTTCACCTCCAACCGCGTCAAGGCCGCGCCGGTGCTGTGGTCCGAGCAGGTCTTGAAGGGTGGCATCGTCTCCGCCGTCGTTCTCAACTCCGGTGGCGCCAACGCCTGTACGGGGCCCAAGGGGTTCCAGGACACCCACGCCACCGCCGAGAAGGTCGCGGACACTCTCGGGCTGAACGCGGGGGAGGTGGCCGTCGCTTCCACGGGGCTGATCGGCCTCCTGCTGCCAATGGACAAGCTGCTCCCCGGAGTCGAGGCCGCCGCCGGTCAACTCTCCGAGCACGGCGGGGAGAAGGCCGCCATCGCCATCAAGACCACCGACTCCGTCCACAAGACGGCCGTCGTCAGCAAGGGCGACTGGACCGTGGGCGGTATGGCCAAGGGTGCGGGCATGCTCGCCCCCGGCCTCGCCACCATGCTCGTCGTCCTCACCACGGACGCGGACGTCGAAAGTGACGTACTGGACAAGGCGCTTCGGGCCGCCACCCGCACCACCTTCGACCGGGTCGACTCGGACGGCTGTATGTCCACCAACGACACCGTGCTGCTGCTCGCCTCCGGCGCCTCCCAAGTCGCCCCCGGCTACGAGGAGTTCGCGGAGGCCGTACGGGCCGTCTGCGACGACCTCGGGCAGCAGCTGATCCGGGACGCCGAGGGTGCCAGCAAGGACATCAAGGTCGAGGTCGTGAACGCGGCCAGCGAGGACGACGCCGTCGAGGTGGGGCGTTCCATCGCCCGCAACAACCTCCTCAAGTGCGCCATCCACGGCGAGGACCCCAACTGGGGCCGCGTCCTCTCCGCCATCGGCACGACCCGAGCGGCCTTCGAACCGGACCAGTTGAACGTCGCCATCAACGGTGTCTGGGTCTGCAAGAACGGCGGAGTCGGCGAGGACCGCGACCTTGTCGACATGCGCTACCGCGAGGTCCACATCGTCGCCGACCTCGCCGCCGGCACCGAGACCGCCACCATCTGGACCAACGACCTCACCGCGGACTACGTCCACGAGAACAGCGCGTACTCGTCATGAGCAATGTGACGCGGAAGCACACCGCCCTTCCCAAGGCCAGGATCCTCATCGAAGCGCTGCCCTGGCTGACCCGCCACAACGGCAAGGTCGTCGTCATCAAGTTCGGCGGAAACGCCATGGTGAACGAGGAGTTGAAGAGCGCCTTCGCCCAGGACGTCGTCTTCCTGCGCCAGGCGGGCCTCAAGCCCGTCGTCGTGCACGGCGGCGGCCCGCAGATCAGCGCCGCCCTCGACAAGCACGGCATCGTCAGCGAGTTCAAGGCGGGCCTCAGGGTCACCACCGAGGACGCCATGGACGTCGTACGCATGGTGCTGGCCGGGCAGGTCCAGCGGGAGCTGGTCGGGCTGCTCAACCAACACGGGCCGCTTGCCGTCGGGTTGACCGGCGAGGACGCGCACACCATCACCGCCACCAAGCACCAGCCCGAGATCGACGGGGAGTTGGTCGACATCGGGCGGGTGGGCGAGATCACCGCGATCGACACGGGCGCGATCGAGGCACTGCTCGCCGACGGCCGTATCCCGGTCGTCTCGTCGATCGCCCGTAGCCAGGACGACGGACATGTCTACAACGTCAATGCTGATACGGCGGCTGCGGCACTCGCTGCTGCTCTTGGCGCCGAGACCCTCATGGTCCTCACGGACGTCGAGGGCCTCTACGAGGACTGGCCCAACTCCGACGAGGTGATCAGCCGCCTCACCGCTTCCCAACTGGAGAAGCTGCTGCCGGAGTTGAGCTCCGGCATGGTGCCGAAGATGGAGGGCTGTCTGCACGCCGTGCGCAACGGCGTCACCACCGCCCGGGTCATCGACGGCCGGGTCCAGCACTCGATCCTGCTGGAGATCTTCACGGACGAAGGCATCGGCACGATGGTCGTGCCCGATGCGGAAGAGGGGGACGCGGTATGAGCGCCGACCAGGAACCGACCGCCAATCAGGAACTGACCGCGCGCTGGCAGGGCGCGCTCATGAACAACTACGGCACCCCCCGGCTGCCCCTCGTCCGTGGCGCCGGCAGCACCGTGTGGGACGCCGACGGCCAGGCGTACGTCGACTTCGTGGGCGGTATCGCCGTCAACGCGCTCGGCCACGCCCACCCGGCGATCGTCGAGGCTGTCTCCACCCAGATCGCCTCCCTCGGCCATGTCTCCAACCTCTTCGTCGCCGAACCGCCCGTCGCGCTCGCCGAACAGCTGATCCAGCGCTTCGGCCGGGACGGCAAGGTGTTCTTCTGCAACTCGGGCGCCGAGGCCAACGAGGGCGCCTTCAAGATCGGCCGGCTGACCGGCCGCAAGCACATGGTCGCCACCGAGGGCGGCTTCCACGGGCGGACCATGGGCGCCCTCTCGCTCACCGGCCAGCCCGGAAAGCGGGAGCCCTTCGTGCCGCTGCCCGGTGACGTCACGTACGTCCCGTACGGCGACGCGCAGGCGCTGGCCGCCGCCGTCACCGACGAGACGGCCCTCGTCATCATCGAGCCGATCCAGGGCGAGAACGGGGTCGTGGTCCCGCCCGCCGGCTATCTCAAGGCCGCGCGCGCCATCACCGCCGCCACGGGTGCCCTGCTCGTCCTCGACGAGGTGCAGACCGGCGTCGGCCGTACCGGGCACTGGTTCGAGTACCAGGCCCACGACGGTGTCCTGCCGGACGTCGTGACGCTGGCGAAGGGCCTCGGCGGCGGGCTGCCGCTGGGCGCTACGGTCGCCTTCGGACGCGCCGCCGAGCTGCTCCAGCCCGGCCAGCACGGTACGACGTTCGGCGGCAACCCGGTCGCCTGCGCCGCCGGACTCGCCGTACTCGACACCATCGCGAACGACGGGTTGCTGGAGAACGTCAAGCGGCAGAGCGAGAAGTTGCGGGACGGAATCGAGGGTGCGGGCCACTCGTTGATCGATTATGTCCGAGGAGCGGGCCTCCTCCTGGGTATCGTGCTCACGAAGCCCCTCGCGCCCCAGGTGCAGCAGGCGGCTCAGGACGCCGGGTTCCTGGTGAACGCGCCCGCTCCCGATGTCGTACGGCTCATGCCGCCGTTGAACATCGGTGACGCCGAGGTGGACGCGTTCCTCCAGGCACTTCCCGGAGTTCTCGACGGGGTTGCCGTTGACGGGAAGGACTAGCCGGGGAATGAGACGACGACGATGACGCAGGCGCAGGATCACGACCACGCGGGGCCTGCCGTACCGCAGACCCGCACCGCACGCCACCGCCGGATCGTGGACATCCTCAACCGGCAACCGGTGCGGTCGCAGAGTCAGTTGGCGAAGCTGCTCGCCGATGACGGGCTGACCGTCACTCAGGCGACGCTGTCCAGGGACCTGGACGAACTGAACGCGGTGAAGATCCGTAACAACGACGGCGATCTCATCTACGCGGTGCCCAGTGAGGGCGGGTTTCGTACGCCGCGCGCTCCGCTGGGGGAGTCGGCGAAGGAGGAGCGGATGCGGAGGCTGTCCGCGGAGTTGCTGATCTCCGCGGAGGTTTCTGCGAATCTCGTGGTTCTGCGGACCCCTCCGGGGGCTGCGCAGTTCTTGGCCTCGGCGATTGATCAGGCTGAGCTGCACGATATTTTGGGGACAATCGCGGGGGACGACACGTTGCTGTTGATCAGTCGTGATCCTCTGGGGGGTCAGGCTTTGGCTGATCACTTGTTGGCGTTGGCTCAGAAGAACCATTGACGGTTGTGGGTTGGGTGCGGGTCCGCTGTGGCTTGTCGCGCAGTTCCCCGCGCCCCTAAAGGCAAAACCACCTCAGCCCAGTCTTCTTGCTAGGCCCCCTGTGCACCTGACCTCGTCGCCTGCCGTGATCAGCAACGCCTCTACGTCCGGCAGGGACTCCAGCCACCTGAGCGCCTGCCTCGAACCCATCGCGAAAGCCGCCGTCGCCCAGGCGTCCGCCCAGGTCAGTTCCGGGGCCACCACCGTCACCGCGACCAGATCCGTCACCGCTGACTTGCCGGTGCGGGGGTCGACTATGTGGGTGCCGCGTTCGGCGGTGCCGGAGGTGGCCACCGCCAGTTCGTCGGTGCCCGCCGCCGAGACCACGGCCGCCAGACCGCCCGGGCGGAGGGGGTCCGACACGCCTACGCGCCAAGGGCGTTGGGGGCCCGGTGAGCCGCAGAGCTGGACGTCGCCGGCGCCGTTGACGCTGACGCCGCTCACGCCGACCGCCATCAGGCTTCTGGCCGCGCGTTCCGCCGCCCAGCCCTTGACCAGGCCGGTCGGGTCGATCTGGCCCTGGTAGGTGTGGCTGAACCACCCCTCGCTGACCCGCTCCGCCTCGGCGCACAGGTCGAGGACCTCGGCGACCTCCGGGTCGCAGTCGGCGACGGTGATCTCACCGCGGGCGAGCCGGGAGATCTGGCTGTTCTCCCGGTAGGTGCTGAACACTTCGTTGACCTTGTGCAGTCCGGCCACGGCCGAAGCCAGCGCCAGCTCGACCGCACGGGGGTCCCCGCCGCGGACGTCGAAAGAGAAGACGGTCCCCATGACCTCCTCCGCATGACGCACCGCGGCGGGAGCTTCGGCGGGATCAACCACCGGCCTGGTCCAGGGCCGACTGCAGGGACTCCTTGTAGCCCGCGCTGGTGTAGCTGGCGCCGGACACCGCGTCGATGTCGGCGTCGCCCGCGGCCAGCGCCTCGTCGTTGAGCTTCGGGATCGCGTTGCCGGAGATCTGGTCGCTCCGGCCGCCGCTGGGCGCCTGGACCGCCGACGCCGACGTGATCTTGCCGTTGGTCAGGGTGACCCGGACCTGGACCGGGCCGTACTCGGTCTGGACGACGCTTCCGGTGAACGTACCGCCGCCGTTGGAGGTCGCTCCGCCGCCCGCCGCCGCGTCCGCGGGAGGGGCACTGGTCTCGGCGGCCGGCGGGGCACTGCTCTCCGCCGCGCCCGCTCCCGCGTCAGCTTCCGCGGGAACCTTGTCCAGGGCGGACTGGAGGGACGTCTTGTACCCGGCGCTGGTGTAGGAGGCGCCCGAGATGGCGTCGATGTCCGCGGTACCGGCGGCGACCGCTTCCGCGTTGAGCTTGGGGATGGCGTTGCCGGAGATCGTGGTGCTCTGGCCGCCGCTGGGGGCCTTGACGGCCTCCGCCTTGGTGATCTTGCCGCCGGCGACCGTGATGCGGACCTGGACCTGGCCGTACTGCGTGTCGACCGCGTCGCCGATCACCGTGGCGGCCTGCGCCGTGCCACCGCCCGCGGCGGCGCCCGTGCCCGCGCTGGCCTTGTCCAGGGCCGACTGGAGGGACTTCCCGTAGCCGGCGCTGGTGTAGGAGGCGCCCGAGATGGCGTCGATGTCGGCGGTGCTCGCGGCGACCGCTTCCGCGTTGAGCTTGGGGATGGCGTTGCCGGAGATGGCGGTGCTCTGGCCGCCGCTGGGGGCCTTGACGGCCTCCGCCTTGGTGATCTTGCCGCCGGCGACCGTGATGCGGACCTGGACCTCGCCGTACTGCGTGTCGACCACGTCGCCGGTGAAGGTGCCGTCCTTGGCGGTCGCACCTCCCTGGGCCGATTCCTGGGCCGCGGAGCTCTGTTGGGGCAGAGCGCCGGCCGCCTGTGCGGACCCTGGGTCCGACGACGGCTTCAGCGTCAGCAGCAGCACGATTCCGGAGACTGTGGCGGCGCTCGCGAGCATGATCCGCCGAAAGGGGTGACTCTTCTTCATCGCTCCTGGCTCCCGTCGCTCACATCTCGAACGACTCGTGGTGGATACGGCGCGCCGGAACACCCGCGCCGCGCAGTGCCTCGTAGACCCCCTGCGCGAAGCCGGGCGGCCCGCACATGAAGACGTCGTGCTCGTCGATGTCCGGCAGCTTCCGGCGCAGCGACTCCGGCGAGATGTCCGGGCGCTCTCCGTCGGGGCTGTTGACGGCGTACATGAGACGGGCGCCGCGCTCGTTGGCGATGATCGCCAGCTCGTCCCACAGGGCCAGGTCCTGGGTGCTGTTGGCCCGGTAGAGAAGGGTCAGGTCGCCTGCCGCGCCGGGCAGGGTCTCGAACAGGGCGCGCATCGGGGTGATGCCGACACCGCCCGCGACCAGCAGCACCTTGCCCTTGCTGCGCTTGGCGGCGGTCAGGGCGCCGTACGGGCCCTCTGCCCACACACGGGTACCGGGCTCCAGCTCGCGCAGGGCCGAGCTGTGGTCGCCGATCGCCTTCACGGTGATCCGCAGCATGTTGGGGCGGGGGGCCGCCGACAGCGAGTACGGGTGCGAGCTGAACCGCATCCCGGGGGCCAGGAAGCGCCAGCGGAAGAACTGGCCCGCCTCCGCGCCCATCCGGTGCAGCTTCCGGCCGCTCATCAGCACGGACACGATGCCCGGGGTCTCCTCGATGACCGCCTCGACCCGCAGCCGGTGCCGCATGTTCAGCCGGACCGGCGTGATGACGCGATACCAGACGACCAGCGCGGTCACCGAGCCGTACAGCGCGTACCAGGCGGTCTTCGCGGCCGGTTCCACGACGAACTCGTTGCCCGTGGACAGCTGGTGCCAGAACGTCAGGAACGTCGCCGCGTACGTCAGCAGGTGAATGTGGTACCAGAGGTCGTACGGGATCATGCGCCGGACCGGGCCGATCGAGATGAGCCCGATGAACACCAGCAGACCCGTGCCGATCGCCGCCTTGCCCATGTCGGGCAGCTGGTTCACCGAGTCGACCGTCTGCTGGACGATGTCGCCGAACGTCTTCCCGGCCTGGAGGGCGTACCCGTACATGATCAGGACGACGTGCGCCACGACCAGACAGAGCGTGTACCGGCCGCTCATCGCGTGCCAGCGCGCCACCCGGTCCGAGCCGACCCGGCGCTCCAGCGCGGGCACCCGGGCCATCTGGAGCACCACCAGTGCCATCAGGTAACCGGCGAGCAGCCCCGTGATCCGGCCGGCCGCGATGAACTGGGCCGTGGTGTCGGCGAGGGACGGGGTGTTGCTCCACCACAGCCAGATCACTCCGGCCGCGCCCGCCGCGACGGCGAGCAGCAGCGGGACGGCGGGGGAGCGACGAGGTCGGATGCGGCGCATCGTCTGGCGCCGCGCGGCACGTCCGCCTGCGATCGTGGTGGTCACGGTTCCTCCGTGGGACGGGGTCTAGTCGAGAGGCTTGGCCCCTTGGCCCTTCCATACGTGCCACGACCGCTGAGTGTTCAGTGATGCACCGAGTCCACAGACAACAGGTGTGACGGCAGGTAACATCCGCCGCCGGGCTCCCCTGCCGGGCTCAGTACCTGGTGATCGCCGTCGGCCCGCTCGCCGTCCCGATCGCGATGTGCGGTCGGCGGCCCGGCTCGGCCCACGCCAGGATCGCCCGCATCGCGTCCACGGGCACGGACACACAACCGGCCGTCGCCCCACGCCCGTTGACGTGCAGGAAGATCCCCGCACCGCGCTTGCGCACCGGCTGGGCGTAGTTGAACCCGATGACATACGCGTGCGCGTACTGCTGCGTGTACGAGATCAGGTGCTCGGACTCGGCGGCGCGGCAGTCGGCGGGGCGGGGCTCGGTCCAGCGGTTGTAGGAGCGCGAGTCGTTGTCCTGGCACCACCAGGAATTCTGCCGCACGGGCCGGTACGTGACCTCGGTACCGCCCGGCGCCGGCTTGATGCCGAACGCGTACGGGAGGTCGTACAGCCCGGTGGGAGTGGTGTTGGTGCCCTGCTTCCGGGAGCCGCCCTCGACGAGCCCGTTCGCACCGAAACGGGCCGCCGCGGAACCGGCCTTCGTCCAGGTCCCGTCGCGCAGGTCCCACCAGGTGACCGTGCCCGAGGTCGCCCCGGCGCTCGGCGCCTGAGCGGTGATCAGCTGCGTGCCGCCGCCGGTGTCGGCCATCCGCGCGGGCAGCGGCGGCGCGGCCGTGGGAGGGACACCGGCGGCGAGCACGAGCAGGGACACGGACGCGAGGACGACGGCGGCTCCGGGGCGCATGGCTCAGACCGTACTGGGCGGGAGCGGCAACGGCAGCCCCGGTAGTCCGTCCAGGCTCGTCGCGATGTGGTCCTTCTTCTCGAAGTAGGCGCTCAGCGAGGCGTCGTCCTCGCGCGCGAACCGCCTGCCGTGCAGATCGCGGTCGCCGTCGTACGACATGAGGGGCACCGAGTAGCCGCAGCTGTCCCGGACGAGTTCGGCCCGTACGACGATGATCGCCCGCAGCCCGTGATCGGTGGGGTCGATGTCCGGGAAGCGGGCGAGGAGTTCGGGGAAGCGCGGGTCGTCACGGAAGACCGGTTCACCGCGGCCGTGCACCCGGACGATGTTCGGCGGGCCCTCGAAGGCGCACCACATGAGCGTGATCCGGCCGTTCTCGCGGAGATGGGCGACGGTCTCGGCGTTGCTGCCCGCGAAGTCGAGATACGCGACGGTCAGCTCGTCGAGGATCACGAAGGAGCCCTTGAGGCCCTTGGGGGAGAGGTTGACCGTGCCGTCGCCGGACAGCGGGGCGGACGCGGTGAAGAAGAGGGGCTGCGCCTCGATGAACGTACGCAGCCGGCCGTCTATGCGCTCGTAAGTCTTTCCCATGACTAACTATTGTCGGGGAAAGTCGTTCGCCTGTCTAAGGTTTTGTCAGTCCTGTCCAGTGGCTGGACAGGACCACGGCCGCCCCGGCCGGCGCTTGCAACGGGGCGGCCGCAGTGCCTGTCACGTCACTTGGTGAGCGTGCAGGCAGCCAGGGAGTCGAGACCGGTCGGCTTGGCGGCCGTACGGCCGATCGAGATGGCGATGCGGTCGATGGTCGACGAGCGCTTGCCCTGGAGCGGGGTGAGGATCGCGTTCTGGACGAAGTTCGCACCGCCCTGGCCGACCGTGTTCGCCAGGCGCGTGTTGGCCTCCTGGATCTGCGTGTTCAGCAGGGCGAGGTTGCGGTCGACCTCCGCCTTCGCCGACGCCGGGATCGCGGGCAGCTTCGAGGCCACGTCCGGGCAGCTGATGGTGCCGGCGCCGTTGTTGTTGCCCGCGTTACCCGTGTTGCCGGCATTCCCCGTGTTACCGGTGTTGCCACCCGCCTGCTGGGTCGCCGTCGCGCTCGGAGTCGCGGCGGGCGCCGCTGCCCCGGCCGCGTTGAGGGTGCAGGGCGCCAGCGCGTCGAGGCCGACCGGCTTGGCGGCCGTACGGCCGATGGCGGTGGCGATGCGGTTGATGGTCGCCACGCGCTTGTCCTTGAGCGGGCCGGTGATCGCGTTCTGGATGAAGTTGGGGCCGCCCTGGCCCTGGGTGTCGACGATGCGCTTGTTGGCCTCGGCGATCTGCGTGTTGAGGAGGGCGAGGTTGCGGTCGACCTCGGCCTTCGCCGACGCGGGGATCGCGGGCAGTCTGTTCGCGACCGCCGGGCAGTTCACCGTCGGGACGGCGGCCTTGGTGGTCGCCTGCACCGTGGTGTTGCTCTTGGACGTTTCCCCGGCAAGGGCGGAGCCGGCGACGATCGCACCGGAAATCGCCACCGCGGCGGCGCCGCCGATGATGCCCACACGACGCTTGTTGTACTTCGGAAGAGCCCTGGACATGCGGATGCCTCACTCGGGTCAGGGGGTGGCTGCGTGGTTCCACTCGCTTTACAGACGCGGCGCCTGCGTCGGGGAGAGGTACGGGTAAGCGGTTTCGTGCGTTCAAGGGCTCGTCAAACATCCACGGGAAAATTTTTCGAGATTGACGAACCATGCGGAGTGCTGCATACTCATGCATGTCAGCGAATGCACTGTGAGGAGAAAACCCGTGACCGAGCGCGTCGTACTCGCCTACTCAGGCGGACTGGACACCTCCGTCGCCATCGGCTGGATCGCCGAGGAGACGGGCGCCGAGGTCATCGCGGTCGCGGTCGATGTCGGCCAGGGCGGCGAGGACCTGGACGTCATCCGCAAGCGCGCCCTCGCGTGCGGCGCCGTCGAGGCCGAGGTCGCGGACGCCAAGGACGAGTTCGCCGAGGAGTACTGCCTCCCGGCGATCAAGGCAAACGCCCTCTACATGGACCGCTACCCGCTGGTCTCCGCCCTCTCCCGGCCGACGATCGTCAAGCACCTCGTCGCCGCCGCCCAGAAGCACGGCGCCACCACGGTCGCCCACGGCTGCACGGGCAAGGGCAACGACCAGGTCCGCTTCGAGGCCGGCATCGTGGCCCTCGCCCCCGACCTCAAGTGCATCGCCCCGGTCCGTGACTACGCGATGACCCGCGACAAGGCGATCGCCTTCTGCGAGGAGAAGCAGCTCCCGATCGCCACCACCAAGAAGTCCCCGTACTCCATCGACCAGAACGTCTTCGGGCGCGCGGTCGAGACGGGCTTCCTGGAGGACATCTGGAACGCCCCGATCGAGGACATCTACGAGTACACCTCGAACCCGGCCGAGCAGCGCGACGCCGACGAGGTCATCGTCTCCTTCAAGGAGGGCGTCCCGGTCGCGATCGACGGCAAGCCCGTCACCGTCCTCCAGGCCATCCAGCAGCTCAACGAGCGCGCCGGCGCCCAGGGCATCGGCCGGATCGACATGGTCGAGGACCGTCTCGTCGGCATCAAGTCCCGTGAGGTGTACGAGGCTCCGGGCGCGATCGCCCTGATCACGGCCCACCAGGAGCTGGAGAACGTCACGGTCGAGCGTGAACTCGCCCGCTACAAGCGGCAGGTCGAGCAGCGCTGGGGCGAGCTGGTCTACGACGGCCAGTGGTTCTCCCCGCTGAAGCGCGCCCTGGACGGCTTCATCAACGAGGCCAACCAGCACGTCAACGGCGATGTCCGCATGACCCTGCACGGCGGTCGCGCGGTGGTCACGGGCCGGCGTTCCGACACTTCCCTCTACGACTTCAACCTGGCCACGTACGACACGGGCGACACCTTCGACCAGGCCGCGGCCAAGGGCTTCATCGACATCTACAGCCTGTCGTCGAAGATCGCGGCGAAGCGCGACCAGGCGTAACCGCGTAACCGATACGGTTGTTGTCACCGCCTCCCCTCCGTACGGGTGGGGAGGCGGTCGCACATCCACCCCCTGCCTTCAGACCTGCCTTCTAGGAGCAACGCAAGTGAGCAGCAACAGCGGTGACGTACGGCTCTGGGGCGGCCGTTTCGCCGACGGTCCCGCCGAGGCCCTGGCCAAGCTGTCCGCGTCCGTCCACTTCGACTGGCGGCTCGCGCCCTACGACATCGCCGGATCGCGTGCCCACGCGCGCGTGCTGCACAAGGCGGGCCTGCTCACGGACGACGAGCTGACCCGCATGCTGGCGGGCCTCGACCAGCTCGAAGCGAACCTCGCCGACGGCACCCTCGTCCCCACGATGGCCGACGAGGACATCCACACGGCCCTGGAACGCGGCCTGTTGGAGATCCTCGGCCCGGACCTCGGCGGCAAGCTCCGCGCCGGCCGCTCCCGCAACGACCAGGTGGCCACCCTCTTCCGTATGTACCTGCGGGACCACGCCCGCATCATCGGCGGTCTGATCGCGGACCTCCAGGACGCGCTGATCGGCCTGGCGGAGGCCCACCCGGACGTGGCGATGCCCGGCCGCACCCACCTCCAGCACGCCCAGCCGGTCCTGTTCGCCCACCATGTCCTGGCCCACGTCCAGCCCCTGTCCCGGGACGCGGAACGCCTGCGCCAGTGGGACGAGCGCACGGCGGTGTCCCCGTACGGCTCGGGAGCCCTGGCGGGCAGCAGCCTCGGCCTGGACCCGGAATCGGTGGCGAAGGACCTCGGCTTCGAGAACGGCAGCGTCGGGAACTCCATCGACGGCACGGCGTCCCGCGACTTCGTGGCGGAGTTCGCGTTCATCACGGCGATGATCGGGATCAACCTCTCCCGGATCGCCGAGGAGATCATCATCTGGAACACGAAGGAGTTCTCCTTCGTGACCCTGCACGACGCGTTCTCGACGGGCTCGTCGATCATGCCGCAGAAGAAGAACCCGGACATCGCGGAGCTGGCGCGCGGCAAGTCCGGCCGCCTGATCGGCAACCTGACGGGCCTCCTGGCCACCCTCAAGGCCCTGCCCCTGGCCTACAACCGAGACCTCCAGGAGGACAAGGAGCCGGTCTTCGACTCCTGCGACCAGCTTGAGGTCCTCCTCCCGGCCTTCACGGGCATGATGGCCACCCTCACGATCCACCGCGACCGCATGGAGGAACTGGCCCCCGCAGGCTTCTCCCTGGCCACGGACATCGCGGAGTGGCTGGTCAAGCAGGGCGTCCCGTTCCGGGTGGCCCACGAGGTGGCGGGCGAGTGCGTCAAGGCCGCCGAGGCGGACGGCGTGGAACTGGACGGCCTCACGGACGACCAGTTCGCCAAGATCAGCGCCCACCTCACCCCCGAGGTCCGCACGGTCCTGAACGTCCCCGGCGCTCTGGCCTCCCGCAACGCCAGGGGTGGCACGGCCCCGAGCGCGGTGGCGATCCAGCTGGCAGAGGTGAAGCAGAACGTGGCGGCCCAGCACGAATGGGCTCAGGCGAAGGGGCTTTAGGGGCGCGGGGAACTGCGCGACCAGCCACGACGGCGCCGCATCCGCCAAACCACCGCACAACCCATCCCTGAGGCGAAGGGCATCCCGCGCTACGTTGTCGGCATGCCCTTCGCCCGACTCGCCACCGCCACCACCCCCACCTGCCACATCGGCCTGGGCCTCGCCGCAGTCGCCCGCCCCGGCTACATCACCCTGGGCCGAGACCACGACCTGGGCCTCGCAGAGCACCGCACGGTAGAAGCGCTCCGCACCCGCACTCACGAACTCCTCGACGCCGCCTACGCCCAAGGCGTCCGTTACTTCGACGCGGCCCGCTCCTACGGCCGCTCGGAGGAGTTCCTCGCGGACTGGCTCAACAAGACCCCCGGCCGAAACGACGTAGTCATCGGCAGCAAGTGGGGCTACACCTACACCGCCGACTGGACCACCGACGCCGAGCAGCACGAGGTCAAGGACCACAGCCTCCCGACGTACGAGCGTCAGCGCGCCGAAACCGACCACCTGCTCGGCGCCCACCTGGACCTCTACCAGATCCACTCGCTGACCCCCGAGAGCCCGGCCCTGTCGGACAAGGAACTCCACGCCCGCCTGGCGGAGGCCGCGGCCGAGGGCCTGACCGTCGGCTTCTCGACCAGCGGCCCCGACCAGGCCGACACGATCCGCGCCGCCCTCGCGATCACGGCCGACGGCGAGCCCCTCTTCCGCACGGTCCAGTCGACGTACAACGCCCTGGAGACCTCCGCAGGCCCCGCCCTGGCCGAGGCCCACGACGCCGGCCTGACGGTGATCGTCAAGGAGGGCATGGCCAACGGCCGCCTGGCCGCAGGGCAGGCCCCGGACGCCGTACGGACGATCGCCGAGGAGACGGGCCTGGGCGCGGACGCAGTCGCCCTCGCCCTGGTGCTGAGGCAGTCATGGGCCGGAGTCGTACTCTCCGGCGCGGCCACGGCGGCCCAGCTCGCCTCGAACCTGCACGCGGCGGTCGTGGACCTGGACGAGGACCAGCTGTCCCGCCTGGCCGCACTGGTGGAGGAGCCGCGCGCCTACTGGGAGCGACGCGGCCAGCTGCCCTGGCACTGACACAGAAGCGACTGTCGAGCAGATAGCGACGCTACACACACGCCTCCGATGAGACAATGATGTCTCATATGGTCTATGTTTGTCTCATGGCCGTCGACCGTGAACACCTGCTGCGCAGCGCAGCCGCCCTCCTCACCCGCAAATCCACGTCCACCATGGACGAGGTCGCCAAGGCGGCCGGGATCAGCCGGGCCACGCTGCACCGGCACTTCGCCGGGCGGGACGTGCTCGTACGAGCCCTCGAAGAGCTGGGCATCGAGGAGTGCGAGGCGGCGCTGGCGGCCGCGCGGCTCAGTGACGGCACCGCTCAGGAGGCCGTCCGCCGCATGGTCGGGGCACTCGAACCCGCCGCCGGACTGCTCGCGTTCCTCTACACCGAGAACCAGCTGTTCGAGGGCGAGGAGCAGAACGAGGGCTGGGCCAGGATCGACGCCGCGATCGCCGCCCTGTTCCGGCGTGGCCAGCAGAGCGGCGAGTTCCGCATCGACCTCACCCCGGCCTGGCTCACCGAGGCGCTCTACGGGCTGATGGCCTCGGGCGCCTGGGCCGTGAGCGAGGGCCGGGTCGCGGCCAAGGACTTCAACCACATGATCGTCGAGCTGTTGCTCGGCGGTGCGCTACGGAGAGAGGAATCATGACCAGCACCCTGCAGCCGGCCCACGCGACGGAGGAAGGGACGCGTCCGGGCCGCTGGCTCGCGCTGTCCGTCCTCGTGCTGGCCGTGCTGCTGGTGGCCGTCGACGCGACCGTTCTCGGTCTCGCGACCCCCTACATCAGCGAGGACCTGAAGCCGTCCGGCACGCAGTTGCTGTGGATAGGCGACGTCTACTCGTTCGTCATCGCGGGCCTGCTCGTCTCCATGGGCAGCCTGGGCGACCGCATCGGCCGCAAGCGGCTGCTGCTCATCGGTGCGACCGCGTTCGGGCTGGTGTCGGTCCTCAACGCCTACGCCACGACACCGGAGTTGATGATCCTGGCGCGGGCGCTCCTCGGTGTCGCGGGCGCGACCCTGATGCCGGCCACGCTCGCCCTGATCCGCAACCTCTTCCACGACCCGCGCGAACGCAGCCTCGCCATCGGCATCTGGGGCGCAACCGCCTCGGCAGGCACCGCAGTTGGCCCGGTGGTCGGCGGTTTCCTGCTCGAACACTTCTGGTGGGGCTCGGTCTTCCTGATCAACCTGCCCGTGATGGTGGTCCTCGTCCTGGTCGGCATCAAGCTGCTCCCCGAGTCCCGCAACCCCGCGCCGGGCCCCTGGGACCTGCGCAGTGTCGTCCTGTCGCTCGTCGGCATGGTCGGCATCGTCTACGGCATCAAGGAGGCCGCGTCACACGGCTTCTCGTGGCCGGCGCTGGGCGCGGCAGCGTTGGGCGCCGCAGCCCTGCACGCTTTCGTGCGCCGCCAACTGACCCTCCCCACACCCCTGTTGGACATGCGCCTGTTCCGCGACCGGGGTTTCAGCGGAGCGGTACTCGCGGACCTCCTGACCATCCTCGGCCTGTCCGGGCTGGTGTTCTTCCTGTCGCAGTATCTGCAACTGGTGCAGGGCCGGGGGCCGTTGGAGGCGGGCCTCGCCGAACTGCCCGCGGCCATCGGCGCGGTGGTGGCGGGCCTGCTCGCCGGTGCGGCGGCCCGGCGCTACTCGGTACGAGCCGTGGTCACGGGCGGCCTCGCGGCCATAGGCCTGGCCCTGGCCGCGCTCACCGTCGTGGACCAGTCCACGGGCTATCCGCTGCTCGGCACCGCCCTGCTGGTCGTCGGCGTGGGCGCGGGCCTCTCGTTCACCGTGACCTCCGACGTGATCCTGGCGAGCGTCCCCAAGGAACAGGCGGGCGCGGCAGCGGCGGTATCGGAAACAGCGTACGAACTGGGCGCAGCCCTCGGCATCGCCCTGCTCGGCTCGATCGTCACGGGCGTCTACAGGAACTTCCCCGCCCCGACGGGCACACCCGCCGAGGCCCACGAATCCCTGGGCGGCGCGATGGAAACAGCAGCGGGCCTACCGGCGCCGACGGCAGAGGCGTTGCTGAACGCGGCCCGCGAGGCCTTCACAGAGGGCATCGCACTGGCGGCGGGCGCAGGAGCGGTGGTGCTACTGGCAGCAGCGGGAGCGGCCTGGGTATTGCTGAGGGAACAAAAGCTGGCGGGACATTGATGGCGCCGGGTGCGGAGTGCTTTTAGGGGCGCGGGGAACTGCGCGACAAGCGACGAAGCACCCGCAGCCAAAAAACAACCCCAGAAACCCCTACGCAGCCTTGGCCTTCGTCGCGTACATATCCACGTACTCCTGCCCCGACAACCGCATGACCTCAGTCATCACAGAGTCCGTCACGGCCCGCAGCACATACCGATCCCGATCCATCCCCTCGTACCGAGAGAACTCCATCGCCGCACCGAACCGCACAGTCACCCGCCCAGGCCGAGGCATCCCCGCCCCACCCGGCTGCAACTTGTCCGTGCCGATCATCGCGAACGGCACAACAGGCGCCCCCGTCATCAGAGTCAGCCGCGCGATCCCCGTACGCCCCCGGTAGAGCCGCCCGTCGGGCGAGCGCGTGCCCTCGGGGTAGATCCCGAACATGCGCCCCTCCTCCAGCACCCGGCGCCCCGTCATCAGCGCCGCGACACCGCCGTTGGCCCCGTCCCGGTCCACCGGGATCATGCCGACGCCGGTGAAGAACCAGGCCATGAGGCGGCCCTTGAGGCCCTCGCCGGTGACGTACTCGTCCTTGCCGATGAAGACGACCTGCCGGTCGCAGACCAGCGGCAGGATCATCGAGTCGATGAACGTGAGGTGGTTGCCGGCCAGGATCACCGGACCGTCCCCCGGGATGTGCTCCATGCCCTCCACCCGTGGGCGGAACATCAGGCGCATGATCGGTCCGAGCAGTGCCTTGATGAGCGCGAAGCGGGACAACGGGCCCTCCGGTGTCAAGGTATTCGGTATAAGTCTGTGCAGGTGAGGACGATACTCGCGCCTCAGGGGGTAGTGCACATCGGGTTCACCGAGTGCTTACGCACTGTTGACCCGCGTTTACCTGCGGTGGCGCACTGTTGCGGGCGGGTGACGGACCGCCACGAATGTGACGGAGATCGCGTGTCGCCCGTACCGGACACACTGTGCGCCTACCCATCGAGCCCCGTTCGATTCCGACATCCGGTGTTATCCGTTGTCGTCCGCGTGTTCCGCCCGAGGCCTCCCTGTCGCCATGTACACACACCTACGATCGGTCCGTTTGGACAGATGACGGTGCGGCAGGAGGGGCGCTCATGGGCACGCTGGGGTCGAACGGACATGCGCAGGGGGACTCGACGGGGACGGGGCGGCGGACGCTGCTCGGAGCCGCGATGCTGGGTGCGGGCGGAGCGGTCCTGGGACTGCCCGGCGCGGCGAGAGCCGACGCCCAGCAGACCGGACAGGACGCGAAGCACGGAGGTGGTGGCTTGAAGGGCCTGCCCGTACCGACGATCATCGGCCACCGGGGTGCCAGCGGCTACCGACCCGAGCACACCCTCGGGTCGTACCAGCTGGCCCTCGATCTGGGTGCGGACATCGTGGAGGCCGGTGACCTGGTCCCCACCAAGGACGGTCACATCGTCTGCCGCCACGAGCCCGAGATCGGCGGCACGACGGACGTCGCCGACCACCCGGAGTTCGCGAGCCGCAAGGTCACCAAGGTCCTGGACGGTGTCTCCCTCACCGGCTGGTTCACCGAGGACTTCACGCTCGCTGAGCTGAAGACGCTGCGCGCGATCGAGCGCATTCCGGCCAACCGCCCGCACAACACCCTCTACAACGGCCGCTGGGAGATCCCCACCTTCGAAGAGGTCCTGCGCTGGCAGGACGAGCAGACCCGCAAGCGCGGCAAGCAGGTCTGGATCTACCCCGAGACCAAGCACCCCACCTACTTCCGGGCGCTCGGCCTGGGCCTGGAGGAGCGGGTCGCGAAGCTGCTGAAGAAGCACGGCAAGGACAAGAAGAGCTCGCCGGTCATCCTCCAGTCCTTCGAGCCGACCAGCATCCAGCGCCTCAACCGGCTCGTCGGCAACCCGCTCGTCGTCCTGCTCTCGGCCGCGAACACCCGCCCCTGGGACTTCATCACGACCGGCGACCCGCGCACGGTCGCCGACCTGGTCAAGCCGGCCGGTCTGCGGGAGATCGCCTCGTACGCGCAGGGCATCGGCCCGACCCTCGACCTGGTCATCCCGAAGGACTCGACGGGCGCGCTCACCTCACCGACCACCCTGGTCGCGGACGCGCACGCGGCGGGCCTGATCCTGCACCCGTACACCATGCGCAACGAGAACCCCTTCCTGCCGACGAACTTCCGCAAGGGCACGGACGCGGACGCCTACGGAGACCCCTTCGGCGCGTACCGCACGTACTTCGCGACGGGCATCGACGGCGTCTTCACGGACAACCCGGACACGGGCGTACTGGCTCGCGCGGACTTCCTGAACAGCTGACGAGTCACTCGTCAACGAATGAGCACCCGGCCCCGATTGGGGTGACAACCGGCCGCTCCGGCAACCTCCCGCCGGAGCGGCCGCGTCGTGCCGCATATGACCCACGACATGGTTTCCGCCCTGCGCCCGCTGCTCGCCGCCGAGGCCTCGGCGGAGGCATATGCCTACGGCGCCGAGCCGAGCGACCTGGAACAGGCCGTCTGGCTCCGCCTCCTGGAACGCCTCGACTCCGACGACCCGCCGGCCGACCCGCACAACTGGCTCCGCCGGGCCGTCCGCTCCGAGGCTCGCCGCAACCGCCGTACCGCCCGCATCGAACGGCCGTACGGCGACCAGCACGCGGCCGACGACCGCCCGGGCCCCGAGCAGCTCGCCCTCACCGCCGCCCGGCATCGTGCCCTGCGTGAGGCGGTGCGCCGGCTGCCCGGCCGCTGCCCGAGTCTGCTGGAGGCCCTGCTGTCGCCGAAGGACCTTACATACAGGGAAATCGCGGGGGAGTTGGGTATCTCACAGGGCAGTCTTGGTCCGGAACGTTCCAGATGCCTGGGATGTCTCCGCCGATTGCTGACGCCGGAGGTTGCGGCCCGCGAAGCACGGGGATAGGAGTGAGGAACAAACGACTGAACAGGTGAGCGGGAGGCGTGCACACATGGGCATGAGCGTGACCATCTCGGTGGCGACCGAACGGGACGCGGAGCAGATCTTCCGGCTGCAGTACCTGTGCTTCCAGAGCGAGGCCGCTCTGTACGGCAACTACCGGATCGATCCGCTGGTCCAGACCCTGGACTCCGTGCGGGAGGAAGTCGGCGCGGACTGCGTCTTCGTGGCGCGGCTGGGCGAGGAGGTGGTCGGCTCGGTGCGTGGCACCCCGAACCCCGACGGCACGGCGTCCATCGGCAAACTCTGCGTCCACCCCCGCCTCCAGGGCCACGGCATCGGTGCCCGCCTCCTGCGCGCCGCCGAGTCGGCCCTCGCGGAGGAACGCGGCGCGAAGAGGTTCCGCCTCAGCGCGGGCCACCGCAGCGACGCGGGCCTGCGCCTCTACCGCCGAGTCGGCTACGAAACGGTAGGCACCGACAAGGGCAACGACGGCGTACCGATGATCGTCCTGGAAAAGCCGGCGGGAACATACGCGGCAACTGCTTGAACGAGGGTGACAGGAGCGCCCCGATAGGGGCGCGGGGAACTGCGCGACAAGCCACAACGGGCCCGCAGTCGCGCAGAACCGTCAGCCAACCTCCCCCTTGGGCGAACGAGCCCGACGCAACCAGTACATTGCGGAGATCGGCAGCAGTACAGGGATGAACAAGTACCCCATCCCGAAGTCGGACCACACGGTCGAGTCGGGAAACGCGGACGGTTCGACCAAGGTCCACGTACCCACGATCAGCACACCGGCAAGTTCGGCGGCGCAGCAGACGAACGCCGCCCTACGCGCCCTCTCCCCACCCCGCACCAGCGAGTACGTGATGAACCCGTACACCACCCCGGCGACAGCCGACAGCGAGTAGGCAAGCGGCGCATGCCCGAACTCGGTGGAGATCTGCACGGCCGACCGCGACACCGCCCCGACCACCATCACGCCGTAGAGCCACACGAGCAACGTGCCCGGCCCACTGATCAGCCGCGACCTCTCCGCCGTGGCCATCTCACCCTCCCCAGATGTCATAGAGCCGCACCTCCAGCACGGCCAGCACCACCCCGCCGGCGGCAACCGTCACCGAGCCCCACCGCGTGCGCTCCGCCAGCGACATGAACCCCGTCACCGGCACACACGCCAGCGCGCCCAGCAGATACGCCACGAAGATCGTCGTACCCTGCTCCGGCTTCTCGCCCCGGGCGAGCTGGACGATGCCGACCACCAGCTGGACCACGGTGAGCAGGGTGACCACACCCATGCCGATGAAGTGCCAGTCCTTGGTGGGCTGATCGCGGTACGCGGCCCAGCCGCACCAGGCGGCGAGCGCGAGAGCGGCGACGGACGTGGCGACCGTCAGGGCATCAAGCATGCCGCCGACCCTATTACGGCCCAAAAGGGCAGGTGCCGTCGGCCCCGTGGGGATGACCACCGTGGCGTTGACCACAGCCCGCGCAGTACGTGAACCGACCGCCGATCCGGCTGCCGGCGATCTCCCGGCCCTGTCGCCCCTGGTCAGCGGCGACGCTGTGGAGATCCGGATACGTGGCTGATACACGTCCACGCCTGTCCATATTCCGGACGGACGTGGACGGACGTTCTTGGCCGTGTCCATACGTCTGCTTTACTGATCGCATGACCACTACGAGCAGCCGCACCCTTGCGACCGAGGCGACCCTGACGCCCGGTGCTCGTTGTATGTGTCGAATGTGCTCTTTCTAGAGGGCCCCCGCACCACCCCCTGAGCCTCGCGCCCCGAAGCGAGCCGCCGTGGCATGTCCGTACGCAGCCGCAGCCGTATGACTCCTACGAGTTCATGCAGGCGCCCAGCACGTACGTGACGGACCCGAGCCGCGCACAGCCTCTCCCCGTGTCCCGGGCACACCCACGCCCGCGCACTCGACAGTGACGGAAACCCCTGTGATCACCACGTCCGGCCTCACGAAGGTCTACCGCTCGCGCGGTCGTGAAGTCACCGCCCTCGACGGCGTCGACCTGCATGTCCGCGAAGGCGAGGTGTACGGCGTCATCGGCCAGTCCGGCGCCGGCAAGTCCTCGCTCATCCGCTGCGTCAACCTCCTGGAACGCCCCACCGCGGGCACCGTGAGCGTCGACGGCCACGACCTCACCGCCCTGGCCGGACGCGGACCCCGGGCGGGCCGGGAACTGCGCCGGGCGCGCAGCCGGATCGGCATGGTCTTCCAGCACTTCAACCTGCTCTCCTCGCGGACCGTCCAGGACAACGTCGAGCTGCCGCTCGAAATCCTCGGTACGGCGGGGAAGGAACGATCCCGCAAGGCGCTCGAGCTGCTCGACCTCGTCGGCCTCTCCGACCAGGCCAAGGCCTACCCG
The DNA here is from genome assembly GCF_042889145.1 of Streptomyces sp. NPDC002680. NCBI lineage: Bacteria > Bacillati > Actinomycetota > Actinomycetes > Kitasatosporales > Streptomycetaceae > Streptomyces > Streptomyces sp. NPDC002680. The sequence continues at coordinate 58,112 of NZ_JBIAQP010000025.1, forward strand.
GCCCAGCTCTCCGGCGGCCAGAAGCAGCGCGTCGGCATCGCCCGCGCCCTCGCCGGCGACCCCAAGGTGTTGCTCTCCGACGAGGCCACCAGCGCCCTCGACCCGGAGACCACCCGTTCCATCCTCCAGCTGCTGCGCGACCTGAACCGGCAACTGGGGCTCACCGTGCTGCTCATCACGCACGAGATGGACGTCGTCAAGTCCATCTGCGACTCCGCCGCTCTGATGGAGAACGGCCGGATCGTCGAGTCCGGCACCGTCAGCGAGCTGCTCGCCACCCCCGGCTCCGAACTTGCCGCCGCGCTCTTCCCGGTGAGCGGCGACGCCTCCGGGGACGACCGCACGGTCATCGACGTCACCTTCCAGGGCGACGCGGCGACCCGGCCCGTCATCTCGCAGCTCTCGCGCACGTACAACATCGACATCTCGATCCTCGGCGCCGCGATGGACACCGTCGGGGGCAGGCAGGTCGGCCGGATGCGCATCGAACTCCCCGGCCGCTACGAGGACAACGTTGTGCCGGTCGGCTTCCTGCGCGAACAGGGTCTCCAGATCGATGTCGTCGGTGAGCGCGAACTGGTCAAGGACGGTGCCAAGTGACCTGGTCAGAGATGCAGCCCCTGCTGGAGCAGGCGTGTTGGGACACCCTCTACATGGTCGGCTGGTCCACCGTCATCGCCGTCGTCGGCGGACTCCCGCTCGGCATCCTGCTCGTCCTCACCGACCGCGGCGGACTGCTCCAGAACGTCGTCGCGAACAAGGTCATCGGGCAGGTCGTGAACATCGCCCGCTCGATGCCGTTCATCATCCTGATGGTCGCTCTGATGGGCTTCACCCGCTCCATCACCGGGACGACCATCGGCCGCGAGGCCGCCATCGTGCCGCTCGCCATCGGCGCGATCCCCTTCTTCGCCCGTCTGGTCGAGACGGCTGTCCGTGAAGTGGACGGCGGGCTCGTCGAGGCCGTGCAGTCGATGGGCGGCAGCACCTGGACCATCGTCCGCAAGGTCCTCGTCCCCGAGTCCCTGCCCTCGCTGATCGCCAGCACCACCACCACGATCGTCGCCCTCATCGGCTACTCCGCGATGGCCGGCACCGTCGGCGCGGGCGGCCTCGGCGACATCGCCATCCGCTACGGCTATCAGCGCTTCGAGACCGAGCTGATGTGGATCACCGTCGCGATCCTCGCGGTCGTCATCTCGGTCATCCAGTTCGCCGGTGACTACGCGGCCCGCGGGCTGCACCGGCGTGGCGGCGGCTCCGGCGCGGAGCCCAGGCTCCGATTGCTGAAGGCCAGGCCCAAGCTCGGCAAGGCCGCCTGAGCGCAGCCGCCCACCCCCTCTCACCACCCCCACACCCACCCGCAGATTTCCCCGTACCACCCATCACGGGGACAGTCACACCCACATGGAAAGGCACTTTTCGTGCGTAACGCCACAAAGTTCACCGTCGCCGCCCTCGCAGCCGGAGCCCTCACCCTGGGTCTCACCGCCTGCGGCTCGTCCGACTCGGACTCCGCCTCCGACACCAGCGGCCCGCTGGTCGTCGGCGCGAGCACCGTCCCGCACGCCGAGATCCTGAACCACATCAAGGAGAACCTGGCGCAGAAGGCGGGACTCGACCTGGAGGTCAAGGAGTTCAGCGACTACGCCACGCTGAACCCGGCGACCGAGGACGGCTCCGTCGACGCCAACTACTTCCAGAACCAGCCCTACCTCGACGAGTTCAACGAGAAGAACGGCACCGACATCGTGCCGGTCGTGACGGTCCACCTGGAGCCGCTCGGCCTCTACTCGAAGAAGCTCAAGAGCGCCGACGAGCTGAAGAGCGGCGCCACCATCGCCGTCCCGAACGACACGGTCAACGAGGCACGGGCCCTCAAGCTCCTCGACGCCAACGGGATCATCACTCTCAAGGACGGCGTCGGCAACGACGCGACCCCCAAGGACATCGCCGAGAACCCCAAGAACATCGAGTTCAAGGAGCTGGAGGCGGCCCAGACCCCGCGCTCCCTGGACGACGTCGACGCCGCGGTGATCAACGGCAACTACGCCCTGGAGGCCGACCTCTCGCCGGCGAAGGACGCCCTTGTCTCGGAGTCCCCCAAGGACAACCCGTACGGCAACTTCCTCGCCGTGAAGAAGAGCAACGAGGACGACCCCCGGGTCGCGAAGCTCGCCAAGCTCCTCACCTCCGCCGACGTCAAGAAGTTCATCGAGGACAAGTACGAGGGTTCCGTGATCGCGTCCTTCTGACGGTCGTTCCGCCGGTACTTACCGACACGTACGGGGTCCGCTCCCTCACCGGGCGTGGACCCCGTGATGCGGTTCCGGGGCCGCATGCTGCATGCTGGGCAGTTCAACAGGCCGTGCGGGTTTGAAGGTTCGCAGGTTTTCGAAGGCTATGGAGCGGCGCATGACGAGCACCTTCCCCAACATCTCCATCAGCACGGACCGGTTGGTACTGCGCCCTCTCGACGAGGACGACATCCCCGCGCTCGCCGAGATGATGAACGACGAACAGGTCGCCGCCTGGACCGACGTCCCCCAGCCCTTCACCGAGGACGCGGCCCACACCTGGATCACCGAGTACGCGCCCGCCGAACGCACCGCGGGCCGCGGCCTCGACTTCGCCGTCACCGAGTTCCTCACCCAGCGCCTGGTCGGCGTCGTCCAGCTCACCAAGACGGACTGGCACATCCGGTCCACCGAGCTGTCGTACATCATCGCCCCCTGGGCACGCGGTGAGGGCTACGCCTCCGAGGCCGCGCTCGCCACCTCCCAATGGGTGCTCGGCGACCAGAAGTTCGAGCGCGTCGAGCTGCGCACGGCCGCCGACAACACCGCCTCCCAGCAGGTCGCCCAGAAGATCGGCTGCATCAGCGAGGGCGTCCTGCGGGGCGCCTGCATAGCGCACGTCCGCACCGACGACGGCGCCTGGACCGACGTACGCACCGATTTCATCGTCTGGAGCCTGCTGCCCGAGGACCTCGAAGGAGCCGGTGAGGAACTGGCCGACAACAGCGGTTTCACGTCCTACTCCGACTGGAACTGAACCGAGGGGACGCCACCGGACACGCCGGGCACACCGGGGTACCCTCACGGAGCCCCGAGACGGCCGACTCCGTACAGGACGAGACCGTGCTCCCCGAAGACCCGCGCGCACCCTCTGGAGACTGACGACGATGGCCGACCGGGTCACGGTGATCGGCTGGGACGGCTCGCCCCTCACCGCCACGGCACGCTCCGCCCTCGGCGCCGCCACGCTGGTGGCAGGCGCGGCCCACCATCTGGCGCTCCCCGAAGTCCCCCCGGCCGCCGAACGCATCCGCCTCGGCAGCGTCGCCCTCGCCGCCCGCCGCATCGCCGGCCATCGTGGCACCGCCGTCGTCCTCGCCGACGGGGACCCCGGCTTCTTCGGCGTCGTACGCACCCTGCGCGACCCCGAGTTCGGCCTGGAGGTCGAGGTCGTCCCCGCCGTGTCCTCGGTGGCCGCCGCGTTCGCCCGCGCGGGCATGCCCTGGGACGACGCCGAGGTCGTCGTCGCCCACCGCCGCACCCTGCGCCGCGCGGTCAACGTGTGCCGCGCCCACACCAAGGTCGCCGTCCTCACCTCGCCCGGCGCCGGCCCCGCCGAACTCGGCCTGCTCCTCGACGGGGTCCACCGCACCTTCGTCATCTGCGAGGAACTGGGCACCGAGCGCGAGCAGATCACGGTCCTCACCTCCGACAAGGCCGCCGACCGCGCCTGGCGGAACCCGAACGTCGTCATCGTCATCGGCGGCCCGGCCGCGAGCGGCGACGGCGGCTGGATCGCCGGCCGCGACCCGGCGGCGGGCCCGCGCGGCTGGGCGCTGCCCACCGAGGCGTACGGCCACGGCGCCATCGAATACGCCGAGGGCGAGACGGAGCTGCTGCGGGCCGCCCAACTCGCCCGTCTGGGGCCGCGCGTGGGCGACCTCGTCTGGGACATCGGCTGCGGCAGCGGCGCCTTCGCCGTCGACGCGGCCCGCAGCGGCGCCGCCGTCATCGCCGTCGACCGGAACGTGGAGGCCTGCGCCCGCACCGATTCCGCCGCCCGCCGCTTCGGCGTCCAGCTCCAGATCGTGCGCGGCCAGGCCCCGTACATCCTGGAGAACCTCCCCGAGCCCGACGTCGTCCGCGTCGGCGGCGGGGGAGCGGCGGTGGTCTCCGCGGTCGCCGACCGGCGCCCGCAGCGCATCGTCACGCACGCGGCGACCCGCGACGCCGCCGAACTCATCGGCCGCGACCTGACCGAACACGGTTACGACGTCGAATGCGCCCTCCTCCAGTCCGTCGAGCTGGACACCCGGGCCTGGACGGAGAAGGAACGGAACGTCGCGTTCCTGCTCAGCGGAGTTCTGCCCGACCGTGCGCGCTGACGCCGATTGCCGTCCCGTGATCCTGTTGTCGTACTGCGCGCGGTAGGCTGGCCGACCGTTGCACTGCACTCGGTGGCCCGGCACTTCGTAGCCCAATGTCCGGAAAGCACACCCGTTTTGGGGTGAGTGTGGTACGGCGGAACCGGTAGGGCGCGCAACGTGGCGCAGTCCACAGCGGGCCGTGGCGGATCAAGCTGCTGCTACGGCGGAACGACCGCAAGAATGCCTGTTGATGGCGACAATGCCAGTCAGTGGCTTTGTCGCCTTTCTGGGGCGGGTCGTTCGTGCCGCTGGGCACGCATGCTCGTTCTTCACTACGGGGCGATCGGTGCGCCGTTCCGGGTGAGCTGGTCGTAGAAGCACTAACCGATGGGCGAGGGGTTCGCATGACCGACACCGGCCAGGTCCCGGCCGAGGGACTGCCGGAGAACGCAGGCATGGTGGAACAGCCGGGCGTTCCCGCGCACGGTGCGTACACCTACCTCTCCGAGACCACCGCCGAGGACGAAGACCTCCTGCTGCTCCCGGGCGCCCAGAGCGCCTGGGGCAACGAGGTCGCCCCGCCCGCCCCCGCGCCCGTCGTCGAGGCCGTGCACGAGCCCGGCCCGCACGAGACCGGCGGCCGCGACAGCGGCTCGGTCGACCTGAGCGCCGTCCGCCTCGCGACCCAGGCCACCACCGCCCAGGCGACGGCACCGATCCCGCCCCGCCGCCCGCTGCACCTCGGCCCGCCGACCCCCGACGCCTCCGCGAGTCCGGTCCGCTCCCTCGCCGACCGAGGCCCGGCGGGCATGCCCGCACCCGTACGCCAGTTCGGTACGCCGGTGCAGGCTCCCGGCCCCGAGTACCTCGACGCGCCTCCGCTGCTCGCCGACCCGGCCCCGCAGGGCGCCGCTCCCTGGGGCGCCCAGGCCCAGACCCAGACCCACACGGCGGTCCAGGCCGCGCCGGTCCCGCAGGTGAGCGAGGGGGCGCACCCTGCGGAAACGGTTATTCCGCTTCTGTCCGACATCCCCGCCCCGACCCCGGAGCCCCTGCCCGAGACCCCGGACGCCGTACCGACACCCCAGGAGGCAACTCCGGAGGCCGCGTACGAGACGCCCGAGCCCGCCGCCCACCCGGCCCACTCGCCGGAGGACGCGTACGCCGGTCAGGGCCCCGAGGGCTTCGAGAACACCGAGCCCGCCGCGTACGCCTTCGAGGTCCCGCCGCTCCCGGAGCCCCCCGTGGCACCCCCCGTCGCCGAGACCCCTGAGGTCGGTGGCGTCCTCCCGGCGGCCCCGATCGCCCCCGAAGCGGTGCAGGCCCCGCTGGAGACCGAGGGCGCCCAGACAGCCGTACCGGAGGCGGAACCCGCACCGGACGCGCAAGTCGTACCGGACATCCAGGCTGTCGCGGACGCGCAGATCGTGCCGGACCCCCCGATGGTGCCGGAGGCACAGTTCGCCCCCGAGGCCCACCAGATGCCGGCCCCGCTCATCGCCCCGCAGGCCGTTCCCGAGAGCGAGCCGCAGGCGGTGGAGGCGGGTGCTCCCGTCGTGCCCCCGAGTGTCCCCGTGGAGGAGTTCGCGCCCGCGCCCTTCGTGGAGGAGCCCCCGGTCGTCCACCTCGCGGACCCGGCGTCTCAACTGACGGACGCCGCCGCCCAGGTGCCCGAGGCCGCACCGCCCGCAGAACCCCAGTACGAGGCCGTACCGGCGGAGGCGCCCGCGCTCCTCCCGGAGTACGCCGAACAACCCCTCGCCGAGCCGCAGCCCGCCGTGGCCGCAGTCGCGGATGCAGCGGATGTAGCGGACGTACAGGCAGGTGCCCCCGAGGCACCCGAAGCCGTAGCCGCACCGATCGTGCCCCTGCCCCCCGCGCCGGAGCCCGTGACAGCCCTCGCCGAGGAGCCCACCCCGTTCGCCGAGCCGCAGCCGCCGGCTGAGCCAGTGGGCCACTTCGTCCCCGTGGACGGCATGGTGCCCACGACCCCGCACCTGGCCCCGACACCCCCGCACCCCCTCGTCCTCCCGCAGGAGAACGAACCGGTGCTCACACCCGTGCCCGAGCCCGTTCTCCAGGCTCCGCAGCCGCAACCGGAAGCGGAACCGGAACCGGAACCGGAGCAGCCCACCGAGCCCGAGACCCCGGAAGCCCTGGCTCCCGAACCGGCGGTGGCACTCGCGGTCGTGGCAGACGAGCCCGAAACCCCCCCCGACCCGGATGCCGGACAGCCGGCACAGCAAGCGGAGGACCTGGAGACGCGGGCCGCCGACCAGGAAGAGGGCGAAGAGAGCGCAGAGGGCACGGCCGTGGTGGAAGACGTACGAGAGTCCACCGGCCCGGCCGCTCCCGGCTACGACGACGCCGAGCGCGAGGCCGTGCTCAAGGTGATGCGCGAGCGCCGGGACATCCGCAACGGCTTCCGCAGCGACCCGATCCCGCACGACGTACTGCTGCGCATCCTGGAGGCGGCCCACACCGCGCCCTCCGTCGGCCACTCGCAGCCGTGGGACTTCGTCGTGATCCGCTCGGCGGAGACCCGCGCCACGATGCACGAACTGGCCGCGCGGCAGCGCGAGGCGTACGCCAAGTCGCTCCCCAAGGGCCGGGCCAAGCAGTTCAAGGAACTGAAGATCGAGGCGATCCTCGACACCCCGGTGAACATCGTCGTCACCGCCGACCCGACCCGGGGCGGCCGCCACACCCTCGGCCGCCACACACAGCCGCAGATGGCCCCGTACTCCTCCGCGCTCGCGGTCGAGAACCTGTGGCTCGCGGCCCGCGCCGAGGGCATCGGCGTCGGCTGGGTCAGCTTCTTCGACGAGCGGGAGATGGTCCGCGCGCTGGGCCTCCCCGAACACCTCGAAGTGGTCGCTTACCTCTGCGTCGGCTACGTCGACGAGTTCCCGGAGGAGCCCGAGCTGATGCAGTCGGGCTGGTCCAAGCGCCGTCCGCTGTCGTGGGTCGTGCACGAGGAGACGTACGGCCGTCGCGCGCTGCCCGGCGAGGAGCCGCACGACCTGCTCTCCGAGACCGTCGCCAACATCCGCCCGCTGGACGCCAAGGCGCTCGGCGAGGCGTGGGAGCGGCAGAAGCGCATGACGAAGCCGGCGGGCGCGCTGGGCATGCTGGAGATCATCTCCGCGCAGCTGTCGGGCCTTTCCCGCATGTGCCCCCCGCCGATCCCGGAACCCGCGGCGGTCGCGATCTTCGCGGGCGACCACGGAGTGCACGCCCAGGGCGTCACCCCCTGGCCGCAGGAGGTGACGGCCCAGATGGTCGCCAACTTCCTCGGCGGCGGCGCGGTCTGCAACGCCTTCGCCAGTCAGGTGGGCGCCGAGGTCTGCGTCATCGACGTGGGCGTGGCCTCGGACCTGCCCGCCACTCCCGGTCTGCTGCCGCGCAAGATCCGCGCGGGCACGTCCGACATGACGACCGGCCCCGCGATGACCCGCGAGGAGGCCAAGGCGGCCATCGAGGTGGGCATCGAGACGGCCCGCGACCTGGTGGCGGCCGGCAACAAGGCCCTGCTCACGGGTGAGATGGGCATCGCCAACACCACGGCGTCGGCGGCCCTGATCTCGGTCTTCACGGACACGGACCCCGCCGAGGTCACGGGCCGGGGCACCGGCATCAACGACGAGACCCTCGCCCGCAAGACCGAGGTCGTCCGCCGCGCCATCGACCTCCACCAGCCGGACCCGGCCGACCCGATCGGCGTCCTGGCGGCCATCGGCGGCTTCGAACACGCGGCGATGGTCGGCCTCCTCCTCGGCGGTGCCTCACTCCGTACGCCGGTGATCCTGGACGGCGTCAGCGCCGGTGCCGCCGCCCTGGTGGCCCGCGCGATCGCCCCCGAGGTCCTGGCCGCGTGCATCGCGGGCCACCGCAGCGCGGAACCGGGCCACGTGGCGGCCCTGAACAAGCTCGGCCTGCGCCCCCTGGTCGACCTGGACCTCCGCCTCGGCGAGGGCACGGGCGCCCTGCTGGCCCTGCCCCTGGTCCAGAGCACGGCGAGGGCGATGCACGAGGTGGCGACGTTCGACTCGGCAGGGGTCACCGAAAAGTAGGGGGCACAGCCGACCACGAACCGGCACGCACAAGGGGGTCCGGGGGCGAAGCCCCCGGTTTCGGGAAGGGGTGGGCTTGGGGAAGAAGAAACCCCACCCCAGCCCCCACCTACCCGCACCGTAAAATGCGCACGTCAGGGCCCACACCAAACCCCCAGGCCCCTGATCAGAACCACCCGCAAGAGGGAGCCGCACCCCCATGGCCGAACACCCCGCCTACCCCGTAGGCCTCCGCCTCACCGGCCGCCGAGTGGTGGTCCTGGGCGCAGGCCAGGTGGCCCAGCGCCGCCTCCCCGCCCTCATCGCGGCGGGCGCGGACATCCTCCTCGTCTCCCCGGAGGCAACCCCCTCCGTGGAGGCGATGGCGGACGCGGGCGAACTCACCTGGGAGCGCCGCCCCTACGCGGACGGCGACCTCGCGGACGCCTGGTACGCCCTGATCGCGACCAGCGACACGCAGGCCAACGCCCAGGCCTCCGCCGAAGCGGAACGGCACCGCGTGTGGTGCGTCCGCTCCGACGACGCCGACGCGGCGACGGCCTGGACCCCGGCCACCGGCCACAGCGAGGGCGTCACGGTCGCCGTCCTGACCACGGACGCCAAGGGCCGCGACCCCCGCCACACCGCCGCCATCCGCGACGCGGTCGTCGAGGGCCTGCGCGACGGCACGCTCGTCGCACCCCACCACCGCACCCGCGCCCCCGGCGTCGCCCTGGTCGGCGGCGGCCCCGGCGACCCGGACCTGATCACGGTCAGGGGCCGCCGCCTCCTCGCCGAGGCGGACGTGGTCATCGCGGACCGCCTGGGCCCCCGCGACCTCCTCGCCGAACTGCCCCCGCACGTCGAGGTGATCGACGCGGCGAAGATCCCGTACGGCCGTTTCATGGCCCAGGAGGCCATCAACAACGCGCTGATCGAACACGCCAGGCAGGGCAAGAGGGTCGTACGGCTGAAGGGCGGCGACCCCTACGTCTACGGCCGGGGCATGGAGGAGGTCCAGGCGCTGGCCGAGGCGGGCATCGCCTGCACGGTCGTCCCCGGCATCTCCAGCTCGATCTCGGTCCCGGGTGCCGCCGGCATCCCGGTCACACACCGCGGAGTCGCCCACGAGTTCACGGTGGTCAGCGGCCATGTCGCCCCGGACGACGAACGCTCCCTCGTCGACTGGCCGTCCCTCGCGAAGCTGACCGGCACGCTCGTCGTCCTCATGGGCGTCGACAAGATCGGCCGGATCGCGGAGACCCTGGTCGCGCACGGCAAGTCCCCGGACACCCCGGTCGCCCTGGTCCAGGAGGGCACGACGGCGGCCCAGCGCCGGGTCGACGCGACCCTGGCCACGGTCGCCGAAACGGTCCGTAAGCAGGACGTGAAGCCGCCCGCGGTGATCGTGATCGGCGCGGTCGTGAACGTAGGCCCCGCGGAGTTGACGTAACCCCCGGTAACACAACCCGTTCCCAGCCGTTGGCACCGCACCCAGGACAAGGCAGTATCACCCCTGTGGCCGATCTCATCACCGTCGAGGACCCCGACGACCCGCGCCTGCGCGACTACACGGGCCTGACCGACGTCGAACTGCGCCGCAAACGCGAGCCCGCGGAGGGCCTTTTCATCGCCGAGGGCGAGAAGGTCATCAGACGCGCCAAAGACGCCGGTTACGAGATGCGCTCGATGCTCCTGTCCGCGAAGTGGGTCGACGTCATGCGCGACGTCATCGACGAACTCCCGGCCCCGGTGTACGCGGTCAGCCCGGAGCTGGCGGAACGCGTCACCGGCTACCACGTGCACCGAGGCGCCCTGGCCTCGATGCAGCGCAAACCGCTCCCCACGCCGGACGAACTCCTCCAGACCGCACGCCGGGTGGTGGTCATGGAGTCGGTCAACGACCACACCAACATCGGCGCGATCTTCCGCAGCGCGGCCGCCCTGGGCATGGACGCGGTCCTGCTCTCCCCGGACTGCGCGGACCCCCTCTACCGACGCAGCGTCAAGGTCTCGATGGGCGCGGTCTTCTCCGTCCCGTACGCCCGCCTGGACACCTGGCCCAAGAGCCTGGACTCGGTCCGCGAGGCGGGCTTCACCCTCCTGGCCCTCACCCCCGACGAGAAGGCCAAGACCCTCGACGAGACCGCCCCGCACAAGATGGACCGCGTAGCCCTGATGCTCGGCGCGGAGGGCGACGGCCTCTCCACCCAGGCCCTGGTGGCGGCCGACGAATGGGTCCGCATCCCCATGGCCCACGGAGTCGACTCCCTCAACGTGGGCGCAGCGGCAGCGGTCGCCTTCTACGCGGTGGCAACGGGCCGCCCCCAACCCTGAGCCGACGCGCCCCTTAAGGGGCGCGGGGAACCGCGCGACAAGCCCCCACCGGCCGGCAGCCAAACAACTGCCTATCCAGCGGAGTGCGGCTGCTCATGCCGCTGCCCGATCCCGCCACGGCCACCGTCGTCCCCAAGCCCACGACTGGGCCCCTGACACCCCTGAGCCGCAGCGATCCCCAGAGCCACCAGCAGCGTGACGACAACGAACACGAACAACCGCTGCCGCAACAGCCGAGGATTGGCGGGCCGCCGCCCGGTCCCCGTGCCACGCGGCGCCGGCCGCCCCGTACCACTGCGCGGTCCGGGACGGTTCGTGTTCCGCGAGCCGGGAACAGGCCGAGCCCCGGAACGGGACGAGGACGAGGAGACACCACCGCGCGAAACCCCACCACTGCGCGACGGACTGTCCCCCCGAGGAGCCCCGCCACCACCCCGCGACGGCACAGCCCCACGAGCCCCCGAGGCAGGCCCCTGCGGACGCCGCTGAGGCTGCTGAGGCTGCTGGGAAGGGGCCTGCGACTGCGAGTGGGGCTGAGTCTGATGGTGATACGGAGGCCGCTGATCCGGATAGCTCTCGGTGAGTCGTCCGGTCGGCCGCTCCGCCTCGGCGGAACGCGGCGCGGGCGGCCGCACGTCAGCCATGCCCTGCGCCTCGCGCGCCGCGATCTCCTTGAGCCGCAAGGACAGTTGGAGCGTGCTGGGCCGCTCTTCCGGATCCTTGGCCAGACAGGCTCGTACGAGGGGTGCAAGGGCATCCGGAACACCCTGGAGATGGGCCTCCTCGTGCACCACGCGGTACAGCATCACCTCGGAACTGCCGTGCCCGAAGGGCGAGTCGGCCATCGAGGCATACGCGAGGGTGGCCCCCAGCGAGAACACGTCGGTGGCCGGAGTGACGGCGGCCCCGCGCACCTGTTCGGGCGCGAGAAAGCCGGGCGAGCCGACCGCAGTACCAACATGGGTCAGCGTCGAGGCCCCGGTGGCCCAGGCGATACCGAAGTCGATGATCCGAGGCCCCTTGGGGGACAACAGAATGTTGGACGGCTTGAGATCCCGATGGACGACCCCGGCCTCGTGCACGGCGACGAGCCCCTCGGAGAGGGCCGCACCGATCGAAGCGACGTCGGCGGCGGTGAGGGGCCCCTCGTCGACCACCTTGTCGTGCAGGGAGGGCCCGGGCACGTACTGCGTGGCGAACCAAGGCCGGTCGGCGTCGAGATCGGCGGCGACGAGCCGTGCCGTGCAACCACCCCGGATCCGCCGAGCCGCCGACACCTCACGCGCGAAACGGGACCGAAACTCCTGATCCTCCGCCAGATCGGGCCGGATCACCTTCAGCGCGACCCGCTGCCCCCGCTTGTCGGAGCCCAGGTAGACAACGCCCATCCCGCCGGCGCCGAGCCGTCTGTGAAGCCTGAACGAGCCGACGACGCGCGGGTCCTCGCGCCTCAGGCGCATCATCGCCATGTTCATCCCCGCTGCCCGGTCCGTTTGACGAGCGACAGCTTACGTTTCCCCGGCCGGGTGCGCGCAGAGGCCGCGCCCTCTCGTCCCGATGGATTGTCAGTGCCGGGTGGGAGACTTGAAAGGTGGTCAGGGAGCGCGCGAACAGGGCGGCTTGACGGAGCGTGTGATCCCAACCACCCATCACAGAAGGGGGATTGGACCCGTGAAGGGTGACCGCGTGGAGATAGTCGTGGATGCCGGGGACACGACACGTACGTATGAGGTGGTGGCCAGCAGGGCGGGCCGTCGGGTGGAGACGGCGGTCCGCCGGGGTGTGGTGGAAGTGAGCGAAGTCACCCGCAGCGGATCGGTCGTCCGCACGGCCCGCTTCATGGCGACCCGAGTCCTGGCACTGGTCGAGCAGCCGGTGCCGCGAGAGGACAGCTCGGAACAGTAGGGGACACACCGGGCACCCCTTCCGGGAAGACCCTGAGACCTAGGACTCCGTCTCCACCCAGGGGAGTACTCCGCAGGTCACGGGTCATCCTCCGGGAGGCCCGGCAATCGGTACGAGGGCATGACGACCGGTACCCGTCGGCCGCCTAGATTTGAGGTCAAGCGGCGGGTGCAGCACTCGTCCCCCGAGGTCAGACACCCGCCGCTGCCAACCAACAAGAGAACGGTCAGGAGAGGGACCATGGCCCACACGGCATCGCGGACGGCGCTCCGCACCCAGGGACGCAAGGCGTACGTAGCCGCGTTCCGCCCGCGCCGACAGGGCCAGCGCCACCCCCTGGTGGCGACAGCGATGGTCCTTCCCCTGGCAGCCCTGCTCGTGGTCGTCTTCGGCGGCTGGGAAGCAGTGGTCACACAAGCGTCGTCCGTGGGAGTGATGCTGGGGCGCTGAGCGGCGACCCCAGGCCCGGAAGAGCGGTCCGGGCGGGGACATCCACCCATGAAACCCCGTGGGGACGGGGGTGCGGCGGACGGCAAAAAATGCCCGCGCAGCTGGGGAGCTGCGCGGGCATTGCTTTGCCTGCTTTCAGAACCCCGGCCGGGGCTTGATCTTTGAGCCCGTCCGGCGTTTGAGGACGAGGCCGTTCAGGCCGACAGCGGGGGTCTGGGGGCGCAGCCCCCAGGGATGGGACGGGTAGGGGCGGCGGGGGCGAAAAAACACCCCCCGCACCCAACGCCGTACCCTCACGACCAGACCCGCACCGCGCCCAGGGAGCCCCGTGACAGCCACCCCCTTGCTCTCCGCCCTCACCGCACGAGCCAAGGCAAAGGCCCACACGCGCAAGCCCACCGACACCTGCCCCTGCGGAGCAGACACCCTCGCCGACCGCCCCGACGGCACAGTCGTCCGCCACGCCGACACCGTCGCAAAGGCCCACGCCCAAGACACCACCCCCACCGAACTCACCACCCGCCTCACCACCGCCACCCACCTCCCCGACATCCTCCTGCCCCCACTCACCCCGACCCCCGTCACCCTGCACGGCAGACTCGTGACGTTCTGGCCGTACGGCACCCCGGTGGACCCGGAGGACCCGGACGCGGCCCCCTGGGAGGAGGCCGCCACCCTCCTGGCCCGCCTCCACCGAACCCCCGCCCCACCCGGCCTGCCGCCGATGCGAGGCCCGGCCAAGGCGGCCCGGGCGATCGCCCGCCTCCGGGCCACCGCCCCTCAGCCGGCCGCCGAACCAGTCCTGCACGCATGGGCAGCCCTACCTGCCTGGGCGAAGGACGAAGCCCCCATGCCGGCCCTCCCAGGCCAACCAGCCGCCCACACAACCCTCTGCCACGGCGACCTCCACCTGGGCCAACTGGTACGCCACCCCGCCCCGAACGGCCCCTGGCTGCTCATAGACGTGGACGACCTCGGGATCGGCACCCCCACCTGGGACCTCGCCCGCCCGGCCGCCTGGTACGCCTGCGGACTGCTCCCGCCCGACGAGTGGACCCGCTTCCTGACCGCCTACCGCACGGCGGGCGGCCCGGCCGTACCCGCCGAAGGCGACCCCTGGCCCGCCCTGGACATCGCGGCCCGCGCACTCACCGTGCAGACGGCGGCCTTGGCCGTCGTCAAGGCGACGGCGGCGAACCGCCCACTGGACGACGTACAGCAGGCCGTCGTCGACGCGTGTGCCCGGATGGGTTCCGTACCGCCCGAGTTGGCCCACGAATACGCGAAGTAGGGTGCAACCGCACGGAGCCGGACAGAGTCTGTCCAGGCGAGAAGCGAATCAGGATCAAGAAGCAGAAGTAGAACCGAGAAGCAGAAGCAGAACTAGAAGCAGCACCGACCGGCAGGAGTTGAGCCGAGCATGCAGTGTCCGAAGTGCCACGCCCCGATGCACACGTACAACCGCAACGGAGTCCAGATCGAGCAGTGCAGCGGCTGCCGGGGGATATTCCTCGACTACGGCGAGCTGGAGGCGCTGACCCGGGTGGAGTCCCAGTGGTCGGGCCCCGCAGCGCCGCCGCCCCAGGCCCCGCAGGCCTACCCGGCGGCTCCCGCACCCGCCTGGGGCGCCCCGCACGGCGGTCACCACGGCGGCGGCCATGGCGGTCACTACGGCGGCAAGCGCCACAAGAGCTTCGGCCACATGCTGTTCTCCAGCTGACCGGAACCAGCCGCTGGAAGCACGAAGAAGCCCCCGACCGTACGAGACGGCCGGGGGCTTCCGGTATGTGGACGATACTGGGATTGAACCAGTGACCTCTTCCGTGTCAGGGAAGCGCTCTCCCGCTGAGCTAATCGTCCTCGGCACCACGGCTCAGGAGCCGCGACTACTGCGTGCGCGATACTGGGATTGAACCAGTGACCTCTTCCGTGTCAGGGAAGCGCTCTCCCGCTGAGCTAATCGCGCGGAGACCCTTGCGGATCAAGGCCCTTGCGGACCAGTGGACGATACTGGGATTGAACCAGTGACCTCTTCCGTGTCAGGGAAGCGCTCTCCCGCTGAGCTAATCGTCCTTGGAGGTGGAGACGGGATTTGAACCCGTGTAGACGGCTTTGCAGGCCGTTGCCTCGCCTCTCGGCCACTCCACCAGGAGTGCGGGGGTTCGGGAAGATCCCCCTCTTCCTGCGAGCGGACGACCAGGTTCGAACTGGCGACCTCAACCTTGGCAAGGTTGCGCTCTACCAACTGAGCTACGTCCGCATGTCGTTTCGGTGCGCTCTCGCGTCCCGGCGACGAGTTGAACTCTAGCGGATTCCGGGGCCAGTACAAAAACGCGTTTGTGCAGCGTGCTGCGGTGTGCCTGCTCGAAGACATGGTCAGGGCACCCGCAGGACACCCGCCATAGACTCGGCGGTGTGTCCGATCTCGCTCCTCTCGCCCGCTTCGGCGGCCTCGTCGCCACTGGCCTCCTCGATGTCACCAGCGACCCCGAGGCTCTCGACTCCACCGGTTTCTGGGCGGTGTGCGCGGACTACGAGGGCCGCCTGACCTGCGCCCGCTTCCAGGACGTACGAGAGGAACCGGCACCCGCGCAGACCCCGGCACCGGCGAAGTGGCGTGGCCCGGCCGCCGGTGACTGGACGTCGTCCCTCGACCGCGCCGCGTACACGGCGGGGGTACGCCGGATCCGTGAGCACATCGCGGCCGGCGAGGTCTATCAGGCGAACCTCTGCCGCGTACTGTCCGCGCCCGTCGCCCCCGACGCCGATGTGGACGCCCTCACCGCGCTGCTCGCCCGCGGCAACCCGGCACCGTACGCAGGAACGATCCGCCTGCCCGCGCACGGCGTCGAGATCGCCACCGCGTCCCCCGAACTCTTCCTTCGCCGGGGCGGCCGGACCGTCGAATCGGGCCCGATCAAGGGCACCGGACGCACCGAGGCCGATCTCCTGGAGAAGGACTACGCCGAGAACGTGATGATCGTCGACCTGGTCCGCAACGACATCGGACGTGTCTGCGCGACCGGCTCGGTGACCGTCCCCGAACTGTGCGTCGTCGAGAAGCACCCGGGGCTGGTCCACCTCGTGTCGACGGTACGGGGCGAACTGCGCCCGGGGGCCGGCTGGCCGGAGCTGCTGGCGGCGGCCTTTCCGCCCGGCTCGGTCACCGGTGCGCCCAAGTCGAGCGCCCTGCGGATCATCGACGCCCTGGAGACGGCACCCCGGGGCCCGTACTGCGGCGGCATCGGCTGGGTCGACGCGGACCGGGGCACGGGCGAACTCGCGGTCGGTATC
The DNA here is from genome assembly GCF_042889145.1 of Streptomyces sp. NPDC002680. Taxonomy (NCBI): domain Bacteria; kingdom Bacillati; phylum Actinomycetota; class Actinomycetes; order Kitasatosporales; family Streptomycetaceae; genus Streptomyces; species Streptomyces sp. NPDC002680. The sequence continues at coordinate 74,534 of NZ_JBIAQP010000025.1, forward strand.
CGCACGTTCTGGATCGACCGGGCCGACGGCATGCTGCGCTTCGGCACCGGGGCGGGCATCACCTGGGGTTCGGACCCCGAGGCGGAGTGGCACGAGACCGAACTGAAGGCGTCCCGGCTGCTCGCGATAGCGTCGGGAGAGTACGAGGTGAGCGGTAGTGGAAGTGGAGAGGAATCGTTGACGTGAAGCTTTGGCTCGACGGCGGGCTGCAGGACATCGAGACCGCCCGCGTCTCTGTGTTCGACCACGGGCTGACCGTGGGCGACGGCATCTTCGAGACCGTGAAGGCGGTCCATGGCCGCCCGTTCGCGCTCACCCGCCACCTGGACCGGCTGACCCGCTCGGCCCGCGGCCTCGGCTTGCCCGACCCCGACCTGGACGAGGTCCGCCGCGCCTGTACGGCTGTACTCGACGCCAGTCCGATGCCGCTCGGCCGACTGCGCATCACGTACACCGGCGGCCACGGCCCCCTCGGTTCCGACCGCGGCGAGCACGGCACGACCCTGGTCGTCGCCGTAGGCGAGTCCGCCCGGCGCCCCGACTCGACCGCCGTGATCACGGTCCCGTGGACGCGCAACGAACGCGGCGCCGTCACCGGACTGAAGACGACCTCGTACGCCGAGAACGTCGTCGCCCTCGCCAGGGCGCGCGAACAGGGCGCGTCCGAGGCGCTGTTCGGCAACACGGTCGGCCAGCTGTGCGAGGGGACGGGGTCGAACGTCTTCGTCGTCCTGGACGGCGAGATCCACACCCCGCCGCTCGCCTCCGGCTGCCTGGCCGGCATCACACGCGCACTCGTCGTCGAGTGGACGGGCGCCAAGGAGACCGACCTGCCGCTGGACGTCCTCCGAAGCGCCGACGAGATCTTCCTGACGTCCACCCTGAGGGACGTACAGGCCGTGCACCGTGTCGATGACCGCCAACTCCCGGGCGTACCGGGCCCGGTGACGGCCAAGGCGATGCGGGTCTTCGACGAGCGGGCAGGCGACGACCTCGACCCCTGAGCGAGGCGCAGGATCAAGGAAAGCCGCATTAATGAGGCTGACGGTGGGCCTCGTGAGCGGGTAGAACACCCCTGATGACAACCACCCTGCGGCCGACCGAGCCGCTGCAGCGCGAGGCCGACGGGGCGTGTTCACGCCGTTACCAGGTGTGCGTGAACAGCCGTCCCGTCGGTGCGGTACACCTCGGCACCGATCCCGCTTTCGGGGACTCGGTGGGGAAGATCCTGGACCTCCGTATCGACGAACGCGACCGTCGGCGCGGTCGGGCCACGGTGGCGGCGCTCGCCGCGGAGGAGGTGGCGCGCGGCTGGGGCTGTCGGCGCATGGAGGTGTCGGTCCCCGGCGACGTACCGGCGGCGCTCCGGCTCGCGACCGCGCTCGGCTATGTGCTGCGCAACCGCCGGATGGACAAGGCGCTCGGCACCACTCCGCCCGAACTGCCCGCCGGGAGCCGTGGCCGGCCCATGACGGAGGCCGAGTTCGTGGTGTGGGAGGCGGCGGGCAGGCTGGACTATGCGGAGAGCTGGATCCAGCGCGGAGTGCCCGAGGCGGAGGCGCACGCCAAGGCGAAGCGGGACCACGAGGGGATGCTGCCGCACGGCGTGGCCAGCGAGGGCGTGACACTCAGCGTCCTGGAACACGAGGGCACCCGGGTCGGCACCCTGTGGCTGGGCTCGCGCGACGGCCGGGCCTTCGTCTACAAGGTCGAGGCCGACGCGGAACACCGGGGCAGAGGCCACGGCCGCACCCTCATGCTCCTGGCGGAGGCCCAGTCGATCGAGGCGGGCCGGCAGGCCATCTCCCTGAACGTCTTCGCGGGCAACACCCCGGCGGAACGGCTCTACGAGTCGTTGGGCTACGAGACCATCACCCACCACATGTACAAGGACCTGCTGTAGGCCGACGCCCAGGCGGGGGAGATTCGACGGGCGTGGGTGTCAGGCCTCCGTCTGCCCAGCCAGCAGCCGGTCCACGATCTCCTCGATCCGCTCCCGCAGCCCCTCCTGGCTCTTGCCGCCGTCGAGCCGCTCACCGGCGATGACGTACGTCGGCGTGCCGGTCACACCGATGGCCTTGCCCTCGGCCTGGTCGGCGTCGACGATCAGGATGTGCCGGCCGTCGATCAGCGCGGTGTCGAACTCCTCGGCGTCGAGCCCGAGTTCACCGGCCACCTCGACCAGGAAGGGTTCGCCCCTACGGTCCAGCTCCTCGACCCGGCCGAGCACGGCCTCGACGTACGGCCACGCCTGCCCCTGCTCCGCCGCCTCCTCGGCGGCCTGCGCGGCGGCGAAGGCGTGCTTGTGCCTCTCCAGCGGGAAGTGCCGCAGCCGCAGCTCCAGTCGGTCGCCGTAGCGGGCCCGCAGGGCGCGTACGTCGTCCAGGGCGCTGCGGCAGTCCGGGCACTGGAGCTCGCACCAGACCTCGAGGACGGGGGCGGAGGCTGGGGCAGGAGTGCCGGCGGGCACGGGGGAGGAGTCGCTCATGGGCACCAGTTTCCCAGCCGTGACCGTGGCCGTCGTACGAGGGGACCGGGACCTGTGGAGGAGGCGACCCGGAGATGTCCCTGATGTCGGGCCGGGGCATGGCATCCGGGGGTCCGGGCGGTGCAGGATGGAAGGGACGAAGCGCACCTGTGCGAGCGAACCGCGCATCCGTGCGACCGAACCCTGCCTGGAGGACCGGATGATTGCCGAGACCGTCTGTTCCGCCGTCTCCGCGGCCGGCCTGGGCATCGCGGTGGTCACGGCGTACCGCAAGCGTTTTCTCGCGGCCGCCCGTATCGCCGCCTACTCACTGGTGCCTGTCGGCCTGGTGATGACCGGGGTGGTCGGCTGGCTGGCCGACACCGCCTTCAGCCCCACCGCCTGGGCGGGCTTCGTTGTGCTCGGCGGCGCCTGGCTGCTCTTCGTGACCACGCGCGCGGTGGAGCGGCGCAGGGGCGGCGGCCGACAGGAACGCAGAGAAGCGCGGGCCGCGCAGCGTGAGGCGGTGGCTCCGGCGGCCTCGGCGCCCTCGCTGGGGCAGGCGCGGGGCAAGGCCTCCCGCCCGGCGGCCCCGCCCGCGGCCAAGCAGCGCGGCGGTGGCGCGGGGGACGACTTCAGCGACATCGAGGCGATCCTCAAGAAGCACGGCATATGACGAAGCGCGGCGACTGACGCAGTGATGGCGTACTGAAACGACACAATCGGCCGGGAGGCGACGGAGGTCGCTCGGAAGTGATCATGACGCGCTGCGGACATTACGGAATTCGGCGAACTACCGCACATTCCGGGTGTGTTGATCGCGTAGAGGGTCTCGGCTGCGTCATCATCGCGACGAGATGCTGGACACAACACAGAGCGAGGCCGCGCCGCCGAATGACGAGCCGCGCGGGTGCCTCTTCGCCCTTTCCCAGCCACCGCTGATGATCTTCCTTGCGGTGATCGGGTGTCTGCTGCTCATGGCTTCGTTGCATGATCTGCTGTTGCTGTGAGCTGTACACGCCAGTCCCCGGCGTCACCCGCCGGGGGCTGCGTCAGCACCAGACTTTCCGCACTTGGATTTCGGGGCCCGTCAGCCCGTCGACTCCTTGCGGCGCGCCCGGTAGGCGGCCACATGGAGCCGGTTTCCGCAGGTGCGGCTGTCGCAGTACCGCCGGGACCGGTTGCGGGAGACGTCGACGAAGGCGCGCCGGCAGTCCGGGGCCTCGCAGCGCCGCAGCCGTTCCTGCTCACCGGCGACCACGAAGAACGCGAGAGCCATCCCGCAGTCGGCGGCGAGGTGGTCGGCGATGGACGCGCCGGGGGCGAAGTAGTGCACATGCCAGTCGTAGCCGTCGTGGTCGGTGAGCCGGGGCGTGGTGCCCGCGGCGGCGACCAGCTCGTTGATGAGCGCGGCGGCGGTCCGGGCGTCCTGGGCCGCGAAGACTCCGGCGAACCGGCCACGGATCCTGCGCACGGCGGCGAGATCGATCTCCGAGAGTGTGCCGACTTCGCTTATGTCGTGCTTTCGTACGAAATCTGCGAGCGCGTCGACATCGGGCAGCCCGTCCGTCGTGTCGTCGTCCGGCACGGTGTTCACCAGATCGACCACGGTGTCGAGGGCGCACCGGGTGTCGTGGGTGATCAGCACGTTGCTCTCCCTGGCCTGCCTGGGCGGTCGGGCGGGCACCCGCCCGCCGATGCTGGCCGATGGTAATGGCTCACAGCGACGGAGGTGGCCGTCGGCCTTGGGGGAGGGGCGGGGGAGGGGCGGGGAGGTCGGAGTGGTCGCCTGTGAAAGGGCAATGAAAGGGCAGGCAGACGCACCGCCGCCGCCCCACGGATGACCCGCGGGGCGGCGGCGGTGTGCCATATGCGGTTGTCCTGACCCGAGCCGTCTCCCCGAGTGGACGGCGCCGGGCGGCTCTGTGGGGGCCTCGTCCTAGCTTTCCGCCAGGATGTGGGACAGCTCCTGGTCGAGGTCGAAGTGGCGGTGTTCTGTGCCGGGTGGCACAGCGGCGTCCGTTCGCTTCAGGAAGGACTCCAGGGCTCGTGCGGGGGCTTCGAGCAGGGCCTCGCCCTCCGGGGAGCTGAGGGCGATGCAGACAACGCCCTGACCGTGGCTCCGGGACGGCCAGACTCGGACGTCACCGGTGCCGGTGGGCCGGTGGAGGCCCTCCGCGAGCAGGTCGCGGGCGAACACCCACTCGACGGTTTCCTCGGCTCCGGTGTGGAAGGTGGCGTGCACGGCGTAGGGATCGGCCGTGTCATACCGCAGTCCTGCGGGAACGGGCAGTGAGGACTCGCTCGACACAACGAGGCGCAGGTGCAGCTCGCAGCTGACCGTGGTGTTCATAAGCGCCAAGGCCTTTCGCTCAGTGTGCGCTCGGGGATTCGCACGTCGGCGAAATCGACATGCCACCTACGGTGCCGTTGTAAACCCCTCTGAGTGTTTTGCGTGTCTTTACGTAACTCTTCCGGCCGAGAACCGGTTCGTCGGCTACGACCATTCCGGTGACCGGTTTCCGTCGGGTAGGGTTTGGTCGTATGAATACGGGGAGTGACAAGCCTGGCGAGGTTGCCGTGGCACCAGATGAGACCGGGGCCGGTGAGACCGCGGCCGAGCGGGAGCTGGGTTCGAGAGCGCCGGAATTCGTCAAAGCACGCCGCATGCTGCACATGAGCTGGCAGGTCGGCGTATTCGTCGTGGGCCTCGCCGTGGTGGGTGCCGGCGTGGTCATGCTGCCGCTGCCCGGGCCGGGCTGGCTGGTGATCTTCGGCGGTATGGCGATCTGGGCGACCGAGTTCGTCTGGGCCCAGCTGGTGCTGCGCTGGACGAAGCGCAAGGTCACCGAGGCGACACAGCGTGCGCTCGACCCCAAGGTGCGCCGCCGCAACATCATCCTGACGACGATCGGTCTCGTGATCATCGCGGTTCTCGTCGGGATCTACGTATGGAAGTTCGGGCTGGAAATGCCCTGGAAGATCAAGGACCAGTGATCCGGCTCCATGTCCGGCGCACCCCGTGACATGGGGTAATGTTCTCCCTGCGTCCGGGCGATTAGCTCAGTGGGAGAGCGCTTCGTTCACACCGAAGAGGTCACTGGTTCGAACCCAGTATCGCCCACCGGATCGAGTGCGGTCCGTGTCCACGAAAACGTGGCCACGGACCGCATTTGTCGTTTCCGCGGGTCGTTCCCGCGCGGGCTGCGGGCTGCGGGCTGCGGGCTGCGGGCTGCGGGCTGCGGGCTGCGGGCCGGGTGTCCGGCGTGGGCATCGTCGGGCGTCTCGGGGGACTTGTGGCTGAGCGTCACCGGCGACCGGTGACTGGCCGCCGGTCGGAGGCCCGGGTGCTTCGCCTCCTGGTGGGCCCGGGGGCCGCCCTGGAGCGGTTCCGGTGCTGGTGGGACTGGTTGGCGCACCCTTGGGGCGGCGGCTCCTGCGAAGCCCTGATGGGCGGCACCTGGGCGTCCTCGATCGGCGGTACGCGTGTAACCCTGACCGGCTCCGCCGGAGAGTCCTCGGTTGGTGGTGCCTGAATCCCTGATGGGCGGAGCCCAGGCGTACTTGGTCGGTGGCGTCTGCGTAGCCTTGACCGGTTTCACCTGTGAGTTCTCGGTCGACCTCACCCGCGAAGCCCTGACCGGCGTGGCCAGTGAGTCCTTGGTCGGTGGCGGCTGCGTAGCTCTGACCGGTTTCACCTGCGAGTTCTCGGTAGGTGGCGCCTGCGAAGCTCTGGGCGGCTTCGCTAGTGAGTCTTCGGTCGGTGGCGCCTGCGAAGCTCTGACCGGTTTCACCTGCGAGTTCTCGGTCGACGCCACCCGCGAAGCCCTGACAGGCGTGGCCAGTGAGCCTTGGCTGGCGGCTCCTGCGAAGCCCTGACCGGCGTCGCCAGCGAGTCCTCGATCGACACCACCCGCGAAATCCTGGCTGTCCCACCTGTGAATCCCCGACCGGCTTCGCCCGCGCGCCCGCTCCGGCTCGGCCCGCGCCTGCCTGTCCAGCTGCGCCCCACGCACCCCTTCCCGGCTCCGCCCCACGCCTCCTCCGGAGCGCGGCCTCGACGTACAGCCATGCCTGCCACCTGCCCTGCTCCGCCGCCTCCTAGGCGGCCTGCGCGGCGGCGAAGGCATGCTGGTGCTCTCCAGCGCACCGCCCCTGGGACCCGCCCGGGCACGCTCTCGTGCACTGTCCTCGCGGCTGTTCCGACACCCGCCCGGGCAGGCTCTCGTGCGCCGTCCCCGGGGTTGTCCCCGCACCCGGCCACGCCCCGTCCCCGCGGTCGTCTCGGCACCCCGCCGTGCACGGCCCCCGGGCCGGCCCCAGCACCCCACCATGCCCCGCCCCCGGTACCACCCCCAGCCCCCGACCACGCCTCACCCCCGGTACCGCCCCAGCACATCCCGTCACCATCCTCGGAACCCTCCGTACACCCCTCGCCCCCCTTGGCGACCCCCGCCAGGTCTCCGCCAGCCCCCACCTGGCCCCTCACCAGAACCCCTCCGAACCTCTCATCAGGCCCACCCCGACCCCTCCGACAGCCCCCCACCCACCCCCGTCGATCCACAACCCACCTCCCTTCGACAGTCACCCCCCTCCGACGCCAACTCCCCACCCGGTAGGCGCATTTAGGCCCCGCCCCAAATAAACATCGGCCACCCGCCGATGTTCGACCCGCCGACCCCACCCGCCTCACCTGCGACATCAACCCCCTTGCCCGGGGCGCGAGTCGACTCGCGCCCCGACCCCGCGCAGCCCGCTCACAGAAAATTCCTGTCCGAATCATTGACGCACTCCGAGCCCCTCCGTAACTTGTGCCAGCAAGCGCTTACTTGAAACGATTCACGCAGGCGCCAACGACGTCGCGGGGAGGGCCCGACTGTGCCTAAGAACGGGAATGTTGAGAGACGGACGATCCTGAAGGTGGCCGGAGCCTCGGCGGCCGCGCTGGGGCTCGCGGCGACGACCGGGTGCGGTGGCGACAGCGGGGCCGGGGACGGGAATGTGACGCTCCGTTATGCGTGGTGGGGCGGCGAACCGCGCACCATCGCCATCAAGAAGACGATCGCGCTCTTCGAGAAGAAGTACCCGAAGATTAAGATCAAGCCCGAATTCACCGACTACGAAGCATTCTGGGAGAAGTTCCAGACCCAGGCCTCCGGCGGTAATCCCCCGGACGTTTTCCAGAATGCGGTCGGTTTCCTGCGCAAGTACGACAAGCGCGGTGTTCTGATGGATCTCAAGACGCAGGCGGACGCCGGGAATCTGAGCCTGGAGGACTTCCGCAACGGAGTTCTGGCGAACGGTCAGGTCGACGGAAAGCAGATCGGCATACCCGTCGGCGCCAACACCATGGCACTCGTCATCGACACCAAGGCCTTCGAGAAGGCGGGCGTGGAGGCGAAGTTCGGCTGGACCTGGGACGACTACTTCGCCGCGCTGCAGACCATCCAGGACAAGCTGAAGATCGCCGGTGACACCGGCTACTTCTCCATCATGTACCTCTACGACCTCTATCTGCGCCAGAACGGCAAAGCCTTCTTCACCGACTCCGACCTCGGCTTCACCGAGGACGATCTGACGCAGTGGTGGGCGGACGGCTACAAGCGCGTGAAGTCCGGACTAGTCGCCGACCCCAAGAAGATCGAGCAGGTCAAGCCCAAGTCCGGCCTGTCCGCGGGGCTCGCCGCGTCCGAATTCACCTGGGACAACTTCTCCATCCGCTATGAGGGCGAGGGAGAGTCCGACTACGGGCTCGCGCCGATCCCCACCACGGACGGCAAGGACACCGGCCAGTACCTCGGTTCGCTGATGCTCAGCGGCTTCTCCGGGACCAAGCACCCCAAGGAGGTCGCCCAGTTCATCGACTTCATGGTCCACGACCCCGAGGTCGGCAAGATCATGGGCTACGACCGAGGCATCCTCGCCACCACCGAGCAGTACGCCGCCTTCAAGCCGACCGACCCCAACAACAAGGGCGTCGCGGCCTACGAGGACGAGGTCGCCAAGGCCGGCGTCCTCGGGAAGATCACCCCGCACCCCTCCGGCGCGGACGTCATCGAGGCGGCCTTCCTGCGTATCGGCGGTGAGATCGCCCAGGGCAAGACCAAGCCGGCCGACGGTGCGAAAGCGCTGTTCAGCGAGGCCAAGGCCGCGTTCGCGGGCTGAGGGGACGTACGACCATGACGCTCGTCAAGGAAGCGCCCGTGCGCCCGGCCGGGAAGCGGTCCGCCGCTCCCGCCCCCGGGCGGCGCGGGCGGCGCCGCGAGAACCTCGCCGGCTATCTCTTCATGTCGCCGTGGATCGCGGGTTTCCTGCTGCTCACGGCAGGACCGATGATCGCCTCGCTGTACTACGCGTTCACCAGCTACAACCTCTTCACACCGCCCCAGTGGGTCGGGCTGGACAACTTCACGACGATGTTCCAGGACCCGCGCTGGCAGAAGTCGGTCGAGGTCACCCTGAAGTACGTCGTCGTGGCCACCCCGCTGAAGCTGCTCCTAGCGCTCGGCGTGGCGCTGCTGCTCGCGCAGAAGCGGCGCGGACAGGCCCTGTACCGGGCCGCCTTCTACATGCCGTCGCTCATCGGCGCCAGCGTCTCCGTGGGCTTCGTATGGCGGGCGCTGTTCTCCGACGACGCCGTCGTCGACCGTACGCAGAAGGTCTTCGGGCTCGACGTCGGCGGCTGGATCGGCAACCCGGACTATGTCCTGTACGCCCTGGTGGCGCTGAGCATCTGGCAGTTCGGTGCGCCGATGGTCATCTTCCTGGCGGGGCTGAAGCAGGTGCCGCGGGAACTCTACGAGGCCGCCGAGGTGGACGGAGCCGGTCCCTTCCGGCGGTTCTGGAACATCACGCTGCCGATGATCTCCCCGGTGCTGTTCTTCAACGTGCTGCTGGAGTCCATCCACGCGTTCCAGGTGTTCGGCTCCGCCTACGTCGTCTCCGACACCCGGTGCGGGCCCGCCGACGCCACCCTCGTCTACACCTGTTACCTCTACCAGAAGGGCTTCAAGGAGGCCCAGATGGGCTTCGCCTCCGCGATGGCCTGGACGCTGGTGATCGCGGTGGCGCTCGTCACGGCGGTCCTGTTCTGGTCGCAGAAGAAGTGGGTGCACTACGAGGAGGCCGCCAAGTGACCACTGCCACCACACCCGTTGTGCCCACCACGAACGACCGGAAGCGCATCGGATCCCTCGCCTGGCACGTGGGCGCGCTTGTCGTGCTCGCGGTCGTCCTCTACCCGGTGGTCTGGGTGCTCGGCGCCTCGTTCAAGCCGAGCAAGGACATCATCGCCAGCCTCGACCTGCTGCCCACCAAGCCGGTCTGGGCGAACTTCTCCGGCCTCGCCGACGGCATCTCGGGCATCTCCATCACCAGCTTCTTCACCAACTCGCTGATGTACGCGGGCCTGGCCGTCGTCGGTGTGGTGATCTCCAGCTCGCTGACCGCGTACGCCTTCGCCAAGATCCGCTTCGCCGGGCGGAACCTGCTGTTCACACTGATGATCGGCACCCTGCTGCTGCCGTACCACGTGCTGCTCATCCCGCAGTACGTGCTGTTCCGCAACCTCGGCTACATCGACACGCTCGTGCCGCTCGTCGCGGGCAAGTTCCTGGCCACGGAGGCGTTCTTCGTCTTCCTGATGGTGCAGTTCATGCGCGGGCTGCCGCGCGAGCTGGACGAGGCCGCCAAACTTGACGGCTGCGGACACCTGAGGACCTACTGGTCCATCGTGCTGCCGCTGAGCCGCCCCGCCATCATCACCAGTGCCATCTTCACCTTCATCAACGCCTGGAACGACTTCATGGGGCCGTTGATCTACCTCAACACCCCCTCCAAGTACACCGTTTCGCTCGGCCTGATGATGTTCCGCGACCAGGAGGGCATCTCCAACTACGGCAGCATGATCGCCATGTCGCTGGTGGCGCTGGTGCCGGTCGTCGCCTTCTTCATGGCCTTCCAGCGCTATCTCATCGACGGTATGGCGACGTCCGGACTGAAGTGAGCAGTCCGGACCGACGTATGCAGAAAGGCTGAGTCGGTCACCATGGCGGAAGCACGTGTGAAGGCCCGCTCCCGGCGCAGGGAGTCCATGTTCGGCGAGCGCTTCGCGGTCTTCGCCGAGTGTCTGCTCACCGGGGTGTGGATCGCCGTGGCCTCGCTCGGGGTCGTCACCTACCCCGCCGCCTTCGCCGCCGGCGCACGGCATCTACGGCGTCGTACGGCCCACGAGGCCGGTGGTTGGCGGGAGTTCGTCGCGGACTTCCGGGCGGCCGTGCGCGGCGGGTGGATCGTCGGGCTCGTCGGCTGGGTGGCGGCCGCCGCGGTCTGGGTGGACGTCCTGGCGGCACGGGCCGGGATTCCCGGCGGGCCGTTCGTCGGGGCCGTCGGCATCTTCGCGCTGATCGGCGCTGCCGTGGCCCTGCTGCGGGCGGCTGCCGTCTGGACGCCGGGTGCCTCCTGGTGGGCGCTGCTCGCGGACGCCGGTCGCCGGACCGTGCGCGATCCCGCCGGGTCCTTCCTGGTCGTCTGCGGACTGGCCGTCGTGGCGCTGTCCGCGGGGTTCCTGCCGCCGCTGGCGGTTCCCGTCCTCGGGGCCGTCGCGGCGGCGGCCGTCGCCGTGGAGGAGCGGTACCGGCGCCGCTGACGGGCGGTGCCCTCGTACAAGGTCGGCGCCCTGGGCGACGTACCTCTCTCTGTCATGCCCCTGACTACTCCCTGTACTTGCAAGGCCCCCGCACCCGCACGGAAAGGAAAGGCTGGTCTCCCATGTCTCCCATCCCTCGCAGGTCCCTCCTCAAGGCCGCCGCAGTCGCCGGAGCCGCCGCCCAGTTCAGCTGGGCCCTGGGGGCGAAGGACGCGCAGGCCGCACCCAGAGCCGCCGAGGCCGCCACCGACCCCGTGACCCTGGACTGGCTGGAGGACGGCGGCCTCGGTGCCGCCCCCGGCTCCACCGTCGGCGTGCCCTGGCCCAAGGGCACCTACGACGCGGACCAGACCTTCGCGCTCACCGACGCCGACGGCAAGGCCGTACCCGTACAGTCCTGGCCGCTCGCCTACTGGCCCGACGGCACCCTCAAGTGGACCGCGCACGCAGTGAGTTCGGGCGGCGCCGGGCAACTGACCCTCGCCGCCGGAGCCCCCGAGGCCCCCACCGCCAAGGTCACCGTCGACAAACGCGGCGGGACCATCGACATATCGACCGGAGTCATCACCGCCCGCATCGGCAAGTCCGGCTCCACGCTGGTGAAGTCGGTGACACGCGGCTCCACCGAGATCGCGAAGAACGGGCGGCTCGTCCTCATCCGCCAGCCCGAGATCGAGGACGAGGACCAGGGCGCCACCAAGTTCGAGCGCTTCGAGAGCGCCATCAGCGAGGTCGAGGTCGAACAGGACGGTCCCGTAAGGGCAGTTGTCCGCATCGACGGCAAGCACCGCAAGGGCAGCCGCAGTTGGCTCCCGTTCTCGATCCGCCTGTACTTCTACGCGGGCGCCGACTCCTTCCGCATGGTCCACACGATCACGTACGACGGCACACAGGAACCCGGCAAGGCCAGCGGCGACTTCATCCGCGGCCTCGGGGTTCGCTTCACCGTGCCGATGCGGGACGCCTCGTACGACCGCCACATCCGGATCGGCGGCGACGGCACCGGACTGCTCCGCGAGGCGGTCAAGGGCATCACCGGACAGCGGCGCGACCCCGGAGCGGCCGTACAGGCGGCCCAGTTCGAGGGGGAGAAGCTGCCCGACCCGTCGACCTGGGACCAGCGGGTGACGACCAGGTTGCAGTACATCCCCGAGTGGGGCGACTACACCCTCTCCCAGCTCTCCGCCGACGGCTTCACTCTCCGCAAGCGCACCAAGAAGGGGTACGGCTGGATCGGCGCCGGCGGCGGCAAGCGGGCCTCCGGGTTCGGCTATGTCGGCGGCGCGAGCGGCGGATTCTCCTTCGGGCTACGGGACTTCTGGGAGAAGCACCCCGCCCAGCTCGACATCCGCGACGCCCACACCGACGAGGCCGAGGTCACCCTCTGGCTCTGGTCGCCCGAGGCCCAGCCCATGGACCTGCGCTTCTACCACGACGGCATGGGCCAGGACACGTACGCCAAGCAGCTCGAAGGCCTCAACATCACCTACGAGGACTACGAACCCGGCTTCGGCACCCCGTACGGCATCGCCCGCACCTCCGAACTCCTCTTCTGGGCCAACGAGTCGACGCCGTCACCGGCGGTACTGGCCCAACAGGTCGAGGCCGTAAGGGTGTTGCCCCAACTCGCGGCCCAGCCCAGGCAACTGATCAAGGCTCAGGTCTTCGGCCCGGGGCTGTACTCCGAGCCCGACCGCTCGACACCCGCCAAGGCCAAGATCGAGGACCACCTCGACTTCCTCTTCACCTACTACAAGGACCAGGTGGAGCAACGCCGTTGGTACGGCTTCTGGGACTACGGCGACATCATGCACTCGTACGACACCGCCAGACACCAGTGGCGGTACGACGTCGGCGGCTACGCCTGGGACAACTCCGAACTCTCGCCCGACCTCTGGCTCTGGTTCGCCTACCTCCGCTCCGGCCGCGCCGACATCTTCCGCTTCGCCGAGGCGATGACCCGTCATACGGGCGAAGTCGACGTCTACCACCTCGGCCAGTGGGCCGGTCTCGGCACCCGGCACGGCGTCCAGCACTACGCCGACAGCGCCAAGCAGCAGCGCATCGCCAACACCACCTACCGCCGCTACTACTACTTCCTCACCGGCGACGAACGCGTCGGCGACCTCATGCACGCCAACGTCGACAGCGACGAGACCTTCCTCGCCCTCGACCCGCTGCGCAAGATCCGCACCGAGCCCTACACCCCCGACCGGCACGCCCTGTCGATCGGCTTCGGCACGGACTGGAGCGGGCTCGTCTCCGCCTGGCTCACCGAGTGGGAGCGCAAGGGCCCCAAGTGGGAGAAGGCCAAGGCGCGGGTGCTCTCGACCATGGAGACGATCGCCGCCCAGCCCAACGGCTTCGTGCAGGGCAGCGGGCTGTACGACCTCGACACGGGGAAGTTCGCGGTCGCCGCGTCGCCCGTGGTCGGCGTCTCGCACCTCTCCGCCGTCTTCGGGCTCAACGAGTTGTGCGCCGAGCTGATCGATCTCGTCGACATGCCGGCATTCAACGAGGCCTACTTCGACTACTGCCGCTACTTCAACGCCACCAAGGCCGAGCAAGCGGCGCGGTACGGCTCCAACTTCGGGACGCTGCTGTTGTTCCAGGGACACTCGCGGCTCGACGCGTACGCGGCTGTGCGGACGGGGGACGCGAAGCTTGCCGCTCGCGCGTGGGAGAAGTTCTACAACTCCGACGGGTACAAGGAGTCGGCGCCTTGGAAGACGGAGGAGTTGAGCGGTCCGGTGACGCTTGTGCCGGGCAGGGAGGCCGCCTGGGTGTCCACGAATGACACCGCGTTGTACGGGCTTGCCGCTATCGAGAACCTGGCGCTGCTCGGGGACAGGATGCCGTAGCAGGTTCGTGGGGAGCTGCGGGTCCGTTGTGGCTGGTCGCGCAGTTCCCCGCGCCCCTATGTGGGGTCAGTGGAGGTTGCCCAAGAAATCCCGCATTTTTCGGGCGTCCCTGAGGCGTTGTTCGTACGTCGCTCCCAGGGCCAGGAGGAGCAGGCCGGCCAGGGCGGGCGGCACCCAGCGGGGGAGGGCGTCCGCCGCCTGGATCAGGTAGGGGGCGAGTTCGTGCAGCGCGTCCAGGGTCAGGACCGTTCCGCCCAGGACGAGCGGTGCCTGGAGGCTGTGCCCGCCGCCCAGCAGCGTGATCGACAGCGCTGCCATGCCCAGCAGCAGGGGGCGTGTCCAGTGGGCGTCGCCCCAGGCCGCGACGAGGCTCGGCAGGAGGGTGGCGGCGAGCCCGGGGCCGTACGCCGTCCAGGACGAGGTCCGAGGATCGCGGCGTCTGCGCAGGTGGCCGACGAGCAGCGCCGGGACGGTCACCGGGACGGTGTACGCCTCGGGCGTCCCGACGTCCCAGGCGGCGAGGCGGACCCAGGTGGCCAGGACGAACAGCACCGCGGCCGCGTAGCCGACGGAGTGGCGGTCCGGGCGGATCGCCGTGCCCGCGGTGATCACTCCGCACAGCGCGAGGACCAGGGCGAGCAGGGGCAGGTCCGTGACCGCGAGTCCGATCGCGAGCACAGCCGCGGCCGCTCCGGTCACCTCGACGGGCACGGTGGCCGGGGAACCCGCTCGTGGCGCGAGCAGGGCCGCGGCCACGGGCACCGCCAGGACGAGCAGGGCGCTGTACGCGGGCTGCCAGCCCAGGGCCGCGCCGACCGCACAGGCCAGCGCAGCGGCGTACGCGAGCGCGGCCGGAGCAGTGAAGGGCGCGAGCCGGGACTGCCACGAGGCCGATGCGAACAGCGCGACCAGGGCGGCGAGCACGGTGAGGGTCGCCGCCTGGGTGGCGAGGGAGAGGAACGCGAGACTCAGGGACGTGACCAGAGCGAGCGCGAGCGCTGTGAACCGGGGCGCGGTCTCCCGTAGGAACGCCGCTGCCGCGACGACCGCGACCGTCGTGGACCCCTGGATCAACAGGCCGACGGAGTAGGGGAGTTCGAGCACCGCCGGAAGCACGAGGGCCGTGCCCCAGGCCAGGCCCAGCGCGCCGGCCAGAGCCCTGGGGCGCCAGACCTCGCCCCGTACCACCAGGACGAGCACGGCTCCCACGGCCGCCAGGACGCCCGGAACCGCCGCCGCGTGCGGGGGCCAGGGCGCGTCGACCGTCAGCGCGGCACGGGAGTCCGGCGGCGCGGCGGTCCACGCCCGCGAGATCCAGCCGACCGGTGCCAGCAGCACCAGACCCACGACGGGCAGCGCCCACAGCACGGCCAGCGCCTGTACGGCTCCCGAGGCCCAAACCGTCCCGCGTCGCACCGCGTCCGGCAGCCGACTGACCCTGACCGCCGCCAGCAGAGCCACTCCGCAAGCCAGATGGGCCGGAACCGTCCACAGTTCCGGCAGTACCGAGCGCGCCAGACCGCCGAGTGCGGCGACCGTGAGCAGCCCGGAGGCGATCGCCAGGCCGAAGGCGTGCTTCTCGCCAGCCCCCTGCCACGCGGCGACCAGCGCGATCGCCGTGGCAAGGAGGAGAAGCGCCGCCGCACGGGCGGCGGCGCCCGGACCGGAGGCCGTCCAGGACAGCCAGCCGGCCGTCAGTACGCCCGAGGAGCCCAGACCGTACGCGCCGACCGCGCCGACGAAGCGTACGGACTTTGCGGTCACCCGGAGCGTCACAGCCGTGTCGAACGCGGCCGTCGCCAGGAGTGCGGCCGTGACGACGTACGAGCTCGCGTCCGACTCCATCGCCCAGAAGAACAGCGGGAGTTGGGCCGCGACCAGCGCGCAGGGCACGGGCAGCCGCAGCTCAGTCGTACGCGGCAGCAGGCCGTACGCCGTCCAGAGCGCCGCCAGCAGCGCCGACGCGACCGCCGTGTATCCGGCGCCGCCCGTCCCGGTGAAGGCGACCTGCCACAACGCGTACGCGTCCAGCACCGTCAGGGCAAGACCCAGGCCCGCCACCGACTCGGCCGTCGAACGCAGCCCGCGCTTCAGCAGGAACACGGGCGCGCCGAGCGTGGCCAAGGTGACCGCGCCGAGCACCAGGGCCCGCCCGGCGATCCCCAGGTGCCCCCAGCTGACCAGCGTGAACACCGCCGCCGCGATGGTGAGCAGCACACCGCCGAGCAGCAGGAGAAGATTCTGCACGCCGGACGCGCCGGTCTCCGGGCGGGGCCGGGCGGCGGCGGCCGGGGCCGGGGCCGGCCTCGGCGGCTGGAGCGCGGCGACCAGCCAGGCCCGGCGGGCCAGCAACTGGGCCCGGCGGGCGTCGAGTTGCCACAGCTCCGAGTCGAGGAGCCGCAACTCCTCGGCCGGGGGCGGGATGTTCGTCATGCCCTGAAGTGTGGGCTGGGTCACGTCGTACGGCATGAGCGTGCGTACTCAGAACGTACTCAGATCCCGCCCGACGGGCCGTGGGGCGGGCACACTCGCCCCATGGACTGGAGCCATTACCGCTTCCACACCCGCTGGACCCTCACCGCGCCACTCGCCACGGTGTACGACGCCCTGGCGCAGGCCGAGGACTACCCCCGCTGGTGGCCACAGGTACGCGAGGTCGACCGCATCGACGACACCAGCGGAATCATCCGCATCCGCTCCCTGCTGCCGTACGACCTGACTTTCACCGCCCGCGAGGTACGCCGCGACCCGGCCGCCGGAATCCTGGAGATCGCCATGACCGGCGACCTCGACGGCTGGGCCCGCTGGACACTCACCACGGCTGGCTCCGGCACCCTCGCCCGCTACGACCAGGAAGTCGACGTCACCAAGCCGCTGATGCGCCTCCTCGCTGTACCGGGACGGCCTCTCTTCCGCGCGAACCACGCCCTGATGATGCGCGCGGGTCGGCGCGGACTGGCCGCCCACCTCCGGGCGGCCTGACCCAAGCGGTTTGAACCAAGCCCGTCCGGACCTGTATTGTTCAGTCCGTTCCCGGGCGATTAGC
The DNA here is from genome assembly GCF_042889145.1 of Streptomyces sp. NPDC002680. Classification (NCBI taxonomy): domain Bacteria; kingdom Bacillati; phylum Actinomycetota; class Actinomycetes; order Kitasatosporales; family Streptomycetaceae; genus Streptomyces; species Streptomyces sp. NPDC002680. The sequence goes on from NZ_JBIAQP010000025.1 coordinate 91,555, forward strand.
TCAGTGGGAGAGCGCTTCGTTCACACCGAAGAGGTCACTGGTTCGAACCCAGTATCGCCCACCGGGAAGAGGCCGGTCCGTCGTTGATGGACCGGCCTTTTTTGTGTGTACGGTCATGCCGCCGCAGGCATCTCCGGACGCAGCGGCCACGCCGGATCCACCGCCTCCGGCGAACCGCTCTTCGCGAACCACGCCTGCAGGCCCCGCGCCTGCGCCGCGTGCCACACCGCCTGGAGCGTGTGCAGTTCGGCGGGGGACAGGCGCTCCAGCCGGGTCGCGAAACGGCGCCCCACCGCCCGTACGACCTCCAGCGAGGCCATCGCGTCCGCCGCCGCGTCATGGGCGCCCTCCAGCGTGACGCCGTAGTGCGCGCACAGGTCCGTCAGGGTGCGGCGGCCCTTGCGGTAGCGGTCCAGGTGTTTGTCCAGGACCCGGGGGTCCAGCACCACCAGCGGGGCCGACTCGAACCAGTGGTCGAGCGACGAGGCGCGATGGCGGCGCAACTCCCGGTCCAGCATGGTCAGATCGAAGGGCGCGTTCATGATGACCAGCGGCCGGCCGGCCGCCGCCTGCTCGGCCAGCGCCCGGGCTATCTCCTCCATCACGGGGGACGGCCAGCGGCCGTTGCGCTGCAGATGTTCGTCCGTCAGCCCATGCACCGCCGTCGCCGAAGCGGGCACCGGCACACCCGGGTTGATCAGCCAGCGGCTGATCCGCGGTCGGATGGCCGGACTTTCCTGGACCACGACGGAAGCCGACACGATCCGGTCGGTCTCGACGTCCACACCCGTGGTCTCCGTGTCGAACGCGGCCAAGGGGCCCTCGTACCAGCACGTCATACCTATGCAACTCCTCGTTCACCCACGGCAGCTGACGTACCGTCTTCTGCCTGTTTGGTGATACCCGGGCTGTTTGCGCCGTACGCCGGAAGGAGACAACAGAGGTACAGGTTTACGCACTTCAGCGGCCTGTCATGGAATTCACCCGGTTTGGAAGGCACTTGGTCATGGCGATAGCGCAGCCCGAACGGGGCGGGCTGCTGCCCGAGCGCACGGCACCCCATCGAGGCACCCTCGCCACCACCGCCTGCATGGAGACACTGCAGGTGGGCTATCTGCACGCGGTCGCGGCGGCGGCCGGCTGCTCGCTGTCCCAGCCGTTCCCCGACAACGGCATCGACTGGCACGTCAGCCACGGCTCACCCGGGCACACGGTCGACGACGAGGTCACCATCAAGGTCCAGCTGAAGGCCACGTACCAGGTCGCACCGAACCCGCCGGGCCCCTACTTCTCCTTCACGCTCGACAACGCCCACCTGGCGAAGCTCGCCCGCACCCCGGTCTCCGTGCACAAGATCCTGGTCGTGATGCTCGTACCGCGCGCGCAGGACGACTGGCTGAGAGCCAGCCACGACCGCCTCGACCTGCGCCACTGCTGCTACTGGGTCAACCTCGCAGGGCAGCGAATAACCGGCCGGCACCGGACCACCGTGCGGATACCGACCTCACGCATCTTCGACGACCGCGCGCTCTGCGAGATCATGACGCGGGTCGGGACGGGAGGCAGACCGTGACGCACCGCCCCACCGAGGAGCCCCTGCGGCCCGTCCGGCCGCACCCCGTCGACACCCCCTGGCACGACGACCCGCCCCCGCCCGAACAGGTCGACCCCGCCGTCCTCGGCGCCCTCCTGCGCCGGCACGGCTGGCAACGCCGCGGGGGAGCCGTCGGACGGTACGGCCGCTGGACCCCACCCGGGCCCGGCGGCAGCGGCACGAGCCTCCTCGTGCCCGAGAGCCGGGCCTACCCCGACAGCGACGACCTCCTCGGCGAGGCCCTCGTCGCCCTCGCCCGCAGCGGATCGCCCGCCGCCCGCGAAGTGCTCGTCGGCCTCGCCGTGCCCAGCGACGAGATCCGCTGGTGGCGGGACGTCCCGACCGGCCCCGCAGGCGTCGCCTCCTGGCCCGTCGAGGAACAACTGCGCTCGGCCGCCCGCCGCATGATGCTCGCCGGAGCACTCGCCACGCGCGCGCGTGCCGGCTACTACGGCGCCCGCCACCGCCGGACCGCCGCCGCGCTCCTCGAACACGTCCTCGTCGGCGCCGCCCCCGGAGGGCGCAGCCTCACCGCCTTCGTCCCCGTCGGCACCGGCCGCCCCCTCGCCGTACGCCTCCACCAGGCCCTGTACGCGGCCCGCGAGGCCATCGACTACCACCGGGCCACCGGCGGCATGGACGCCTTCGACGGTGCCGTCGAGGCAGGCGTCAGCCACGAGCTGACGGAGGCCCTCGTCGCCCTCGTGCGCGGTACGGAGGGCGCCCGGGTCGTCGTCGAGTGGGCACCCGGCGCCGAGGTCCCCGAGGGCTGCTCGGCCACCACCGAACCCGTCGAGTTCTCGCCCGGCGACCTGCCCGTCCTGCGCGCGGCCGGCACCCGGTACCTGCGCGAGGAACCGTCGGTGCCGGTCCGGATCACCGGCACGGTGGTACGGATGCGCCGGTCGGGGCCGCGCGGCGAAGGCGCCGTACGGCTGCGCGTGCTGGCCGGCGCCGAGATCCCGCACGTCCGGATGACGCTGGACGAGGAGGCGTACCGGATCGCCGGGCAGGCGCACCTCGTCGGGCTGCCGGTGCGCGTGCACGGCCGCCTGGAGAGCCGGGGCGGCTTCCGCAGGCTGACCCAGGCCTCCGAGGTCGTACCCGTCCAGGTCGACGACGCGGAGCGGGACCGGCTGATGAAGTCCCTCCAGGAGAACCTCGACTTCTTCGAGGAGGCGTGCAGCGGGGACGACTGAGGGGGTCGCGGGCGAGGGCTTCGGTTATCTGTTTCGCGGTGGGTGCGCCCGGGTCGGTACGATCCCTACTTGCGCGCGCTCCCGTATCGCGCCGCACCCACCTTCAGTCAGGAGAGACCGGTGTCAGACGTCCGTGTGATCATCCAACGCGATTCCGAGCGGGAAGAGCGCGTGGTGACGACGGGGACTACGGCCGCCGACCTCTTCGCCGGCGAACGTACGATCGTCGCCGCGCGCGTGGGCGGGGAACTCAAGGACCTCGCGTACGCGGTGGCGGACGGCGAGGAGGTCGAGCCCGTCGAGATCTCCTCCGAGGACGGCCTCAACATCCTCCGCCACTCCACCGCCCACGTCATGGCCCAGGCCGTGCAGGAGCTGTTCCCCGAGGCCAAGCTCGGCATCGGCCCGCCGGTCAAGGACGGCTTCTACTACGACTTCGACGTCGAGAAGCCGTTCACGCCCGAGGATCTCAAGGCCATCGAGAAGAAGATGCAGGAGATCCAGAAGCGCGGCCAGCGCTTCTCCCGCCGTGTGGTGACCGACGAGGCGGCCCGCGAGGAGCTGGCGTCGGAGCCGTACAAGCTGGAGCTGATCGGCATCAAGGGCTCCGCCTCGACCGACGACGGCGCGAACGTCGAGGTCGGCTCCGGCGAGCTGACGATCTACGACAACCTCGACGCCAAGACCGGTGACCTGTGCTGGAAGGACCTCTGTCGCGGTCCCCACCTGCCCACCACCCGGAACATCCCGGCGTTCAAGCTGATGCGCAACGCCGCCGCGTACTGGCGGGGCAGCGAGAAGAACCCGATGCTCCAGCGCATCTACGGCACCGCCTGGCCCTCCAAGGAGGAGCTGAAGGCCCACCTCGACTTCCTCATCGAGGCCGAGAAGCGCGACCACCGCAAGCTCGGCAGCGAGCTGGACCTGTTCTCCATCCCGGACCAGATCGGCTCCGGCCTCGCCGTCTTCCACCCCAAGGGCGGCATCATCCGCCGCGTGATGGAGGACTACTCGCGCCGTCGGCACGAGGAGGAGGGGTACGAGTTCGTCTACACCCCGCACGCCACGAAGGGGAAGCTCTTCGAGACCTCGGGCCACCTGGACTGGTACGCCGACGGCATGTACCCGCCCATGCAGCTCGACGAGGGCGTGGACTACTACCTCAAGCCCATGAACTGCCCGATGCACAACCTGATCTTCGACGCGCGTGGCCGTTCGTACCGTGAACTGCCGTTGCGCCTCTTCGAGTTCGGGACCGTGTACCGGTACGAGAAGTCGGGCGTCGTGCACGGTCTTACGCGTGCGCGTGGCTTCACGCAGGACGACGCGCACATCTACTGCACCAAGGAGCAGATGGCGGAGGAGCTCGACAAGACGCTCACCTTCGTCCTCGGCCTGCTGCGGGACTACGGCCTGACCGACTTCTACCTGGAGCTGTCCACCAAGGATCCGGAGAAGTTCGTCGGCTCGGACGAGGTCTGGGAAGAGGCCACGGAGACGCTGCGGCAGGTGGCCGAGAAGCAGGGGCTTCCGCTGGTTCCGGACCCGGGTGGTGCCGCGTTCTACGGTCCGAAGATCTCCGTCCAGACCAAGGACGCCATTGGCCGGACCTGGCAGATGTCGACCGTGCAGCTCGACTTCAACCTGCCCGAGCGGTTCGACCTGGAGTACACGGGTCCGGATGGCTCGAAGCAGCGGCCGGTCATGATCCACCGGGCCCTGTTCGGCTCCATCGAGCGGTTCTTCGCGGTGCTTCTTGAGCACTACGCGGGGGCGTTCCCGGCGTGGCTGGCGCCCGTTCAGGCGGTCGGCATCCCGATCGGCGACGGGCATGTCGAGTACCTGCAGAAGTTCGCGGCCGAGGCCAAGAAGAAGGGCCTGCGCGTCGAGGTCGACTCGTCGTCCGACCGTATGCAGAAGAAGATCCGCAACGCCCAGAAGCAGAAGGTGCCCTTCATGGTCATCGTCGGCGACGAGGACATGAACGCGGGCACGGTGTCCTTCCGGTACCGGGACGGCTCGCAGGAGAACGGCATCGCCTTCGACGAGGCCATCGCGAAGATCGAGCAGGTCGTGGTGGACCGGGTACAGGTCTGACCCTGTCTCCATGGAGGCCCCCGGAGAGCTCAGCTCTCCGGGGGCCTCTCGTCGTCCTCCCGCCCGAACACCTGGAGCAGCCAGGAGGCGAACGTTCCCGTCACCGCGCCGAGCAACGCCAGCCCGATCGCCATCATCCCGACCGCGATCAGCCGTCCCAGCGGAGTCACGGGGACGATGTCGCCATAGCCGACGGTCGAGAAGGTCGCGCAGGCCCACCACACGGCGTCCCCGAAGGTACGCATCGTCGCGTCCGGGGCCGTGTGCTCCTGCTGGTAGACGGCCAGGGAGCCCGCGAAGCCGAGCAGTACGGTGGACAGCCCGGCGTACACGATCACGCGCGCGTGCAGCGCGAGTCGTGGCTGGCCGTGCCGCCGCTGCACGGCCTCGTACACCCGGACGATGCGCAGCGGCCTCAGCAGCGGCAGCACCAGCACCAGGGTGTCCAGCCAGTGCGTCCGTACGAACCGCAGCCGCTGCCCGCTCAGCCGCCAGCGCACGGCGTAGTCGACGGCGAACAGCGCCCAGGCGCCGAACAGCGCGGCGAGGCAGAGGTCCCGCAGCCCGCCCGGCAGTCCGTGCGCGAGGACGCGGACCGCGTATGCGGCGAGGTAGACCAACGACGCCACGAAGAGAGGGACCTCCGTGCGCTGCTCCCACCTGGTCTCGAGACTGTCGTCGTCCATCGGCCCAGCTTGACCCGGGACGCACTCGCCGCAACCCCGGCGACACGCTGCGAACGGGCGAAGCAATATGCTGCATGGCATGACGAGTGAGCCGGAGCAGCAGATCGGAGTCGGGACGCAGGACGCGTTTCAGCGCCTGTGGACGCCTCACCGGATGGCATATATCCAGGGCGAGAACAAACCGACCGGCCCCGGTGCCGACGACGGCTGTCCTTTCTGCTCGATCCCGGCCAAGTCCGACGAGGACGGCCTCATCCTTCAGCGTGGCGAGCAGGTCTACGCCGTGCTGAATCTGTATCCGTACACGGGCGGGCATCTGATGGTGGTGCCGTACCGGCATGTCGCCGACTACACGGATCTGACGGATTCCGAGACCGCCGAGCTGGCCGAGCTGACCAAGCAGGCGATGACGGCCCTGCGGACGGCGTCCGGTGCGCATGGCTTCAACATCGGGATGAACCAGGGCACGGTGGCGGGTGCGGGCATCGCGGCCCATCTGCACCAGCACATCGTTCCGCGCTGGGGCGGCGACACGAACTTCATGCCGGTGGTGGGTCACACGAAGGTGCTGCCGCAGTTGCTGGGGGACACGCGCAAGATGCTGGCGGAGGCGTGGCCCGCCGGTTCCTCCGGTGTCTGAGAACCGACGGGGGTCCGGGGGCTGAGCCCCCGGACATCACGCGTCGTAGGCGTCGGCCTTTCGGGGCGTCGGGTCCTGCACCAGCCCGCTGAGGAACGACGAGCGGTTGCCGAACTTCTCGGTGTCCACGCCGTTCTCCTCCAGGACCTTGATCGCCGCCGAGTGGACGACCCGCAGCACCGGTGTCGCCGTCCGCAGGACGTCGTCGGCCATGAAGCGGTGCGGCCACGGCTGCTCCGCCCAGGAGTGCCGCAGGCCGAAGGGTTCAGGCAGGCCCAGTGAGCCGCCCAGCCAGTTCAGCAGCGGCGGGTACCAGGTGAGGGGTGCGCGCGCGGCGAGCCGTACGACCTCGTCCGCGTCGACCAGCGGCAGTTTCACCTTCCGGGTCTCCCAGAACCGTACCGACTTCTGTACTTCCTTCTCCTTGGCCCCGGGCTTGCTGAGGAAGAGGGAGTGCACCGGACCGAGCGCGTGTCCGGTCAGCTCGATGCGCAGGGTCTCGTGCAGCACGGTCACCGTGATGAGCATCGTGATGACCAACTGCCCGCTCCACAGCGTCCACTGGACCCCGAGGTAGTGGCGCTGGCCGTCGCCGAACTGCTGCTTGTTGCAGATGTCCTGTATCGCGTGGTTCTTGATCATGTAGGCGTCGACGTCCGTGCCGCTGGGCCGGGAGACCTCCTTGGCGCCCGCGCCGACGGGCGAGACGATCCAGTGCTTCAGGGTCGGCTTCGGGAAGCCGCCGGTGTTGAGAGGGCCGCGTTCCAGCATGCGCAGCTGGTCGTGGATCGCGCGTATGACGTCCCAGCTGCGGAAGGGGTGGATCTCCTTGGCCGCGTCGCGGGGGACCAGGTTCTCGGCCAGCTGCCAGGTGCCCCATCGGGTGCCCATGCCGAGTATGCCCTTGTGGCCGGCGTAGAAGACGGAGTTGGACTGCTGTTCGGCGCTGAGCCTGGCCAGTTCCTTGCGGAGGTGTTCGGCGGCGGTCTCGCCGGGGCTGCCGGGGACGGCCTCGGGGATCTTGGCGCCGACGCCGCCGCCGGAGAGCAGGGCGCCCCAGCGTTCGCGCAGGTCCTTCGCGGTGCGCTCGCAGATCTGCTTGGCCCAGAGCCAGCCGACGACCGGGAGGACGACGCACGCGCGTGCGTACCAGGCCCAGAAGCCGGTGAACGGCATCTTGATCAGGAAGATCACGGCGAAGGCGCCGACGGCGACGAGGAGGGTGGTGGCGAGGGCGGAGGCCCGCTTGTCCGCGCGCTTGGCGATGTTCGCCCGGCCGGCGAAGACCGCCAGCCACAGCAGGAGTCCGGGCAGGAAGAGCACACCGCACAGCACCATCACCGCGGAGAGCCAGTTGTCGCGGTCGCGCCGGATGCGGTGGGCCGCGAGGGCGTGCTCGACGATGACCTGCGGTTCGGTGCCGAAGGACTGGATGAGCGGCTTGCGGCCGGCGCCCAGCATGCGGTCGATCACCGCGCGGGAGAACGCCTCACCGAGCTTGGGCCGGAAGATCTTGGCCCAGGCGCCCCGGGGCGGCTTGACCGTGGACTGGTGCCACTCGTTGTCGGCTTCGAGGATCTTCGTGACCTCGTCGTCCTCCCGGTAGGCCGCCGAGGCCAGCGCGAAGGTCGCCGCCGTCTGGCCCGCGGAGCCCGACAGGGGCACCTGTGCCCCTGGGCTGAAATCGAAACCGTCGTCCGCCACTCTGCCGCCCCCTCGCCGCCGTACCCGCTTCTGCGGCCTTTCCCGACTTCCTTGCTCCGCACACCTGTTGAACAGGTCATCACGTTGTTGGAGTCACAACTTGATCAGGTGATCAGCGTATCCGCAGCCACCGACAATTGGGGCGGCGGACGGCAGAAGCCGTCCGCCGATGTGGAGGAAAGCGTTCCGTACGGGCCACTTGTCGGGCGCCGGGCACCAACTACGCGGTGTCCCGGGTCTGTTCGCGGACCCTTTCGGCGATCTGCGGCGGCATCGGTTCGTGCCGTGCGTACCTGCGGTCGAAGCGGGCGGTGCCGTGCGAGAGGGAGCGCAGATCGACGGCGTACCGGCCGATCTCGATCTCGGGCACCTCGGCGCGTACGAGGGTCCGCCCGCCGGCGGTCTGCTCGGTGCCGACGACCCGGCCACGTCGGCCGGACAGGTCGCTCATCACGGAGCCCACGTAGTCGTCGCCGACGAGCACCGTCACCTCGGCCACGGGTTCGAGGAGATGGATCTGCGCGTCGGCGGCGGCCTCGCGCAGTGCGAGCGCGCCGGCGGTCTGGAAGGCGGCATCGGAGGAGTCCACAGAGTGCGCCTTGCCGTCGAGCAGGGTGATCCGTATGTCGATGAGCGGATGGCCGGCGGCGACCCCCTTGGCGGCCTGGGCGCGTACGCCCTTCTCGACGGACGGGATGAACTGCCGGGGCACGGCGCCGCCGACGACCTTGTCGACGAACTCGATGCCCGAGCCGCCCGGCAGCGGCTCCACCTCGATCGCGCAGATCGCGAACTGCCCGTGCCCGCCGGACTGCTTCACATGGCGTCCGCGCCCCGCGGAACGGCCGGCGAACGTCTCCCGTAGGGAGACCCTGTGCGGTACGACGTCGACCTGGACGCCGTAGCGGTTGCGCAGCCGTTCCAGTGCGACGTCCGCGTGGGCCTCGCCCAGGCACCACAGGACCACCTGGTGGGTGTCCTGGTTCTGTTCGAGCCGCATGGTGGGGTCCTCGGCGACGAGCCGGCCGAGCCCCTGGGAGAGCTTGTCCTCGTCGGCCTTGCTGTGCGCCTGGATGGCCAGCGGTAGCAACGGGTCCGGCATCTCCCACGGTTCCATCAGGAGCGGGTCGTCCTTCGCGGACAGGGTGTCGCCGGTCTCCGCGCGGCTCAGCTTGGCCACACAGGCCAGGTCGCCGGCGATGCAGTGGCTGAGGACGCGCTGCTGTTTGCCGAAGGGCGCGGACAGGGCGCCGATGCGCTCGTCCACGTCGTGGTCCTCGTGGCCCCGGTCGGCGAGGCCGTGCCCCGAGACATGCACTGTCGCGTCGGGCCGCAGGGTGCCGGAGAAGACGCGGACCAGGGAGACCCGGCCCACGTAGGGGTCGCTGGCCGTCTTCACGACCTCCGCGACCAGGGGGCCGTCGGGATCGCAGAGCTTCAGCTCGCGCGGGCGGCCGTCGACCGTCGTGACCCCGGGTGCCTCGCGCTCCAGCGGGGTCGGGAAGCCCCCGGTGACCAGTTCCAGCAGTTCGACGGTGCCGAGGCCCTGCTTGGCGCCGTCGGCGGCGGGGGCGGCGGCGAGCACGGGGAAGAAGGTCCCGCGCGCGACGGCCCGTTCCAGGTCCTCGACCAGGGTCTTGAGGTCGATCTCCTCGCCGCCCAGATAGCGGTCCATGAGGGTCTCGTCCTCGCTCTCGGCGATGATCCCCTCGATGAGCCTGTTGCGGGCCTCCTCGATGGCCGGGAGCTGGTCGGGGCTGGGTTCTGACTCCTTGCGCTCCCCGGAGGAGTAGTCGAACAGCTTCTGCGACAGCAGCCCGGTCAGCCCGGTCACGGGGGCGTGCCCGTCCGGCCCGGCAGCGCCGTGCAGGGGCAGGTAGAGCGGCAGTACGGCGTCGGGGTCGTCCGCGCCGAAGGCCTCCGCGCAGATCCGCGTCATGTCGTCGAAGTCCGCGCGCGCGGACTCCAGATGCGTGACGACGATGGCCCGCGGCATGCCGACGGCCGCGCACTCCTCCCACACCATCCGGGTCGAGCCGTCCACCCCGTCCGAGGCCGAGACGACGAAAAGGGCCGCGTCCGCCGCTCGCAGACCGGCCCTGAGTTCCCCGACGAAGTCGGCGTATCCGGGAGTGTCCAGAATATTGATCTTGTATCCGCCCCATTCGACGGGTACCAGGGAGAGCTGCACCGAGCGCTGCTGCCGGTGTTCGATCTCGTCGTAGTCGGAGACGGTGCCGCCGTCCTCCACCCGGCCCGCCCGGTTGACGGCCCCCGCGGTCAGCGCGAGAGCCTCCACCAGTGTCGTCTTGCCCGATCCGGAGTGGCCGACCAGCACCACATTCCGTACGGACGCGGGGTGGTCGGCCGCTGTAGCCCTGCCGGCGGCTCCGGGGTGTGCGTTCGCCTTGTCGCCCATGGTCCTGCCTCCCGTGCACGGTGAGGTCACTGTGGGCGCGGACGTGGTGGATCCGCGTGCGGTGGCGGCTCCGATGACGCCCGCGGTGCTTTCGAGCTTTGCACTCGCGTCACGGTGCGTCCATACGGCGGACGCGATCGCGCGGCCGGGACCCTGTACGCGGGGTGATCCGGGACGCCGACATGCTGCCGTGACCCGGATGCCGTCAGGACGTGACACGGGTGCGCGGGTGCCCGACCGTCGCACACGCGCGCGCGTGGCTACGATGGGCCAGCCGGTGGCCAGTAGGGGCCGCGCGGCGAAACCGACCCTCGGGAAGGCCATGCTGAACAAGTACGCGCGTGCATTCTTCACGCGTGTCCTCACGCCGTTCGCCGCGTTTCTCATCCGCCGGGGCGTCAGTCCCGACACGGTGACGCTCCTCGGTACCGCCGGAGTGATCGCGGGCGCGCTGGTCTTCTACCCCAGGGGAGAGCTGTTCTGGGGCACGATCGTCATCACGCTGTTCGTGTTCTCCGACCTCGTCGACGGCAACATGGCCCGCCAGCTGGGCCGTTCCAGCCGTTGGGGGGCTTTCCTGGACTCCACCCTCGACCGGGTGGCCGACGGCGCGATCTTCGGCGGCTTCGCCCTCTGGTACGCGGGCGGCGGTGACGACAACGTCCTGTGCGCGGTCTCGATCTTCTGTCTGACGAGCGGCCAGGTGGTGTCGTACACCAAGGCGCGCGGTGAGTCGATCGGCCTGCCGGTCGCCGTCAACGGGCTGGTGGAGCGTGCCGAGCGGCTGGTGATCTCGCTGGTCGCGGCCGGTCTCGCGGGGCTGCACAAGTTCGGGGTGCCCGGCATCCAGTACCTGCTGCCGATCGCCCTGTGGATCGTCGCCGTGGGCAGCCTGGTCACGCTGATCCAGCGGGTCGTCACGGTCCGCCGGGAGTCCGCGGAGGCGGACGCGGCGGACGCGAGCCGGAACGCCGCCCAGAGCAGCGAGGCCCCGTCGTGAGCGACCTGCGGGGACGGCTGACGGACGGGGCGTACGCGCTGGGCTGGGGCGCCGTCAAGAAGCTCCCGGAGCCCGTCGCCGTCCGGCTCGGCCGGACCATCGCCGACCTCGCCTGGAAGCGGCGCGGGGAGCGCGTACGACGGCTCGAGTCGAACTACGCGCGCGTGGTGCCCGACGCGACACCGGAGCGCCTCGCGGAGCTGTCCCGCGCGGGCATGCGTTCGTACCTGCGCTACTGGATGGAGTCCTTCCGCCTCCCGGCGTGGAGCCCGGAGCGGGTGAAGGCGGGCTTCGAGGCGCAGGGCATCCACCACCTGACCGACGGGATCGCCTCGGACCGGGGCGTGATCCTGGCGCTTCCGCACCTGGGCAACTGGGACCTGGCAGGCGCCTGGGTCACCACCAAGCTGGAGACGCCCTTCACGACGGTCGCCGAGCGCCTGAACCCCGAATCCCTGTACGACCGTTTCGTCGCGTATCGCGAGAGCCTCGGCATGGAGGTCCTGCCGCACAACGGCGGGACGGCCTTCGGCACCCTGGCGCGACGGCTGAGGGACGGCGGCCTGGTCTGCCTGGTCGCCGACCGGGACCTGTCCGCCTCGGGCGTCGAGGTGAAGTTCTTCGGCGACACGGCCCGGATGCCGGCGGGCCCGGCCCTGCTGGCCCAGCAGACGGGAGCACTCCTCCTCCCCGTGACCCTGTGGTACGACGACTCGCCGGTCATGCGCGGGCGTGTTCATCCTCCGATCGAGGTACCCGAGACAGGTACGAAGGCCGAGAAGACGTCTGTCATGACACAGGCGCTGGCCGATGCCTTCGCCACGGGAATCGCCGACCACCCGGAGGACTGGCACATGCTTCAGCGGCTGTGGCTCGCGGATCTCGACCCCGCCAAGGCTCCCGAGAAGGCTCCCGAGAAAGGGACCCCGTGAAGATCGGCATCGTCTGCCCGTACTCCTGGGACGTACCGGGCGGCGTCCAGTTCCACATCCGTGATCTGGCCGAGTACTTCATCCGCCTGGGCCACGAGGTCTCCGTCCTCGCCCCCGCCGACGACGACACCCCGCTCCCGCCGTACGTCGTTTCGGCCGGCCGCGCGGTCCCGGTGCCGTACAACGGCTCGGTGGCCCGCCTGAACTTCGGGTTTCTCTCCGCGGCCCGGGTACGCCGCTGGCTGCACGACGGCGAGTTCGACGTGATCCACATCCACGAGCCGGCCTCGCCCTCGCTGGGCCTGCTGGCCTGCTGGGCGGCGCAAGGGCCCATCGTGGCCACCTTCCACACCTCGAACCCCCGCTCCCGGGCGATGATCGCCGCGTACTCGATCCTCCAGGCGGCCCTGGAGAAGATCAGTGCCCGGATCGCGGTGAGTGAGTACGCCCGGCGCACGCTGGTGGAACACCTGGGCGGCGACGCGGTCGTCATCCCGAACGGCGTCGACGTCGACTCCTTCGCCGGGGCCAAGCCGAAGCCCGAGTGGCAGGGCGACACGATCGGCTTCATCGGCCGCATCAACGAACCCCGCAAGGGTCTGCCGGTCCTGATGAAGGCGCTCCCGAAGATCCTCGCCGCCCGCCCCTCGACGCGCCTGCTGGTCGCGGGCCGCGGCGACGAGGAGGAGGCACTGGAGGGCCTGCCGACTGAGCTGCGCTCGCGCGTCGAGTTCCTGGGCATGGTCAGCGACGAGGACAAGGCACGGCTGCTGCGCAGCGTGGACGTGTACGTCGCCCCCAACACCGGCGGCGAGAGCTTCGGGATCATCCTGGTCGAGGCGCTGTCGGCGGGGGCCCCGGTGCTGGCCTCGGACCTCGACGCGTTCACCCAGGTCCTGGACCAGGGCGCGGCGGGCGAACTGTTCCCGAACGAGGACGCGGACGCCCTGGCCGAGGCGGCCGTACGCCTGCTGGGCGACCCGGCCCGCCGGGCCGAACTGCGGGAGCGGGGGAGCGCCCACGTACGGCGGTTCGACTGGTCGACGGTGGGGGCGGACATCCTGTCCGTGTACGAGACGGTGACGGACGGTACGACGGCCGTGGCGGCGGACGAGCGGACGGCTACGGGGTTGCTGGCGCGGCTGGGGCTGGCGGGTCGGGACTGATCGGGACGGCGGTACCACTCAGCCCCCGTCCGGCGCTTTCGGACGAGGCGGGTTGAGGCCGACAGCGGGAGTCTGGGGGCGGCAGCCACCGGAGGACGGCCGCGCTGAGGGACTCCGCAGAACCGGCGGTGCGCACCTGTAGCCTGCCGCCCGTGACCGCAACCCTCATCTGGATCCTTGCCGGGCTCGTCGTGATCGGCCTCTACCTGAGCTGGACCGCCGGGCGGCTCGACCGGCTGCACGCCCGTATCGACGCCACGCGCGCGGGCCTCGACGCGCAGTTGCTGCGCCGGGCCTCCGTCGCCCAGGAACTGGCCACGTCGGGTGTGCTCGACCCCGCCGCGTCGATCGTGCTGTACGAGGCGGCGCATGCCGCGCGGCAGGCCGAGGAGGAGCAGCGTGAGGTTGCCGAGAGCGAGCTGAGTCAGGCGTTGCGGGCCGTCTTCGCGGAGGCGCTGCAGGTCGAGGCGGTACGGGAAGCCCCCGGCGGGGAGGCGGCGGCGGGGGAGCTGACCGAGGCGGTGCGGAGGGTGCCGATGGCTCGGCGGTTCCACAATGACGCGGTGCGGGCGGCTCGGGCGTTGCGGCGGCATCGGAAGGTGCGGTGGTTCCGGCTCGCGGGGCACGCGCCGTTCCCGAATGCCTTCGAGATGGACGACGAGCCGCCACCGGCACTGGCGGAGCGGGCGCCGGCGTAAGGGGCTTTTTCTCGCCCCCGCCGCCCCTACCCGTCCCATCCCTGGGGGCTGCGCCCCCAGACCCCCCTTTTGTCCTCAAACGCCGGACGGGCTGACAAACCAGCCCCTCCGGCGTTTGAGGAGCGGGGTCTGGGGCGGAGCCCCAGAAGGATGGGACGGGTAGGGGCGGCGGGGGCGAAAACGATCCACCGGGTCCCCATTGGCCCTTGCAGTGGACTGCTCCGCTCCCGTTTCCTCAGTGTTGCCGCAACCCTCTTCTTCCATCGAGTGAGGTCGAACCGTGTCCAGCACGCTCTCCAACTCCGCCCACACCCCCGAAACCGGCACCGCGCGCGTGAAGCGCGGCATGGCCGAGCAGCTCAAGGGCGGTGTGATCATGGACGTGGTCAACGCCGAGCAGGCGAAGATCGCCGAGGATGCCGGCGCTGTCGCCGTCATGGCCCTGGAGCGCGTCCCCGCGGACATCCGCAAGGACGGCGGCGTGGCCCGGATGTCCGACCCGGACATGATCGAGGGCATCATCGAGGCCGTGTCCATCCCGGTCATGGCGAAGTCCCGCATCGGCCACTTCGTCGAGGCCCAGGTCCTCCAGTCCCTCGGCGTCGACTACATCGACGAGTCCGAGGTGCTGACCCCCGCCGACGAGGTCAACCACTCCGACAAGTGGGCCTTCACGACCCCCTTCGTCTGTGGCGCCACCAACCTCGGAGAGGCCCTGCGCCGCATAGCCGAGGGCGCGGCCATGATCCGCTCGAAGGGCGAGGCCGGCACCGGCAACGTCGTCGAGGCCGTCCGCCACCTGCGGCAGATCAAGAACGAGATCGCCCGCCTGCGCGGCTACGACAACAACGAGCTGTACGCCGCCGCCAAGGAGCTGCGCGCCCCGTACGAGATCGTCAAGGAGGTCGCCGAGCTGGGCAAGCTCCCGGTCGTGCTGTTCTCCGCCGGTGGCGTGGCCACCCCCGCCGACGCCGCGCTCATGCGCCAGCTCGGCGCCGAGGGCGTCTTTGTCGGCTCCGGCATCTTCAAGTCCGGCGACCCGGCCAAGCGCGCCGCCGCCATCGTGAAGGCGACCACCTTCTACGACGACCCGAAGATCATCGCGGACGCCTCCCGCAACCTCGGCGAGGCCATGGTCGGCATCAACTGCGACACCCTCCCCGAGGCCGAGCGCTACGCGAACCGGGGCTGGTAGCACCCATGTCACCCAGGTCATCCCTGCACGACACTCCTGTCATCGGCGTCCTGGCCCTCCAGGGCGACGTACAGGAGCACCTCATCGCCCTGGCCGAGGCGGACGCCCTGGCCAGGCCGGTGCGGCGCCCCGAGGAACTCGCCGAGGTGGACGGCCTGATCATCCCCGGCGGCGAGTCCACGACCATCTCCAAGCTCGCTGTCCTCTTCGGCGTGATGGAGCCCCTACGCGCGCGCGTGCGCGCCGGAATGCCCGTATACGGCACCTGCGCCGGCATGATCATGCTTGCCGACAAGATCCTCGACCCGCGTTCGGGCCAGGAGACCGTCGGCGGTATCGACATGATCGTGCGCCGCAACGCCTTCGGACGCCAGAACGAGTCCTTCGAAGCGGCGGTCGACGTGAAGGGCGTCGAGGGCGATCCTGTAGAGGGCGTCTTCATCCGTGCCCCCTGGGTCGAGTCCGTGGGCGCCGAGGCCGAGGTGCTCGCCGAGCACGCCGGTCACATCGTCGCTGTACGTCAGGGCAACGCGCTCGCCACGTCGTTCCACCCGGAACTGACCGGCGACCACCGCGTGCACTCCCTGTTCGTCGACATCGTCCGGGCCGACATGGCACGTGCGGTGGGCGCGGACCGTACAGCGGAGTCCTTGTAGGATCTCTGGCGTTCGTACAGAGATGGGTTACGCGAAGGAGACAGGCAGATGTCCGGCCACTCTAAATGGGCTACGACGAAGCACAAGAAGGCCGTGATCGACGCCAAGCGCGGCAAGCTCTTCGCGAAGATGATCAAGAACATCGAGGTCGCCGCCCGCACGGGCGGCGCCGACCCGGCCGGCAACCCCACGCTGTTCGACGCCATCCAGAAGGCCAAGAAGAGCTCGGTCCCGAACAAGAACATCGACTCCGCGGTCAAGCGCGGTGCCGGCCTCGAAGCCGGTGGCGCCGACTACGAGACGATCATGTACGAGGGTTACGGCCCCAACGGTGTCGCGGTGCTCATCGAGTGCCTCACCGACAACCGCAACCGCGCCGCCTCGGACGTCCGCGTCGCCATGACCCGCAACGGCGGCAACATGGCCGACCCCGGCTCCGTCTCGTACCTGTTCAACCGCAAGGGCGTCATCGTCGTGCCCAAGGGTGAGCTGACCGAGGACGACGTCCTGGGTGCCGTGCTGGACGCCGGTGCGGAGGAGGTCAACGACCTCGGTGAGTCCTTCGAGGTCATCTCCGAGGCCACCGACCTGGTCGCGGTGCGCACCGCGCTCCAGGAGGGCGGTATCGACTACGACTCCGCCGACGCCAACTTCGTCCCGACCATGCAGGTCGAGCTGGACGAGGACGGCGCCAGGAAGATCTTCAAGCTGATCGACGCGCTGGAGGACAGCGACGACGTGCAGAACGTCTTCGCCAACTTCGACGTCAGCGACGAGGTCATGGAGAAGGTCGACGCGTAGCGCTGCCGCGAGCTGAGTGGACGAACGGCTCAACGGGCCGACGGGACACACCCCGTCGGCCCGTCGCTGTGTCGGCCGTTGTCGGTGGCACCCGATAGCCTGCACAAACAGGCGATCGAAGGGAGGGCGCGTGCGGGTACTCGGGGTGGACCCCGGACTGACGCGCTGCGGCGTCGGCGTCGTCGAGGGAGTCGCGGGCCGACCGCTGACCATGCTCGGCGTCGGTGTCGTACGGACGCCCGCGGACGCCGAGTTGGGGCTCCGGCTCGTCGCGATCGAGCAGGGCATCGAGCAGTGGCTGGACGAACACCGGCCCGAATTCGTCGCCGTGGAGCGGGTGTTCAGCCAGCACAACGTCCGTACGGTGATGGGCACGGCCCAGGCCAGCGCCGTCGCGATGCTGTGCGCCGCCCGGCGCGGCATCCCCGTCGCCCTGCACACCCCCAGCGAGGTCAAGGCCGCCGTCACCGGCAGTGGACGCGCGGACAAGGCCCAGGTCGGCGCCATGGTGACCCGGCTGCTCAGGCTCGACGCGCCCCCCAAACCCGCCGACGCCGCCGACGCCCTCGCGCTCGCCATCTGCCACATCTGGCGCGCACCCGCCCAGAACCGGCTCCAACAGGCCGTGGCCCTGCACACGGCCAAGGCAGCACACGCACCGAAAGGCCGCCTCGCATGATCGCCTTCGTCAGCGGCACCGTCGCCGCACTCGCTCCGGATGCCGCGGTGGTCGAGGTGGGAGGTGTGGGCATGGCCGTCCAGTGCACGCCGAACACCCTGTCCACGCTCCGGCTCGGACAGTCGGCCAAGCTGGCCACCTCGCTCGTCGTGAGGGAGGACTCCCTCACCCTGTACGGCTTCGTGGACGACGACGAACGCCAGATCTTCGAACTGCTCCAGACCGCCAGCGGCGTAGGCCCCCGCCTGGCCCAGGCGATGCTGGCCGTCCACACCCCCGATGCCCTGCGCCGGGCGGTGGCCACGGGCGACGAGAAGGCACTCGTCGCGGTTCCGGGCATCGGCAAGAGGGGCGCCCAGAAGCTGTTGCTGGAGTTCAAGGACCGCTTGGGCGCGCCCGTCGGCGCCGCCGCGATCGGCGCCCCGGTCACCCAGGGCTGGCGTGACCAGCTGCACGCCGCTCTGATCGGCCTGGGGTACGCCACCCGCGAGGCCGACGAGGCGGTGGCCGCGGTGACCCCCCAGGCCGAGGCCGCCGAGGGCACCCCCCAGGTCGGCCAGCTCCTGAAGGCGGCCCTCCAGACGCTCAACAGAGCCCGCTGACCGAGGGCGCCCCCACCGCCGTACGACCCACAAGACCGACCGCGACCGCGAGGCTCAAGCATGAACTGGGACGACACCACCGACGAGACCACCGCCCCCGAGCGGCTCGTCGCTGCGTCCGCCGACGGTGAGGACCAGGCCGTCGAGGCCGCCCTGCGTCCCAAGGACCTGGACGAGTTCATCGGCCAGGAGAAGGTCCGCGAGCAGCTCGACCTCGTCCTGCGCGCCGCACGCGCGCGTGGTGCCACCGCCGACCATGTGCTGCTCTCCGGTGCCCCCGGCCTCGGCAAGACCACTCTCTCGATGATCATCGCGGCCGAGATGGGCGCCCCCATCCGCATCACCAGCGGCCCCGCCATCCAGCACGCCGGCGATCTCGCGGCGATCCTCTCCTCCCTCCAGGAGGGAGAGGTCCTCTTCCTCGACGAGATCCACCGCATGTCCCGGCCCGCCGAGGAGATGCTCTACATGGCGATGGAGGACTTCCGCGTCGACGTGATCGTCGGCAAGGGCCCCGGCGCGACCGCCATCCCCCTCGAACTGCCCCCGTTCACCCTGGTCGGCGCCACCACGCGCGCGGGACTGCTGCCGCCCCCGCTGCGCGACCGCTTCGGCTTCACCGCGCACATGGAGTTCTACGAACCGGCCGAGCTGGAGCGCGTCATCCACCGCTCCGCGAACCTCCTAGACGTCGAGATCGACACCGACGGCGCCGCCGAGATCGCCGGCCGCTCGCGCGGCACCCCCCGTATCGCCAACCGCCTGCTGCGCCGCGTCCGGGACTACGCGCAGGTGAAGGCCGACGGCGTCATCACCCGTGACATCGCGCAGGCGGCCCTGAAGGTCTACGAGGTCGACGCCCGGGGTCTCGACCGCCTCGACCGCGGTGTCCTCGAAGCGCTGCTGAAGCTGTTCGGCGGCGGCCCGGTCGGGCTCTCCACGCTGGCCGTCGCGGTGGGGGAGGAGCGCGAGACCGTCGAGGAGGTCGCCGAGCCCTTCCTCGTACGGGAGGGCCTGCTGGCCCGAACTCCGCGCGGACGCGTCGCGACCCCGGCCGCCTGGGCGCATCTCGGGCTCACGCCACCCCGTTCCACAATGGGGGGAACCGGACAACAGGACCTGTTCGGGGCGTGACGATGGGGGTCCCCCCGGTCGAGCGGAGTCGAGAGTGGGGGAGGGTACTCGCGGGGTCAGGAACCGTGGTGCGATGCTGAGCGTTGTTCATGGCGTGCGGACTCGCTTAGACTCCGCCGATGCCGCCTTTGTAGCTTTGTAGGTGGCGCCGACCACACCCCCATCCACCAGGCCGCTCACCGACGCGGTAGTGCGAAGGAAATTCCGTCCCGTGAATATCGTGACCCTCCTCCCGTTCATCGTGCTCATCGGGGCCATGTTCCTGATGACCCGCTCGGCCAAGCGCAAGCAGCAGGCCGCCGCGCAGATGCGTAACGACATGCAGCCCGGTACCGGTGTCCGCACGATCGGGGGCATGTACGCGACGGTCAAGGAAGTCAACGAGGAGACGGTTCTCCTCGACGCGGGCCCGGGTGTGGAGCTTCTCTTCGCGAAGAACTCCATCGGCGCCGTCCTCAGCGACGACGAGTACAACCGCATCGTCCACGGCATCGAGCACGACCTGAAGACCGACGAATCCGTCGTCCCGGACGACGCCTCCTCCCTCACCGAGACCGACGAGCCCTCCGACGACGCTTCCGCCGCTTCCGACGACAAGCCCATCGACCTCGGCAAGAAGGATGCGGCCGACGAGCCGGCCGACGACACCGAGGCCGCCGCGGCGAAGGCGGAAGAAGAGCCGAAGAAGACCGACGGCGAGACCGACGCGAAGTAGCCGCCGCGTTCCGGGGGAGGAGCGCGGCGCGATCCGTTCGCGTCTCGTACCCCCGGCACGGCGGGTTCTCGCAGGGAGTCCCGACACCATGTCATGGCCACCGGCCGCGCTGACCCGGCGCGAGGTGGCCCGAGAGGGAGTACGAGAAGGTGGCAGCACCTAAGAAGGGCCGGAGCGCAAGCTCCCAGAGCAAGCCAGGACGCTCGCTGGCCCTCATCCTGATCGCCATCGTGGCGCTCACCGGAGGCATGTTCCTCTCCGGGCACACGACTCCGCGTCTCGGCATCGACCTGGCCGGTGGTACGAGCATCACGCTTGAGGCCAAGAGCGGCCAGGAATCAGCGATCAACAAGACCAATATGGACACCGCGGTCGACATCATGAACCGCCGTGTCAACGGTCTTGGTGTCTCCGAGGCCGAGGTGCAGACCCAGGGCGATCGAAACATCATCGTCAACATCCCCAAGGGCACGAACTCCAAGCAGGCTCGGGAGCAGGTCGGCACCACCGCCAAGCTCTACTTCCGTCCGGTTCTGGCCCTGGAGGTCCAGGGCGGCGCCGCGACGGCCACACCCACGCCGAGCACGAGCACGTCCGGCAGCCCCTCGCCGTCGGCCTCTCAGACGGGCGACAAGGCGACCTCTTCGTCGTCCGCCTCGCCCAGTGCGTCGGCCAGCGCGACCTCGCAGGGCCGCCCGGTCACCGACGCCCTGAAGGCCGACGCGACCCCGACGCCGAGTACCTCGGCGTCTGCGGCCACCAGCGCGTCGCCCTCGGCCAGCGCCACCGCCGACGCGGCGACCGCGGCGCTCCAGGCGAAGTACGCGGCGCTCGATTGCACCAAGAAGGCGGTCCGCGCCGTCACCGGTGACGGCGTCAAGCCCACCGACCCCACGGTGGCATGTGGCCAGGACTCGCAGGGCCAGTGGCAGAAGTTCATCCTCGGCCCGGCCGAGGTGTCCGGCACCGAGGTCAAGAAGGCCCAGGCCGTCTTCGACACACAGGGTGCCTCGGGCTGGCAGGTCACCATGGACTTCACGTCCAAGGGGAGCAAGCAGTTCGCGGACGTCACCGGCCGCCTCTCCCAGAACCAGGCCCCGCAGAACGAGTTCGGCATCGTCCTGGACGGCGAGGTCGTCTCCAACCCTTACGTGAGCACGTCGATCACGGGTGGCTCCGCGCAGATCTCCGGCAGCTTCGACCAGACCGAGGCCCAGGATCTGGCGAACATGCTGTCGTACGGTGCCCTGCCGCTGACCTTCACGACGGCGAGCGTCAGCACGGTGAGCCCCGCGCTCGGTGGCGAGCAGTTGCACGCGGGTCTGATCGCGGGCGCGATCGGCCTGGCCCTGGTCGTCATCTACCTGGTGGTCTACTACCGGGGCCTGTCGACCGTCGCCATCGCCTCCTTGCTGGTCTCCGCCGCCCTCACCTACGTGATCATGTCGCTGCTCGGTCCCGCCATCGGCTTCGCGCTGAACCTGCCGGCCGTCTGTGGTGCGATCGTCGCTATCGGTATCACCGCGGACTCGTTCATCGTGTTCTTCGAACGCATCCGGGACGAGATCCGCGAGGGCCGTTCGCTGCGGCCCGCAGTCGAGCGCGGCTGGCCGCGCGCCCGGCGCACCATCCTGGTCTCCGACTTCGTGTCCTTCCTCGCCGCCGCGGTGCTCTTCATCGTCACCGTCGGCAAGGTCCAGGGCTTCGCGTTCACGCTCGGTCTGACCACCCTGCTCGACGTGGTCGTCGTCTTCTTCTTCACCAAGCCGCTGATGACGATCCTCGCCCGCAAGAAGTTCTTCGCGGAGGGTCACCGCTGGTCCGGCCTCGACCCGCAGCGCCTGGGCGCCAAACCGCCGCTCCGTCGCACCCGTCGTCCGTCCGCGCCCGTCGACATGAAGGAGGCGTGAGATGTCGAAACTCGGCACCCTCGGCGCCCGGCTCCACCGCGGCGAGATCGGCTACGACTTCGTCGGCAAGCGTTTCATCTGGTATGGCATCTCGATCCTGATCACCATCACGGCCATCCTCGGTCTGTCGGTGCGCGGCCTGAACATGGGCATCGAGTTCGAGGGAGGCGCCGTCTTCACCATCGAGAAGACCAGCGTCTCGGTGAGTCAGGCCGAGAAGTACGCGGAAGAGGCCGCCGGCCACGACGCGATCGTCCAGAAGCTGGGCAAGGACGGCCTGCGCATCCAGGTCGCCACCATCGACACCGGGGCGGCGGACAAGGTCTCGGCGAAGCTCGCCACCGACCTCGGCATTCCGGAGAAGAACATCACCGGCGAGCTGGTCGGCCCCAGCTGGGGTGACCAGGTCGCGAACAAGGCCTGGCAGGGCCTGGTGATCTTCATGATCCTGGTGGTGATCTATCTGGCCATCGCCTTCGAGTGGCGCATGGCCCTGGCCGCCCTGGTGGCACTGATCCACGACATCACCATCACCGTCGGCATCTACGCCCTCGTCGGCTTCGAGGTCACGCCAGGCACGGTGATCGGTCTGCTCACGATCCTCGGTTACTCGCTCTACGACACGGTCGTCGTCTTCGACAGCCTCAAGGAGCAGACGAAGGACATCACCAAGCAGACCCGCTGGACGTACAGCGAGATCGCCGACCGGTCGATCAACGGCACCCTGGTGCGTTCCATCAACACCACGGTGGTCGCGCTTCTCCCGGTCGCCGGTCTGCTGTTCATCGGTGGCGGTGTCCTGGGCGCGGGCATGCTCAACGACATCTCGCTGTCGCTGTTCGTCGGCCTCGCGGCCGGTGCGTACTCGTCGATCTTCATCGCCACGCCGCTCGTCGCCGACCTCAAGGAGCGCGAGCCGCAGATGAAGGCCCTCAAGAAGCGCGTCCTCGCCAAGCGCGCCCAGGGCGAGACCCCGGTGACAGCCCAGGTCAGCGACGAGCGGCCGTACGACGACGAGGACGACGATGCCGCACCCGCGGTCGTCGGTCCGCGCAACCAGCCCGCTTCCCGCAACCGCGGTCGCGGCCGGCCCTCGGGCAAGCGCCGATGACCGAGGTCAAGGAGCTGCTGCTCAGCCGTATCCGCGATGTGGCGGACTACCCGGAGCCGGGTGTGATGTTCAAGGACATCACCCCGCTTCTGGCGGACCCCGCGGCCTTCGCGGCGCTCACCGACGCCCTGGCCGACATCGCCGTGCGCAGCGGTGCCACGAAGATCGTCGGCCTGGAGGCCCGCGGCTTCATCCTGGGCGCCCCGGTCGCGGTCCGGGCCGGCCTGGGCTTCATCCCCGTACGCAAGGCGGGCAAGCTCCCCGGAGCGACACTCAGCCAGGCGTACGACCTGGAGTACGGCTCCGCCGAGATCGAGGTCCACGCCGAGGACCTGAGCGCGGGCGACCGCGTCCTGGTCGTCGACGACGTCCTGGCCACTGGTGGCACGGCCGAGGCCGCGCTCCATCTGATCCGCCGGGCAGGTGCCGAGGTCGCCGGCGTGTCCGTACTGATGGAGCTGGGCTTCCTGGGTGGCCGAGCCCGGCTGGAGTCGGCCCTGGTCGGTGCTCCGCTGGAGTCGCTGATCCTGGTCTGATTCGACGAAACGATGAGGATGCTTGTGTGAAGCACCGGAACCGGTGCTTCACACAAGCATCGTTCGTTGAGCCCCAGGAAACACCGTTGACATGTGCCGATCACTCGGATTAGATCATGAGGTGTCGGCTGACCACCGGCGCTGATTTACGGGTTCGGGTAGACCGCCCGAACCTGTGGTGTACATGCGTAGGGGGAATTACTTTGCGTTTGCGTGCTATTCCGGCGGTTACTGCGATCGCCGCGGCCACGTTCCTCGGAGCTGCCGCGAGCCCTGCTCAGGCCGGTACCGGCCTGCTCATCGCGGTGCAGATCAACAACTTCGACGACTGGGGCAACTTCAACCAGGACCCGGTATCGAGTACCGACACTCCGGGTGATGCCATCCGAGCCTGTGACTGGACGGCGGACGGGTGGGCTGTGACGACCTACCTGGACGTCGGCAGGAACGGGACCTGGGACCGCACCTCCACCACCAACGGTCACGCTTCCGACTACTGCAGCCCCTGGGCGACCGGTAATCTCACCGAGAATGCCAAGGTGAGGGTCAAGGCGTGCAACACGAAGGCCGGTGCCACCCCGAAGAACTGCAAGACGGAGGACACGGTCGCCTGACGGGCGACTTGTTCGAAAGGTGTGACGTGGTTCTTGTCGGGCGCTCGATCGGGCTTCCCCGGCAATCATGAGACCTGCCCAGGCGGACACCGGAGGAATCCGGTGTCCGCCTCTCGTGTTTCTTCTGTAGAAGGCCGTCTCAGCGGCCTGGAGGCGATGCCGGAGCCCGGGATCGCTACCATGGGCACTCCGGAGCCTGACCGGGGGACCCGGATCGCGCACGAGGAGTCCTCTTGGCAGACGAGGCCCAGCCCCTGACCGCCGCCAAGCCCGAGCCCGGCTCGGAGCCCGCGGCCACGCCCGCGCGGACCGCGAACAACGACGCGCACGGGCCGGTCGAGCACGCCCAGTCCGCACCCGTCGACCGGGCGGCCGAGCCTCCGCGCCCCAAGCCGGCCACGCCCGAGCCCGCTCCCACCCCGGCCCCCGCGCCCGCCGTCCGCCCTGCCTCCGGCCAGCCCGCCCGTTCCGCCTCCCCCAACCGCGTACGCGCCCGGCTTGCCCGGCTCGGCGTCCAGCGCTCCAATCCGTACAACCCGGTCCTGGAGCCGCTGCTGCGGGCGGTGCGCGGCAACGACCCGAAGATCGAGACGGCGACCCTCCGCCAGATCGAGAAGGCCTACCAGGTAGCCGAGCGCTGGCACCGCGGCCAGAAGCGCAAGAGCGGCGACCCGTACATCACGCACCCGCTGGCCGTCACCACGATCCTCGCCGAGCTTGGCATGGACCCGGCGACCCTGATGGCGGGCCTGCTGCACGACACGGTCGAGGACACCGAGTACGGCCTCGACCAGCTGCGCCGAGACTTCGGCGACTCCGTCGCGCTCCTCGTCGACGGCGTCACCAAGCTGGACAAGGTCAAGTTCGGCGAGGCGGCGCAGGCTGAGACCGTGCGCAAGATGGTCGTGGCCATGGCCAAGGACCCGCGTGTCCTGGTCATCAAGCTCGCCGACCGGCTGCACAACATGCGCACCATGCGCTACCTCAAGCGCGAGAAGCAGGAGAAGAAGGCGCGCGAGACGCTGGAGATCTACGCGCCGCTCGCCCATCGCCTGGGCATGAACACCATCAAGTGGGAGCTGGAGGACCTCGCGTTCGCGATCCTCTACCCCAAGATGTACGACGAGATCGTCCGGCTGGTGGCCGAGAGGGCACCGAAGCGTGACGAGTACCTGGCCATAGTGACCGACGAGGTGCAGAGCGATCTGCGCGCGGCCCGCATCAAGGCCACCGTCACCGGCCGCCCGAAGCACTACTACAGCGTCTACCAGAAGATGATCGTACGAGGCCGCGACTTCGCGGAGATCTACGACCTCGTGGGTATCCGGGTACTTGTCGACACGGTGCGCGACTGTTACGCCGCCCTCGGCACCGTGCACGCGCGCTGGAACCCGGTCCCCGGCCGGTTCAAGGACTACATCGCGATGCCCAAGTTCAACATGTACCAGTCGCTGCACACGACGGTCATCGGACCCAACGGCAAGCCGGTCGAACTCCAGATCCGTACGTTCGACATGCACCGCCGCGCCGAGTACGGCATCGCCGCGCACTGGAAGTACAAGCAGGAGGCCGTCGCCGGCGCCTCCAAGGTCCGCTCGGACCAGCCGCGGACCACCGGCAAGGACGACCACCTCAACGACATGGCGTGGCTGCGCCAGCTCCTCGACTGGCAGAAGGAGACCGAGGACCCCGGGGAGTTCCTGGAGTCCCTGCGCTTCGACCTGTCGCGCAACGAGGTCTTCGTCTTCACGCCCAAGGGCGACGTGATAGCGCTGCCGGCAGGGGCGACACCGGTCGACTTCTCGTACGCGGTGCACACCGAGGTCGGCCACCGGACCATAGGGGCACGGGTCAACGGCCGCCTCGTACCGCTCGAATCCACCCTGGACAACGGCGACCTGGTCGAGGTCTTCACCTCCAAGGCACCCGGCGCCGGGCCCTCTCGCGACTGGCTCGGCTTCGTCAAGTCGCCGCGCGCCCGCAACAAGATCCGCGCCTGGTTCTCCAAGGAGCGGCGCGACGAGGCGATCGAACAGGGCAAGGACGCCATCGCCCGCGCGATGCGCAAGCAGAACCTGCCGATCCAGCGGATCCTCACCGGCGACTCCCTCGTCACCCTCGCGCACGAGATGCGCTACCCCGACATCTCGTCCCTGTACGCGGCGATCGGCGAGGGCCATGTGGCCGCGCAGAACGTCGTACAGAAGCTTGTCCAGGCGCTCGGCGGCGAGGAGGCGGCCACCGAGGAGATCGACGAGGCCGTTCCGTCCACCCGTGGCCGGGGCCGCAAGCGGCGCAGCAACAACGACCCGGGTGTCGTGGTCAAGGGTGTCGACGACGTCTGGGTGAAGCTCGCCCGCTGCTGTACGCCCGTACCCGGCGATCCGATCATCGGATTCGTCACGCGCGGTAGCGGCGTATCGGTTCACCGCAATGACTGCGTGAACATTGAGTCACTGTCCCGTGAGCCCGAGCGCATCCTCGAAGTCGAGTGGGCGCCCACCCAGTCCTCGGTCTTCCTGGTCGCCATCCAGGTGGAGGCCCTGGACCGCTCCCGTCTCCTCTCGGACGTCACCCGCGTCCTGTCCGACCAGCACGTCAACATCCTGTCGGCGGCCGTCCAGACGTCGAGGGACCGCGTGGCCACCTCCCGCTTCACCTTCGAGATGGGCGACCCCAAGCACCTGGGACACGTCCTGAAGGCCGTCAGGGGCGTCGAGGGCGTGTACGACGTGTACCGGGTGACCTCGGCCCGCAGACCGTAGTCGGAGAACACGCAGAGGGGCTCCCGTACATCTCGTACGGGAGCCCCTCTGCGTGGTACTGGCGGGAACTAGCCGCCGAACTCCTGAAGACCCTTGAGCGCCTGGTCCAGCAGCGCCTGGCGGCCTTCCAGCTCCTTCTGGAGCTTGTCGGCCCTGGCGTTGTTGCCCTGCGTCCTGGCCGTCTCGATCTGGCCGGTGAGCTTGTCCACGGCCGCCTGGAGCTGACCGGTCAGACCCTCGGCACGCGCGCGTGCCTCCGGGTTCGTCCGGCGCCACTCGGTCTCCTCGGACTCCTGAAGAGCCCGCTCGACCGTGTGCATCCGGCCCTCGACCTTCGGGCGGGCATCGCGCGGCACATGCCCGATGGCCTCCCAGCGCTCGTTGATCGAACGGAAGGCGGCCCGCGCCGCCTTCAGGTCCGTGATCGGCAGGAGCTTCTCGGCCTCCTCGGCCAGCCCCTCCTTGAGCTTGAGGTTCTCGGTCTGCTCCGCGTCCCGCTCGGCGAAGACCGAGCTGCGCGCCGCGAAGAACACGTCCTGGGCGCCGCGGAAGCGGTTCCACAGATCGTCCTCGTGCTCGCGCTGGGCGCGGCCCGCGGCCTTCCAGTCCGTCATCAGCTCGCGGTAGCGCGCCGCCGTCGGACCCCAGTCGGTCGACGCCGACAGTGCCTCGGCCTCCGCGACCAGCTTCTCCTTGGCCTTGCGGGCGTCCTCGCGCTGCGCGTCCAGGGACGCGAAGTGCGCCTTGCGGCGCTTGGAGAACGCCGAGCGGGCGTGCGAGAAGCGGTGCCACAGCTCGTCGTCCGACTTACGGTCGAGCCGCGGCAGCCCCTTCCAGGTGTCCACCAGCGCGCGCAGCCGCTCACCGGCCGACCGCCACTGGTCGGACTGCGCCAGCTCCTCCGCCTCGACGACCAGCGCCTCCTTGGCGTGCCTGGCCTCGTCGGACTGCTTGGCGCGCTGCTGCTTGCGCTCCTCGCGCCGGGTCTCGACGGTCTCGACGAGCTTGTCCAGCCGGACCTTCAGCGCGGCCAGATCACCGACCGCGTGGTGGGCGTCCACCTGCTCGCGGATGTGGTCGATGGCCACCTGGGCGTCCTTCGCGGACAGGTCGGTGGTCTTGACTCGCTTTTCGAGGAGGCCGATCTCGACAACCAGGCCCTCGTACTTGCGCTCGAAGTAGGCCAGCGCCTCCTCGGGGGAGCCGGCCTGCCAGGAACCGACGACCTGCTCGCCGTCGGCCGTACGCACGTACACGGTCCCCGTCTCGTCGACGCGGCCCCACGGGTCGCTGCTCACAGCGCCTCCTCCACATGATGCCTGCGGAGGGCTCTGCACCCCCGGGCATCGTCCACAGTTTCGTCACGGCCAACATAGGCGACCGGCAGGGATGCTGTCCGCATCCCGCGCGACCGAAGTTTCGCAGTTGGCGGTCAGGATTTCGTTACGGTCGCCTTGTTGATCACAACGGTCGCATTCGGTGCGCCGTCGCCCTGTCCCGTGGCCTCACCGGCCGCGGCGATCTTCTTCAGAACCTTCATCCCCGACGCGGAAACCGTTCCGAACGGTGTGTAGCTGGGCGGGAGCTGACTGTCCTGGTAGACCAGGAAGAACTGGCTGCCGCCGGTGTGCGCCTGGCCCGTGTTGGCCATGGCGATCGTGCCCGCCGGGTAGATGTTGTTCTTGAGGGTTTTGTCCTTCAGGTTCTCGTCCGGGATGGTGTAGCCGGGGCCGCCCATACCGGTGCCCTTCGGGTCACCGCACTGCAGCACGTAGATGCCGTTCGTGGTGAGCCGGTGGCACTTGGTGTGGTCGAAGTAGCCCTTGCTCGCCAGGAAGTTGAACGAGTTGACCGTGTGCGGCGCCGCGGACGTCTTGAGGGCGATGTCGATGTCGCCGCAGGTCGTCGCGAGCTTCATTTCGTACTTCGCCGACTTGTCGATGGTCATCGCCGGCTCCTTCTTCCAGCTCAGCGACTTCACCGCACCCTCGGCAGCCTTCTCGCAGGGGTCCGCGGCCTTGCTGGGCGAGGCGCTCGGGGTGACCTCGGCGCTCGCGTTCGCCTTGCTGTCGTCGTTCTTGAAGACCCCGGTCGCATACGACACCACGCTGCCCACGACGATCACGCCGAGGACCGACGCGATCACCGAGTTGCGCACGTTCGCCTTGCGTCGCGCGGCCGTGCGCCGCTGCTGCTGCCGCAAGAACTTCTCCCGCGCGAGCTGACGCTTCCGCTGTTCCTGGGTGACCACCGGGTTCTTCTCCTCATGCGTCTCGTACGTCGACTGGGACGCGTGCGTCTTGTGAGCCGACCGCCTGTGTGTGCCCCGTACCGTATATGGGTTCGCTGAGGAAACGGCAGCGCCGGTAGGCTCTGGGGCACTGCCACCCACCCCGTACGACCACGTACGCCACATATCGAAGGACGATCGTGCTCATTGCCGGGTTCCCGGCCGGCGCCTGGGGGACGAACTGTTATCTCGTCGCCCCCGCCGCCGGTGAGGAGTGCGTGATCATCGACCCGGGCCATCAGGCCGCCCAGGGAGTCGAGGAGACGCTCAAGAAGCATCGGCTCAAGCCCGTAGCGGTCGTCCTCACTCACGGACATCTCGACCACGTCGCCTCGGTCGTCCCGGTGTGCGGCGCGCACGGTGTCCCGGCGTGGATCCACCCCGACGACCGCTACATGATGAGCGACCCGGAGAAGGCCCTCGGCCGCTCCATCGGGATGCCGCTGCTCGGCGAGCTGACCATCGGGGAACCGGACGACGTCAAGGAGCTGACGGACGGCGCGCGGCTGGAACTGGCGGGCCTGGAGCTGGGCGTGGCGCACGCACCGGGCCATACCAAGGGGTCGGTGACGTTCAGGATGCCGGAGACCACGGACATCCCGTCCGTGTTCTTCTCTGGCGACCTGCTCTTCGCCGGCTCCATCGGACGCACCGACCTGCCCGGCGGTGACATGGCCGAGATGCTCGACTCGCTGGCCCGTGTGTGCCTGCCGCTCGACGACTCGACCGTGGTGCTGTCCGGCCACGGCGCCCAGACGACCATCGGCCAGGAGCGCGCCACCAACCCGTATCTGCGGCAGGTGGCGGCCGGCCTTCAAGATCGCGGCGAGGGTTCGAACCCCCCTCACCGACGAGGAATGTGACGAGACCTTCCGTGAGCACCTTCAAGGCCCCCAAGGGCACGTACGACCTGATCCCGCCGGACAGCGCGAAGTACCTGGCGGTACGGGAAGCGATCGCGGCGCCGCTGCGCAACTCCGGCTACGGCTACATCGAGACGCCGGGCTTCGAGAACGTCGAGTTGTTCGCCCGGGGTGTGGGCGAATCGACGGACATCGTGACGAAGGAGATGTACGCCTTCGAGACCAAGGGCGGCGACATGCTGGCCCTGCGCCCCGAGGGCACGGCGTCGGTCCTGCGCGCGGCCCTTGAGGCCAACCTCCACAAGCTGGGCAACCTCCCGGTCAAGCTCTGGTACTCGGGCTCGTACTACCGCTACGAGCGCCCCCAGAAGGGCCGTTACCGTCACTTCTCGCAGGTGGGCGCGGAGGCGATCGGCGCGGAGGATCCGGCGCTGGACGCCGAGCTGATCATCCTGGCGGACCAGGCGTACCGGGCGCTGGGGTTGAGGAACTTCCGCATCCTGCTGAATTCGCTGGGCGACAAGGAGTGCCGACCGGTGTACAGGTCGGCGCTTCAGGACTTCCTCCGGGGCCTCGACCTGGACGAGGAGACGCTGCGTCGGGCCGACATCAACCCGCTGCGGGTACTGGACGACAAGAGGGACGACGTCCAGAAGCAGCTCGTGGGCGCGCCCCTGCTGCGGGACTACCTGTGCGATGCGTGCAAGGCGTACCACGAGGAGGTCCGCGAGCTGATCACGGCGGCGGGCGTCGCCTTCGAGGACGATCCGAAGCTGGTCCGTGGCCTGGACTACTACACCCGTACGACCTTCGAGTTCGTCCACGACGGGCTGGGCTCGCAGTCCGCGGTGGGCGGTGGTGGGCGCTACGACGGTCTGTCCGAGATGATCGGCGGTCCCGCGCTGCCGTCGGTGGGCTGGGCGCTGGGCGTGGACCGTACGGTCCTTGCCCTGGAAGCGGAGGGCGTGGAGCTCGAACTCCCGTCCGCGACGAGTGTGTTCGCGGTGCCGTTGGGGGAGGAGGCTCGGCGGGTGCTGTTCGGGAAGGTCACGGAGCTGCGCAAGGTGGGGGTCGCGGCGGACTTCTCGTATGGGGCGAAGGGCTTGAAGGGTGCGATGAAGAACGCGAACCGGAGTGGGGCGCGGTACACGATCGTCGCCGGTGAGCGGGATCTCGCGGAGGGTGTGGTCCAGCTGAAGGACATGGAGTCCGGTGAGCAGACGGCGATCGGCGTGAACGAGATCGTGGCGGAACTGGAGTCGAGGTTGGGCTGAGGGCGGGTTTTCTTCGCCCCCGCCGCCCCTACCCATACCCATCCCTGGGGGCTGCGCCCCCAGACCCCCTTTGTCCTCAAACGCCGGACGGGCTGGATATGCCTGGGTATCCAGCCCCTCCGGCGTTTGAGGAGCGGGGGTTCGGGGGCGGAGCCCCCGAGGATGGGACGGGTAGGGGCGGCGGGGGCGAGAAGATGCCGGGGTCAGTCCAGCAGGCCGTGCCTCATCGCGCTCGTGACTGCCGCCGTGCGGTCGTCCACGCCCAGTTTTCCGAAGGCCCGTAGTAGGTGCGTCTTCACCGTCGACTCCCCGATGTACAACCGCCGCCCGATCTCCGCGTTCGTGCACCCCTCCGCCACCAGCCGCAACACCGCCGTCTCCCGCTCCGACAGCCGCGGCCGCTCCGGCCGCGTCCGGAGCTGGTCCACCAGCCTCGCCGCCACCGTCGGCGCCAGTACCGTCTCGCCGCGCGCCGCCGCCCGTACCGCGTCCGCCAGTTCACCGCGCGGCAGATCCTTCAGCAGATAGCCCGCCGCTCCCGCCTCCACGGCCCGCAGGATGTCCCGGTCAGTCTCGTACGTCGTCAGGACGATCACGCGGCACGGCAGACCGGCCTCGCTCATCCGGACGATCGAGTCCACGCCCCCACCGCCCGGCATCCGCAGGTCCATCAGCACGATGTCCGGGCGCAACTCCGCCGCCAGCGCCTCCGCCTGGGGCCCGCTCGACGCGTCGGCGATCACATCGAGGTCGGGTTCGGCGCTGAGCATCGCGCGCAGGCCCTCCCGTACGACGGGATGGTCGTCGGCCAGGATGATGCGGATCATGGCTCGCTCCTCACAGAAGTAGGCGAACGAGGTGAAGGTACGGGCAGTCCGACCGTCACCGTCGTGCCCTCGCCCGGTGCGCTGCGGATGCGTACCGTTCCGCCCGCCTCCGCCGCCCGCGCGCTCAGCCCCGCCAGACCGTAACCGTCCCGTACGGCGTCCGTGTCGAAGCCGCACCCCTCGTCCCGTACGGCGAGAGCGAGCCGTTCCTCCTCGTAGGTCAGCTCGATGGCGACCGCCGCTCCACTGCCCGCGTGCTTGCGCGCGTTCGCCAGGGCCTCCTGGCAGGCGCGCAGCAGCACCACCTCCTGGGCGGCCGGGAGGGGGCGTACGGGGCCTGTCACGGTCAGCGTCGCCTCGTTGCGGCCGGCCAGGCGGTGCAGGGCGTCCGGGAGCGTGGCGCCCTCCAGGTCGGCCGGGGCGCCGCCGGCCACCAGGGCGCGGGCCTCGGCGAGGTTCTGGCGGGCCGTCTCCGCCATCAGGGAGAGATGGCGGCGGGCCTGCGGGATGTCGTCGTCCAGCTCCGCCTCGACCGCCTGGACCAGCATCAGCAGACTGGTGAAGCCCTGCGCGAGCGTGTCGTGGATCTCCCTGGCCATGCGTTCTCGCTCGGCCAGGGCTCCGTGTGCCGTCGACAGGCGGGACAACTCGTGGCGGCTCGCGTCCAACTCCGCGATCAACTCCGCCCGTTCCTGGCTCTGTTCGATCACCTTGATGACCCAGCTGCCCACCGCCACCGAGAAGACCAGCGTCACCAGCGCGAACACCGCGTTGAAGAACACGTCGTGGTCGCTGGGCCACCACAGCATCGCCCAGCCCACCACCGGCGCGATGTTGATGACGGTCACGGCCGCCAGCGCCCGGCGCAGCCGCAGGGTCATGAAGCACTGCGGGACCAGCGCGAAGGTCATCAGGCGCGTCTCGCCGACCAGGATCGCCGAGGGGAGGAACAGGGTCAGGGCGGCAAGCAGGTAGCGCAGCGAGCGGTGTTCGTCCGGCGGGTCGTCCTGGAGGATCCCTCGGCCCCAGCCCACGTACATCGGGATCAGGGGGAACAGCAGCGCGGCCGCCGTCACGCGTACCGGCCACCCGGGGTAGTTCGTGCCGAGCACGAACACCAGGGTGGCCAGCCAGACGACGGCGAAGTACGTGTCCCAGAGCCGGAACGAGCGGTCCCAGGTGTACGCGCCGCGAGGCTCGGAACCGTTCACCCGTCGCGCCGGGTCTTCCAGCGGAAGGTCAGCAGGCACAGCAGCAGTCCTCCGATGCACCACGCCCCCAGGACCAGAGCGATGCGTCCGAACTCCCAACTCCCCGTCTGTTCGAGGACGCGGGCCGAGTCGGGCAGGAACACCCCGCGCAGACCCTGGCACATCCACTTCAGCGGGAACAGGGCGCCCACGTTCAGCATCCAGTCGGGAATCGTGTCGATCGCGATGTACACCCCGGAGATGAACTGCAGTACCAGGAACGGGAGTACGACCACGGAGGTCGCGCTCTTCCCGGACTTCGGGACGGAGCTGATCGCGATGCCGAGCAGCGCGCACGCCGTCAGGCCGAGGACGAAGATCCAGGCGAACTCCGCCCACCTGGTGAGGTCCGAGGGGAGGTCCACGTCGTACAGCGTGGTGCCGACCAGGAGCAGGATCACCGTCTCCAGGAAGCCGGTGACCAGGACCAGCCAGATCTTGCCGAGGAAGTACGCGGCCGGGGGCATCGGCGTCCCGCGCAGTCGGCGCAGCACCCGTTCGTCGCGTTCGATCGCGATCGAGATGCCCAGCGACTGGAAGCTCGTCGACATGATGCCGGCGGCCATCATCGCCGGGACGTACAGCTGCGAGGCGGTGATACCGGCCGAGTCGATGTCGTCGCTGAAGATCGACGCGAAGAGGAACAGGAACACGACCGGGAAGGCGAACGTGAACACCACCTGGTCGCGCATCCGGAAGAACTGTTTGATCTCCAGCCCGCCCCGTTGCAGGCCCAGGCTCCAGGCCGAGGGGAGGCGGACGTCCGTGTCCCTCCCCGCGTGCGCTCGTACGGCCGCCGTCGTCATCGCGTGTCCTCCTGTCCGGTCAGCCGGAGGTAGACGTCCTCCAGGGTCGGGCGGCTCACCCGCAAGCCGGGGATCTCGCCGTCGAAGCGGTGCGTGAGTTCCGTGACCGTGCGGGTCGGTGTCTTCGTGTGGGTGACGCGCGTGGTGCCGTCGGTCTCCGTCCACTCGACGGTCGCCTCGGTGCCGTGGCGTTCCCGCAGCGCGGCCGGCTCGCCCTCGGCGACCACCCGGCCCGCCGAGACGATCGCCAGCCGGTCCGCCAGGGCCTCGGCCTCCTCCAGATAGTGCGTGGTGAGGAGGATCGTCGTTCCCTCGTCGGCGAGGGTGCGGATCAGGTCCCAGAACTGGCGGCGGGCCGCCGGGTCGAAACCCGTCGTCGGCTCGTCCAGGAGCAGCAGTTCCGGGCCGCCGATCACACCGAGCGCCACGTCGAGACGGCGCCGCTGGCCGCCCGACAGCTCCTTGATCCGGCTGCCCGCCTTCTGTTCCAGACCGACCAGCCCGATCACCTGCTCCGGGTCCCGCGGCGCCGGGTAGTAACGGGCGAAATGACGTACGGTTTCGCGGACCGTCAACTCGGCGGGTGCCGATTCGTCCTGCCAGACGATTCCGACACGTGAGCGCCACGCGCGCGTGCCCGTCGCCGGATCCGAACCCAGTACCAGGACCTCTCCCTCGTCCCGGGACCGGTTGCCCTGGAGGATCTCCACGGTGGTGCTCTTGCCCGCGCCATTGGGCCCCAGCAGGCCGAACACCTCGCCCCGCCGGATGCCGAGATCGATGCCGTCGACGGCGGTCACGTCCCCGTACCGCTTGCGCAGTCCCCGTACGGCCACCGCGAGGTCTTTCGCGTCTGTTGTCATGCCGTCGAGCCTCGTCCCGAACCGAAGCCTCCGGGACGACCAGGCGTACCTCCTTATGTCCACCGAACGGTGGACACGCGCCCGCGTGCGGCACAATGACCGTGCCCGCCAACCCCCCTCGAAGCAACGGAACGGCGTGATGACCAAGACGATGATGAAGGACGGCGTCTCCACCGACCAGCCCGAGCCCCCTGCCGAGGCCGCGCGCTCGGTCGGCGCCAGCCGTGCGTTCGCCGTGATGCTGTTGCTCACCGGCGCGGCCGGACTGCTCGCCGCATGGGTCATCACGATCGACAAGTTCAAGCTGCTCGAAGCCAAGGTCGAGGGCAAGACGTTCACCCCCGGGTGCAGCCTCAACCCCGTGGTGTCCTGCGGCAGCGTGATGGAGAGCAAGCAGGCCGCCGCCTTCGGGTTCCCCAACCCGATGCTCGGCCTCGTCGCCTACGGCATCGTCATCTGCGTCGGCATGAGCCTGCTCGGCCGGGCCCGCTTCCCGCGCTGGTACTGGCTCACCTTCAACGCGGGCACCCTGTTCGGCGTCGGATTCTGCACCTGGCTGCAGTTCCAGTCCCTGTACCGGATCAACGCGCTGTGCCTGTGGTGCTCCCTGGCCTGGGTCGCGACGATCATCATGTTCTGGTACGTGACCTCGTTCAATGTCAGGAACGGCTTCATCCCCGCGCCGAAGTTCCTCAAGAGCTTCTTCGGCGAGTTCACCTGGGTCGTGCCGGTTCTGCACATCGGCATCATCGGCATGCTGGTCCTGACCCGCTGGTGGGACTTCTGGACCAGCTGACCTCGTCGGCCGGACTGTCAGTGGTGTGACATAGGGTTTTGGACGTGGAGCCCGACCTGTTCACCGCCGCAGCGGAAGCACGCCAGGAGAAGGACCCGTCCGGAAGCCCCCTGGCCGTGCGGATGCGCCCGCGTGTCCTCGACGAGGTCGTGGGCCAGCAGCATTTGCTGAAGCCGGGGTCGCCCCTGCGCCGGCTCGTCGGCGAGAGCGACGGCGGACCTGCCGGACCCTCGTCCGTGATCCTCTGGGGGCCGCCCGGCACCGGGAAGACGACACTCGCGTATGTCGTCTCCAAGGCCACCAACAAGCGCTTCGTCGAGCTGTCGGCGATCACCGCGGGCGTCAAGGAGGTCCGTGCGGTCATCGACGGGGCCCGCCGCGCCACCGGCGGCTTCGGCAAGGAGACCGTCCTCTTCCTCGACGAGATCCACCGCTTCAGCAAGGCCCAGCAGGACTCCCTGCTCCCCGCCGTCGAGAACCGCTGGGTGACCCTGATCGCGGCGACCACCGAGAACCCGTACTTCTCGGTGATCTCGCCCCTCCTCTCCCGTTCCCTCCTCCTCACCCTCGAACCCCTCACGGACGACGACCTGCGCGGTCTGCTGCGCCGGGCGCTCACCGACGAGCGCGGCCTCAAGAGCGCCGTCACCCTGCCCGAGGACACCGAGGAACACCTGCTGCGGATCGCCGGCGGAGACGCCCGGCGGGCCCTGACCGCCCTGGAGGCCGCCGCCGGAGCCGCGCTCGACAAGGGCGACGCGGAGATCGCGCTCCAGACGCTGGAGGAGACCGTCGACCGCGCGGCCGTGAAGTACGACCGCGACGGCGACCAGCACTACGACGTGGCCAGTGCCCTCATCAAGTCCATCCGGGGCTCGGACGTCGACGCGGCCCTGCACTACCTTGCCCGCATGATCGAGGCCGGCGAGGACCCCCGTTTCATCGCCCGCCGCCTGATGATCTCCGCCAGCGAGGACATCGGCCTCGCCGATCCGAACGCCCTGCCGATAGCCGTCGCCGCCGCGCAGGCCGTCGCCATGATCGGCTTCCCGGAGGCCGCCCTCACCCTCAGCCACGCCACCATCGCCCTCGCCCTGGCCCCCAAGTCCAACGCGGCGACCACGGCGATCGGCGCCGCCATGGAGGACGTACGCAAGGGCCATGCGGGACCTGTGCCGATGCATCTGCGGGACGGGCACTACAAGGGCGCCGCCAAACTCGGCCACGCGCAGGGATACGTGTACCCGCACGACCTGCCGGAGGGCATCGCCGAGCAGCAGTACGCCCCGGAGGAGCTGAAGGACCGCCGGTACTACGAACCGACCCGGCACGGCGCCGAGGCCCGGTACGCGGACGCGGTGGAGTGGACCAGGAAACACCTCGGTCGTAAGCGGTCCTGAGCAGCCTGTAGAATCCTCGAAGTGCTGTGTCCCGTGCAGTCAGAACGGGACGGTCAGCCGGAACCCCTTGCGGGTTCCAGGAGCGTCGCGCACCTTTCGCTTGGTGTCGCGGGCAGCCCATCACCGTTCACGGTTGGTGGGCCACTCGCGTACTGCACGTTGTGCCCAGACCAGGGGAGCGGCTGCCCACCAGATCCTTCGCGGACCTGGCGGGTTTCCCCGGCTGCGGATGCGACCTCCCATAACTCTGACAAGCCGAACACCGAGAAATGAGAGATCGTGGCGAACCAGTCCCGCCCCAAGGTCAAGAAGTCGCGTGCCCTCGGCATCGCGCTGACCCCGAAGGCCGTCAAGTACTTCGAGGCCCGTCCCTACCCGCCGGGTGAGCACGGTCGTGGCCGCAAGCAGAACTCGGACTACAAGGTCCGTCTGCTGGAGAAGCAGCGTCTGCGCGCGCAGTACGACGTGTCCGAGCGTCAGCTCGTCCGCGCCTACGAGCGTGCCTCCAAGGTCCAGGGCAAGACCGGTGAGGCCCTGATCATCGAGCTGGAGCGTCGCCTCGACGCGCTGGTCCTGCGTTCGGGCATCGCCCGCACGATCTACC
Organism: Streptomyces sp. NPDC002680; assembly: GCF_042889145.1. Lineage (NCBI taxonomy): Bacteria > Bacillati > Actinomycetota > Actinomycetes > Kitasatosporales > Streptomycetaceae > Streptomyces > Streptomyces sp. NPDC002680. The sequence goes on from NZ_JBIAQP010000025.1 coordinate 129,381, forward strand.
AGGCCCGCCAGATGGTCGTCCACGGCCACATCGAGGTCAACGGCCAGAAGGTCGACAAGCCCTCGTTCCGTGTCCGTCCCGACGACGTCGTGATGGTCCGCGAGCGCAGCCGCAGCAAGACGCTGTTCGAGGTCTCCCGCGCCGGTGGCTTCGCCCCCGACGGCGAGACCCCGCGCTACCTCCAGGTGAACCTCGGCGCCCTGGCGTTCCGCCTGGACCGCGAGCCGAACCGCAAGGAGATCCCGGTGATCTGCGACGAGCAGCTCGTCGTCGAGTATTACGCCCGCTGATCCAGCGGCTGTAGTACCTGCACCACCGGCTTCGCGCCTTCGGCCCGTCGTTTCCCCGCCCTCACCGGTGGGGGAGCGGCGGGTCTTCGCGTACGGCCTCGCGTACGGAGGGCCGCCTCCGGCGCGATAGGGTCGGAGCGACTTTCGAAGTATCCAGAACGCATGTGACGTCCCCCCAGAACACAGTCGATCTACGAGCGCAGAGAGCGGTGCGGTGTGACCGGTGGAGAGGTTGCCGGGATCCTGGTGGCCGTCTTCTGGGCGATCCTGGTCTCCTTCCTCGCCGTGGCGCTGGTGAGGCTGGCCCAGACGCTCAGGGCGACCACCAAGCTGGTCGCGGAGGTGACGGAACAGGCCGTGCCGCTGCTGGCCGACGCCTCCCAGGCCGTGCGCTCCGCGCAGACACAGATCGACCGGGTCGACGCCATCGCCACCGACGTCCAGGAGGTCACCTCCAACGCGTCGGCGCTCTCCACCACCGTCGCCTCGACCTTCGGCGGCCCGCTCGTCAAGGTCGCCGCGTTCGGATACGGCGTACGCCGGGCGATGACCCGCACCAGGACCGACGAGGTGCCCGCGCCCGAGCGGGTCCGGCGCACGGTCGTCGTCGGCCGTACCGTACCGGCCCCGAAGGGCTCCAAGCGCCGCAGGCAGAAGGGCTGAACCCCGCGATGTTCCGCCGTACGTTCTGGTTCACCGCGGGTGCCGCGGCCGGTGTGTGGGCCACCACCAAGGTCAACCGCAAGCTCCGGCAGCTGACCCCTGAGCATCTGGCCGCGCAGGCCGCCAACAAGGCGATCGAGGCCGGGCACCGGGTCAAGGACTTCGCCCTCGACGTACGGGCCGGGATGGTCCAGCGCGAGGCCGAGCTAGGCGAGGCCCTCGGGATCGCCGAACCCCCGGGCCGCGGCCTGCCCGCGCAGCGGCGGCTCGCCGCCCTCGACCGCGGGCCGGAAAACCTGAAGCACGATGAGAAGCACTACGGGATGCTGGACAACAAGCACTCGTACAACCGGAATGAGGACCACTAATGGAGTCGGCCGAGATTCGCCGCCGCTGGCTGAGCTTCTACGAGGAGCGCGGGCACACCGTCGTCCCTTCGGCGTCGCTCATCGCGGACGACCCGACTCTGCTGCTGGTCCCCGCGGGAATGGTCCCCTTCAAGCCGTACTTCCTCGGTGAGGTCAAGCCGCCGTGGTCGCGCGCCACCAGCGTTCAGAAGTGCGTCCGCACGCCGGACATCGAAGAGGTCGGCAAGACCACCCGGCACGGCACCTTCTTCCAGATGTGCGGCAACTTCTCCTTCGGTGACTACTTCAAGGAAGGCGCCATCACCTACGCCTGGGAGCTGCTCACCTCGCCCCAGGACAAGGGTGGTTACGGGCTCGACCCGGAGCGCCTGTGGATCACGGTCTACCTGGACGACGACGAGGCCGAGACGATCTGGCGCGACAGGATCGGCGTCCCCGCCGAGCGCATCCAGCGCCTCGGCAAGAAGGACAACTACTGGTCCATGGGCGTGCCCGGGCCGTGCGGTCCGTGTTCCGAGATCAACTACGACCGCGGTCCCGAGTTCGGCGTCGAGGGCGGCCCGGCCGTCAACGACGAGCGGTACGTGGAGATCTGGAACCTCGTCTTCATGCAGTACGAGCGGGGCGAGGGCACCTCGAAGGAGGACTTCGAGATCCTCGGCGACCTGCCGAGCAAGAACATCGACACGGGCCTCGGCCTGGAGCGGCTCGCCATGATTCTGCAGGGCGTGCAGAACATGTACGAGATCGACACCTCCATGGCCGTCATCAAGAAGGCCACCGAGCTGACGGGCGTCGAGTACGGCGCCGCCCACGACTCCGACGTCTCCCTGCGCGTGGTCACCGACCACATGCGTACGTCCGTGATGCTCATCGGTGACGGCGTCTCGCCCGGCAACGAGGGCCGCGGCTATGTGCTGCGCCGCATCATGCGCCGCGCCATCCGCAACATGCGGCTGCTGGGCGCCACCGGACCGGTGGTCCAGGACCTCATCGACGTCGTGATCGAGATGATGGGCCAGCAGTACCCCGAGCTGGTCAGCGACCGCAGGCGCATCGAGACCGTGGCCCTCGCCGAGGAGGCCGCCTTCCTCAAGACGCTGAAGGCCGGCACCAACATCCTCGACACGGCCGTCACCGAGACCAAGCAGTCCGGCGGCAAGATCCTCGCCGGTGAGAAGGCGTTCCTGCTCCACGACACCTGGGGCTTCCCGATCGACCTCACCCTCGAAATGGCCGCCGAACAGGGCCTTTCCGTGGACGAGGACGGCTTCCGGCGCCTGATGAAAGAGCAGCGGGAGCGCGCCAAGGCCGACGCCAAGGCCAAGAAGACCGGCCACGCCGACATGGGCGCCTACCGCGAGATCGCCGACGCCGCCGGCGAGACCGAGTTCGTCGGGTACGACCGTACCGAGGGCGAGTCGACGGTCGTCGGCATCCTCGTCGACGGTGTCTCGTCGCCCGCCGCCACCGAGGGCGACGAGGTCGAGATCGTCCTCGACCGCACCCCGTTCTATGCCGAGGGCGGCGGCCAGATCGGCGACACCGGGCGCATCAGGATCGACACGGGTGCCGTGATCGAGATCCGTGACTGCCAGAAGCCCGTTCCCGGTGTGTACGTCCACAAGGGCGTCGTCCAGGTCGGCGAGGTGACCGTCGGCGCCAAGGCCCAGGCCGCCATCGACGTGCGCCGCCGCACGGCCATCGCCCGCGCCCACTCGGCCACCCACCTCACCCACCAGGCCCTTCGCGACGCCCTCGGCCCGACGGCCGCCCAGGCCGGTTCCGAGAACCAGCCCGGCCGGTTCCGTTTCGACTTCGGTTCGCCGTCCGCCGTGCCGACGGCCGTGATGACCGACGTCGAGCAGCAGATCAACGAGGTGCTCGCCCGCGACCTCGACGTGCACGCCGAGATCCTCAGCCTCGACGAGGCCAAGAAGCAGGGCGCCATCGCCGAGTTCGGCGAGAAGTACGGCGAGCGCGTGCGCGTCGTGACCATCGGCGACTTCTCCAAGGAGCTGTGCGGCGGTACGCACGTCCACAACACCGCCCAGCTCGGCCTGGTCAAGCTGCTCGGTGAGTCGTCCATCGGCTCGGGCGTGCGCCGTATCGAGGCCCTGGTCGGCGTGGACGCCTACAACTTCCTCGCCCGGGAGCACACGGTCGTCGCCCAGCTCCAGGAGCTGGTCAAGGGACGTCCGGAGGAGCTTCCGGAGAAGATCTCCGCCATGCTCGGCAAGCTTAAGGACGCCGAGAAGGAGATCGAGAAGTTCCGCGCCGAGAAGGTCCTCCAGGCCGCCGCCGGGCTGGCCCAGGGCGCCAAGGACGTCAACGGCGTCGCCCTGGTCACCGGTCAGGTGCCGGACGGCACGAGCGCCGACGACCTGCGCAAGCTGGTCCTCGACGTGCGCGGCCGCATCCAGGGCGGCCGGGCCGCCGTCGTCGCCCTCTTCACCACGGCCAACGGCAAGCCGCTGACGGTCATCGCCACCAACGAGGCCGCCCGCGAGCGCGGTCTCAAGGCCGGCGACCTGGTCCGTACGGCCGCCAAGACCCTCGGCGGCGGCGGTGGCGGCAAGCCGGACGTCGCCCAGGGCGGCGGCCAGAACCCGGCCGCCATCGGCGAGGCCGTCGACGCCGTCGAACGCCTTGTGGCGGAAACGGCCAAGTGAGCGACGACGGAAGCACTCTGCGCCGCGGCCGTCGACTCGCGATCGATGTCGGGGACGCCCGGATCGGGGTCGCCTCGTGCGACCCCGACGGGATCCTCGCCACCCCGGTGGAGACGGTCCCCGGCCGGGACGTTCCCGCAGCTCACCGCAGGCTGAAGCAGCTCGTCGACGAGTACGAACCGATCGAGGTCGTCGTCGGTCTCCCTCGCTCCCTCAAGGGGGGCGAGGGCCCCGCCGCAGTGAAGGTGCGTGGCTTCGCCCAGGAGCTGGCCCGTCTGATCGCGCCCGTCCCGGTACGCCTGGTGGACGAGCGGATGACGACGGTGACGGCCAGTCAGGGACTGCGTGCCTCGGGCGTGAAATCGAAAAAGGGCAGATCGGTCATTGACCAGGCAGCGGCCGTGATCATCCTGCAACAGGCCCTCGATTCCGAACGGGTGTCAGGTAAAGCACCCGGCGAGGGCGTCGAAGTGGTCATCTGATCGCGATACGGTAACGTTCCGCGCGATTGTGGCTCTGTTCGAACAGTAGCCGCACGATAAGAGGCGGAACGGTAGCGGTGATGTGGGCGCCGCGTGATCGGCCGCCTCGCGGCTCTAGGGGATCGATGACTGAGTATGGCCGGGGCCCAGGCTCCGAACCGTGGCATCCGGAGGACCCGTTGTACGGGGACGGCGGATGGGAAGGACAGCAGGCCCAGGCCGACCAGTCCTCCTACGACGGCCAGCACCAGCACTACCCCCAGCAGCAGCCGCAGCAGCAGTCGCAGTACGGCGACTGGGGCACCGACGGCCAGCAGGCCGCGTACGACCAGGCGCAGCAGCAGTACGCGCAACAGCAGTACCAGCAGCAGGCCCAGCACCAGCAGTACCAGCAGCAGCACTACCCACAGCAGCAGTACGGCGGACAGGCCCACCAGCAGTACGTCGATCAGGGTCAGCAGCAGTACGCGGGCGGCGGCTGGGACGCCGGTCAGCAGGCGCAGGTCCCCTACACCGCCGACCCGATGGACCCGTACGCCCAGCAGGCCGCCGCGTACGGCGGTCAGCAGCCCGACTACTACGGCACTCCTGACGCGTACCCGCCGCCGGAACCGCCGGCCAGGCGCCGTCCCGAGCCGGAACCCGAACCCGAGCCGGAACCGCAGACCGGCTGGGACCCCGGCCCCGACCAGGGCGAGCACGCCTTCTTCGCGGGCGGCGGTGACGATGACGACGAGCCCGACGACGAGGCGGAGGGGCGTCGGGGCCGCGGCGACCGGAAGGGCCGGGACGGCGACAAGAGCGGGAAGAGCGGCAAGACCAAGAAGGGCCGCAGCGGCATGGCCTGCCTGGTGGTCGTCCTGGTGTTCGGTGGTGGCATCGCCGGAATCGGGTATTTCGGTTACCAGTTCTACCAAAATCGTTTCGGCGCGGCGCCCGACTTCGCCGGCGACGGCACGAGCGCGACGGTGACCGTCGAGATCCCCAAGGGCGCTGGCGGCTACGCCATCGGCCAGGCACTGAAGGAGAAAGGTGTCGTCAAGAGCGTCGACGCCTTTGTCTCCGCCCAGTCGGAGAATCCCAAGGGGAAGACGATCCAGGCCGGCGTGTATGTCCTGAACAAGGAGATGTCCGCCAAGAGTGCCGTCGCGATGATGCTCGACCCGAAGAGCCAGAACAATCTGATCGTCGCTCCCGGGCAGCGCAACATCGTGGTGTACGCGGCGATCGACAAACAGCTCGGCCTTTCCAAGGGCACGACCGCGAAGGTCGCCAAGAAGGATTACAAGACCCTGGGTCTGCCGGACTGGGCGAACGACAACAAGGACATCAAGGACCCGCTGGAAGGTTTCCTTTACCCGGCGACCTATCCCGCCGCCAAGGGCATGAAGCCCGCGGATGTCCTGAAGGAAATGGTCACGCAGGCCGCCGCTAAGTACGACGTGCTCGACCTCGAAGCCAAGGCCAAGGCGCTCGACCTCGACAACCCGCTCCAGGTCATCACCGTCGCGAGCCTCGTCCAGGCCGAGGGCAAGACCAGCGACGACTACCGCAAGATGGCGGAGGTGGTCTACAACCGCCTCAATCTCGCGAACCCCGAGACCTATGGCGCCCTTCAGTTCGACTCGACCTTCAACTACGCGAAGAACGAGAGCAACATCGACATCAGCGAGTCGGAGATCAACAGCGACAAGGATCCGTACAACACGTACACCAACAAGGGTCTGCCGCCCGGACCGATCGGAAACCCGGGTGAAGTGGCGATCAAGGCGACGCTGAATCCGACCGACGAGGGCTGGTACTACTTCGTGGCCACCGACGGTGTGAAGACGACCGAATTCGCCAAGACGCACGATGCATTCCTCAAGCTCAAGGACAAGTTCGATGCAAGAACGGGCAGTTGACGCCCGCCGGGCAGCAGTACTCGGTTCCCCCATCGCCCATTCCCTCTCCCCGGTGCTGCACCGCGCCGCCTACGGGGAACTGGCGCTCACAGGGTGGACGTACGACCGCTTCGAGGTCGACGAGACGGCGTTGCCGGAATTCCTGGGTGGGCTCGGGTCCGAGTGGGCGGGGCTGTCGCTCACGATGCCGCTGAAGCGGGCGGTCATCCCGCTGCTCGACGGGATCAGCGAGACGGCCGCGTCGGTCGAGGCCGTCAACACCGTTGTGTTCGAGGCGGACGGACGGCGCGTCGGCGACAACACCGACATCCCCGGGATCGTGGGCGCCCTGCGTGAGCACGGCATCGAACAGGTCGACTCCGCCGCGATCCTCGGCGCTGGTGCCACCGCCTCCTCCGCGCTCGCCGCGCTCGCCCGGATCTGCACCGGCGAGGTCGTCGTGTACGTCCGTAACGAGGCCAGGGCCGTCGAGATGCGGCAGTGGGGCGAACGCCTCGACATCGAGGTCCGTACGGCGGACTGGGCGGACGCGGCCCGGGCGCTGCACGCCCCGCTGGTGATCGCCACCACCCCGGCCGGAGCGACGGACGCGCTGTCCGGTGCCGTACCGGAACGGCCCGCGACCCTCTTCGACGTGCTCTACCACCCCTGGCCGACCGATCTGGCGGCCCGCTGGTCGGCGTACGGCGGGGCGGTCGTCAGCGGACTCGACCTGCTCGTGCACCAGGCGGTGCTTCAGGTCGAGCAGATGACCGGACGTGTTCCGGGCCCGCTGAGCGCAATGCGCAGGGCGGGCGAGAAGGCGCTCGCCGACCGCTGACCCTGCCGCGTTCCGCGTCCGTCTGCTGGACCGCCGACCAGGTGTCCGGCCCGGACGTGGGAGGATCGGGGGTGGCGGGCCAGGGCCGCGCACCCGGTCACGCCGTCGACGTACGCGAGGACGCGCGTACGCAGGGCAGTACCAGGGCGCGAGTATGAGGAGCACCGTTGAGCAGGTTGCGCTGGTTGACCGCGGGGGAGTCCCACGGTCCCGCACTCGTCGCGACGCTGGAGGGCCTGCCGGCCGGCGTGCCCATTACCACCGAGTTGGTGGCGGACCACCTGGCGCGGCGGCGGCTCGGCTATGGGCGCGGTGCCCGGATGAAGTTCGAGCAGGACGAGATCACCTTCCTCGGCGGTGTGCGGCACGGGCTGTCGCTCGGCTCGCCGGTCGCGGTGATGGTCGGCAACACCGAGTGGCCGAAGTGGGAGCAGGTGATGGCGGCCGACCCGGTGGATCCGGAGATCCTGGCCGGCCTCGCCCGCAACGCCCCGCTGACCCGCCCCCGGCCCGGCCACGCCGACCTCGCGGGCATGCAGAAGTACGGCTTCGACGAGGCCCGTCCGATCCTGGAGCGCGCCTCCGCGCGTGAGACGGCGGCCCGGGTGGCGCTGGGCGCGGTGGCCCGGTCGTTCCTGAAGGCTGCGGCCGGGATCGAGATCGTCTCGCACGTCGTCGAACTGGCGGCCGCGAAGGCCCCGTACGGCGTCTACCCCAAGCCCTCCGACGTCGAGAAGCTGGACGCGGACCCGGTGCGCTGCCTGGACGCGGACGCGTCGAAGGCGATGGTCGCGGAGATCGACCAGGCCCACAAGGACGGCGACACCCTGGGTGGTGTGGTCGAGGTGCTGGCGTACGGAGTTCCCGTCGGCCTCGGCTCGCACGTGCACTGGGACCGGCGCCTCGACGCCCGCCTCGCCGCCGCCCTGATGGGCATCCAGGCCATCAAGGGCGTCGAGGTCGGTGACGGCTTCGACCTCGCGCGCGTGCCCGGCTCGAAGGCGCACGACGAGATCATCGCCACTGACAACGGCATCCGGCGTGCCACGGGTCGTTCCGGTGGCACCGAGGGCGGTCTGTCCACGGGCGAACTGCTGCGCGTACGGGCGGCGATGAAGCCCATCGCGACCGTGCCGCGCGCCCTGCAGACCGTCGATGTCGTGACCGGCGAGGCGACGCAGGCGCATCACCAGCGCTCCGACGTGTGTGCGGTCCCGGCGGCCGGCATCGTCGCCGAGGCGATGGTGGCCCTGGTGCTCGCCGACGCGGTCGTGGAGAAGTTCGGCGGCGACAGCGTGCCCGAGACGCGTCGCAACGTGGAGTCGTACCTCGAACACCTGATCGTTCGGTGAGCGCTGTGCAGATTGTGCTGGTCGGGCCGATGGGCGTCGGCAAGTCCACGGTCGGACGGCTGCTGGCCGAGCGGCTCGGTTGCGCGTACCGGGACACCGACGACGACATCGTCGCCGAGCAGGGCCGCACGATCGCCGACATCTTCGTCGACGAGGGCGAGCCGGTCTTCCGGGCCGTCGAGAAGCAGGCGGTCCAGCGGGCGCTGGCCGAGCACGACGGCGTTCTCGCCCTCGGCGGCGGCTCGATCCTCGACGAGGACACCCGCGAGCTGCTGGCCGGGCACCGCGTCGTCTACCTCTCGATGGACGTCGAGGAAGCGGTCCAGCGCACCGGCCTGAACGCGGCCCGTCCCCTGCTGGCGGTCAATCCGCGCCGGCAGTGGCGGGAGCTGATGGAGGCCCGCCGCCATCTGTACACGGAGGTCGCCCTGGCCGTCGTACCCACCGATGGCCGTACGCCCGAAGAGGTCACCCAAGCCGTCCTGGACGCACTGGAGTTGAAGGAAGCATGAGCAGCGAGGCAGTGACGCGGATCCAGGTCGGCGGCACGGCGGGCAGCGATCCGTACGAGGTCCTGATCGGGCGGCAGCTCCTGGAGGAGCTGGGCGGGCTGATCGGGCCCCGGGTGAAGCGGGTCGCGGTGATCCACCCCGAGGCGCTCGCCGAGACGGGTGAGGCGCTGCGCGCCGACCTGGCGGGCCAGGGCTTCGAGACGGTCGCCATCCAGGTGCCGAACGCGGAGGAGGCCAAGACCGTCGAGGTGGCCGCCTACTGCTGGAAGGCGCTCGGCCAGTCCGGCTTCACGCGTACCGACGTCATCGTCGGTGTCGGCGGCGGGGCGACCACCGACCTGGCCGGGTTCGTGGCCGCGACATGGCTGCGCGGGGTGCGCTGGATCGCCATCCCGACGACGGTCCTGGCGATGGTGGACGCGGCCGTCGGCGGCAAGACCGGCATCAACACCGCCGAGGGCAAGAACCTCGTCGGCTCCTTCCACCCGCCCGCCGGTGTGCTCTGCGACCTCGCGGCGCTGGACTCGCTTCCGGTCAACGACTACGTGTCCGGGCTCGCGGAGATCATCAAGGCCGGCTTCATCGCCGACCCGGTGATCCTGGAGCTGATCGAGTCCGACCCGCAGGCCGCCCGCACCCCGGCCGGTCCGCACACCGCCGAGCTGATCGAGCGCTCGATCAAGGTGAAGGCGGAGGTCGTCTCCTCGGACCTCAAGGAGTCGGGCCTGCGCGAGATCCTCAACTACGGCCACACGCTCGCGCACGCCATCGAGAAGAACGAGCGCTACCAGTGGCGGCACGGCGCGGCCGTCTCCGTCGGTATGCACTTCGCGGCTGAACTGGGCCGTCTCGCGGGCCGTTTGGACGACGCGACGGCGGACCGCCACCGCACGGTCCTGGAGTCGGTCGGCCTGCCGCTCCACTACCGCTACGACCAGTGGCCCAAGCTGCTGGAGACGATGAAGGTCGACAAGAAGTCCCGGGGCGACCTGCTGCGGTTCATCGTCCTGGACGGACTGGCCAAGCCGACCGTCCTGGAGGGACCGGACCCGGCCGTCCTCCTCGCCGCCTACGGCGAAGTGGGGGAGTAGCTCCCCGCTCGGGCGCTTGGCCCGATTTGCCTGTGGCGACGGGCACTTCGGGCCGCCCCGGGCCGTTCACCAAACGGCGGCCCGGGACGGTACCGTTCGGTAGCGTGCGGGGTCCGTGCCCCGCAGGCCAGCGCCAATTGCCTGTACGAGACGGAGTGGCACCGGATGCAGCACGCAGTGGGGTCTCCGCTGCCGCCGCCCCACCAGCCGGGGCAAGGACCGGACGCCGACTGGTCGTCGGCCGCGCCGCACGCGGGGCAACAGCCCCCGGGCGCGCACCCGGGTTCCGCACCCCCGAGCCACCCCCCGGCCCCCGTCTACCCCGGAGCCCCCTCGGGACCGTATCCGCAGGCGCCGCATCCGCCCGTCCCGCAGCACGCGCCGGTGCCGCCCACGCCGGACACCACCGGCCATATGCCGTTGCCGCAGGGCGACTTCGTCCCGACGCCGGGCCCGCCGCCCCTCACGGGCCCCGTCGATCCGGCCTCCGCGCCGCTCGCCGTGCTGCTGATCGGGCCCGCGGGCGCAGGTAAGACCAGCGTCGCGAAGTACTGGGCGGACCATCGGCGGGTGCCGACCGCGCACATCAGCCTCGACGACGTCCGCGAGTGGGTGCGCTCGGGCTTCGCCGATCCGCAGTCGGGGTGGAACGACCACTCCGAGGCGCAGTATCGTCTCGCCCGCCGCACCTGCGGCTTCGCCGCCCGCAACTTCCTTGCCAACGGCATCTCGTGCATCCTCGACGACGCGGTGTTCCCGGACCGTCCGGTGGTCGGCCTGGGCGGCTGGAAGCGGCACGTGGGGCCCGGTCTGCTCCCGGTGGTGCTCCTGCCCGGCCTGGAGATCGTCCTGGAGCGCAATGCCGAACGCTCCGGCAACCGGCGCCTCACGGACGAGGAGGTCGCCCGCATCCACGGCCGGATGGCGGGCTGGTACGGCTCGGGCCTCCCGATCATCGACAACTCGCAGCTGGACGTACCGGCGACGGCCCGTGTCCTGGACGACGTCCTCGCCCGGCTGTTGGCGAGCCCGCCCAAGTGGTAGCGCAGGGTACGCCGGTCTGAGGGCGCGCGCCCACCGGTCACCGAGCGGCGACGGCCGGTTCCGGCTGGCCCGAACGAGTGATCGCCCCCGCCGCCCCTACCCGTTCCCATCCCTGGGGGCTGCGCCCCCAGACCCCCCTTTGTCCTCAAACGCCGGACGGGCTGGATGGTCAGCCCGTCCGGCGTTTGAGGACAAGGCCCGTTCAGGGCCGACAGCGGGGGTTCGGGGGCGGCAGCCCCCGAGGGATGGGAACGGGTAAGGGCGGCGGGGGCGAAGAAGTCTGCGGTTGCGTCCGTGTGCCGCTCACTCGGCCCCCTCCGACCGGCGGCTGGCCGTCCGCGCTCTTACGCTCGGGGCATGTCAGAGGCGTACGCGGCGCGGCGAGCGCGGCTTCGGGAGCGGTGTCACGCGGGTGGTAGTGAGGGAGCGCTGGTCTCCCGGGCCGCCAATGTGCGGTATCTCGCGGGCACGGCCCCGCAGGGAGCCGTACTGCTGCTGGGAAAGCGTGAAGATCTGCTCGTGTGCGCGGGAGCCGTCGAGGGCGGTCGTCCCGACGACGCCCTGCGCGTGCACGCGCTGTCCGTGCCCGGCGGTGACCCGGCCGTCGCCGCCGCCGATCTCGCCGCCGCCCAGGGGACCGAGTCCCTCGCCGTCGAGGAGCATCACCTGACCGTGGCCCGCTATCGGGCCATCGGGTCCGTCGCGCCCAGGCTGCGGCTGGCCGACCTCGGTGGCGCCGTCGAGCAGCTCCGGGTGGTGAAGGACGAGGAGGAGATCGCCTGTCTCCGGATCGGCGCCGAGATCGCCGACCAGGCGCTCGGTGAACTCCTCGAGTCCATCCTCGTCGGGCGTACCGAGCGGCATCTCGCCCTCGAACTGGAGCGGCGCCTCGTCGATCACGGCGCCGACGGGCCCGCCTTCGCCACCGCCGTCGCCACCGGGCCGAATTCCGGCCGCAGGGGGCATCGGCCCACCGATCGGCGCGTGGAGGAAGGCGACTTTCTCTCTGTTTGTCTCGGCGCCGTCTATCGCGGCTACCGCTGCGAGATCGGCCGTACTTTTGTCATCGGCACCTCGCCCGCCGACTGGCAGATCGAGCTGTACGACCTCGTCTTCGCAGCCCAGCGGGCCGGACGCGAGGCCCTGGCACCCGGCGCCGCCTACCGCGACGTGGACCGTGCGGCACGTCAGGTAGTGGACTCCGCGGGGTACGCGGACCGCCTTCCGGACCTCACCGGACACGGTGTCGGACTCGAAATCGACGAGGACCCGCAGCTCGCCCCCGCAGCCATGGGTAAACTGGACGCTTGTGTGCCGGTCACCGTCGAACCGGGGGTCCACCTCCCGGGCCGGGGCGGTGTCCGGATCGATGACACGCTCGTCGTACGCCCCGAGGCGGACGGCGGACCCGAGCTACTTACCATCACGACCAAGGAACTGCTCGCGCTCTAGCCTTGAAGCTGTCGCGTCTGCCCCGGGGTCGTCCACGTCAGTCCAGGAGATTCCGCAACCGTGGCTTCCACGAACGACCTCAAGAACGGCCTGGTGCTCAAGCTCGACGGGGGCCAGCTCTGGTCCGTCGTCGAGTTCCAGCACGTCAAGCCCGGCAAGGGCCCGGCCTTCGTGCGCACCAAGCTGAAGAACGTGCTCTCCGGCAAGGTCGTCGACAAGACGTTCAACGCCGGTGTCAAGGTCGAGACGGCCACTGTCGACAAGCGCGACATGCAGTTCTCGTACATGGACGGCGAGTACTTCGTCTTCATGGACATGGAGACGTACGACCAGCTCATGGTGGACCGCAAGGCCGTCGCCGACGCCGCCAACTTCCTGATCGAGGGCTTCACCGCCACGGTCGCCCAGCACGAGGGCGAGGTGCTCTTCGTCGAGCTGCCGGCCGCCGTCGAGCTGGTCGTCCAGGAGACCGAGCCCGGTGTCCAGGGCGACCGCTCCACCGGCGGCACCAAGCCCGCCACGCTGGAGACCGGCCACCAGATCCAGGTCCCGCTCTTCATCACCACCGGTGAGAAGATCAAGGTCGACACCCGTACGAGCGACTACCTCGGCCGGGTGAACAGCTAACCGTGGCTGCCCGCAACACGGCCCGCAAGCGTGCCTTCCAGATCCTCTTCGAAGGCGACCAGCGCGGGGCCGATGTCCAGACGGTCCTCGGGGACTGGATCCGGCTCTCCCGGGCCGACACCCGCCAGCCCCCGGTCAGCGAGTACACGATGGAGCTCGTCGAGGGCTACGCGCAGCATGCGAAGCGCATCGACGAGCTGATCTCGCAGTACTCGGTCGGCTGGACGCTCGACAGGATGCCGGTCGTCGACCGCAACATCCTGCGCCTCGGTGCCTACGAGCTGATCTGGGTCGACGAGACCCCGGACGCCGTCGTCCTCGACGAGATGGTGCAGCTGGCGAAGGAGTTCTCGACGGACGAGTCGCCCTCGTTCGTCAACGGCCTCCTCGGCCGGTTCAAGGACCTGAAGTCCTCGCTGCGCCGTGACGGCGACGAGGCCTGAGCCGCACGGCACACGCACACGTACGAACGCCGGTGGGCCCCAGCGACACACTGCTGGGGCCCACCGGCGTTCGTGCGTCGCTCGTGCGGCTTCGTGCGATCAGGAGGGGCGCCGGGAAGGCCCGTGGCATCCCGGTGCCCGTGCGGTCCCCGAAGTCCGTAGAACGCCGTCGGGGTGGCCCGAACCCATAGGTTCCGGCCACCCCGGCGGCACGTTTCTGCTCAACGGCCGAAAGCCGTCGGGCTCAGTTCTCCTCGTGGGAGACGGCGCGGCGCGCGTCCGCGTCCAGGACGCCCCAGCTGATCAGCTGCTCGGTCAGGACCGAGGGCGACTGGTCGTAGATGACGGCGAGGGTGCGCAGGTCGTCCTGGCGGATCGACAGCACCTTGCCGTTGTAGTCGCCGCGCTGCGACTGGATCGTCGCGGCGTAGCGCTGAAGGGGGCCCGCCTTCTCGGCCGGCACATGGGCCAGCCGCTCAAGGTCGAGGACGAGCTTCGGCGGCGGCTCGGCGGCCCCGCCCGGCGTGGTGCCCGGCAGCAGCTCCTGCACCGGAACCCCGTAGAAATCCGCCAGCTCGGCGAGGCGCTGTACGGTCACGGCACGATCGCCGCGCTCGTACGAACCGACCACGACCGCCTTCCAGCGTCCCTGGGACTTCTCCTCGACACCGTGGAGGGAAAGGCCCTGCTGGGTGCGGATCGCCCGGAGCTTGGCCCCGAGCTGTTTGGCGTATTCGCTGGACATATAGCTCCCGGACACAGTGTCGACGTGCGGACGAGCCGCGCGGCTGGTGACTCACTGTGAGGTTACGCAGCGTTACTCTTCCCCGTCAAGCCGAACGGTCTTGCCCGGCTCTTCCTCGGTGGGCGACATGCGGTTACGGCAGACGGGTGACGTGTGGCACCAGTGGGGTGAACTGGGATGTTCCGCGGACTGGTACCGTGGTTGGCGCAATTCCGACGTCCTTTAATGATCCGTCCTGTGAGGCGGAGAAGGAGGTCCGTTTCCTATGGACTCTGAGCAGGACAAGCAGCAGTACGAGGCCGACGCACGGCCCGTTCTGGAAGCCCCCGACATCGCGCGGGTGCTGACCCGCATCGCCCACGAGATCGTCGAACGCGCCAAGGGCGCCGACGACGTGGTGCTCCTCGGCATCCCGACCCGGGGCGTCTTCCTCGCCCAGCGGCTCGCCGCCAAGCTCGCGGAGATCACCGACCGCAAGATCCCGGTCGGCTCCCTCGACATCACCATGTACCGCGACGACCTGCGCATGCACCCGCCGCGCGCGTTGGCCCGCACCGACATCCCCGGCGACGGCCTCGACGGCAGACTGGTCGTCCTCGTCGACGACGTGCTCTTCTCCGGCCGCACCATCCGCGCCGCCCTCGACGCCCTGAACGACATCGGGCGCCCGCGCGCGGTGCAGCTCGCGGTCCTCGTCGACCGGGGCCACCGCGAACTGCCCATCCGCGCCGACTACGTCGGCAAGAACCTCCCCACGTCGTTGCGGGAGACGGTCAAGGTCCAGCTCGCCGAGGAGGACGGTCGGGACACCGTCCTGCTCGGTGTGAAGCGGACCGCCCAGCAGTAGCACGCGCGCGTGCGGCCCCGCGCCGTACGCCCCTTCGCGATGCCCCTGCCTGCCCGGAATCTCCCGAACTTCCTTACGGATGAACTTCCTTACGGAGCCTGAAAGATGCAGCGTCATCTCATCTCGGCCGCCGACCTCACCCGCGACGACGCCGTCCTGATCCTCGACACCGCCGAGGAGATGGCCCGGGTCGCCGACCGGCCGATCAAGAAACTGCCGACCCTGCGCGGCCGTACCGTCGTCAACCTCTTCTTCGAGGACTCGACGCGGACCCGGATCTCCTTCGAGGCCGCCGAGAAGCGCCTCTCCGCCGACGTGATCAACTTCACCGCCAAGGGGTCGAGCGTCTCCAAGGGCGAGTCCCTGAAGGACACCGCCCAGACCCTCGAAGCCATGGGCGTCGACGCGGTCGTCATCCGGCACGGCGCCTCCGGGGCCCCGTACCGGCTCGCCACCTCCGGCTGGATCGACGCGGCCGTCATCAACGCCGGTGACGGCACCCACCAGCACCCCACGCAGGCCCTGCTCGACGCCTTCACCATGCGGCGCCGGCTCGTCGGCCGGGACGCGGGCATCGGCCAGGACCTCGCCGGCAAGCGCATCACCCTGGTCGGCGACATCCTGCACAGCCGGGTCGCCCGCTCCAACGTCGACCTGCTGCACACCCTCGGCGCCGAGGTCACCCTCGTCGCCCCGCCGACCCTGGTGCCGGTCGGCGTCGAGGCCTGGCCCTGCGAGGTCTCGTACGACCTGGACAGCACCCTTCCGAAGTCCGACGCGGTGATGCTGCTGCGCGTACAGCGCGAGCGGATGAACGCCGCGTTCTTCCCGACCGAGCGCGAGTACTCGCGGCGCTACGGCCTCGACGGCGACCGCATGGCGCGGATGCCGGAGCACGCCATCGTGATGCACCCCGGGCCGATGGTCCGCGGTATGGAGATCACCGCCGAGGTCGCCGACTCGGAGCGCTGCACGGCGATCGAGCAGGTCACCAATGGCGTCTCGATCCGGATGGCCGTGCTCTATCTGCTGCTCGGCGGCAACGAACCCGCCGTCACCCACACCCGTACCGAGGAGAAGTAAGACACATGGGCAAGATCCTTATTCGTGGTGCGCGGGTGCTCGGCGGCGAGCCGCAGGACGTCCTGATCGACGGTTCGCTCGTCCAGGCGGTGGGCCAAGGGCTCTCCGACGAGGGCGCCGAGGTCGTCGAGGCCGACGGCAAGGTGCTGCTGCCGGGGCTCGTCGATCTCCACACGCATCTGCGCGAGCCGGGGCGCGAGGACTCCGAGACCGTGCTGACCGGGACCCGGGCGGCGGCGAGCGGTGGGTTCACGGCCGTGTTCGCCATGGCCAACACCTTCCCGGTCGCCGACACCGCCGGTGTGGTCGAGCAGGTCTACCGGCTCGGTCAGGAGCACGGCTACTGCGACGTCCAGCCCATCGGGGCCGTCACCGTCGGCCTGGAGGGCAAGAAGCTCGCCGAACTCGGCGCCATGCACGAGTCGGCGGCCGGGGTCACCGTCTTCTCCGACGACGGCAAGTGCGTCGACGACGCCGTGATCATGCGGCGCGCCCTGGAGTACGTGAAGGCCTTCGGCGGAGTCGTCGCCCAGCACGCGCAGGAGCCCCGGCTGACCGAGGGCGCCCAGATGAACGAGGGTGTCGTCTCGGCCGAGCTGGGGCTGGGCGGATGGCCCGCGGTGGCCGAAGAATCGATCATCGCCCGGGATGTCCTGCTCGCCGAGCACGTCGGCTCCCGCGTCCACATCTGCCACCTCTCGACCGCCGGGTCCGTCGAGATCGTCCGCTGGGCCAAGTCCCGGGGCATCGACGTCACCGCCGAGGTGACCCCGCACCACCTCCTCCTCACCGACGAGCTGGTCCGGACGTACAACCCGGTCTACAAGGTCAACCCGCCGCTGCGCACCGAGCGCGATGTGCTGGCCCTGCGCGAGGCGCTCGCCGACGGCACGATCGACATCGTCGCCACGGACCACGCCCCGCACCCGCACGAGGACAAGGACTGCGAGTGGGCCGCCGCCGCCATGGGCATGGTCGGCCTGGAGACGGCGTTGTCAGTGGTCCAGGAGACGATGGTGGACACCGGACTGCTGGACTGGGCGACCGTCGCCGACCGTATGTCCTTCGCCCCCGCGCGCATCGGGCGGGCGACGGGCCACGGCCGCCCCGTCTCGGCAGGTGAGCCCGCCAACCTCACGCTCGTCGACACGGCATACCGTGGGTCCGTGGACCCCGCGGGCTTCGCCTCCCGCAGCCGCAACACCCCGTACGAGGGCCGTGAGCTGCCGGGCCGTGTCACGCACACGTGGCTCCGGGGCAAGGCCACGCTCGTCGACGGGAAGCTCGCGTGACATCACTGCCGGATTTGACGTACATCGCCGCCGAACAGAAGTCGGCCGAGGTGACCGACTGGGCCGCCCGCGTGGGCTGGCTGGTCGGGCTCGCGCTCTTCGTCGCGCTCATCTACTGGCTGATGCGCGAGGGCTGGAAGTGGCGCGGCACGCTCCAGGGCGACCTGCCCGAGCTGCCTGACGCGCCGGACGAGCCCGGCGAGGCGAGACTGACGATGAGCGGGCGCTACCACGGCTCCACCACCGCGGGGCAGTGGCTGGACCGCATCGTGGCGCACGGCCTCGGCACCCGCAGCCGGGTCGAGCTGACCCTGACGGACGCGGGACTGGACGTCGTACGCCCCGGGGCGGCCGACTTCTTCGTCCCCCTGGCGGCCCTGCGCGAGGCCCGGCTCGACAAGGGCATCGCCGGCAAGGTCCTCACCGAGGGCGGCCTGCTGGTCGTCACCTGGGCGCACGGCGAACGGCTGATCGACTCCGGGTTCCGCTCCGACACCGCGGCCGAGCACAACGAGTGGGTCCGCACGCTGAACCAGATGATCAACAAGACGGAAACGGAAGGCGCACGATGACGACCTCCACCAGGGGAGCCAGCAAGGCTCCCGCCGTACTCGTCCTGGAGGACGGCCGGATCTTCCGCGGCCGTGCCTACGGGGCCGTGGGGGTGACCTTCGGAGAGGCCGTCTTCTCGACCGGCATGACCGGCTACCAGGAGACCCTCACCGACCCGTCGTACCACCGCCAGGTGGTCGTCATGACCGCCCCGCACATCGGCAACACCGGCGTCAACGACGAGGACCCCGAGTCGGGCCGCATCTGGGTTGCCGGCTATGTCGTACGGGACCCCGCGCGCGTGCCCTCCAACTGGCGCTCCCGGCGCTCCCTCGACGACGAGCTGCGCAAGCAGGGCGTGGTCGGCATCTCCGGCATCGACACGCGCGCGTTGACGCGTCATCTGCGGGAGCGCGGCGCCATGCGCGTCGGCATCTTCTCCGGCAACGCCCTGCCCGACGACGGCACGATGCTCGCCGAGGTGCGCCAGGCCCCCGAGATGACGGGCGCCGACCTCTCGGCCGAGGTCGCCACCAAGGAGGCGTACGTCGTCCCCGCGATCGGCACCAAGAAGTACACCGTCGCCGCCGTCGACCTCGGCATCAAGGGCATGACTCCGCACCGGATGGCCGAGCGCGGCATCGAGGTGCACGTACTGCCCGCCACGGCGACCGTGGAGGACGTGTACGCCGTCAATCCCGACGGGGTGTTCTTCTCCAACGGGCCCGGTGACCCGGCCACCGCCGATCACCCGGTCGCCGTCATGCAGGCCGTCCTTGAGCGCGGTACGCCGCTCTTCGGCATCTGCTTCGGCAACCAGATCCTCGGGCGGGCGCTCGGCTTCGGCACGTACAAGCTGAAGTACGGGCACCGGGGCATCAACCAACCCGTGCAGGACCGTACGACCGGCAAGGTCGAGGTCACCGCGCACAACCACGGCTTCGCCGTCGACGCGCCGCTCGACAAGGTCTCCGAGACCCCTTACGGGCGTGCCGAGGTCTCGCACGTCTGTTTGAACGACCAGGTCGTGGAAGGGCTCCAGCTGCTCGACCGGCCCGCGTTCAGTGTCCAGTACCACCCCGAAGCGGCAGCGGGTCCGCATGACGCCGCCTACCTGTTCGACCGCTTCACGTCCTTGATGGACACAGTTCCGATGGAGGGCCAGCGTGCCTAAGCGCACCGATATCCAGTCCGTCCTGGTCATCGGCTCCGGCCCGATCGTCATCGGCCAGGCCGCCGAGTTCGACTACTCCGGGACCCAGGCCTGCCGCATCCTGCGCGCCGAGGGCCTCAGGGTCATCCTGGTCAACTCCAACCCGGCGACGATCATGACCGACCCGGAGATCGCCGACGCCACCTACGTCGAGCCGATCACCCCCGAGTTCGTCGAGAAGATCATCGCCAAGGAGCGCCCGGACGCCCTCCTGCCCACCCTTGGCGGTCAGACGGCCCTGAACACCGCGATCTCCATGCACGAGCAGGGTGTGCTGGAGAAGTACGGCGTCGAGCTGATCGGCGCCAACGTCGAGGCGATCAACAAGGGCGAGGACCGCGACCTCTTCAAGGGCGTCGTCGAGGCCGTCCGCGCGAAGATCGGGCACGGCGAGTCGGCCCGCTCCGTCATCTGCCACTCCATGGACGACGTCATCGCGGGCGTCGACACGCTCGGCGGCTACCCCGTCGTCGTCCGGCCCTCCTTCACCATGGGCGGCGCCGGCTCCGGCTTCGCGCACGACGAGGAGGAGCTGCGCCGCATCGCCGGCCAGGGACTGACCCTGTCTCCCACCACCGAGGTGCTCCTGGAGGAGTCCATCCTCGGCTGGAAGGAGTACGAGCTGGAGCTGATGCGCGACAAGAACGACAACGTGGTCGTCGTCTGCTCCATCGAGAACTTCGACCCCATGGGCGTGCACACCGGCGACTCGATCACCGTCGCGCCCTCGATGACGCTGACCGACCGCGAGTACCAGCGCCTCCGTGACATCGGCATCGCGATCATCCGCGAGGTCGGGGTCGACACCGGCGGCTGCAACATCCAGTTCGCGGTGAACCCGGACGACGGCCGCATCATCGTCATCGAGATGAACCCGCGCGTGTCGCGCTCCTCGGCCCTCGCCTCCAAGGCGACCGGCTTCCCGATCGCCAAGATCGCCGCGAAGCTGGCCGTCGGCTACACGCTCGACGAGATCCCGAACGACATCACGGAGAAGACCCCGGCGTCCTTCGAACCGACGCTCGACTACGTCGTGGTCAAGGCCCCGCGGTTCGCCTTCGAGAAGTTCCCGTCCGCCGACTCCACGCTGACGACCACCATGAAGTCGGTCGGCGAGGCCATGGCCATCGGCCGCAACTTCACCGAGGCCCTCCAGAAGGCGCTGCGGTCCC
Source organism: Streptomyces sp. NPDC002680 (assembly GCF_042889145.1). NCBI lineage: Bacteria > Bacillati > Actinomycetota > Actinomycetes > Kitasatosporales > Streptomycetaceae > Streptomyces > Streptomyces sp. NPDC002680. The sequence continues at coordinate 150,005 of NZ_JBIAQP010000025.1, forward strand.
TGGAGAAGAAGGGCAGCCAGTTCACGTTCGTCGGCGAGATCGGCGACAAGGCCGAGCTGCTGGCCGAGGCCGTCCGGCCGACCGACGGGCGCATCAACACCGTCATGCAGGCCATCCGCGCGGGCGCCACGCCCGAGGAGGTCTTCGACGCCACGAAGATCGACCCGTGGTTCGTCGACCAGCTGTTCCTGATCAAGGAGATCGCGGACGAGCTGGCCGAGGCGGAGCGGCTGAACCCCGAACTCCTGGCCGAGGCCAAGCGACACGGCTTCTCCGACCAGCAGATCGGCGAGATCCGGGGGCTGCGCGAGGACGTCGTGCGCGAGGTACGGCACGCGCTGGGCGTACGCCCGGTGTACAAGACGGTCGACACGTGCGCTGCCGAGTTCGCGGCCAAGACGCCGTACTTCTACTCCTCGTACGACGAGGAGACCGAGGTCGCGAGCCGCGAGAAGCCGGCCGTGATCATCCTCGGCTCCGGCCCCAACCGCATCGGCCAGGGCATCGAGTTCGACTACTCCTGTGTCCACGCCTCCTTCGCGCTGAGCGACGCGGGCTACGAGACCGTGATGGTCAACTGCAACCCCGAGACCGTCTCCACGGACTACGACACCTCCGACCGCCTGTACTTCGAGCCGCTGACGCTGGAAGACGTGCTGGAGATCGTCCACGCGGAGTCCCTGGCGGGGCCGATCGCGGGCGTGATCGTGCAGCTCGGCGGCCAGACCCCACTGGGCCTGGCGCAGGCCCTCAAGGACAACGGCGTACCGGTCGTGGGCACCCCGCCCGAGGCCATCCACGCCGCCGAGGACCGGGGTGCCTTCGGCCGCGTCCTCGCGGAGGCGGGCCTCCCGGCCCCCAAGCACGGCACGGCGACCACCTTCGCCGAGGCCAAGGCCATCGCGGACGAGATCGGCTACCCGGTCCTCGTACGCCCGTCGTACGTCCTCGGCGGGCGCGGCATGGAGATCGTGTACGACGAGACCCGGCTGTCGTCCTACATCGCCGAGTCGACCGAGATCAGCCCCTCCCGGCCGGTCCTGGTCGACCGCTTCCTCGACGACGCGATCGAGATCGACGTCGACGCCCTGTACGACGGCGAGGAGCTGTACCTCGGCGGCGTCATGGAGCACATCGAGGAGGCCGGCATCCACTCCGGCGACTCGGCGTGCGCCCTGCCCCCGATCACGCTCGGCGGCTTCGACATCAAGCGGCTGCGGACCTCGACCGAGGCCATCGCGCGCGGGGTCGGCGTCCGGGGGCTGATCAACATCCAGTTCGCGCTGGCCGGCGACATCCTCTACGTCCTGGAGGCCAACCCGCGCGCGTCCCGTACGGTCCCCTTCACCTCGAAGGCGACCGCGGTACCGCTGGCGAAGGCCGCCGCCCGGATCTCGCTCGGCGCGACCGTCGCCGAACTGCGGGCCGAGGGACTGCTCCCGGCGACCGGTGACGGCGGCGAACTGCCGCTGGACGCGCCGATCTCCGTCAAGGAGGCCGTCATGCCCTGGAACCGCTTCCGGGACACCTCCGGGCGGGGCGTCGACACCGTGCTCGGCCCCGAGATGCGGTCCACCGGCGAGGTCATGGGCATCGACTCCGTCTTCGGCACGGCGTACGCCAAGTCGCAGGCGGGGGCGTACGGCCCGCTGCCGACCAAGGGGCGGGCCTTCATCTCGGTCGCCAACCGGGACAAGCGTTCGATGATCTTCCCGGCGCGTGAACTGGTCGCCCACGGCTTCGAGCTGCTCGCCACCTCCGGCACGGCCGAGGTCCTCCGGCGCAACGGCCTCAACGCGAAGGTCGTCCGCAAGCAGAACGAGGGCACGGGCCCGAACGGCGAGAAGACCATCGTCCAGCTCATCCACGACGGCGAGGTCGACCTCATCGTCAACACCCCGTACGGCACCGGAGGCCGCCTCGACGGCTACGAGATCCGTACGGCGGCCGTGGCGCGCTCGGTGCCGTGTCTGACGACCGTCCAGGCGCTCGCCGCGGCCGTCCAGGGCATCGACGCCCTCAACCGGGGTGACGTGGGCGTGCGTTCACTCCAGGAACACGCCGAACATCTGACCGCGGCCCGCGACTAGCAGCCCTGAGGGGGACACCGGAAACGGTGTCCCCCTCTTCGTGAGGACACCACTGTGTACAAGCTTTTCTTCCGTCTGGTCTTCACCCGGATGGACCCCGAAGAGGCCCATTACCTGGCCTTCCGCTGGATCCGCCTCGCCGTCCGCGTCCCCGTCCTGCGGACGTTCGTCGCCGCCGCCCTCGCGCCCCGGTACGAGGAACTGCGCACCGAGGCTTTCGGGCTGCGGATGCACGGACCCTTCGGGCTCGCGGCCGGCTTCGACAAGAACGCGGTCGCGATCGACGGGATGTCGATGCTCGGCTTCGACCACGTCGAGATCGGCACGGTCACCGGGGAGCCGCAGCCCGGCAACCCCAGGAAGCGGCTGTTCCGCCTTGTGCCGGACCGCGCGCTCATCAACCGCATGGGATTCAACAACGAGGGTTCGCTGGCCGTGGCGGCCCGTCTGGCGAGCCGGGAGGCGGTCTTCCGGACCGTCGTCGGCGTCAACATCGGCAAGACCAAGGCCGTCCCCGAGGGCGAGGCCGTCGCCGACTACGTGAAGTCGACCGAGCGGCTCGCCGCGTACGCCGACTACCTCGTCGTCAACGTCAGCTCGCCCAACACGCCCGGCCTGCGCAACCTGCAGGCCACCGAGGCGCTGCGCCCGCTGCTCAGCGCCGTACGCGAGGCCGCCGACCGCACGGTGACCTCGCGCCGGGTCCCGCTGCTGGTGAAGATCGCGCCCGACCTCGCCGACGAGGACGTGGACGCCGTCGCAGACCTCGCCGTCGAGCTGGGCCTGGACGGAATCATCGCCACGAACACCACCATCGCGCGCGAGGGACTCGGCCTGACCTCCGACCCCACCCTGGTGAAGGAGACCGGCGGCCTCTCCGGCGCACCCCTGAAGGCCCGCTCCCTGGAGGTGCTGCGCCGCCTCTACGCGCGCGTGGGCGACCGGATCACCCTGGTGGGCGTCGGCGGCATCGAGAACGCCGAGGACGCCTGGCAGCGCATCCTCGCCGGTGCGACCCTCGTCCAGGGCTACAGCGCGTTCGTCTACGAGGGCCCCTTCTGGGGCCGCGCGATCCACAAGGGGCTCGCCGCCCGCCTCCGTACGAGCCCGTACGCCACGCTCGCCGACGCGGTCGGCGCCGACGTAAGGAAGACCGCATGACAGTCCTGGAGCCCTTTGGCGCCCGGCTGCGCCGCGCGATGGACGAGCGCGGCCCGCTGTGCGTGGGCATCGACCCGCACTCCTCGCTGCTCCTCGACTGGGGGCTGAACGACGACGTCGCCGGACTGGAGCGGTTCAGCCGCACCGTGGTCGAGGCGCTGGCCGGGCGGGTCGCCGTGCTCAAGCCGCAGAGCGCGTTCTTCGAGCGGTTCGGGTCGCGCGGGGTCGCCGTACTGGAGAAGTCGGTCCAGGAGGCGCGGGAGGCCGGAGCCCTGGTCGTGATGGACGCCAAGCGCGGTGACATCGGCTCCACCATGGCCGCGTATGCCGCAGCCTTCCTGGAGAAGGGCGCCCCGCTGTTCTCCGACGCGCTCACCGTGTCGCCGTATCTCGGCTACGGCTCGCTGAAGCCGGCCGTCGAGCTCGCGCGGGAGAGCGGCGCGGGCCTGTTCGTGCTGGCGCTGACGTCCAACCCCGAGGGCGGCCAGGTGCAGCACGCCGTCCGCGAGGACGGGCTGAACGTCGGCGCGACCATGCTGGCGTACCTCGCCGCGGAGAACGCGGGGGAGCGGCCCATGGGGTCCTTCGGGGCAGTCGTCGGGGCCACGCTCGGTGACCTCTCGTCCTACGACCTCGACATCAACGGACCTCTCCTCGCACCCGGAGTCGGTGCCCAGGGGGCGACCCCGGCCGACCTTCCCGGGGTGTTCGGGGCTGCCCTGCGCAACGTGGTTCCGAACATCAGCCGAGGTGTTCTGCGTCACGGTCCCGAACTCGTCGCGCTGCGGGACGCGTCGGACCGGTTCGCCGACGAGATCCGGGCCGCAGTGGCCGCGACCTGAGGATTCGCACAGTTCGGCGGAGTCCTCCGATGAGTGGCTCCGGGTCGGCTTGAGACTGAATACTTTCTCAAATCAGGGGCAGTATGCCTGAAATATCCGACCTGCCGAAGGCTGACCAGGACTTTTCCGCTGTTCTCGCTGACTCTGGCGGCCTTGGCCGCTAGTCTCCGACCAGAGCCAACGAGCAAGTGTGTTGTTCGTAGCTCACCAGGTGAGGGGCGACTAGGTTCCTCACCGGTCCGTATCCGACAGTTCGACATCCGAGGTGACGTAGGCGTGGCTCTTCCGCCCCTTACCCCTGAACAGCGCGCAGCCGCGCTCGAAAAGGCCGCCGCGGCTCGCCGGGAGCGGGCCGAGGTCAAGAATCGACTCAAGCACTCCGGCGCCTCCCTTCACGAGGTCATCAAGCAGGGCCAGGAGAACGACGTCATCGGCAAGATGAAGGTCTCCGCCCTGCTCGAATCGCTTCCGGGCGTGGGCAAGGTCCGCGCCAAGCAGATCATGGAGCGACTCGGTATCTCCGAGAGCCGCCGAGTGCGTGGCCTCGGGTCCAACCAGATCGCGTCCCTGGAGCGCGAGTTCGGCAGCACCGGCTCCTGAGTCCTGGCACCCCGGGATTCCTGGAATAATCGCCGCATGGCTGCAACATTCCGGGGGACGACCCCCGAGCCCCCGGACGTACGTCCGCGGCTGACCGTGCTCTCCGGCCCCTCGGGGGTCGGCAAGAGCACGGTCGTCGCCCATATGCGCAAGGCACACCCCGAGGTCTGGCTCTCGGTGTCGGCGACGACCCGCAGGCCACGCCCCGGTGAGAAGCACGGCGTCCACTACTTCTTCGTCACCGACGAGGAGATGGACAAGCTGATCGCCAACGGCGAGCTCCTGGAGTGGGCCGAATTCGCCGGCAACCGCTACGGCACGCCGCGTGCGGCCGTGCTGGAGCGACTGGAGTCCGGCGAGTCGGTCCTCCTGGAGATCGACCTCCAGGGTGCCCGGCAGGTCCGTGAGTCCATGACCGACGCCCTGCTGGTGTTCCTGGCTCCGCCCTCCTGGGAGGAGCTGGTGCGCAGACTGACCGGGCGGGGCACCGAACCGCCCGAGGTGATCGAGCGCCGCTTGGACGCGGCCAAGATCGAACTGGCTGCCGAGCCCGAGTTCGACGAGACCCTGGTCAACACCTCCGTCGAGGATGTAGCGCGCGAGCTGCTAGCCTTGATGGAAGTTGTGTGATCGTTTCCGATCCCATCCCACCTTTCGGAAGGCAGAGCGTGTCCTCTTCCATCTCCACGCCCGAGGGCATCATCAACCCTCCGATCGACGAGCTCCTCGAAGCCACCGACTCGAAGTACAGCCTGGTGATCTACGCGGCCAAGCGTGCCCGCCAGATCAACGCGTACTACTCGCAGCTCGGCGAGGGCCTCCTTGAGTACGTCGGTCCGCTCGTCGACACCCATGTCCACGAGAAGCCGCTCTCGATCGCCCTGCGTGAGATCAACGCGGGTCTGCTGACGTCCGAGGCCGTTGAGGGCCCCGCGCAGTAGTATTTTCAACTTTCGGTTCATTTATCCACAGGCCCGACAGCGCGACTGTCGGGCCTGTGGTGTGTCATGGAGCCGTACCGAGTCGCGTATCGAGTCAGGGGAGGCCCGGTGGGCAAGCCGAAGGTCGTACTGGGGGTCAGTGGCGGTATCGCCGCGTACAAGGCCTGTGAGCTGCTGAGGAGACTGACGGAGTCGGGCCACGACGTCCGGGTCGTGCCCACCGCCTCGGCCCTGCACTTCGTCGGCGCCGCCACCTGGTCCGCGCTCTCCGGCCACCCCGTCTCGACGGAGGTCTGGGACGACGTCCACGAGGTCCCGCACGTCCGCATCGGCCAGGAGGCGGACCTGGTGATCGTGGCCCCGGCGACGGCCGACATGCTCGCGAAGGCGGCCCACGGACTCGCCGACGACCTGCTGACCAACACCCTCCTGACCGCCCGGTGTCCCGTCGTCTTCGCCCCCGCCATGCACACGGAGATGTGGGAACACCCGGCCACCCAGGAGAACGTGGCGACACTGCGCCGCCGCGGCGCCCTCGTCATCGAACCGGCCGTCGGGCGCCTCACCGGCGTCGACACGGGCAAGGGGCGCCTGCCCGACCCGGCCGAGATCTTCGAGGTCTGCCGCCGCGTGTTGGCCCGGGGCGTGACGGAACCCGACCTGGTCGGCCGGCATGTCGTCGTCAGCGCCGGTGGCACCCGCGAGCCGCTGGACCCCGTCCGCTTCCTCGGCAACCGTTCCTCCGGCAAACAGGGGTACGCCCTCGCCCGTACGGCCGCCGCCCGGGGCGCCCGGGTCACCCTGATCGCCGCGAACACCGGCCTGCCGGATCCGGCGGGCGTGGACGTCGTGCCCGTGGGGACGGCCGTCCAGTTGCGCGAGGCCGTGCTGAAGGCGGCCGGGGACGCCGACGCCGTGGTGATGGCGGCGGCGGTCGCCGACTTCCGCCCGGCGGTCTACGCGGCCGGGAAGATCAAGAAGAAGGACGGCGCGGACCCGGAACCCGTCGTCCTGGTCCGGAATCCGGACATTCTCGCGGAGATCTCGGCCGACCGCGCCAGAGCCGGCCAGGTGGTCGTCGGCTTCGCGGCCGAGACGGACGACGTCCTCGCCAACGGCCGTACGAAACTGCGGCGCAAGGGGTGCGACCTGCTGGTCGTGAACGAGGTGGGGGAGCGCCGGACGTTCGGTTCCGAGGAGAACGAAGCCGTAGTGCTGGGCGCCGACGGCAGCGAGACCCCCGTGCCGCACGGGCCGAAGGAGGCATTGGCCGAGATCGTGTGGGACCTGGTTGCCGTCCGCCTGAAGTGAATGGTTCATTCGGGCGGCGACGGATCGCACAGATCTCTCGTGTCCCTCCGTATCCGCCCGTATCCCCTCGACTGCCCATCCCACCTCGTACTTCGGGGCGTGGCGGCCCTGGCGTTCAGCCCTCATGATTGGGCAGAATGCCCGTGCCGCAGGTCACAGCGCTTCCGAGAGGCGAGACGGAGGGGCCGTTGGCCGAGCGCGACCGATAAACTGTTCTTGGACGGCACCGGGCGCAGCTCCCGAGCCGTCCGCCAATGATCAGCCAGCAGCCGCTGCAACCACAGGGAGCGTTGTGTCCCGTCGCCTTTTCACCTCGGAGTCCGTGACCGAAGGTCACCCCGACAAGATCGCTGACCAGATCAGCGACACCATTCTCGACGCGCTTCTGCGCGAAGACCCCACGTCCCGCGTCGCCGTCGAGACGCTGATCACCACCGGCCTCGTGCATGTGGCCGGCGAGGTCACCACCAAGGCCTACGCGCCCATCCCGCAACTGGTGCGCGACAAGATCCTGGAGATCGGCTACGACTCCTCGAAGAAGGGCTTCGACGGCGCCTCCTGCGGTGTGTCGGTGTCGATCGGCTCGCAGTCGCCGGACATCGCGCAGGGCGTGGACACGGCGTACGAGAACCGCGTCGAAGGCGATGAGGACGAGCTCGACAAGCAGGGCGCCGGCGACCAGGGCCTGATGTTCGGCTACGCGACGGACGAGACCCCGGAGCTGATGCCGCTCCCGATCCACCTCGCGCACCGTCTCTCGCGCCGCCTGTCCGAGGTCCGCAAGAACGGGACGATCCCGTACCTGCGCCCCGACGGCAAGACCCAGGTCACCATCGAGTACGACGGCGACAAGGCGGTCCGGCTTGACACCGTCGTCGTCTCCTCGCAGCACGCGAGCGACATCGACCTGGACTCCCTGCTCGCCCCCGACATCCGCGAGTTCGTGGTCGAGGTGGAGCTGAAGGCGCTCCTCGACGACGGCATCAAGCTGGAGACCGAGGGCTACCGTCTGCTGGTCAACCCCACCGGACGCTTCGAGATCGGCGGCCCGATGGGCGACGCGGGCCTCACCGGCCGCAAGATCATCATCGACACGTACGGCGGCATGGCCCGCCACGGCGGCGGTGCCTTCTCCGGCAAGGACCCGTCCAAGGTCGACCGCTCCGCGGCCTACGCGATGCGCTGGGTCGCGAAGAACGTCGTCGCCGCGGGCCTTGCCTCGCGCTGCGAGGTCCAGGTCGCGTACGCGATCGGCAAGGCCGAGCCCGTGGGCCTGTTCGTGGAGACCTTCGGCACGGCCAAGGTCGACGCCGAGAAGATCGAGGCCGCGATCACGACGGTCTTCGACCTCCGCCCGGCCGCGATCATCCGCGACCTCGACCTGCTCCGCCCGATCTACGCCCAGACGGCGGCGTACGGCCACTTCGGCCGTGAGCTGCCCGACTTCACGTGGGAGCGGACGGATCGGGTGGAGGCGCTGCGGAAGGCCGTGGGCCTGTAAGGCTTGTAGCGGACCGACTGCTTGTCGAGGCCCGGCGTCCTGTAGGGGCGCCGGGCTTCGGCGTGCCGGGAAATGGCTGGCGGTGGCGGGGTCCGGATTCGTAATGTGGCGATCTCCCGGTGCGCAGGCCGCGGTTGCTTCGGTGGAGTGCGTCCCTTGGGCGTGCGGTGAATCTGGGATTTCGTGCCGCTGCCGACTTGATCTCGGGAGTTCGGGCGCCGCCCGTTGTCAGTGGCGTTTGGTAAGAATGCAAGCGTGAGCAGCGAGAACGGGCAGGGGAGTGGCGGGGCCGACGGGGCCCGGGGTGCCGAGGGTGCGCCGCCCGAGCAGCTTGCGTTGATTCGGGAGAGTGTGCGGCAGGCCAAGGCGCCGCGGGCCAAGCCGCGGACCTGGCGGGGGGCCGCGCTGGCCAAGGAGCTGCCCGTCGCGCGAGTGCTGGTCGACAAGGGTGTGCTGCATCTCGACCGGTACTTCGACTATGCCGTGCCCGAGGAACTGGACGCCGAGGCGCAGCCCGGGGTGCGGGTGCGGGTCCGGTTCGGGGCCGGGCGGCATCGGGTGCGGGACGGGCGGCGTGAGGGCGGGGGGCTTATTGACGGGTTTCTGGTCGCGCGGCTCGCCGAGTCCGACTACTCCGGGCCGTTGGCCGCGCTGGCGCAGGTCGTGTCGCCCGAGGTTGTGCTGAGTGAGGAATTGCTTTCGCTGGCTCGGGTTGTTGCCGACCGGTATGCCGGGAGCCTCGCCGATGTGCTGCAACTGGCCGTGCCGCCGCGGAACGCCCGGGCCGAGAAGGCGGTCTCTCCGGCCGCTCTGCCTGTGGGTGGGGTGCCGGAGGTCGGGTCCTGGGGGCGGTACGAGCGCGGGGGGGCGTTTCTTGAGGCGCTCGCCTCCGGGGGTGCGCCGCGTGCGGTGTGGAACGCCCTGCCTGGGCCTGAGTGGAGCGGGGAGTTGGCGCGGGCCGTCGGCGCGACCCTCGCCTCCGGGCGCGGGGCGCTGGTCGTCGTGCCGGACGGGCGGGCCGTCGCGCGGGTCGACGCCGCCCTGACCGCCCTGTTGGGGGAGGGGCGGCACGCCGTGCTCACCGCCGACGCCGGGCCGGAGAAGCGGTACCGGGAGTGGCTCGCCGTGCGGCGGGGGGCCGTACGGGCCGTGGTCGGGACCCGGGCCGCCATGTTCGCGCCCGTCCGGGATCTGGGGCTCGTCGCGCTCTGGGACGACGGGGACGACAGCCACAGTGAGCCGCACGCCCCGCAGCCGCATGCGCGTGAGGTGCTGTTGCTGCGGGCCGCGCAGGACAAGTGCGGGTTTCTGCTGGGGAGCTGGAGTTGCACGGTCGAGGCCGCGCAACTCGTCGAGAGTGGGTGGGCCCGGCCGTTGGTTGCGGGGCGGGAGCAGGTTCGGGGGGTCGCTCCGCTCGTACGGACCGTGGGGGACGGGGATCTCGCCCGGGACGAGGCCGCCCGGGCCGCGCGGCTGCCGACCCTCGCCTGGCAGGTCGTGCGGGACGGGCTGAAACACGGGCCGGTGTTGGTGCAGGTGCCCCGGCGGGGGTACGTACCTCGGTTGGCCTGTGCTCGCTGCCGGGAGCCCGCTCGGTGCCGGCACTGTGCCGGGCCGATGGAGGCGCGGGACGCCGGGGCGCCGTGGTGCGTGTGGTGCGGGCGGGAGGAGACCGGCTGGCACTGTCCGGAGTGCGGCGGGTTCCGGCTGCGGGCGCAGATCGTGGGTGCGCGGCGGACCGCCGAGGAGTTGGGGAGGGCGTTTCCGGCCGTGCCGGTGCGGACGTCCGGGCGTGAGCATGTGCTGGACACGGTGCCGGGGGCGCCGGCGCTTGTCGTCAGCACGCCCGGCGCGGAGCCGGTCGCCGAGGGCGGGTATGCGGCTGCCCTGCTGCTGGACGGCTGGGCGATGCTCGGGCGGCCCGATCTGCGGGCCGGGGAGGACGCGCTGCGTCGCTGGATGGCCGCTGCGGCGCTCGTACGGGGGCAGGGGGTACGGGGGGAGGGGGCGCCGGGGGGAACGGTCGTCGTGGTCGCCGAGCCCACCCTGCGGCCGGTGCAGGCGCTCGTGCGGTGGGATCCCGTGGGGCATGCCGTGCGGGAGCTGGCGGAGCGGGCCGAGCTGGGGTTTCCGCCGGTGTCGCGGATGGCGTCCGTGGCCGGGACGGCGGAGGCCGTCGCCGGGTTCCTGGCAGCGGCCGAACTACCGGGGGACGCCGAGGTGTTGGGGCCGGTGCCGTTGCCGGTGACTGCGGCGGGGCGGCCTCGGCGGGTGGGGGCGCCGCCGGCGGGGGAGCGGTGGGAGCGGGCGCTGGTGCGGGTGCCGCCCGGGAGTGGGGCTGCGTTGGCCGCTGCGTTGAAGGCTGCTCAGGCTGCGCGGATGGCTCGGGCGGGGCGGGGTGGGGAGGAGGGTGTGTGGGTGCGGATCGATCCGCCTGATATCGGGTGAGGGGTCTGTTCTTTGGGTTCTTTGGCTGCGGGCCGGTGGGGGCTTGTCGCGCAGTTCCCCGCGCCCCTAAGGGATCTGCGGTTCCGGTGTTTCGAAGCCAGTGCGGATCCTCGTGCCCCTGAAAGACCTGAGGTTGCCCGGTGTTTTAAGAGTGCGTCCCTGTGAATGCCCTCGGTGATTTCAAGCACATGCACGCATGCCTCTGCCCTCCCGGGTGCGGTCGGGAGGGCAGAGGTCGGGGGTGGGGTGGTGGTTTCGGTCAGCCGTTTCGTGGGCCCGGGAAAGCTGTGGGGCGTACCTCGTCGCGCAGGGTTGGGCTGCCTGCCGTCGGCTGGGTCGGCATGGAGCGGGCCGCGGGGACCGTCGGGACCGTGGGGAGGGCGGTGCCCACGCCGGTGACCGTGGCGACGCCCACCGGGCGGGTGCCCGAGGTCTCCGTGGCGCGTTCGGCGTCGGCCGCTGCCTGGGCGGCGGCGCGGCGGGCGCCGTAACGGCGGTGGACGGCCTGCTTGGTGACCCCGAGCGCCGAGCCCACCGCGTCCCACGAGAAGCCGAGTGAGCGGTCGAAGTCCACGGCGGCCGTGACCAGGGTTTCGACGCTGTCCCGCAGCTCCTGGGCGAGGCGGACGGTCGGGGCGGGGGCGCGCCCGTAGACGACGAAGCCCGTGGAGGGGCCGGAGCGGCGCGGGCGGTAGACATTGCCCAACTGGGCGGTGAGGGTGCGCAGTGCGTCCACCTGCCGGCGGACCCGCTCGATGTCCCGCACCAGCAAGTGCAGGCTGGCCCGAGCCTGGGCGTCGTGGGTTGCGTGGTCGGCCATGAACAAGCCTCTCGAACCGGCGTTGAAAAGGAAGGGCCGCGCGGTGTGCGGCCCGTTGTGGTCAACTCTTTCTTGACCAACGCGATTTTGCGTGAGTGGTCACGCTGCGGGGGCGTAGGGGCATATGCGTACGCCCCCCAGGGCTTTACGACGTGCGGTCATAGACTGGTGCGCTGCACGCACGACCCCCGTCCGAGAGGCCCACGCCCACCCATGAAGCTCGTCTTCGCTGGTACCCCCGAGGTCGCCGTTCCCGCTCTGGATGCCCTGATCGGGTCGGAACGGCATGAAGTGGTCGCCGTCGTCACGCGGCCCGACGCTCCTGCCGGGCGCGGCCGGAGGCTGGTCGCCAGTCCCGTGGCCCAGCGGGCCGAGGAGGCCGGGATCGAGGTGCTGAAGCCCGCCAAGCCGCGGGACGAGGCGTTTCTCGCGCGCTTGACGGAGATCGAGCCCGACTGCTGTCCCGTCGTCGCGTACGGCGCGCTGCTGCCCCGCGTCGCCCTCGACATCCCCGCCCACGGCTGGGTCAACCTGCACTTCTCGCTGCTGCCCGCCTGGCGCGGCGCCGCGCCCGTGCAGCACTCGATCATGGCCGGCGACGAGATCACCGGCGCCTCCACCTTCCTCATCGAGGAGGGCCTCGACTCCGGGCCCGTCTACGGCACCGTGACCGAGACGATCCGGCCCACCGACACCAGCGGCGACCTGCTGACCCGCCTCGCCTTCGCCGGCTCCGGGCTGCTGGCCGCGACCATGGACGGTATCGAGGACGGCACCCTGAAGGCCGTACCGCAGCCCGCCGACGGCATCACCCTCGCGCCGAAGATCACCGTCGAGGACGCCCACATCGACTGGTCCGCGCCCGCGCTGCGGGTCGACCGGGTCGTGCGCGGATGCACTCCCGCGCCCGGCGCCTGGACGGTGTTCCGGGGCGAGCGGCTCAAGCTCATCCACGTCACGCCCGTGCCCGACCGCACCGATCTCGCGCCCGGCGTCCTCTCCGTCGGCAAGAACAACGTGTACGTCGGTACCGGGTCGTACGCCGTCGAGCTGCTGTGGGTGCAGGCCCAGGGGAAGAAGCCGATGCGCGCCGCCGACTGGGCACGCGGCGTGCGGATCGCCGACGGCGAGGTGCTCGGCGGCGCCTGAGCCGACACCCCCCGCCCGTTCCCACGCATCGCGTGCGAGATCCGGGCCCGCCCCGCACGACGTACGCTGGAAACCGCACCCTTTTCCCATATCCGGAGCACCTTTTTCGTGAGCGAGCAGCCCCGTCGGCCTCAGAGGTCCGGCAAGCCAGGCAAGCCCTACCGTCGGCCCCAGAAGGACCCCGTCCGCATCCTCGCCTTCGAGGCGTTGCGGGCCGTGGACGAGCGGGACGCGTACGCCAACCTGGTGCTGCCGCCGCTGCTGCGGGCGGCCCGGGCGAAGGGGGACTTCGACGGGCGGGACGCGGCCCTCGCGACCGAGCTGGTGTACGGGACGCTGCGCCGGCAGGGGACGTACGACGCCGTCATCAGTGAGTGCGTCGACCGGCCGTTGAGGGAAGTCGATCCGCCGGTGCTCGATGTGCTGAGCCTCGGTGTGCACCAGCTCCTCGGGACGCGGATTCCCACGCACGCCGCCGTGTCCGCTTCGGTCGAGCTGGCCCGGGTCGTGCTCGGCGACGGGCGGGCCAAGTTCGTGAACGCCGTGCTGCGCAAGGTCGCCCAGCACGATCTCGACGGCTGGATCGAGCGCGTCGCGCCGCCCTACGACGAGGACCCTGAGGATCACCTCGCCGTCGTGCACTCGCACCCCCGGTGGGTCGTCTCCGCCCTCTGGGACTCCCTCGGAGGCGGGCGGAGCGGCATCGAGGAACTCCTCGCCGCCGACAACGAGCGGCCCGAGGTCACCCTGGTCGCCCGGCCCGGGCGGTCCACCACCGAGGAGCTGCTCCGCGAGGAGGCCGCGGTGCCGGGGACCTGGTCGCCGTACGCCGTGCGGCTCGCCGAAGGCGGGGAACCCGGGGCCATCGACGCCGTACGGGACGGGCGTGCGGGTGTGCAGGACGAGGGCAGTCAGCTTGTCGCACTGGCCCTCGCCAACGCTCCGATCGACGGGCCCGACCGTGCCTGGCTCGACGGGTGTGCGGGGCCCGGGGGCAAGGCCGCGCTGCTCGCCGCCCTCGCCGCCGAGCGGGGCGCGCTGCTGCTCGCCTCCGAGAAACAGCCGCACCGGGCCGGGCTGGTCGCGAAGGCGCTGGCCGGCAATCCCGGGCCGTACCAGGTCGTCGTCGGGGACGGGACCCGGCCGCCGTGGCGGGCCGGGAGTTTCGACCGGGTGCTGATGGACGTGCCGTGCACCGGGCTCGGGGCGCTGCGCAGACGGCCCGAGGCGCGCTGGCGGCGGCGGCCCGAGGACCTGGACGGCTTCGCGCCGCTCCAGCGCGCGCTGCTCACCACAGCGCTGGAGTCGGTCCGCGTCGGCGGAGTCGTCGGTTACGCCACCTGCTCGCCCCACCTCGCCGAGACCCGGGCCGTCGTCGACGACGTGCTCAAGCAGCACCCGCGCGCCGAACTCCTCGACGCCCGGCCCCTGTTGGAGGGCGTGACCGACCTCGGCGACGGTCCCGACGTACAGCTGTGGCCGCATCTGCACGGGACCGACGCCATGTATCTGGCGCTCATCCGTCGGACCGGGTGACCTGGCCGGGAGGGCTACCGGGGGAGCCGGTCGCGGTAGGCGAGTGGTGATTCGCCGTAGTGGCGTTTGAAGGCGCGCGACAGATAGAGCGGGTCGTTGACGCCGATCCGGGCGGCGATCTCGCCGACGGTCAGCTCGGTGAAGCGCAGGAGGCGTGCGGCCTCCAGCATCACCCGCTCGGTGATCAGCACCCTTGGCGGGCTGCCCGTGGCGCGTGACAGCGTGCGCCACAGCGCGCCGGGTGTGACCCCCAACTCGTCGGCGTAGTGGCCGACTTCGTGATGCCGTGTGAAGTCGCGTTCGAGCACCTTCCTGAAGCGCCGGTGGAACACGACGTCGGACTCGTCCTGTCCGTGCTCGTGCGGCCGGCTGTGTTCGTGCCAGCGCTCGACCCACAGGAGCAGGGACAACAGCAGATGGCGGTACACGTCGGCACTGCGGGTGTCCGTGGGCCGTCGGGTCTCCTCGGCGAGTGCGTGGATCACGGCGCCGACGCGTGCGGCGTCTTCGGCGGGTACCTCGATGGCCGGGACGGCGCTCCCCGTGAACAGCCACTTGAGGTTGGCGGAGGAGGCCGGTCCGTCGTGCAGCAGTTCGTCGCCGAAGCAGACGATCGCGCCTGACAGGTTCTGCCCCTGCTCGAAGTGGTGGATCTGGCCGCGTTCGACGAGCATCACCGTGTTCGGGCCGACGACCGAGCGCTCGCCGTCCAGGAGGTGATGGCCGGTTCCGCTCTCCGTCCAGATCAGCTCGTGGAACGCGTGCCGATGCGGGCTGGGGACCGGACACGCCGTGCAGACGAAGCTGGCGTTCTCGAACAGCGTCACGTGGAGCGTCGGGTGTGTCACCGGCATGTGGTCGACCGGCAGTTGGCGGACGTGACGGCTGCTGGAACGGCTGTGCGAAGGCGCGGCGAGTACGGCGGGCGCGGGGGATACGGCGGACTGCGACTCGGCGGTCAAGACGGGACGCTCCTGCGATCGGCCGTCGGCCGCGGTGGCCGACGGTACGACCACGGTACGGCGCCACGCCTCGGTGCCGACGGGGCTCACTCCGCGAAGACGTACCGCTCGACGACCAGGCCCCTGTCCCGCCTGGCGAAGGTGACCGTCCGCCCGCCGAGGGCGGTGCCGTGGACGACGCAGCTCCAGCCCGGGTACACGCCTGCGGCGCGGCGGAGACCCTCGTCGTCGGGGTTGGACAGCGTGAGCGAGGGGCGCGCGGCCGGCCGGGGTGCCTCCTCGGCGGACAGCTCCCGCATGAAGAGGATCTCGCGGACGATCTGGCCGCCCCGCCACTGCGCGACGGTCGCCATCCGGACCCCCATGCTGGGGATGCCGCCGATGGTGGCCGTCCAGTCGCCCCGCGCCACATTGGGCCGGTGGGTGACGACCAGGGCGTCGGGGGCCTCCACCTGGAACTGGTGCATGGCCTCGATGTGCGGCTCGACGCCCTCGGTGCGTACCCCGCCCCACTCCACGACGACATCGGCGGCGTGGTAGTGCCGCTGCATGTCCATGTCCTTGTTGTTCCAGGCGACGAAGTCCGCGATGTGGAAGTCCTTCGTGTTCGCCAGCTCCAGCTGGAACCGGCTCCAGCCGCTCGACGACGTGGGTGATGCGGCGGCCGCCGGAGTGACGAGCGCGGGGGCGGCGAGCGCGGGAACGCCGACCGCCGCGGCGCCGATCAGTCCCCTGCGAGTGATGTCTGCCATGGCCTTCTCCTGGGTGTCGAATGTGTGCCGAAGGGCCAGGAACCGCCCCTCGGCCCTCGTCCTGGCCCAGCCTCAGCCGGTCGGGTCCGGCCCGCCATGGACGAGGATCGCCGATGCATGGACGTTTCTTCCTCCTGCCTAATCACTTGAAGGGTCAAGTCATCTAACTTGACGCTTCAAGTGATTGGTTCTACTTTTCAGCCCATGACCGGCACAATCGACGAACGAATGCCCGCGATCTATGTGTCCCACGGCGCCCCGCTGCTGGCGGACGACCCCATCTGGCCCGCCCAGCTGGCCGCGTGGTCGGGCGAGCTGCCGAGGCCGAAGGCCGTTCTGATGATCTCGGCGCACTGGGAGGACGCACCGCTCGCGATCGGCGCCACCGTCACCGTCCCGTTGATCTACGATTTCTACGGCTTCCCCCAGCACTACTACCAGGTCACCTATCCCGCGCCCGGTGCCCCGGAACTGGCGGAGCGGGTCCGCAGGTTGCTGCGCACCACGGGTGCGCCGACGCAGGACTTTCCCGATCGCGGACTCGACCACGGGGCCTATGTGCCGCTGAGGGAGATGTACCCCGACGCCGACGTCCCGGTCCTGCAGATCTCCCTGCCCACTCTCGACCCGCGCCGGCTGCTGGACATGGGCCGCAGGCTCGCTCCGCTGCGCGACGAGGGTGTGCTCATCATGGGCAGCGGATTCTTCACCCACAATCTGCGTGCCATGAGCATGGAGAACCGGGTCCACTCCGCGATGGCCGAGTTCGACGACTGGGGCCGCGAGGTCCTGGGCGCCCACGACATCGACGGCCTGCTGGACTTCGAGCGCAAGGCACCGTCGAGTAGGCTCGCCCACCCGCGCAGCGACCACCTGGCTCCGCTGTTCGTCACCCTTGGAGCCGGACTCGACGAACTGGAGACCCAGCGAAGCGTCATCGAGGGCTTCTGGCTCGGCATGGCGAAGCGATCCGTGCAGATCGGCTGAACGACTCTCGGGCCTCGCCCCTCAGGGCTCAGCTCTGACCGGGGCAGGTGTCCTCGGGGCCGATGGCGTTGTTGATGCGGCGGCCGATGTCCCGCAGCTGCCTCTGCTGGCCCTTGGTCAGCGGGTCGAAGACCAGGCGGCGCACCTCGGCGACATGGCCGGGGGCGGCCTCGACGACCTTCTGCCGGCCCTTGTCGGTGAGGATCGCGCGGGTGTAGCGGCCGTCGTCGGGATCCGGGACGCGACAGACCCACTCCCGCTGCTCCAGCCGCTTGACCACATGGGACAGACGGGAGAGCGACCCGTCCGCGAAGAGAGCCAGTTCGCTCATCCGCAGGTTGCCCTCCGGCGCCATGGAGAGCCCGGCCAGCACCTGGTACTCGAAGTGACTGATCCCCTCGTCCCGCTGGAGCTGGGTGTCCAGCGCGGTCGGGAGCCGCACAAGTGCATGGGCGAGGGCGAACCAGGCCTCGCTCTCCTCCGTGTTCAGCCAGCGGGGTTCGTCGTCGCTCATCCCCGCACCATAACTTGAGACATCAAGTCAAGGTCGGTCGGCTCCTGAACCCACCGCGGAGTCCGGTGCCGTCGGTGTGCCGTCCTCCCGGGCCAGCCGGTGGGGCCACCACACCTTCGGGCCCACGTCCAGGAACAGGGCCGGGACCAGCACCGACCTGACCACGAACGTGTCCAGGACCACGCCCAGGGCCACCGCGAAGCCGATCTCCGCGAACGCCACCATGGGCAGCGTGCCCAGGGCCGCGAACGTGCCGGCCAGGACCAGGCCCGCCGAGGTGATGACCGCGCCTGTCGTTGACAGGCCCGTCACCACGCCCTTGCGGGTGCCCTGGTGGGTCGCCTCCTCGCGGATACGGGTGGTCAGGAAGATGTTGTAGTCGATGCCCAGCGCCACCAGGAACACGAAGACGAACAGTGGGAAGTCCGTCGACTCGCCCGCGTAGTCGAACAGGTGACGGAAGGCGAGCGCGCTGATGCCCAGCGCCGCCGCGAAGGACAGCACCACCGTGCCGATGAGCAGGAGGGGTGCGACCAGGGCGCGGAGCAGCGCACACAGGATCAGCAGGACCACCAGCAGGACCAGCGGGATGATCAGGATGTTGTCGTGCGTGGTCGCCTTGTCCATGTCCAGGAGGGCCGCCGTACCGCCGCCCACCTGGGCGTCCGCGTCCGGCACCGCGTGGACGGCGTCCCGGACCCGCTCGACCGTCTGTTTCGCGGCCTCGCTGTCGGCCGGGGCGGTCATCGTGGCCTCGAACAGGACCTTGCCCTCGAAGGCGGGCTTCGTGCCCTCCGGCAGGCCGAGGGAGGTGGGCACCACCCCGCGTGTCTCCGCGACCGCCTGGCCCACCTGACGGGCCTGTTCCTGGTTGCTGATGATGACGAGCGGGTCACCGCTGCCCGCCGGGAAGTACTGTGCGGACACCTCCTGGCCGACGATCGAGTCCGGTTTGTCGGTGAACGCGTCGGCGTTGCTCAGGCCCTCGGCGCGCAGCTGCATCAGGCCGAACGAGCAGGCGATCAGCGCCGCCGTCGTGACACCCCAGACCATGCGCGGGCGAGGGGTGATGCTCCGGCCTATCCGGGCCCACAGGCCGCGTTCGGTCGGATCGGGCGAGCCGTTGTGCGGGATCACCGGCCAGAAGATCCAGCGCCCGCAGATCACCAGCAGGGCGGGGAAGAGCGTGATCATGACCAGCAGGGCCACCGCCACCCCGATCGCCGCCACCGGGCCCAGGCCGCTCGTGGAGTTCATCTCGGCGGCCAGCAGCACCAGCATGCTCAGCACGACCGTGGCGCCGGACGCGATGACGGCCGGCCCCGCACGGTGCAGGGCAAGCGCCATCGCCTCGTGACGGTCCTCGTGCCGGCGCAGCTCCTCCCGGTAACGAGCGACCAGGAGCAGGGCGTAGTCCGTCCCCGCGCCGAACACCAGCACGGTGAGAATGCCGGCGCTCTGGCCGTTCACCGTCAGGCCCGCGTGTTCGGCGAGGAAGTAGATGAGTGCCTGCGCCGTGAACAGGGCCACGACCACGCCGAGCAGTGGCACCAGGATCAGGGTCGGACTGCGGTAGGTGAGCAGGAGCATGACGATGACCACGGCCATCGCCGAGAGCAGCAGCGTCGAGTCGATGCCCTCGAAGGCCTCCGAGAAGTCGGCCGACGTACCGCCGGGCCCCGTGATGTGCACGGCCAGCCCCGCCGCACCCGTACCGGCGGCGTCCCGGATGGAGTCGACGGCGGGCGCGATCCGCTCCCAGCCCTTCTCGTCCATCGTGATGGGTACGTAGATCTGCGCGGCCCGCGGATCGACGGCCCGGTCGTACACCGGCCCCCGAGTCTCCGCACCCCGGATGCCATGGTCCCGCAGCGTCTCGATCTCCGCCTTGGCCTCGGTGATACGAGCCCGATCCGCCGCCGTGAGCCCACTCTCCCGCGCGTAGACGACGACTGCGGGAATCTGCTCCGGCCTGAAATCCTCGGAGAGATGCAGAACCTGGGTGGACTCAGCAGACCCAGGCAGCCAGGAGGCGGCGTCATTGTCCTGCGCATCGGTGAGCTTCTGCGCAAAGGGCGCAGTCAAAAACAGCACCACGAGCCACAGCACAAGCACCAGCCACTTGGCCCGCCGCCCACAGACCAGATAAGCGATCCCACGGTTCCGATTCATCGCAACCTCAGCTGTGTTTGCCTAGGGGAGCGAGGAACTGCGCGACAAGCCACAGACCACCCGCAGACTCCACTCAACCCATCCCACGACGGACCCAACCGCACAACCCCCGGAGGGCATGGCAGGCTTGGGGCATGGCCGCGCAGATCAACCCAAGTATCCTGTCCGCCGACTTCGCCCGACTCGCCGACGAGGCGAGGGCCGTAGAAGGCGCCGACTGGCTTCATGTCGATGTGATGGACAACCATTTCGTACCGAACCTCACGCTCGGTGTGCCGGTCGTAGAGTCCCTGGCGCGGGCGACGGACACTCCGCTGGACTGCCACCTGATGATCGAGGACCCCGATCGCTGGGCGCCGCAGTACGTGGAAGCGGGGGCCGGTTCCGTCACCTTCCATGTCGAGGCCGCCGCCGCTCCGGTACGGCTCGCCCGTGAGATCCGGGCCAAGGGTGCCCGGGCCTCCATGGCCCTCAAGCCCGCCACCCCGATCGAGCCGTACGAGGACCTGCTCCCCGAACTCGACATGCTGCTGATCATGACGGTCGAGCCGGGTTTCGGCGGCCAGGCGTTCCTCGACATCATGCTCCCCAAGATTCGCCGCACCCGCGAGTTGATCAGCAAGCACGGCCTTGAGCTGTGGCTCCAGGTCGACGGCGGAGTCTCCACCGCCACCATCGAGCGCTGCGCCGAGGCCGGCGCGGACGTCTTCGTCGCCGGATCGGCGGTGTACGGGGCTTCCGACCCGGCCGAGGCGGTACGTGCACTACGCACCCAGGCACAGACGGCGACCGCCGGTGC
The DNA here is from genome assembly GCF_042889145.1 of Streptomyces sp. NPDC002680. Lineage (NCBI taxonomy): Bacteria > Bacillati > Actinomycetota > Actinomycetes > Kitasatosporales > Streptomycetaceae > Streptomyces > Streptomyces sp. NPDC002680. The sequence goes on from NZ_JBIAQP010000025.1 coordinate 170,590, forward strand.
GAGCTGGGCGTGCGACCACTGAGCCAAGGGAACGTGAACGACGTACTTCTGGGCAGATCAAGCACTCGGGATCTGACAGGATGAACGGCGAATCCAGAATGTGAACAGCAGCGAAGTGAAGAGCAGTGAGGAGATCGCCGTGTCGGGTATGTCGGCGGGCCGGTCAGCCATGCGGATGGGACCCGCTGAGCTGGTGCAGGCGGCGGCCATGGCCCGCCGCTTCTACCTAGAGGGCAAGTCCAAGATCCAGATCGCCGAGGAGTTCGGCGTCAGCCGCTTCAAGGTGGCCCGGGTCCTGGAGACCGCTCTCGAACGGGATCTGGTGCGGATCGAGATCCGTGTCCCCGCCGAACTGGACGCGGAGCGCTCGGACGCGTTGCGCGCCCGGTACGGCCTCAGGCACGCGGTCGTCGTCGAGTCCCCGGCCGATGCCGAGGAGTCGCCCGATCCCGAGAACCTCGGTGAAGTGGCCGCCGATCTGCTCGGCGAACTGGTGAACGAAGGCGATGTGCTCGGCCTCGCCTGGGGCCGGTCCACCATCCACATGGCGGCGGCCCTCGACCGGCTGCCGCCTTGCACCGTGGTCCAGCTGACGGGTGTGTACGACGCCGGAACCGCCGAGCGCGGCTCCGTCGAGGCGGTTCGCCGTGCCGCCCAGGTGTCCGGCGGGGACGCCCACCCCATCTACGCCCCGATGCTGCTGCCCGACGCGGCCACCGCCGCCGCGCTGCGCAGCCAGACCGGGATCGCCCGGGCCTTCGAGTACTTCGACAAGGTCACGGTCGCCTGCGTCTCCATCGGCTCGTGGGAGGCCGGTATCTCGACGGTGCACGACATGCTCAGCGACGAGGAACGCGGCCACTACGCGTCCCTCGGTGTCGCTGCCGAGATGTCCGCGCACCTCTTCGACGCCGACGGGCGCCGGGTCGGCCGGGACCTGGGGGAGCGGTGCATCACGGTCAAGACCGACCAGCTGCGCCGGGTTCCCGAGGTCGTCGCCATCGCGGGCGGGCAGCGCAAGGCCCCCGCGATCGACGCGGTGCTGCGGTCCGGGCTGGTCACCAGCCTGGTCACGGACACCTCGGCCGCGGACTATCTGCTGACGGCGGGCCCGTCTCCGAAGCCGTCGCTCAACAGGGCGGACCCGGACGGGATCTGATGACCCGGTGATCGGATGATCTATCCGGTGCCCGGGTTCCCTTCGGAGCCCGGGCACCGCTCTGGTCAGTGGTCAGTCCTTTTCCTCGCCCTCCGCGTCCACGTGCGGCAGTATCCGGTCGAGCCACCCCGGCGTCCACCAGGCGTGTCTGCCCAGCAGTGTCATGACCGCTGGCACCAGCAGCAGACGTACGACCGTCGCGTCGATCAGCACACTCACGGCGAGCCCCAGGCCGAGCATCTTCACCACGACGTTGTCGCTCACGACGAACGCGGCGAAGACGCTCACCATGATCAGGGCCGCGCAGGTGATCACCCGGGCGGTGATCTCCAGGGCGTGGGCCACGGACGCTTTCGCGTCGCCGGTGCGCAGCCAGGCCTCGTGGACGCGGGAGAGCAGGAAGATCTCGTAGTCCATGCTGAGCCCGAAGATGATCGCGAACATCATCATCGGAACGTAGCTCTCGATGGGCACCTTGCCGTTGACGCCCAGCGCGGGCCCGCCCCAGCCCCACTGGAAGACGGCCACGACGACACCGTACGAGGCCGCGATCGACAGGACGTTGAGCGCCGCCGCCTTCAGCGCCACCAGCAGGCCCCGGAAGACGGTCAGGATGATCAGGAAGGCGAGGGCGACGACCACGCCGATGATCAGGGGGAGGCGGCTCGCGACGATGTCGCGGAAGTCGACCTGGGCGGCGGTCGTGCCCGTCACATAGCCGTGTGCCGCCGTTCCGGAGACGGCCTCGGGCAGGGTCGTGTCGACCAGGCGGTTCGTGAGGTCCGTGGTGGTCTCGCTCTGCGGTGACTCCTTGGAGTAGACCGTGCCGACCAGGACGTCGCCGTCCTTGGTCGCGGTGAGCGGGGTGGCGGTCGCGGCGCCCGGTACGTCCGTCAGCGCCTTGGACGCCTTCGAGGCGAGGTCGGAGCGCTGGTCGGAGGGCACCTTCGTCTGGTCGATGACGATGGTCAACGGGCCGTTGGAGCCGGGCCCGAACGACTGCGCCATGATGTCGTACGCCCGCCGGTCCGTGAACGACTTCGGGTCGGCGCCGTCCCCGATGTGGCCGAGCTGGATGGACAGCACCGGGATCGCCAGGACCAGCACGGTCACGACCCCGCCGGCCAGGAACCACCAGGGGCGCCGCTCGACGCGCTGCGCGTAGCGGTGCCAGGTGCCGTGTCCCTCGGCGTCGTCGGTGGCGGCCTCGGCGATCGGGCGGCGTACCCGGTAGCGGTCGATACGGTGGCCGATGAGCCCCAGCAGCGCAGGGACCAGCGTGAGGGCGCCCGCGACCGCGGAGACCACCGTCATGGCGGCGGCCACGCCCAGCAGGCCGATGAAGGACACCCCGGAGACGGACAGCCCGGCCAGCGCGACGATCACCGTGCACCCGGAGACCAGGACGGCCCGCCCGCTGGTGGCGTTGGCTCGCCCTGCCGCCCGTACCGGATCGTCGCCGTTCATCAGGTTCTGGCGGTGCCGGGTGATCAGGAACAGCGCGTAGTCGATGCCCACACCGAGGCCGATCATCGTGGCCAGCGTGGGGGAGACCGTGGCGAAGGTGAACGCCGAGGCGAGCAGCCCGAGGCAGGCGAGGCCCCCGATCACGCTGATCAGCGCGGTCAGCAGGGGGAGACCGGCCGCGAGCACACTGCCGAAGCCGACCAGCAGGACGACGATCGCCACCGCGAACCCGATCAGCTCGCTGACCCGGTCGTCGGCGGCGGGCCGGGCCAGTTCGCCCAGCGGACCGCCGTACTCGACCTGCACTCCGGCCGATCGCAGCGACTGCACCGACTTGTCGACACCGTCGAGGTAGTCGTCCTGGAGGGTGGAGGGCTGGACGTCGAAACGGATGGTGATGTAGCCGGTCTTCGCGTCGCTGGAGAGCGGGCCGACGGTCTGCTTGCTGGTGCTGGGCTGTGAGCCCGGCGGCGGCAGCGGGTTCTGGACGGACAGGACGTGCGGGAGTTTCTGCAGGTCGGTGACCGTCTGGGACATCTGTGAGGAGTAGGAGGTCAGCGGTTTGGACGTGTCCCGCAGCACGATCTGGCTGCCGTAGCCGCCGGCCGCCGGGTCGTGCTTCTTCAGTACGTCCAGGCCCTCCTGCGACTGGACCCCGGACAGGGAGAAGTTGTCGGAGTAGTCGCCGCCGAAGGAACGGTTGAGCACCTGGAGCGCTGCGAGCACCACCAGCCAGGCCACGATGACGATCACGAAGTGCCGGGCACACCACTCGCCCAGCCGGCGCAGCCGTCCACGGGTGTTCTTCTGGTCCCCCGATGCTGCTGGCGTTGCTGTCGGTGCTGACATGCGCGGCTCCCGCCGGAGACAGGCTGGTCACTCTCATTGAACGACCAGCCGATCAAGGTGTCCTGTTGGGAGGCTGCCGCCCGGCTTGTCGTTGTCATGTGGCGGGGCGTGCGATCTACTACAGCGATGATCACTCCGACCCTTCGCGACCCGTCATGGCGGTACTGAGATGACCGACCATCCGCTGGTTCCGGTGCTCGCGGGCAGCGTGCCCGCCGGTGTCCTGTCCTGGCCCGCCGCCCTGCCGGCCGAGGGCGCGCTCGAAGCCGCCCGCGAGGCCGGCTGGGAGACCGCAGACCTCGACCTCGCCGACGTCACGGACAAGGCCGGGCTGATGACGGCCTGCGCCACCGCGCTCCGGTTCCCGGACTGGTTCGGCGCCAACTGGGACGCCCTGGCGGACTGCCTCGGCGACCTGGAGTGGTGGCCCGCGACCCGTGGCCGGCTCCTCCTCGTCCGGAACTGGCAGGCCTACGCGGCGGCCCGGCCCGAGGAGTGGAAGACGCTCCAGGAGATCTTCGCCGACGCCGCCGCGGCCTGGCGGGAGACGGAGACGGGGCTGGCGGTGGTGATGGTGCTCGCCTGAACAAGCCCTTGGTGGGATGACCCTTGGTGGGATGGCACGAGGGGTCCCACGAGCCGTCTGGACGATCCGACCAGGCGGTTTCAGGTCACCGGCATGGGACAATGAGGTACGTGCTCTTCCCCCTGGCTGTCCTGTCCGGGGGCCACCTCTGATCGACCGGGATGTGCAGCACGTGCGTTTCCTCAACGACATCCAGCCCCCGTACGACCTGACGTACGACGACGTCTTCATGGTCCCGAGCCGCTCCTCCGTCGGCTCCCGGCAGGGCGTGGACCTCAGCTCCCCGGACGGTTCGGGTACGACGATCCCGCTGGTCGTCGCCAACATGACCGCCATCGCGGGGCGCCGGATGGCCGAGACGGTCGCGCGGCGCGGCGGGCTCGTCGTCATCCCGCAGGACATCCCGATCGAGGTCGTCACCGACGTCATCTCCTGGGTGAAGAGCCGTCACCTCGTGCTGGACACGCCGATCGTGCTGGCCCCCCACCAGACCGTCGCCGACGCCCTCGCCCTGCTGCCCAAGCGGGCGCACAACGCGGGTGTGGTCGTCGACGCCGAGCAGCGGCCGGTCGGTGTGGTCACCGACACCGACCTGTCCGGGGTGGACCGTTTCACCCAGCTCTCCGAGGTCATGTCGAAGGATCTGCTCCTCCTCGACGCGGACATCGACCCGCGCGAGGCCTTCAACCGCCTCGACGCCGCCAACCGCCGGTACGCGCCCGCCGTCGACGCCGACGGCAAGCTCGCCGGCATCCTCACCCGCAAGGGCGCTCTGCGTGCCACCCTCTACACACCGGCCACGGATGCGAACGGCAGGCTGCGGATCGCCGCGGCCGTCGGCATCAACGGCGATGTGGCCGGAAAGGCGCAGCAACTGCTCGACGCGGGCGTCGACACGCTCGTCATCGACACCGCGCACGGCCACCAGGAGTCGATGCTCAGCGCGATCAAGCTGGTCCGCGACCTCGACCCGCACGTCCCGATCGCGGCGGGCAACATCGTCGCCGCCGAAGGTGTCAGGGACCTCGTCGAGGCGGGCGCCGACATCATCAAGGTCGGCGTCGGACCGGGCGCCATGTGCACCACCCGCATGATGACGGGCGTGGGCCGGCCGCAGTTCTCGGCGGTCCTGGAGTGCGCGGCCGAGGCGAAGAAGTACGGCAAGCACGTCTGGGCGGACGGCGGTGTACGCCACCCTCGTGACGTCGCGATGGCGCTGGCCGCCGGTGCGTCCAACGTCATGGTCGGCTCCTGGTTCGCGGGGACGTACGAGTCCCCGGGCGACCTCCAGCAGGACGCCGCCGGGCACCTCTACAAGGAGTCCTTCGGGATGGCGTCCGCGCGTGCGGTGCGCAACCGTACGTCGGAGGAGTCGGCGTACGACCGGGCCCGCAAGGCGCTGTTCGAGGAGGGCATCTCGACGTCCCGGATGTTCCTCGACCCGGCCCGGCCGGGCGTCGAGGACCTGATCGACTCGATCATCGCGGGCGTCCGTTCCTCCTGCACCTACGCCGGCGCCAACTCCCTTGAGGAGTTCGCCCAGAAGGCCATCGTCGGCATCCAGAGCGCGGCCGGCTACGCGGAGGGCAAGCCGCTCCACGCCAGCTGGAGCTGAGCCGACTCCCTTGCCCACGGCCCCTGTTGTCCACCCCCGTCGGACAACAGAGGCCGTTCGCGGCGGTGTTCCGGCGCCGTCGATCTAGGAGTCGCAGGATCCGGGGTAGTAGCTGTACCCGTCGAGGTAGAGAAGGCTGACGCCGAGTGCCTCCTCGTAGCCCACGGCCCATGACGACTGCCAGGGGTCGCTCCCGTCCACATGGAAGGTCATGACGTCTCCCTGGGTGACGACGTGCCCGGAGAAGCCGCTGGTCGTGTTCGACGCCTCGACCTCGCCCTCCGCGGTGAAGACGTACGTCCAGTGACCGTCCGGGGCGTCGTTCGCACCGCCGCACCAGACGCCCACCACGTCGGCGGGAACGGACCACTCCATCAGGGGCTCGGCGGCCTGCGTGGCTTCCGGGGTGGTTTCCAGGGTGGTGTCCGTGGTGGTCTCCGTCCAGTCGGGCGGTTCCGGAGGCGCCGGTGAGGAGCAACCACTGGTCGCCACAAGGGTCAGGCCCAGCATCAAGGCGCCGAAGAGCCTGGATACCGAGACCGGCACAGAAAGTCGCACGATCCCCCCTACAGATCAGAAACGCCCTGTTCGGCGCGGGTTTCTTCTGCTCTGCACGCTACGGAGGAACGGCTGCGGGCACCCTGGTGAAAACCCGGGGGTTCAGCCCTGGGGTGTGCGGCGGGACCCGGGCGTCAACTCTCGTCGCCCAGCGTGCCGAACAGCCCCGTCCGTGAGGTGATGCCGAGTTTCGCGTAGGCGTTGGCGAGGTGGTACTCGATCGTCTTGACGCTGAGGACCAGCTCTCGTGCGATGCCACGGTTCGACAGACCCCGCATGGCGAGCCTGGCGACGGTCAACTCCTGCGCGGTGAGCCCGGCATGCCGGGCACCGGGGCGCGCTGTCGGACGGCCGCAGCCCGCCAGCTCCCGAGCGCACCGTTCGAGATACGGTGCGGCCCGCAGACGGAGGAAGGTCCGGTGCGCGGCCTGAAGTTCGGCCACCGCCGTCCTGCGCCGGCCGACGCGGCGCAGGAACGTGCCGTAGGAGAGGTGAAGCAGCGCTTCCTCCCAGCACTGTTCTCCGCGCTCGCCCTGCTCTCCCCGCGCGCAGTGGCCCAGTCCCGCCCGGAACGCCTGGTCTGCCGCCTCCTGGTCGCCGTACGCCTCCTCCAGCAGGCCCCGGCAACGTGCGGCAGACGCCTGTTCCAGCCAACGACGCCGCTCGGCCGCACGGGTCTCGTACGGGACGAGCACGTCGAGAGCCTCGTCCGTGCGCCCCAGGCGGGTCAGGGACTCGGCCAGGACGGGCCGCCAGGCGACGATCCCGACCTCGTCGAGGCCGCTGCGGTGAACGATGTCCGGGCCCAGGAACGGAGTCAGCTCGGCGACCGCGCGCTCGTCGTCCCCGCGGCCGCTGTGCACGAGGGCGAGTGCCGTCGCGGCGAAGGCGGCGTCATTGACGTCACCGAGTACCTGGGCGTGCCGTACCGCTGTCCTGGCGTGTGCTTCGGCGGCCTCGAAGTCGCCCCGGCCCGCCAGGGGGAACGCCGTACAGGCGTGGACGACCGCCAGGATGGATATCTGGTCGGTGTCCTCGGCCAGCGAGACGGCCTGAGTGCCGTGCGCGACGGCCTCGTCCCACAGCCCGGCCCGGTATTCGGCGTCGGTGAGGAAGCCCAGTGCCACGAGAGCCGCGTACGGCAGCCCGCCGCGCCGGTGCGAGGAGAACGTGTCCTCCAGATCCCGGCGGGCCTCACCCAACTGTCCGTTCCACAGCTGGAGCATGCCCCGCGCGAGCAGGCCGTCCAGTTGCTCCGGGGTGGTGCGGGGCCCCGAGAGCGGGAGACGGTCGAGGGACCGCATGCCTTCGTCGTAGTCGCCGGAGATCGCCAGCCCGATGGCGAGGGAGTCGCGCAGGAAGGACGACCGCTTCGCCGGTGGGAGATCGAGCCCGCGACGCGCCCAGCCGACGATGCTCGGCGCGTCGCCCTGGATGAGGCACAGCCAGGCCATCTGCTCGGCGGCCTTGCGCAGGGTCTCGGCTTCCGTGGTCGCGTCGCCGCTCTCCCAGCAGGCGGCTAGCCTTCGGCGTGCTTCGTCCAGCCGCCCCGTGGTGAGGGCGAGATGGCCCAGGACGTACTGCTGTTCGGCGTCGGGCGGCATGTCCTGGAGCGTCGGCTCGAGTTCGGCGGCCTGACTGACATCACCGGCGAGCAGCCGGTACTCGACGGCCTGGATCAGACAGCGCTCGCGCAGGCCGACCTGCGTGGACAGCCGGGCAGCGGTCGTCGACGCGGACGCGGCCGCCGCCCAGGCCCCTGTCTCCGCCTGCCGTGCCGCGAGACGAACGAGTTCCCCGGCGAGGTCCCCGTCCGGCGCGACGGCGGCGTGCACCCGGTGCTGGAGCGCGGCGTACTGGTCGTCCGAGCGGGTCGCCGCCAGCCGGTGCAGGCGGGAGCGCTCGGCCGGATCCAGCCCCCGGTACACGGCAGCCCGCAACAACGGATGCGGGAAGGCGACCCTGAGCATGGCACCGGCGGGATCCTCCTCCAGCAGTTCGTGTCTCATCGCCTCCGCCAGCGCGCCCAGCGAGTCCGGTACGGCGCCCACCTCGGCGGCCTGGTGCAGGGGACTGGACATGCCGAGGACACTGGCGGCCTCGACCAGGTCGCGCGCCGGAGCGCTGCACCGCGCCAGCTGCGCCGTGACCAGCCGCTCGTATCTGCGAGGGGCGGGCAGGACCGCCGTGCCGTCGAGGACGTCCGCGGGAAACTGCTGCAGGAGCGCCTTCGTATGCAACGGGTTGCCGTGCGTGTGCTCCCGCAGTCGGGCCACCGCCCGGCGGGGAATGGCCGACGAGCCCAGGGCCGCGTGGAGCGCGACGATGTCCGAGAGGCCGAGTCCCTCCAGCGTCAGCTGGAGCGTGGCCTCGTCGTGGAGGATGCGGTGCAGCCCCTGCGGGAGCCGGGGATCGTTCACGTCACGCGTCACCAGCAGCGCCAGCACCCGGTCCCTGCGCAGCCGCCGCAGCACGAAGGTGAGTGCGTGCAGCGAGGGTGTGTCCGCCCAGTGCACATCGTCGATCAGCAGGACGACCGGCGCTCGCCCCTGGAGCTGACCCAGGGCATCGAGCAACAGGGCACCGACTGCGACCGGGTCCTGTGCGGCGGGGCTGTGGGGTGTGCCGAGGGCCGGGTCCCGCAACGCCTCGGCCGCGGCGGGCAGTTGTGGCACCAGCTGGGCGACGAGTCCGTACGCGAGTTCCGTCTCGAGTTCGTCGCCGCCGGCCTTCACGACCCGGCAGTCCGTGGCGGCACCGGACAGGAAGCGCCGTGCCAGTGAGGTCTTGCCGATCCCGGCGGGACCGTCGACGAGGACGACCTGGGGCTCGCCTCCCGCCGCCGCGTCCAGCCGGTTTCTCAGCTTCCCCAGTTCTTCCGCTCTGCCCATGAACAACGACTCGGGTGTCTGGCGCGGCAAGATCCTGCTCCTCCCCGGCCGAAGCCGTCCGGCCGTATCCGTACGCCAACACGCGCGGCCGTCGGCAGGGGGTTCGCCGCTCTCGGTGTCTTCACTCGACCGAGTGGCTCCAGGCCGGGCTCGTGTTCTACTTCCTTTACGGCTACCGCCGCCCCCGATTCGAAGTGCCCGCACCATCTGAAAAGTGATGAACCCGCTGTGCTGAACGATCTCGACGAACGCATCGTGCACGCCCTCGCCGAGGACGCGCGTCGCTCCTACGCGGACATCGGGCAGCTGGTCGGGCTGTCCGCGCCCGCGGTGAAGCGGCGCGTGGACCGGTTGCGGGAGAGTGGGGCGATCACCGGGTTCACCGTGCGGGTGGATCCGGCGGCGCTGGGGTGGGAGACGGAGGGGTTCGTCGAGATCTTCTGCCGGCGGAATACCTCGCCGGAGACGATTCAGCGGGGGCTGGAGCGGTATCAGGAGGTCGTGGCTGCGTCTACCGTGACGGGGGAGGCGGATGCGGTGGTGCAGGTTTTTGCCTCTGATATGCGGCACTTCGAGCGGGTGCTGGAGCGTATTGCGGGGGAGCCGTTTGTTGAGCGGACGAAGTCCGTGTTGGTGCTGTCGCCCTTGCTGCGGAGGTTCTCTTCTGGGTCGCCTACTTAGGTGCCTCGGGGGTTTGGTGGCGGGTGCGGGTTCGTTGTGGCTTGTCGCGCAGTTCCCCGCGCCCCTTTGGGGCGCTTCTCGCCAGGGCGTTGTTCGCTATCGAGTTGTGGACGCTGAAGCTCACCGCGTCGCCTCTGTAGCGGTCGTCCGACCATTCCACTGGGCGGCCTTCTCTTGTCGTCGTTACTCGGCGGACGCGTAGGAGGGGGCTTGTGCGGCGGATGGCCAGGTGTTCGGCGTCCTGGGCGCCGGCCGCCACCGCGTCGATGATGTGTTCGCCGTATGCGAAGACCAACCCCGTGTCCTCGAAGAGGCGTTGGGTGACCGAGGGGCAGTCCGGTTCGATGGGTTCCACGGACGGGGCGATCCAGTCGGCGTACACCGTGCGCTCCAGGAGGACCGGTTCGCCGTCCAGGCCGCGTACGCGCAGGACGTGCAACACCGGGGTCTCCTCGCGGAGTTGGAGACGGATCGCGTCCTCCGTCGTCGCCGGGCGGTACTCCTGGTGCACCACCCGGCCCGTCGCCTCGCGGCCCATCGCGCGGGCCCACTGGGCGAAGCTGCGCAGCTCCTCGAAGGTCTGGCTGCGGCGGCTGGCCAGGACCACCCGGCGGGCGCCCTGACGGGAGCCGATCAGCCCCTCGGCCGTCAGGGCCGCGACCGCCTGGCGGATCGTGCCGCGGGCCACGCCGTAGTGGGCGGCGAGTTCCGTCTCCGGGGGCAGACGGCTGCCGACCGTGTACTGCTCGCGGTCGATCGCCCGGCGCAGCTCGTCGGCGATCTCCTCGTGTCGCGCCGTCATGCTTCCCCTCCGGGTCTGTCGCTGTGCACAGCGTGAGCAGCCTAATCGACATCCGTGAGCCGTCCACGCATGCCTGGATTGTGCAGGGAATCAGGGGTCAGCGTTTCGCCAGAGTTTACGAGCCTGATACCAGCGGAGGGCGTACTGAGGCCAACTTGTTCAGACAAGTTCTCCGCACTTCCTCACCCCTCGTGCGCACCCCTGGAGAGACCGTGACCGTGTCCCTGCCGAGAACAGCCGTCCGCGGCGGCGCCCTCGCCGTCGTCGCCGCGCTCGCCCTGAGCGCCTGCGGCGCGGCCCCCGACGACGCGTCGACCACCGCGGACGGCAAGAGTGCCGCCACCGCGACCTCCGCCGCCGACTTCGGCGGCCTGGACAAGCTGGTCACCGCCGCCAAGAAGGAGGGCACGCTGCACGCGATCGCCCTGCCCCGCGACTGGGCCAACTACGGCGCCCTGATCGACGGTTTCCAGAAGAAGTACGGCATCAAGATCGAGGTCGAGAGCCCCGACGGATCGAGCCAGGACGAGATCAACGCCGTCACCTCCCGCAAGGGGCAGGACCGGGCCCCCGACGTTCTCGACCTGGGCAGTTCGTTCGCGTTGAGCGCCGCCCAGCAGGGGCTGCTCGCGCCGTACAAGGTCGCCTCCTTCGCCGACATCCCCGAGGGGCAGAAGGACCCGGAAGGGCAGTGGTTCAACGACTACGGCGGCTACATCTCCATCGGCTGCGACGCCAAGCGTGTGAAGACCTGTCCGACCACCTTCGCCGATCTGCTCAAGCCGCAGTACAAGGGCCAGGTCGCCCTCAACGGCAACCCCACCAAGTCCGGTTCGGCGTTCGGCGGCGTGTACGCGGCGGCTCTTGCCAGTGGCGGCTCCTTCGACGACATCCAGCCCGGCCTCGACTTCTTCGCCAAGCTGAAGAAGAACGGCAACTACACGCCCGTCGAGTCGACCCCGGCCACCGTCGAGAAGGGCGAGACGCCGATCAGCATCGACTGGGACTACCTCAACGCCGGGTACGCCGAGGAGTTCAAGTCCAAGGGCCTCGACTGGCAGGTCTCGGTCCCGGAGGACGGCAAGTTCTCCCAGTACTACTCCCAGGCCATCAACAAGGACGCCCCGCACCCGGCGGCGGCCCGCCTGTGGCAGGAGTACCTCTACAGCGCCGAGGGCCAGAACCTGTGGCTCAAGGGCTTCGCCCGCCCGGTCCTGATGACCGCCATGGAGAAGGCCGGCACGCTCGACAAGACCGCCGCCGCCGCGCTCCCGGAGGTCTCCGGCACGCCGGCCTTCCCGACCGAGGCCCAGCAGGCCAAGGCCAAGACCGTGCTGGCCGAGGGCTGGGGCAAGGCCGTCTCCGGATGACCGCCACCCTCACGCGGGTCGACGTGGCGCCCGCCGCTTCCCTGAAGCGGCGGCGCCGCGCCCCCGGCTGGCTCGCCGTACTCCCGCTGCTCGCCTTTGTCGCGGTCGCCTTCGGGGTGCCCGCCCTGGCCATGCTGAACGGCGCCTTCACGGTCAAGAACCAGGCCACCGGCGCCACTTCGTACACCACGGCCAATCTGACCGACTCCCTCCAGGGCGCGTATCTCACCGCGCTGCTCGGCAGCGTGAAGCTGTCCGCCGTGTCGGCGCTCCTCGCGACCGTCCTCGGACTGCTGCTCGCCCAGGCCGTGGTGACCTCACGGTTCCGGGCGCTGCGCGAGGCCGTGCTCACCGCCTCCGGGGTCCTCGCCAACTTCGGCGGCGTGCCGCTGGCCTTCGCGTTCGTCGCCACGCTCGGCAACTCCGGTGTGCTGACCCGGCACCTGGGGCTGACGGACAAGGGCTGGAGCCTCTACAGCTTCTGGGGACTGGTGATCGTCTACCTCTACTTCCTCATCCCGCTGATGGTCCTCACGATCACGCCCGCGCTCGACGGACTCCGCTCCCAGTGGCGTGAGGCCGCCCAGAACAACGGGGCCACCGCCGTCCAGTACTGGCAGCACGTCGCCCTGCCGGTGCTGCTGCCCTCGCTGCTCGGCGGATTCGTGCTGCTCTTCGGCAGCGCCTTCGCCGCGTACGCCACCGCCGCGGCCATGGTGGGCAGTTCGGTCCCGCTGGTCACCCTCCAGATCGCCGACGCCATCTCCGGCAACGTGCTGGTCGGCCAGGAGAACGTGGCGCTCGCCCTCAGCCTCGACATGGTCCTGATCGCGGGCCTGGTCATGGCCGTGTACCTGCCCCTGCAAAGGAGGAGCGCGCGATGGCTCGCCTGAACGCGTGGCGCTGGGTGGTCCTGGCCGGCGCTGCGGTCTACTTCCTGGTCCCGCTCGCCGCGTCCGTGCTCTTCACGGTCGACGTACCGGGCCAGGGCATCACCTTCGACGCGTACGGGGAGATCGTCGGCGCCGACGGCTTCCTGACCGGCCTGCTGCTCTCCCTCGAACTGGCCGCCGCCACCATCGCCGTGGTCCTGCTGCTGATGGTCCCCGCGATGGTCGCCCTGCGGCTCGGCGCACCCCGGCTGCGGCCGGTCGTCGAGGTGATCTGCTCGCTGCCGCTGGTGGTTCCGCCGATCGCGTTCGTGGCAGGGATCTCGACCGTCCTCAAGTGGGGACCCGAACACCTCTCGCGTACGCCCCTGTTCCAGACCTTCGTCGCCATCCAGAACCCCGACTTCCCGGTCGTCCTCGTCCTCGCGTACGTCGTGATGGCGCTGCCCTTCGTCCACCGGTCGCTGGACGCCGGGCTGCGCGCGATCGACGTCCGCACGCTCGTCGAAGCCGCCCGCAGCTGCGGTGCGAGCCCGGTGCAGGCACTGGTGACGGCCGTACTGCCCAATCTGCGCGGGGCGCTGCTCAACGCCTCCTTCCTCACCCTGGCCCTGGTGCTGGGCGAGTTCACGGTGGCCCAACTCCTCGGCTTCCAGCCGTTCGCCGTGTGGATCTACAGCGTCGGCGGCTCGCAGGCCCAGCTGTCCGTCGCCGTCTCCGTGCTCAGCCTGCTCGTCACCTGGGCCCTCCTCCTCGCGCTCGCCGGGCTCGGCGGGCGTTCCCGAACCGCCGCCGCCAAGGGATGAACCACATGACGCTCGACAAGGCCGCCACCGTCGAATTCCGGGGCCTGCGCCGGGAGTTCGGCCCGACCGTCGCCCTCGACGGACTCGACCTCGACGTCCGGCCGGGGGAGCTGCTCGCGCTGCTCGGCCCGTCCGGCTGCGGCAAGACTACCGCGCTGCGCATGCTCGCCGGGTTCGAACACCCCGACTCCGGCGAGGTGTTGGTCGACGGGGAGGACGTCACCCAGGTCCCGGCCCACCGCCGCGACGCCGGGATGGTCTTCCAGTCGTACAGCCTCTTCCCGCACCTCAGCGCTCTCGACAACGTGGCCTTCGGACTGCGGATGCGCAAGGTGCGTACGTCCGAACGGCGGGCCCGTGCCGCCGAGTTGCTCGACCTCGTGGGCCTCGCCGACAAGGGCGAGCGGTTCCCGCACCAGCTCTCCGGCGGCCAGCAGCAGCGCGTCGCACTGGCCCGCGCACTCGCCCTCCGCCCGCGTGTGCTGCTTCTCGACGAGCCGCTGTCGGCGCTCGACGCCAAGGTCCGCCTGACCCTGCGCGAGGAGATCCGCCGGCTGCAACAGGAACTCGGCATCACCACCCTGTTCGTGACGCACGATCAGGAGGAGGCGCTGTCCATGGCCGACCGGGTCGCCGTGATGCGCGGCGGGCGACTCGAACAGTGCGCCGCTCCCGCCGAGTTGTACGGCCGACCCGCCACCGCGTTCGTCGCCGAGTTCGTCGGCACGATGAGCCGGATTCCGGGACGCCTGTCCGACGCCTCGGTCGAGGTGCTCGGGCAGCGGCTCCCGGTCGACGGCGCGGCGCCGGACGCCGTCGAGGTCGATGCGCTGGTCCGGCCCGAGGCGGTACGGGTGGAGGCCGATACGGCGGGTGACGCACGTGTCGTGGCCACGGCGTTCCTCGGAGCGGTCACCCGGATCACCGTACGGCTCGTGGACGGCACCGAGGTGAAGGCCGACCTGCCCGCGCACGAGGCCGCCACGCTGGGCGCCGGAGCCGCCGTACACGTCTCACTGCCGGAGCGGCCGGTGCTGGTGGCCGAGCGCACGAACCGTCCGTGAGCCGAGTGAGTCCGTCGGAGAGAGATCCGTCAGAGAGAGAAACGTGACCCCCCACATCCCCCGTACTTCCGACACCCCCCACCTGCCCCAACCCCCGCTCCAGGCCGTCCTGTTCGACATGGACGGCACGCTCGTCGACACCGAGCGGCTGTGGTGGGAGGCGGTGGAGCAGGTCGCCGGGAGACCACTGACCGAGGCGGACCAGCCGGAGGTGCTCGGCCGGCCCGTGGAGCACACGGCCGACTGGCTGGCCGCCGCCACGGGCACGGCGGCCGGGCAGCTCGCCGCCGAACTGCACCGGGAGTTCGCGGCCCGAGTCCGTACCGGCATCGTGCCCCGCCCCGGCGCGCTCGACCTGCTCGACGCGCTCGCCCGGGCCGGTGTACCCACGGCCCTGGTGACCGCCTCGCCCCGGTCCGTCGCCGACACGGTGCTGGAGGCACTCGGCGCCGCCCGCTTCGCGGTCTCCGTGACCGCCGACGACACCGAGCACACCAAGCCCGCCCCCGATCCGTACCTCGCCGCCTGCCGTGCCCTGGGTGTCGACCCGGCCGCCTGCGTGGCCGTCGAGGACACCGAGACCGGCGTCACCTCGGCCGAGGCGGCGGGCTGCGCCGTGCTCGCCGTGCCGTCGCTCGCGCCGATCGAGGCGGTGCCCGGCCGGACGGTACTGACGAGCCTGGCCGGGGTCACCGTGGCGCAGCTCGGGGCCATGGTCACCCACGAACTCCGGGTGATGAGCTGGAACCTCTGGTACGGCGGCACCAAGGTCGACGACCACCGTGAGAAGCAGCTCAAGGTGATCGCCGAGACGGGTGCCGACGTGGTCGGCCTCCAGGAGACGAACGGGAACTCGGCGGAGGAACTCGCCGAGGCGCTCGGCTGGTACCACCATCAGGCGGGTCCGAACCTCGGCGTCATCAGCCGGTACCCGATCATCGCCCGCCTCGGTGACCCGGACGTCGGTTTCTACGGGGGCACCGGAGTGCGGATCAGGCTGGGGACGGGGCTGGAGGTGGACGTCTGGAGCGCCCATCTCGACTGCGCGCCGTACGGGCCCTACGAGGCCCGCTTCGACGGGTTGGCGGAGGCCGAGCTGATCGCCCATGAGGGTGGGCGGCTGGGGCAGATGCGGGAGATCCTGCGGCGGATCGACGATTCCGCGCACGTGGTGCTTGTCGGGGACTTCAACGCGCCCTCGCATCTGGACTGGGCGGGGGTGGGGTGGCCGGTGACGAAGGCGGCGGAGGAGGCGGGGCTGCGCGACTCGTACCGGGAGTTCCACCCGGATCCGGTTGGTTCCCCCGGTCACACGTGGTCGCCGATTCATGTCGAGCACGAGGACGGCAGTGGGCGGCCGGAGCCGCAGGACCGGATCGACTTCGTGCTGTATCGGGGGAGGGGGTTGAGGGTGCTGGATTCGCGGGTGGTCGTGAGCGGCACGGTGAGGGTGTGGCCCGAGGTGGCCGCCAATGACTGGCCTTCGGACCATGCGGCGGTCCTGACGAGGTTCGGGCTCGGGTAGAGGGGGTTTCTTCGCCCCCGCCGCCCCTACCCGTTCCCATCCCTGGGGGCTGCGCCCCCAGACCCCCGCTCCGGCCCTGAACGGGCCTTGTCCTCAAACGCCGGAC